>NZ_QUEY01000001.1:0-700426 GCF_003478275.1 Roseburia sp. AM51-8 | reverse complement strand
TCCTATAAGGAGATAAGATCCCTTGAAGACTACAAGGTAGATAGGACAGAGGTGGAAGTGTAGTAATACATGTAGCTGACTGTTACTAATAGATCGAAGGCTTAACCAAAAGTCTAGAGCACTTAATGAATGCGAAGCATGAATTTAGTGAATCGAACTTCCTTAGAAAGCGAATTGGTTTTACAAGGAAATCTGTATGAAATTTTGAAGGTGTTATAAAAATTTATATTTGCATTACATCCTATAATCTAGTATTATAGGTTTTGTGATATATAGGGGATTAGTTCATCGGTAGAATAAGAGTCTCCAAAACTCCAGAGCCGGGTTCGATTCCTGGATCCCCTGTCTTAGTAAAGCCTTGAGATATTGTGTTGCAATGTTTCAAGGCTTTTTGTTATGGCAATAGGAAAATTATAGTGAAAAAAGGAGAGAAATTCTATGAAAAACAGTAAGAGAGGTATTCGCATTGTTTTTAATTCACCGGTCATTTTAGGATTTGTATTGATCTGTTTTCTGGTAACACTCCTAAATGAACACACCGGCGGACGGAGCAATCAACTTCTATTTGTAACCTATCATTCTTCTTTCAAGGATCCATTGACTTATGTTAGATTTTTTACCCATGTCTTTGGACATTCCGGCTGGGATCATTTTCTGGGAAATATGACCTATATCCTTTTACTGGGACCGATGCTGGAGGAGAAATATTCATCTAAGAATATTTTAAAAGTGTTCCTGATTACAGCACTTGTGACAGCCCTTATCAATTACATTTTTTTCCCTGGTGTTGGTTTGTGCGGAGCCAGTGGTATTGCCTTTGCTTTTATCGTAATGACCTCCTTTACCGGATTCCGCAGCGGAGACATTCCGCTTACTTTTCTGCTGGTTGCTGCAGTCTTTATCGGACAGCAGGTTTATGAGGGAATTACCCTGCAGGATAATATTTCTCATATGGCACATATTGTGGGCGGAATCATTGGTGCAATCGTTGGATTCAAATGGAATAAATAACAAAATGTTATAGAAGATACGGAATACCAGTATATTTTGCCTGTGATACATAACAGAATGGAATGACTACGAAATTGAAAAATTTGTCATATCGTTTATAATTTATTTATACGCATTATGAAATGCACATAAAGGAGGAGAATGAGATGGCATGTTTTTTAGTTCCAACAACAGAGGCAATTGTTACGACAATTGTTGAAAAAAATGTTGAGGCACATGAAAAAAAAGAAGAAGATAAGGGACAAACACTTCAGAAACAGGGTAAGGTAACATTTTCAAGAAAATTAAAATGGTTAAACACGATGTTATGGGGCGGTGCGGCTTTATTAGCGTTTGAACATGTATGGCATGGAGAGGTAGTTCCGTTCTTTCCATTTTTGACAGCGGCTTCCAATCCATCCGATGCGGCAGAAATGCTTCATGAGATGAGTACGACAGGTGTACTTATGGCGGTATTAGTTACTGTAGTATGGATAGGTATGGTGGCAGTTTCTAATATTTTGGAAAAACGTGATACAGATGTCTTACTTACCAACAAAAGATAGGAGGATAGAATTATGACATTACTTGTGACTGTTTTTGCGGCAATAATTTCTACTATCCTTTGGTATCAAAAAGAAAACCGTAAGGAATTGCGTTTGGGAACATTGAGTTTAATGTACTGGGGTGCTTCTATTATGTGGTTTGTAGATGCTATCTTTGAATATGCAGAATTGCATGCAGCATACTTTACCCCGGATCCGATGGATATGCTCAACGATTTGTTCCTTGGGCTGTCTGTAGTTGCATTTGGTCTGATCATATGGTTGGTGATTTTATTGATCCAAGATCCTAAGAAGATTGTTAGAAATGCAATATTAAATCAGTAATTGGTAAAAAAGAAGCCTCTACTTTGAAAAGTAGAGGTTTCTTTTATGTAGATAATCTGTCAAGCATAGAAGATAACTGGACGGGATAGATTTTTGACGTTATAATAAAATCGAATACTTAAAGAGGAGATATGTTATCTATGCTGGAAGTGAAGGAGTTACAATATTTTGTGATCTGTGCAGATGTGAGATCTTTTAGCAAGGCCGCCAGGGTGCTTTATACGACCCAGCCCAATGTCAGCAAGGTGATCAAGAGTCTGGAAAGCAAACTGGGATTTCCTGTATTTCGCAGAGACAATAGAGGAATAACGCTTACCAATAAGGGGAGAAGAGCCTACGAATATGCAGTAAAAATCCTAGAGCAGGAAAAACATTTGGCAGAAATTTATCAGTTAGATGACAGGGAAGAGGTAAATATGTCCAGCAACCCGAGTTCGTGGATTGCGGAAACCTTTACTTCTTTTTATCAACAATTTGGCAAAAAACAGGTCCGCTACCAACTGATAGAAGCGAATCTGAATCATATTCTGGAGCGTGTGTCTAGTGGCGAGGATGATATTGGCTTCATTTTCTTTATGGAATCGCAGAGAGAACATCTGGATTACAAGTTACAAAGGGCACAATTAGAATTCCATGAATTGAAAAAAAGCGAGGCTGTTCTGTATTATGGACAAAATCCGGCTCCGGAAAAGGGCACTGACATCAAAGAGTATATGGCAGATAAACGGTTGGTACAGGCCTATGAGGATGAATTTGCACTGAATCATTACTGGGAAATGGTGAAAGGTCAGGAAGAAGATTTGTTTTCCGACAAAATTGGTGTGATCACCAATAGTGATTACGTCATGAATATGTTACTCAAAAATACAAATCTCTGTAATGTGAGCAGTAATCATCTGGAGAAGCGTTCTATGTTTCAGGGAAGCATACTCTATCATGGGGAAAAATGTGTTTCCTTTGGCTATGTAAAACGCAGTGGCGAGGACATTGTACCACTGGCACAGGAATTTCTTTCTTATATGGAAAAACGATTAAATCTGCCGTAAAAAATGACATATGCTATAACAAAATGGAATGCATAATGAGGCAATTCTCGTCATGCATTCCAATTTTTTTGTTATAATGTTAAACAGTGTTTGCAGTGTCCGAAAAGGACATGAGTGCCAAGAAAGAGGATAGTAGCAGTGAAATATGTTTGCAGACGTTTGTTACAACTGATTCCCATTTTATTAGGTATTACCTTTTTATCATTTGCAATGATGCATGTTGCCGGATCAGATGTGGTCACGCAATTATATACAAATCGAGGTGTCGAAGTTTCACAGGAAATCATAGATGCCAAAAGAGCGGAGTTAGGCTTGGATAAGCCTTTTTTGACGCAGTATTTTACATGGCTGCAGGGTATGCTCACCGGCGATATGGGCATATCCTATGTGACCGGAAGAAATGTTTTAGACACATTTATGGAAAAACTACCGGCCACCTTATTATTGACGGTTTTATCCATATTGCTTACGGTACTGATTTCTATCCCGCTGGGGATTCTGGCTGCCATAAAGCAGGGAAAGTGGATGGATCATCTGCTTCGGATAAGCAGTTTTATCGGCAACGCCATGCCGAATTTCTTCGTTGCTATCCTGCTGATGGAATTGCTCAGCATCAAGTTGGGCTGGCTGCCGGTGATTGCCAGCGATGTGTCGTTCCAAAGTGCGATTATGCCGACCTTGACACTTGCTATTTCTATGTCGGCAAAATATATGCGGCAGGTGCGGGCGACTGTTCTGGAGGAATTGAACAAAGATTATGTCATAGGACTTAAGGCAAGAGGCGTGCGGAGCAGGGACATCCTGTGGAAAAATGTCATGAAGTCAGCCATGGTTACGATACTGACACTACTTGCCTTGTCTATTGGCAGTCTCTTAGGAGGAACTGCGATTATTGAGAGCATTTTTATGTGGGATGGTGTTGGTAAGTTGGCAGTGGATTCTATTAACATGAGAGATTATCCTATGATATTGGCTTATGTGGTTTGGATGGCGATCATTTATGTGCTGGTCAATCTTGTTACGGATCTTTTATACCGTGTGCTGGATCCAAGAATACGATTGGGGGAGAAGGCAAAGCAATGAAAAAAAGCAGGAAACAAAGAAATATCGTTAAATTCCGTCTCGTAGTATTTGCATCCATGGCAGGACTTTTGATCCTTTTTTCTCTGTTCAGTGATAAGTTATGTCCGATGGATCCCTATCTACAGGATTTAAGTAATGCGAAAGCGGCACCCTCTTTTGTACACCCATTGGGAACCGATCGGTATGGACGCGATATGTTATCTCGCATCATTGTAGGAAGTAAGACCAGTATTTTCTCAACGTTACTTTTGGTAACTTTTATTAGCGTGTTTGGGAGCATGATCGGTTTGATCTGTGGTTGGTTTGAAAACACGATCGATGTCATTCTTATGCGTATTGCCGATATGTTTCTGGCCTTTCCGGGACTGGTTTTTGCCCTTGCAGTCGCAGCGGTTTTAGGCGGAGGTCTGCAAAATGCCATCATAGCACTGGCTGCGATCTCCTGGCCAAAATACGCACGTCTGGCGCGCAGCCAGACCTTGACACAAAAAAAGGCAACTTATATCAAGGCTGCCCGGTTAGCGGGAGATAGTGATTGGAAACTGATCGTAAGACACATTCTTCCCAATATTATGGGACCGATCTTGGTAACTGCCGTGCTGGATATCGGGACCATGATGATGGAACTGGCGGGGCTGTCTTTTCTAGGTTTGGGTGCAAAGCCTCCGATCGCGGAATGGGGCAGTATGATGAGCGAGACCAGAAATCTTTTGACGACACAGCCATGGGTCACGCTATCGCCGGGAATCGCTATTTTTATCTCGGTTGTTATCTTCAATCTGTTTGGTGAAGCAGTGCGTGATTGGTTGGATCCGAAGAATGGGAGGTCATGATGGCGGAATTATTAAGATATGACCATATAAATATCCGATATGGGCAATCTCTGGTCATAGAGGATGTGGATTTTAACTTGGCGAGCGGTGAGATCTTGGGAATCGTGGGGGAGAGCGGTTCCGGAAAATCCACACTTTTAAAGGCAGGTATGGGACTTTTGGGAAAAGAAGGGCAACTCTGCCGGGGAAAGATCTTGTATGATGGGAAAGATCTGGGGCAATGCAGTGAAAGAGAAATGCAAAAGATCCGTGGAAGGGAACTGGGCATGGTCTTTCAGATGGCAGGAAGCAGTTTTTGCCCGATTCGCACCTTAGGCGTGCAAATGCAGGAAGCCGTCAGGGCGCACAAAAGGATCAGCAAGGCAGAATTTATGGATGAGGCTTTAGACCTTCTGAATAAATTTGGATTTGACAAGCCAGATCGAATCCTAGAGTCCTATCCTTTTGAATTATCCGGCGGTATGCAACAGCGCGTAGGAATTGTTGCTGCCATGCTTTTGCATCCGCGCGTTTTGCTGGCAGATGAACCGACCTCTGCACTGGATGTATCGGTGCAAAAGCAGGTGGTAGAGCAGTTTCTGATGATCCGGGAAAAGTTTGGTACATCTATTTTGCTGGTATCCCACAATATCGGTGTGATCCGTGCCATGGCAGATGAGATTTTGGTCTTACATCAGGGAAAGACAGTGGATTATGGTAAGAAAGACGATATTCTGGCACAGCCGACATCGGAATATACTGAAAAATTATTGGAGGCAGCGCCGAGGTTTAGGAGATAGCATATGCGGACATTGTTGCGGGTAGAACATTTGACAAAAGATTTCTCAACGCATGGAGGAGAAACATACAGGGCAGTAGATGATGTGTCGTTTTCGCTAGGGTTTCATGAAAAAATGGCAGTGATTGGAGAAAGCGGCAGTGGAAAGACAACACTTGCCCGCATGATCACACGGCTGACGGAGGCGACAAGCGGTCAGATCTTTCTGGAAGAAGAAAATATTACGCGGGCAAAAGGACACAATTTAAGAAATATCTATCAGAAAATGCAGATGGTCTTTCAGATGCCGGTAGATTCTTTTGATTCCCGGCGACGGCTGGGCGACGGTATCGCGGAAAGCCTGATCAACCGGGGGATGAAAAAAGCAGAAGCATGGGAAGAAGCAGAACGCTTACTGGGGGAATGTGGACTAGGCAAAGAATTTTTGACCCGGTATCCGCATGAGGTGAGTGGTGGGCAGTGCCAGAGGGCAGCAATTGCGCGGGCACTGGCGATCCAACCTAAATTATTGATCTTGGACGAGGCGACCTCCGCACTTGATATGACCGTGCAAAAAGAGATCATAGGCTTACTGGATAGTTTACAGGAAGATAGAGATATGTCTTATCTTTTTATCTGCCATGACCTTGCGCTCGTGCAGGCGTTTTGTGATCGCATGATCGTGATGCAAAAAGGAAAGATCGTGGAAGAGGGTACAACAGACCAGGTCATCCGGCATCCAAAACATGCTTATACAAAAATGCTGATGGATAGTGTTTTATAGTAGGAAAATAAAAATTATATATAGAGTTAAGAAAGGATAAGGGAGTATGCAAAAGAAAAAGATGATGGCAGTGCTAATTGGCATCTGTCTGGCACTTGGGACTTTAAGTGGTTGTGGAAAGACGCAAAAAGAGGCAAGTGATGGGAAAAAGACGTTGGTCATAGGGGATGTCAGTTTTAACAGTGCCAATGAGGAGGCAGACATCAATCCGCATAATACTTATGCGGGCTGGGCTTGTATCCGTTATGGTATCGGGGAGACTCTGGTCAAGTATTCCGACGATATGGAGATTGAGCCATGGCTGGCAAAGGCATGGGAAAATGTCGATCCACTGACCTGGAAGATCACTTTACAGGACAATGTAAAATTTTCCAGCGGAAGGGATATGGATGCGGAGGCAGTCAAGGAGTGTCTGGAACACTTGCTTGCTGTGCATGATCGTGCGGCAGCAGATACCAAGATCGCCTCTATGGAAGCAGACGGTCAGGTCTTGACGATCAAGACATCCGAGCCTAAACCGGCACTTCTCAATTACCTGGGAGATCCTTATGCTTGTATTATAGATGTTAAAGCAGGATTTGATAATGGCATTGTTTCGGGAACAGGACCTTACATTGCGGTCGATCTAAAGACGGATGATTATTTAAAACTGGTAAAGAATGACAATTATTGGAATGGAGATCCAAAGATCGATGAGATCACGATCAAATCCATTACCGATGGCAATACCCTGGCAAAGGCTTTACAGGCAGATGAGGTACAGGCGGCTTACGGTATGGCATATGAGTCTTATCCTTTATTTGAAGGAGATGATTACCAGTTTTCACAGATCTCGACTTCACGCTGTTTTTTTGCCAAGATGAATTTTGATGAAAATTCGGTGTGTGCAGATCCTGCGGTCAGAAAGGCGATCGCTATGGGAATTGACAAAGAGAGTTTTGTAGATACGCTTTTAGAAGGCAACGGCTATGTGGCAAATGGTGTTTTCCCGGATCAGACTGCATTTGGCGGAGATAAGGTAACGACCGAATCCTATGATCCCAAGGGGGCAAAGAAGGTCTTGGAAGATGCCGGCTGGGTCGATACGGATGGCGATGGCATCCGGGAAAAAGATGGTAAGAAACTGGTCGTTAAATGGCTGACGTATCCGACGCGCCAGGAACTGCCACTTTTGGCGGAAGCCGCACAGGCAAGCCTGAAGGAGATCGGTATCGAGGTGGATATCAACAATACGCTGGATGTCAATGAGGTGGTTCAGGATGCATCCGCCTGGGATGTGTATGCCATGGCAAATGTGCAGGCACCGACCGGGGATCCGGAATACTGGTTCCGCGTGTTTGCACTTAGCGATTCCGCGAAAAACCAGGGCAAGTATTCCAATGCGCAGTTGGATGCACTGGATGAGCAGTTGAGTCAGGAATTTGATACGGCAAAACGTGCAGACCTTGCAGTGCAGATGCAACAGATCCTTTTGGATGACAATGCCTTTGTCTTTTGTTCCTTCCTCAAGATGAGCATGATCTCAAGATCCAATGTATCCAATTATACCTCGCACGCCTGTGATTACTACCAGATCACCGCAGATCTGGATATCGAATAGTGTCAATTTTGTGAAAAGAATGTGTTTTTGCACATTCTTTTTTCTTGCACTTTAGCAGACACTTCTTTACAATAAAATGTGGGTTTTTCTAAATGGAGGACACGTTAGATGGAACAAAAGGAAATCATTGCAAAATCCATAGATCAGATCTGTGATATGATCCTTGCCTGTGATCAGACCGGCAGGATCATTTATATGAATGAGACAGCACAGAAACAACTGGAATATCCTGTGAGTGATCCTTCCATTTCTATTTTTGATATATTTCCCGGCATTTTTACTGAGGCAAAAGATCTGGCAGAGACCAGACAAAAGGCTGAGGTTGATCGTTTGCCGGTGGATATCTATCGATACAACCGGACCTGTTTTCCGGTGTGGATGCGCCTTTTAGATACTGGGAATGCAGATTATATCTGCATTGCACACGACCGGACAAAGGAGATCTATCTGACGCGTAAGGTCGACCAGGTCGGAGAAGAAGCCAAGGCGGCAGCCAAAGTCAAATCAGAATTTGTGGCAAATATCACACATGAATTGCGGACTCCGGTCAATGGGATCTTGGGCAATATCATGTCCTTACGGGAGATCGAAGAAGATTCCAAAAAATTGCAGATCATATCTTTAGTGGAACGCGGTTGTGCTGATATGAATGCTATTATCAATAATATCCTGGATTTTTCCAAGTTGGAAGCAGGCAAGTTTACATTAGAGCAGCGGGAGTTTGATTTCCGCTCTATGATGGAATATGTCAAGGCGAACCATAAGAATAAGATCGCAGAAAAAGGTTTGCAGTTTAGCATGAGTATCTCCCCGGAGATACCGGAACATATCATTGGAGATGAACTCCGTATTGTGCAGGTACTAAACAATCTCTTGTCCAATGCCTGCAAGTTTACATCGGTAGGACGTATTGCCGTGGAGGTCGTCAAGACTTCCCAGATCCACAATCGTATGGAACTCTTCTTTCTGGTCATCGATACCGGTATTGGTATCAGCAAAGAAGATCAGGACAAACTTTTTCAAAGTTTTTCCCAGGTGGATGCTTCTATATCCAGACGCTATGGCGGTACGGGATTAGGGCTGAATATCTGTAAGCAGTTAGTAGAACTGATGGATGGCTCGATCCATGTGGAGAGTACGCAGGGACAAGGTTCCATGTTCTCCTTTCAGATCTGGGTCGAGACACCACAGAGTGAGTTGCAGACCAGCCGGAGCCTGCAGGATCCAACGACTAAGTATGTTTCCTCTATCCATAGTCTTGCGGAGTTTACAGCGGAAAACGGTATGGATCATGTAAGGAAATATGGCACCCAGGAAAATAGAGAAGAATTAAAACGAGATTTAAATAAACTTATATTATCCGTGGAAATGGATAATTGGGTCAAGGCGGAAGAATTTGCAGCCACGGTGCGGGAATTGACCATGGATGCACCACAGGAAGTCAAAAGCGGTGTGCTCCGCCTTAAGATGGCAGTCCAGAAACAAAATTACGATACCGTCAACACCTATTATCAGGCGTTGAAAGAGATCTTGAAGAACTAGGGAGGCAGGAGATTATGGATCAGATTACGACACCTAAGATACTGGTGGTAGATGATGTAGAAGCAAATCGCTTTGCCTTGCGTGATATCATCCGGCAGGCGGGCTACACCCCGGTCCTGACGGAAAGCGGTATGCAGGCAATCAAGGTTTTGGAAAGAACGCAGATCGATCTTGTTATCTTAGATATTGCCATGCCGGAAATGGATGGCTTTGAAGTATGCCGGCAGATCAAGGAGAATGTGAGGACGAGAGAGATCCCGATTATCTTTACGTCCGCTCTGGACAATCCACAGGATATCAAACAGGGCTTTGCCTGCGGGGGAGCAGACTACATCACAAAACCTTTTGTACCGGATATTGTTAAAGCAAGAATTAACATCCATCTTAAATTATATGAGACGACACGCCAGTTACAGGATATGAACCACAAGTTGCAGTTATCTGTGATCGAACAACTGCGGCGTGTGGAAAATGAAAAAAGAAATGTTCTCTACGCCCTGCTGCGGGTTGCCAGAGAAAATGCTGCCTATGATGTGGCGCATATGGAACGCATCAGTAAGAATTGCCGTGTCCTGGCAGAAACCTTGCAACTGACCAAGGAATATGCAGACCTGATCCCGGATGCATATGTGGATACCATAGAACTGGCTGCCCCGGTGTGTGACATCGGAAACGTGGCAGTCCCGACAGAGATCTTACAAAAGACCGATCGCCTGACACCGGAGGAGAGCCGCATCATGCAGCGTCATACCGAAGTCGGGGAGCGTATCCTGCAGGGGATCGATGACGAGGAGCAGGGAAATGATTTTATACAGATGTCGCGGGATATCGTAAAGTATCACCATGAGAGTTGGGATGGCAGCGGCTATCCTACCGGGATTGCGGGAGAGGAGATCCCTTTGTCGGCACAGATCGTAAATATCGTTACCGCCTACTGTGCGCTGACAGAAGATAGGTCATACCGTAGTGCTTTTTCCAAGGAGAAAGCCGTGGAGATTTTAGGAGAAGAAGCAGGTGTCAAGTTTAATCCGGCACTTTACGATGTGCTTTATATGATAAAACGACAGTTGGTATAGGGGAGAATACAAAAGAGAATGAGGACTATAGTACAATGAAGATGACAGAAGCAGAATTCCAACGTATCTACCGATACGTGAAGTTACATTATGGAATTGATATGTCAAAAAAGAAAGAGATCATGACCGGGCGTCTGGAAAACTATGTGGTCGTACATGGCTACGCTTCCTATGATGCCTTTATGAATGCCTTGGAGACAGATCCGACCGGTCATATGGAAAAGCGCCTGATTGGCATGCTTACGACCAATCATACATTTTTTATGCGGGAGTTTGAACACATGGAATATCTATCCCGCGTGGTCTTGCCGGAACTTTCCAAAAAAGAGGCAAAGACAAAAGATCTGGGAATCTGGTGTGCGGCGGCATCCAGTGGAGAAGAACCCTATATGTTAGTTATGCTGATCAAGGATTATTTCGGTCTGGATCATGCAAATTGGGATACAACGATCCTGGCAACGGATGTATCCGCTGAAATCCTGGAGCAGGCGACGCGGGGGATCTATACGGCAGATGCGATCGCACCCATGCCGGCGCAATGGAAACGGCGCTATTTTAAGGCATGTCCGGATGGCTTGCATTATCAGGTGACGGACGAGATCAAAAAGGAGATCCTTTTTAGGCGTTTTAACCTGATGAGTCCCTTTTTATTCAAGCATAAATTTCACATTGTCTTTTTACGCAATGTGATGATCTATTTTGATAACAAAACAAAGCAGGAACTGATCCGCAAGGTCTATCAGTGTATGGAACCGGGTGGATACTTATTTATAGGAAGGACGGAAACGATAGATCGTTCGGTAGCACCATTTCAAATGATACAGCCATCGATTTTTCGCAAATAGGAGGTGGCTTGATGCTTAGAAAGATTAGAGTGTTAGTTGTGGAGGATTCCCTGGTATTCCGGGAACTCCTGGTACAAAATTTGAATAAAGACGAAGGAATCGAAGTCGTGGCTGCGGCAAGGGATCCTTTTGAAGCGAGGGACATGATCCTCAAATATCAGCCGGATGTCATGACCCTGGATATTGAAATGCCGCGTATGGATGGCATAGAGTTCTTACAGAAACTTATGCCCCAGTATCCTATGCCGGTTGTTATGATAAGTTCGCTGAGTGACCGTGTCTTTGATGCCATGAACGCCGGAGCGGTTGACTTTGTTGCAAAGCCGACATCCACAGAACGAAGAGCAATCGAAGAATTTATCCGCACGGAGTTGCCGGTCAAGATCAAGATCGCGTCCATTGCAAAGATCCATCGCAGACGGACGCATGCGGAAGTTGTAAATGCCCTGCATATTCAAAAGCCGACCGGAAAATGCGACCTGATCGCTATCGGGGCATCGACCGGTGGCACGGAGGCGACCATCGATGTCTTGCAGGGATTACATAAAGATGTGCCGGGAATCGTTGTGGTACAGCATATGCCGGCAGGCTTCACGGAACTGTATGCCAGCCGCCTGAACGAGCGGTGTGAATTGGAAGTGCGTGAGGCAAAGAGTGGAGATATTGTCAGACCGGGGCTGGTACTTTTGGCACCGGGTGGTGATCAACATATGGAGTTGATAAGACAGGACAATATGTATAAAATAGTACTCAAAAAGGCACCAAAGGTAAACGGTCACTGCCCGTCGGTAGATGTTTTGTTTTCTTCGGTAGCTAAGCATGCCAAGGAAAATGCCATGGGGGTGATCCTGACCGGCATGGGAGGCGATGGTGCCAAGGGGCTTTTGGAGATGCGCAAAAACGGATCCCATACGATCGGCCAGGACGAGACGACCTGTATCGTCTACGGTATGCCCAAGGTCGCTTATGAGATCGGGGCAGTGGAATATCAGGAAAAATTACCGGATATTGCAAAAAGAATTTATAATGTTTTAAACAAATAAGGGATAAGGAGAGGGAATATGAGGATTTTACTGGCAGAAGACGATTTTGTAACGCGTAAGTTTATGATGAATTTTTTGTCATCTTATGGAGAATGTGATGCGGCTGTCGATGGGATGGAGGCAGTGGATGCCTATCTCATGGCATTGGAGGACGGAGAGCCATACGATCTGGCATGTCTGGATATCATGATGCCGGTGATGGACGGCTATCAGGTCTTGCGTAGCATCCGTGATCTGGAGGCTGATCACGGCATACCGGAGGAAGAACAGGTCAAGGTCATCATGACAACGGCGCTCAACGATGAAGAAAATGTAAAGATGGCATTTGATCTGGGATGCAGTGTGTATTCCGGAAAGCCGATCAACAAAGAAAAATTCGATCAGGCATTAAAGAAATTAGGCTTGATATAGAAAGGAGTCTTTCATGGCAGACGATTTTAATACTGGCGATATGCTCAGTGTTTATCTATTTGAAAACCAGCAGCTTCTGGAAAATCTGCAGAATATCGTAATGGAACAAAAAGATGCGGATGGCTTTGACGAAGATAGTATCAATGAGATCTTTCGTACCATGCACACGATCAAAGGATCTTCCGGTATTATGATGTTTGATGAGATCACAAAAGTATCTCATAAGTTGGAAGATGTCTTTTATTTTATCCGTGAGTCCCATCCGACCACAGTACCACATGTAGAACTGGTGGAACATGTGCTGGATGTCTCTGATTTTATCATGGCGGAGATGGACAAGTTATCGGATGGCGGTGATGCCGATGGCGACGCGACAGAACTGGTCGCAAGTCTGGATGCTTTTTTGCAAAAGATCAAGGGGGAGAATGGAGCCAAAGAAGCGGATACCAAACCGGTACAAAAGGAAGAAACACCAAAGCAGTTCTATATTGCGCCGGAAACCGGTGGCAACAGTCACTTTTTCCGTATCTATCTGACTTATAATCCTGAGATCCAGATGGCAAGTATGCATGCCTACAAGACGGTATTTGCCTTAAAGAAGATCGCCAAGGACATTTTATACTCGCCGGAGGATATCCTGACAAACGAGGCGACATCCGATGAGATTGTTAAAGATGGATTTAATATCCTGATCAAAACAGATGCGACCGAGGAGGATATCCGCGAGATCGTACAGCCGGGCTATGATCTGACTAAAGTTGAGGTCTATGAATGTACGGCACAGGAATTTCAACTAGGATTCGAGGCAGAGGAGGCACAGATTCTGATCGATCTGGATTCCTCCGTGGAGGAGATCGAAAAGCGGGCGGATGCCAAAGAGGGGCAGACAGATACTGCACCGAAAAAGAAGATCGCACCTGGTGATTTCGTCATTGCTTCCAAGGAACCGGGCAAGGGCAAGAACCTGGCAAAAGAGCGTCCGGCGAAAAAGGATAAGGCTTCCTTTATCAGTGTCGACATTGCCAAGATGGATCAACTCATGGATCTGATCGGTGAACTGGTCATTTCCCAGTCGGTCGTCTTACAAAACCCGGATTTGAAAGTGCCGGGACTGAATTTAGACAATTTCAACAAGGCAGCCGGGCAGATGAAAAAGATCTCGACCGATCTGCAAAATGTGATCATGAGCATGCGTATGGTGCCGCTGACCAATACCTTCCAGAAGATGAACCGTATCGTCTTTGAGATGTCACGGAAACTTGGCAAGGATGTAACTTTTGAAATGATCGGCGATACGACAGAAGTAGATAAGAACATCATCGAACATATTTCGGACCCGCTCATGCATCTGGTGCGCAATTCCATGGATCATGGTATCGAGACCAATGAGGAGCGATTGGCGAGCGGCAAGCAGGAAAAAGCCAAGGTCACACTTTCCGCCAAGACAGAATCCGGCAAGGTATGGATCTCTGTTGCGGATAACGGAAAAGGCTTAGACCGCGGGCAGATCATGGCAAAAGCCAGACAGCAGGGACTCTTGGAACCGGGCAGACCGGAGTCCTCTTATACAGATAAAGAGGTATATCAGTTCATTACCCTGCCGGGCTTTTCGACTAACAAGAAAGTGACGGAGTTCTCCGGCAGAGGCGTAGGTATGGATGTCGTTGTTTCCAACCTGCAAAAGATCGGAGGTACGTTAGAGATCGACAGCGTACCCGGTCAGGGAAGTACAATGAATTTAAAGATCCCATTGACACTTGCCATTATTGATGGCATTGTTATGGATGTAGGGGATTCTTCTTTCGTCATGGAGACAGGAGCCGTAAGGGAATTCGTCCATGTCACGGAGGATATGCTTATCCATGAGCCGGATGGCAGAGAGTCGGTCATGATTCGTGGGGCTTGCTACCCGGTCATCCGTCTGGGTGATTTTTATGAGTTACATGACTATGAGACCAAGATTGAAAATGGTATGATGGTTCTAGTAGAAATAGAAAAAAATGTAGTCTGTCTATTTGTAGACCGTTTGGTCGGCAAACAGGAGATCGTCGTCAAACCGATACCGAAGTACATAAAAAAGGTCAAAGGTTTGTCGGGATGCACACAACTGGGAGATGGAAGCATCGCATTGATATTGGATGCCGCCGGTCTGATGGAATACTAGGAAAGGACGAAAGAAGATGAGTGAGTTTGACACACAAAAAGACAAATATGTGACTTTCCAGTCGGGGAGTGAATATTTTGGACTTAAGATCGAATATGTCAATGAGATTATTGTTTTTCAAGAGATAACAGAGATTCCGGAAAGCCCGGAATATGTCAAGGGATTGATCAATCTGCGCGGCAAGATCATACCGGTCGTGGATGTCCGCCTGCGTTTTCATCAGGAACCGATTCCTTATACGGACAGGACCTGTATCATCGTGATCCGTTATGAGCAGATGGTCGTAGGTTTGATCGTTGAAAAAATCGCCGAGGTCGTAGAGATACCGGCAGAAAACATTTTACCTTCCCCTTCGATTGGCAAAAATGATAATGCCAAAAGCCGATTCGTATCCGGTATAGGTAAAGTTGGAAATGATGTCAAGTTGTTGTTAGATCCTGCCAAGTTACTTGGGGATGAAGAAGCCGCACTGGTAGGACATTTAAATAATGAAGATGAGAGTGAAGAAGGAGAAGAGTAACATGAAAGAGAAAAAAGCAATCAAGGTACACACATTATTGATCTTTGCGTTTATCGTGCCGGAGATCCTTTTGATCATTACGCAGATCTTTTCGTATAAGTCTGTGGCTAAGGCACAGCATGGTATGATGTCACCGAAATACTTACAGTCATACAATCTGTTTTTGTTTGTGGAATTGGTGATCTGCATTGCATTGATCACGACGGTCTGCATTACGATTTCCAGAAGCATCCGCACTTCATTGGCAAGCCTGAATGCGGCTGCAAGAGAGATTGCTAAGGGAAATGTGGATGTAGAATTAAAGAAAAAACGTAATGATGAGTTCGGCGAACTGGTAGATTCTTTCCAGATGGTCGTAGACAATATCCGTTATGAGTCACAGGTGGCAGGTCAGGTGGCAGAGGGTAATCTGATGATCGATGTCAAGCCATCTTCGGATAATGATGCACTGGGTGCAGCACTCAAGAACATGGTGGAGAAGAACCAGACAACCCTGTCTCATATTACCGATGCAGCCATGCAGGTATCGACCAGTTCTTCTGAGGTGGCAAATGCATCTGAGGCATTGGCACAGGGATCTACCGAGCAGGCAAGTGCGATCGAGGAGATCACAGCCTCTATCAGTGATGTAGCCGGCAAGACCAAGGAAAACGCCCAAGAAGCATCCAACGCAGCAGAGTTGGTAGAACATGCTTTAGATAACGTACATAGAGGCAATGACCAGATGAGCGAGATGATGAACGCTATGCGTGATATCAACGATTCTTCCGAGAGCATTTCAAAGATCATCAAGGTGATTGATGACATTGCATTCCAGACCAACATCCTTGCTTTAAATGCTGCAGTAGAGGCAGCAAGAGCCGGAGAAGCGGGAAAGGGATTTGCCGTTGTTGCGGAAGAAGTCAGAAACCTTGCAGCAAAGAGTGCTACCGCAGCATCCGAGACCGCAGAACTGATCGAAGATTCCATCCACAAAGTCAATGCAGGTTCCAAGATCGCATCCGAGACAGCCAATGCTTTAGCAGAGATCACAAGCGCCGTAGAGGAGAGCGAAGGCATTATCCTTGGCATTTCCGAGGCATCCAATTATCAGGCAACGGCGATCGCACAGATCAATCAGGCGATCGATCAGGTATCCCAGGTCGTACAGAACAACTCTGCGACCAGCGAGGAATGTGCCGCAGCCAGCATTGAACTTTCCAACCAGGCAAACCGTATGCAGGAACTTTTATCGACCTATCATCTGGGAGATATCAGCCATCACGAGTTGCCGGAAAGATCTTTTAACGAAGATGCTGCTGAGACACCATACATTCATTTAGATGATGGATTTGGAAAATACTAAGATGGAATCCTACACAGAAAATGATCTGATCGATCATTTGATGGCGTTTTTGCACGAGACCTATGAAAAAGAACCTATGAGCATGGTCATCGACTGTGATGTCAATGTGCCCAAAAGACTGACAGGGGATCTGCAAACGACGCAGCAGGAGATTTTACAAAAGATACAAGAGGTCTTAAGTTATGGCAAGACCAGACTTTTGGTCATACGTCTGACTTATGAAAGAAGCCTTCCGACAGGTAATCTGTTAGTACTGATACAGACACATCCTGTTCGGGATCAGGGGCAGGCACCGCATGAAATGATGGGGAGAACCGAGACATTGGTTCTCCCTCAATTACTTGTAGAAGAAGGTCCGCTTGTCACCTGTAAAGAACCCTGCCAACTGATCGGTTATTATGAAAGACAACAAAATACGGATGCGGGGGAGCGACAGGCATATCTGATCACCCAGGAGCATCTGGCCAAGCAAATGGGACTGCCTTTTGTTCTCTGTGGCACCATACAGCATTTGCAGGCAGAACTGCAAAAGAAAAGAGAAGTCTGTCTTATGTTATCCATGGCGCAGTATGAGGTGCATCAGGCATACTTTTCCCATCTGCCGGAGCATGTGCGTCTGATCGTCTTTTGCCGGCAGGGACACAGGATAGAAGAACGCACGAATCAGATCGCTCTCTATGTTCCTTTTAGCAGTCTGGAACTGGCAGATGCCATTGTCAGTCCTCTGCCTGAAAAAGAGGATGTCCTGCCTACGCTGGATGCATCCGTTGGACGGCTCTATTGCGGCAATGATGAGATCTACCATAAGATCTTAAAAGACTATGCTTTGCGGGGAAAACACAACTGGGTGCGGATAGAGGAACTTTTTGCCAAGCAGGATTGGGACAATTACAGGATCGAGGTACATGGAATCAAGAGTTCCATGAAGGCGATCGGTGCTATGGAACTGTCAGAGGAGGCAAAGGCTTTGGAAGCCGCCGGAAAAGAAGGCGACATCCCTTATATCCTGTCACACCACGAAAAAATGATGCAGTTTTTTATCCGGGATATTCATAGCATACAGGCATATTTTGATATGCCGCTTTCCCCTCGAAAAGATGTGGGAGCGGAAAACGAAGAAAGTGCATCTGTCAACTTATCCGAAGCAGAGAAAAAAGAACTTCTGACGCAGTTGGAAGATGCAGCATACGGGCTGGATGGACAGGAAATGTTAAAGATACTTCAGCCACTGGAGGCGTCCGGCGGTTTTGTGGGGCTTTTACAGGAAGTAGAGCGAAAGATAGACAGCGAAGATTATTTGTCCGCCTATGATCTGGTGGAAAAGAGATTTACCTAAAAGGAGAAATGGTATGGCATACGTGATCGGTGATTTTTCATTTGAAACAGAAGAAGATGCAAGAGAGGCACAAAAGGAAGTCCAGGCGATCTCCTATATTATGAAGCAGATCGATAACGAAGATCCCAAGGCAGTATTAGCAGCCTATCAGCAGATGGTAAAAAAAGATCTCTTTCATACAAAACTCGGGCTGGGATTTTTGGAAGACATGAGAAAACAACTGCTTGCCCTTCCGGAAATTGATGCGGCAGATCTGCCGCCGGTTCCAAGCCTTCCGCCAAAGCCACAGACCGAGCGGTTACTGATCAAGGAAGAAGAAGCACCGGCACCCAAAAGGCCTGCAGAAAAGAAAGAAGGGGCAAAGCCGGCGCCTAAGCCAGGAGCAGAAGAAAAAAGAGCCGGGGGAAAGAGTGCATCCCGCCCGACCAGGCAGACAAAAGAAGAAAAAGTAGAAAAGGCTTCTCGTAAGGAAAAAAAGCAAAAAGAGAAAATAGAAGATCTGACGCCAGAAAAAATGACGGTGGCTTTGAAACGATATAAGAAATTATCCCGACTACTTCTGATCGCATGTATTACCATGCTCCTTATTATCATTGGCATGTTTGCCATCAATGCGACCAGCCAGAATCCGACGATCTTGAATTATGAAGAAAAGATCGTAGACAAGTATGCGTCATGGGAAGAAGAACTGGATGCCAGGGAACAGGAGTTAAACGAAAGAGAGCAGAAGTTGAACCAATAGGGACTTGGAGACGATAAGGTCACAATTTTGACATAATATATGTGTAGCATGAGAGAAAACAGTAGCAGAAAGGGTGTAGTGTAAGATGGCTGGAAAGAAGATATTGATCGCAGATGACGAGGCGAGATTGCGCAAACTGGTATCAGATTATCTGGTGCGTGAGGGATATGAGGTATTGGAAGCCGCAGATGGTGAGCAGGCACTGGATATCTTTTACCGGGAAAAAGATCTTTCCCTCATGATATTGGATGTGATGATGCCGGGCGTGGATGGATTTATGGTATGTAAGGAAGTCAGAGAGACCTCCCAGATCCCGATCGTCATGCTGACCGCAAAAAGTGAAGAAAATGACATTCTAAACGGTTATGAATATGGCGCGGATGAATATATTCCAAAGCCCTTCAGTCCAAAGATCTTGGTGGCACATGTCAATGCCATTATCCGCAGGACATCGGATGCAGATGACGGCAACAAAGACCTCTTGGAAGCAGGTGGTATTGTCATTGACCGCAAGGCACATATCGTTACCATTGACGGACAGGAGATCATCCTAAGCGTAAAGGAATTTGAACTGCTGACCTATTTTATGCAAAATGCGGGAATCGCCTTGTCGAGAGACCGGATCTTAAATGGCGTGTGGAATTATGATTATTTTGGGGATGCCAGAACCATCGATACCCATGTTAAGAAACTGCGGGCTAAATTAGGCGACAAGGGCAATTATATCAAGACCATTTGGGGAATGGGGTATAAGTTTGAAGTCGAAGAATAAAGTACAGAGCATCAACCGCCAGATGGCGGGCATTTACATAACCATCATCGCCTTGACGATCGTGGCACCGCTCATCATCAATTTCTGCTTTTTGGGCTATTTTTATCAGCACGAAAAGGAAGAAGCCATGATCTCGACCTTTGATTTGGTCAATCGGGCGGCAGTCGCAGGCAGTTTTGATGACGGGGAATTTCTGGATGAATTGGAAAAGGCACATGCTAATTACAGTATTTCCGTTGTCGTTGTAGATTCGGCGGCAAATGTCCTTTTGACGACGGCACATGACACGGAGGACATGAACTCCCAGTTGTATTACGCCATGTTTGGAAAACAGATGCAGGGCAGTTCGGGGGCAGAAAGAAGTGGTGACAACTATGTCATCAAACAGCAGATGGATCACCGGCTGGGCGAAGAATACCTTGTCCTTTGGGGAACACTTGACAACGGCAATATCATCATGCTCCGTTCTGCGATCGAGGGTATCCGTGAAAGTACCAACCTGACCAACCGCTTTTTGATCTGGATCGGTATTCTGGCACTGACGCTGAGTATTTTAGCGACTTTCTTTTTGACGAGAAGGATCACCAAGCCGATTCTTGCCTTAACAGACCTTTCCAAGCGCATGATCGGTCTGGATTTTCAAGCCAAATATCACAGTCAGAAAAAGCGCAACGAGGTGGATGTTTTAGGTGAGCACATGAACGAACTGTCCGAAACGCTGGAAGAGACGATCGTGGAATTAAAGCAGGCAAACCATGAATTGCAGGCAGATATTGCCTTAAAAGAGGAAAATCAGAAACGGCAGCAGGAGTTTATCTCCAATGTTTCACACGAACTGAAAACGCCGATCGCTTTGATCCAGGGCTATGCGGAAGGGTTGGCAGAGGGTATTACGGATGATGAGGAAAGCCGTGAGTTTTACTGTGATGTTATTATTGATGAAGCCAAGAAAATGAACCGTATGGTCTTGTCCATGATCTCCCTCAACCAGATCGAGACCGGCAATAACGAGATGGAGTACGATCATTTCGACATCGTTGCCTTGCTGGAAGGCATGATCCAGTCCATGAAGATCCTCTTGCAGCAGAATGACATCAGCCTGTCTTTTGCACACGATCAGGAGATCTTTGTCTATGCCGATGAATATTCGGTGGAACAGGTCGTCAGCAATTATCTCAGCAATGCCATTCATTATGCCAAAAATGAAAAGAAGATCGATATCAAACTGACAAAGAAAGAGCATGTACTGCGCGTCAGCGTATTTAATACGGGTGACCCGATCCCGCAGGATAGCATGGAACATATCTGGGACAAGTTTTACAAGGTGGATAAGGCGCGTACCAGAGAATATGGCGGCACCGGAATCGGGCTTTCCATCGTCAAGGCGATCATGGAGAGCATGGGGCAGGAATATGGTGTGCAAAATCATGAAAATGGCGTAGAATTCTGGTTTGAAGTCGAGTGCTGATTTCAGAAAAAGGACAAATTTTTGTTGAATATTGCCAATAAGAATGATAACATGATAGTATATATAGAACAATATCATGTGCAAGGAGCGCAATATGAAATACAAGAAACAGGTTCTTTGCGGGTTGATGTTGTGTTTCTGCTTATGCATGACCGGGTGCGGAAAATTATATGTCATGACCGATGATGAGGAAAATCAGGTCGTGCTTTATGCCGCCAAGATGGTTTCCAAGTACAACCGTGCACAGGACACAGGTTACTCTTATGTATCGGATGAGCATAAGGACAAGCAAAAGGATACCGACGTGGGACAATCAGACGATGCACCGGTGGATGAGACGCAACAGGAGAAAACGCAGATGACATTGTCGGATGTTATTGGTATATCCGGGATCAGTTTTTCATACCAGGGATATGATATATCTTCCTCATATGAATCGACAGATGTTGCCATACCGGATGCGGGAGAGGGCTATTCTTATCTGATCTTACATGTGCAGGTGGCAAATACGACAGATCAGGCTGTGACGGTCGATCTGATCAACCAGCCGGTCACTTATCAGGTCAAGATCAATGACGGGACGGCGATCGATGGTATCACGACACTTTCTATGGCAGATCTTTCTACCTATTACAACAAATCTTTGGAAGCACAGGCGACGCAGGATACGGTACTTCTTTTTCAGGTCAGCCAGACCGAGTTAGAGTCCATTGATACGCTTCAACTGCTGGTTACCAAGGATGGACAGACGAACACGATTGATTTAAACAATTAGCATACATTGCCTAGTAGGCATTTGGGAGGAAAAAGGTATGGACACTAATATTTTACTTGAGTCAGGGACAAACGAATTGGAGATTTTGGAGTTTAAGGTAGCGGATAATCACTATGGTATCAACGTAGCCAAGATCCGTGAGATCTTATTGTATCAACCGGTCACTCCACTTCCAAATTCACATCCGTGCGTAGAAGGTATTTTTATGCCGAGAGATACGATGATTTCTGTCATTAACCTTCGCAGATGCTTGAATATTACTGAGCCGGCTGAGACAGACGGATTATTTATCATCACCAACTTCAACAAGTTAAACACAGCATTCCATGTAGATGAGGTACTTGGTATCCACAGAGTATCCTGGGAAAATATTATCAAGCCGGATGCGACTATCAGTGCAGATGATTCTGCCGTATCTACCGGTGTTGTCAAGTTGGATGACAAGTTGGTCGTGATCTTAGACTTTGAGAAGATCGTATCTGACATCAATCCGGAGACCGGACTTAAGGTTTCAGATATGGATAATTATGAGGAGAGAGACCGTAGTTCTTCTCCGATTCTCATTGCAGAAGATTCTCCACTCTTGAGCAAGTTGATCTGCGAATGTCTGCGCAAGGCAGGCTACACCAATCTGATCGTCAATATGAATGGTCAGGAAGCATGGGACAAGTTGTGTGAGATGAATGAGCGTGGCACAGTCTTAGATGATGTTCACTGTATCATTACAGATATCGAGATGCCACTGATGGATGGACACCGCCTGACCAAACTGGTTAAGGAAAATGATGTCATGAAGAAGATTCCGGTGGTTATCTTCTCATCTCTGATCAATGAAGAGATCAGACTTAAAGGAGAATCCCTTGGAGCGGATGCACAGTTGACAAAGCCGGAGATCGGTAAGTTGGTTTCAGCCATTGATGGATTGATCGAGAAATACGAAGCAAACCGCAAATAATATAAGGTTTAGAAGAGGGATGTGCTTTTGACACATCCCTTATCTGTATGTAAATAACCATTTTGGAGGTAACAATTTGGCTAATTCAGAAGATTACTTGGATAGTCTGTTGAATTCGGTACAGACCGTGCGCAAGGATGTCACGGATGCCCAAAAGCAGACGGAAGCAATCCTGAGAGAAAAACAGGAACAGAGAAACAGAATAAAGCCGGATGATGATTTTATGGAAGCCAGCGGGATCCGTGATTATAAGCCGGAACCGACCAGCCATGAAAATCTGCGCAAGGCATTGTCAGAAGATGATTTTCTCAAGATGTTCGAGGAAGAACTGGGCGAGGATCTTGATCAGTCGGATGACTTTATACGCGAATTTGAAGATGAGATCGCACAGGATGAACTGGAATACGAAAAGTCCTTCCAAGAGGAAGCATCGTTAGAAGAGACGCCGGAAGAAGAAATCTCAGTGCCGGAGGAAACTGTAACCGAGGAAGATACGGTAGAAGGACCAGCCGAGGATCAGGCATCTGATGTGCAGACATCCGACGAAGACAGACCTGCAGATGATACGGCATCTTTTCTGGATAATATCGAAGAAGTCGTCAACAAGGCAAAAGAGCAGATCGAACAGGGCGATGATGACCTGCCGGCGCTGGATGGCTATGGCGAAGATGAGATGGATGCGGAATTTGCCGAGGATAAGGAAGAACCGGATGCGGAGGAGTCGATCGGTGAAGCGGGCGAGGACCTACTGGCAAAGTATCTACAAATGAACGATGCCGAGGCAGCAGATGCAGAAGAACCGTCTTTATTGGACGAAAACGATGAAGATATGGATCTCATGGGACTTTTGTCCGGGGATGAAGATCTGGATGATATAGGCGCTTTGTTACAGGCAGACGGCGAGGATCAGCCTTTAGAAGAAGCCAGGAGACCTTTGAACAGTTGGCAGAACAGACAGACCCTTCTGCGGATGCGGACCCCGAAGGCAGTCCGGCAGAAGGAGACGGGGCACCGGTCAAAAAGGGTTTGGGAGCCTTGATCGATAAGATCAAATCCATCTTTAGCAAAAAGGATAAAGAGGAAGATCAGGTCTTAGATATCTCTCAGGCACCGCAGGAGGATCTGAATCAGGAAAATCTGGATATCTTGAAAGAACTTTCTGAGGCTGAACAGAAATCCAAAAAGGCAAAAAAGGAAAAGAAGCCGAAAAAAGAGAAAAAAACGAAAGAGCCAAAAGAAAAGAAGGTAAAAGTAAAGAAGGAAAAACCACCGAAGTCACCAAAGGAACCGGACAATTCTCCTAAGATCCCAGCCAAGGTCATTGTCATCTTCCTGGTACTGGCGGTCTCTATCGTTGCGCTGATCACACTCGCGCAGCATATGATGGGATATAAATTATCCTTAAGTGATGCGAGAACCGCATATAATGCAGGAGATTACTTTACTTCCTATGAAGATCTGATGGGTATGGATCTAAAAGAAGCAGATGAGGATCTTTTCAAGAAAGCGAGACTTTTGGGTGATCTGCAAAAACGGGATCAGGAATATCAGGTCTTTGTAAAAAGACAGAAGTATGAGTTGGCATTGGATTCTCTGGTAATAGGTGTTGCCAGATATGAGGAGAATTTAGACGAGGCAAAAGAACTTGGTATCGAGGATGAATACACCAAGTTGGGAGATGCATTAGCAGAACTTTTGCAGGATCAATATGGCGTATCAAGCGAGGATGCGGTCGCTATGTATCAGTTGAACCGCGAGGATTATTCGCTCCGCATTGATGAGATCATTGCATCCTTGCATTTAGACGACTAAGAGGAAAAGGACAGGATATGATAGCAATACTCGATTATGATGCCGGCAATATCAAAAGTGTAGAAAAAGCCTTGAACCATCTGGGACAGGAAACCATTCTGACAAGGGATTTCCATGAGATCCTGCGGGCGGATAAGGTCATCCTGCCGGGTGTGGGTTCCTTTGGCGATGCGATGGCGCACCTCAAGAAATACGAATTAGATCGTGCCATCCGGGAAGTCGTTGCCGAGAAGAAGCCATTTCTTGGTATATGTCTGGGACTGCAGCTTTTGTTTGAAGCAAGTCAGGAGACAGAGGGCGTTGAGGGACTTGGCATTTTAAAGGGACAGTGCCTGCGGATCCCGGAAACAGAGGGACTGAAGATTCCACATATCGGGTGGAATTCTCTGGATTTTCCATCAGAGGGAAGACTCTTTTCCGGTATTTCAGAGGGGGCTTATGTTTATTTTGTTCACTCTTATTATCTTCAGGCAGAAGATCCTTCCATCGTAAAAGCAACCTGCCAGTATGGTGTGCAGATCCATGCATCGGTGGAAAAGGACAATGTGTTTGCCTGTCAGTTCCACCCGGAGAAAAGCGGGGAAGTCGGACTGGCGATCTTACAGAATTTTGCGGATTTATAAGAGATAGGAAGCGTGAGGATATATGTTTACCAAACGAATCATACCATGTCTGGACGTCAAGGACGGCAGAGTGGTCAAGGGTGTTAATTTTGTAGATTTAAAAGATGCCGGAGATCCGGTGGAGATCGCGGCTGCCTATGATAAGGCAGGGGCGGATGAAGTGGTCTTTTTGGATATTACGGCTTCCAGCGATCACCGGGCTACGGTGGTAGATATGGTGCGCAAGGTGGCAGCCAATGTCTTTATCCCTTTTACGGTAGGCGGCGGGATCCGCAGCGTAGAAGATTTCCGCGTTCTGCTTCGGGAGGGCGCAGATAAGATATCGATCAATTCTTCTGCCCTAAACCGTCCGGAACTTATCTCGGAAGCGGCAGACAAGTTTGGCAGCCAATGTGTAGTCGTTGCCATCGATGCCAGAAAGCGTGCAGACGGCAGTGGCTGGAATGTATATAAAAATGGTGGTCGTATTGATGTCGGTCTGGATGCTGTAGCATGGGCAAAAAAGGCAGAAGCTTGGGGGCGGGAGAGATTCTTCTTACCAGCATGGACTGTGACGGCACCAAGTCCGGTTATGACATTGCACTCACCAGAAGCATTGCTGAGGCGGTTTCTATTCCGGTGATCGCTTCGGGTGGAGCGGGCACCAAGGAACATTTTTACGATGCTTTGACAGAGGGAAAAGCAGATGCGGCTCTGGCGGCATCCTTATTTCATTACAAAGAATTAGAGATCATGGATCTAAAAGCATATCTGGCAGAAAAAGGCATATCTGTCAGAAGATAAAGGAGAGATGGCATATGCCTGCAATTTCAAATGATTGGCTGGCACCGCTCAGTCAGGAATTTTGTAAACCTTACTACAAAAAACTATATGAGACGGTTCTGGCAGAATACCAAAGAGGACCGGTATTCCCACCGGCGGACGATATTTTCAATGCCTTTCATCTGACACCGCTTTCAGATGTCAAGGTCGTGATCTTAGGACAGGATCCTTATCATAACTATAATCAGGCGCATGGCTTATGCTTTTCCGTACGACCGGAGGTAGAGATTCCACCATCCCTTGTCAATATCTACAAAGAATTACAGGATGATCTGGGATGCTATATTCCAAATAACGGATACTTGGTTAAATGGGCAGAGCAAGGCGTTCTTCTTTTAAATACTGTACTTACCGTGCGGGCGCATCAGGCAAATTCCCATCAGAATATTGGCTGGGAGGAGTTTACGGATGCGGTGATCCGCATTGTAGATAAGCAGGAGCAGCCGGTCGTTTTCCTGCTCTGGGGCAGACCGGCGCAGATGAAAAAGAAACTTCTGACGCCAAATCCCAATCATTTGATCCTGGAGGCTCCACATCCGAGTCCGCTTTCGGCTTATCGGGGCTTCTTTGGATGTAAGCATTTTTCCCAGACCAATGCCTTCTTGGAGGCGCATGGTGCAGCCCCTATTGACTGGCAGATCGAAAATATTGTATAATCTGTATAGGATTAGGTGAAAAAGGTTATGAAAGCAAGCCTTTTTGCCGAAAATAAGTATATAAGTAAGTAACGTACATGGATGTTTTTTATCAAAGGAGTGATGAAAATGGGACTTACCGTATCAGGATATGATTCTTCCAGTATCAGCACATTGTTCTCCAGTTTGAACAGTTCGAGCAGCAGTGGTGGATCATCTCTTTCCTCTATGACCAGTCTTTTAGGGGAATACAATAGTATCCAATCAGGATCTTATTTCAAACTGCTTCGCTCTTATTACACACCAAAGAACGGAACAGATACAACGACAACGACCGATAAGGACAAGTTACAGACGACGGACAAGCAGATGGCAGAGTGGAAAAGCGATGCTACCGAACTGTCGGATGCGGCGAATACACT
Organism: Roseburia sp. AM51-8; assembly: GCF_003478275.1. Taxonomy (NCBI): domain Bacteria; kingdom Bacillati; phylum Bacillota; class Clostridia; order Lachnospirales; family Lachnospiraceae; genus Roseburia; species Roseburia sp. AM51-8. The sequence goes on along the minus strand of NZ_QUEY01000001.1, from coordinate 673,135 downwards.
TTTGAAAAAGGGAACCGATTCCTTATTCAGCAAGGTTGAACAAAAGGATGCGGATGGCAAGACCACCTATGGTTATGATACAGACAAGATTTACTCAGCGGTCAAGAAGTTTGCTGATGCCTACAATGACATGATCGATAGTGGCGACGGTGCCAGTCTTTCCGGTGTACGCTCTGCGGTATCCGGCATGGAGGGATTGACTTCTGCCAATTCTTCTATCTTAAAGAGCATTGGTATCAGTGTAGGCAGCAATGGGCATTTGTCTGTGGATGAGGCGACTTTTAAAAAGTCAGATGTGACGGTTGCCAAGTCTTTATTCCAGACATCCGGCGGCTATGGCTATCAGATTTCTGCAAAGGCTTCTATGGTCAGAAGCAGTGTACTTTCACAGGCTTCCGGCGGTTCTTATACCAGAACGGGTGCCATTTCCATGAATGACCTTATGTCGACCTATAGTTCTTATATTTAATATGATTGATGATAGAGCCGGACTCCGGAAGGGGACTGGCTCTATTTTTTATGTAATAGGAAATTCCACTGATACTTATAAATGAAAGACGTGTGATAAGACAGACTAATCAATCACATTAGGAAAAGCGCATAGTAAAAAACGGCGCGATACGTTATAATCATCTTATGTAACAAGCCATATAGCATAGACTAGAAAATTTTAGGAGGTTATTTCATGGAAATGTTATCATTAGAAGCGGAATTACAGTCAAATGCCTACCCGGGCAGAGGTATCGTGATCGGTAAGACACCGGATGGCACGAAGGCAGTGACCGCCTATTTTATCATGGGCAGAAGTGAGAACAGCCGTAATCGTGTATTTGTAGAGGACGGAGAAGGCATTCGCACACAGGCATTTGATCCATCCAAGTTGAGTGATCCAAGCCTGATCATCTATGCGCCTGTCCGCGTGCTTGGCAACAAGACCATCGTTACCAATGGCGACCAGACAGATACGATCTATGAACTCATGGACAAGCAGATGACATTTGAGCAGTCCCTGCGTACCAGAGAATTTGAGCCGGACGGACCAAACTACACTCCTAGAATTTCAGGTATCATGCATATCAAGGACGGAAAATACAATTACGCCATGTCTATTTTAAAGAGTAACAATGGCAATCCGGATGCCTGTAATCGTTATACCTTTGCCTATGAAAATCCGGTCGCAGGCGAGGGACATTTTATCCATACTTACAAGTGTGACGGCAATCCACTTCCGAGTTTTGAAGGAGAGCCGAAACTGGTTGCCATCGAAGACGATATGGATGCTTTTGCAGACAAGATCTGGAAGTCTTTAAATGAGGACAATAAAGTTTCTCTGTTTGTTCGTTATATCGATATTGCAACAGGAAAATATGAGTCAAAGATCATCAACAAGAACAAGTAGATAGTATTGATTATATAAAGGGGACGAAAATATGCAGGAATTAGAATTAAAATATGGATGCAATCCAAATCAGAAACCATCACGTATCTATATGGAAGAGGGCGAACTGCCGATCAAGGTGCTTTGCGGTAAGCCGGGATATATCAATTTCTTAGATGCTTTTAATGGCTGGCAGTTAGTCAGAGAATTAAAGCGTGCAACAGGTCTTGCTGCAGCAACATCTTTTAAACATGTTTCTCCGGCGGGCGCAGCCGTAGGACTGCCGCTTTCTGACGTAGAGCGAAAAATCTACTGGGTAGACGATATGGATATGGAATTTACCCCGCTTGCCAATGCCTATGCCAGAGCCAGAGGGGCTGACCGTATGTCATCTTTCGGTGATTTTATTTCATTGTCCGATGTATGTGACAAGGCAACCGCACTTTTGATCAAACGAGAGGTGTCTGACGGTGTCATCGCACCGGGCTATACGGATGAGGCGTTGGAGATCTTAAAGCAAAAGAAAAAGGGCAATTATAATGTGATCGAGATCGACCCGGATTATGAGCCAAAGAAGATCGAGAGAAAAGAAGTCTTTGGCATTACGTTTGAGCAGGGAAGAAATGAACTGGTCATTGATGACGATTTCTTCTCCAATATCGTGACCGAAAATAAGGAACTTCCGGAGCAGGCAAAGATCGATCTGGCACTTGCCATGATCACTTTGAAATACACGCAGTCCAACTCTGTATGCTACGCAAAGGACGGGCAGGCAATCGGTATCGGAGCCGGTCAGCAGTCACGTATCCACTGCACACGTCTGGCAGGAAGCAAGGCAGACAACTGGTGGCTGCGCCAGTCTCCACAGGTGCTGGGACTGCAATTTGTAGACGGTATCCGTCGTGCAGATAGAGATAATGCCATTGATCTGTATATCGGCGAGGATTATATGGATGTGCTTGCGGATGGCGAATGGGAAAAGATCTTTAAGGTAAAACCGGAGGTCTTTACCAGAGAAGAAAAGAGAGCATGGCTGGATAAGAACACAGGCGTTGCTTTAGGATCCGACGCCTTCTTCCCATTTGGGGATAATATCGAAAGAGCCCATAAGAGCGGTGTGGCATATGTTGCACAGCCGGGCGGATCTATCCGCGATGATCATGTGATCGCAACCTGTAACAAATATGGTATGACGATGGCGTTTACCGGCATCCGTCTTTTCCATCACTAATCAGAAATTTTTCAGTGGGGACGTTCCTTTTGCCATAAGGAGTGTCCCCTTTTTATGAAAACTTTCTGGTATATTCGTTTGGAAAAAACTGTCCGGTCTTATTGGAAAGCATCATGCGATAAACATCCGATGCAAAGATGTCCTTATCCAAAAGGTGCATGGCCTCCGGTGAGAGGAGTCCCTTGGCATTCTGGGGGCTTGTGATTAGAGGAACAGTTCCGTTTTTTTGATCTGTTTTAATAAAGGACGACCATTATCTGAAAAACCTAAGATGCGTAGATATGGCGCCAGTTCTTTTGCATCGAGAGGGCAAGTATCGTTTGGCAGGAGCATATCCTGCTTTTTTATATCCAAAAGAATATGGCATAAAACGCGGGAGATCCTGCTATAGGCAAGATCTTTGGATTTTAACAGTTGACAGAAAGAATGAAAACTTGCAAATAAATGTCGATTCTGCAAGATTTTATTCGAAATATCAAAATTAGAATCGGCGATCTCTGTAAAGTCCTGCGTTTCCGTCAATGCATAGTGCAACAGAAGCGAAGTGTCATCTGCAAAAAGAAATTGTCCGTCATGGATCAATTCTTTCACAGAAGCATGCAAGGCTTCCGGAATCTGGTCTAAAAGCAGGGCAAGTTCCTGGTCGCTCATCTGCGGATGGTCTGCCAGAAAATGCCGGAGGCCGGAGCAGATGCCATGTCCTCATCCAGAGAGGTTTCGTGATAGCCGGCACCCTGTCTTTGCAGACAAAGGGGTGTCATGGAAGAATCTAAGCGGGAGAGAGCCCCTAGATATTCTATGGCTAAGATATTGTTGGGCTGGGCTAAGATCTCGGCATAGGCAGGATTTTCTATGGCTTTTGCGCGGGCAGCGGCATAGGAGGATCCCTCCTGCAAAGCCTGGCGCAGGAGCGCCTGATAGGCAGGGGATTCTTCAGATAGCCTGTCTGCAATATTTTTTAAAGCCGCAAGATCAGGACATTCGCTGCCGAATAAGAGGGTATCCACCAGCCCTGCATTTTGCAAAAGAGCCACACCGCCGGTAGCAAAGATCTGGGCACTGGCGGTCGCATAGACGACCGGAAGTTCCAAGACCAGGTCGGCACCGCAGGCAAGGGCATGGCCTGCCCGGCTGTACTTGTCAAAAAGTGCCGGCGTGCCACGCTGGGTAAAAGGACCGCTCATAGCAACGATCACATAGTCTGCGCCGAGCCTTTCTTTGGCATAGCGGATCTGGTATGCATGTCCTTTATGGAATGGATTGTATTCTGCAATGATGCCTACGACTTTCATGTATGGTCTCCTTGAAGATAAATGCAATATTGATATTAAAACGATAGCATAAAGGTGATCGGGCGACAAGCGACAAATCATATTCTGCCATGCAGATTGAACTTAAATAAATCCATACTGGTATCTTGTACCAAAAAATATTTGATAGTATAATAGATTTAAGTTTGGGCTTGTCCTAAGAAAAGGAAATAAGAAATGGAGAGATAAACGATGAATATTTTAGTTATCAACTGTGGAAGTTCTTCTTTGAAGTATCAGCTCATTGATTCTGAAAGCGAATCTGTACTTGCAAAGGGACTTTGTGAACGTATCGGTATTGACGGCAGACTTGTATATCAGAAGACCGGTCTGGATAAGGAGATCACTGAGACAGATATGCCAACACATAAGCAGGCAATCCAACTTGTGATCGAGGCACTTATCAACGACAAGACAGGCGCGATCAAGAGCCTGGAGGAGATTGATGCCGTTGGACACCGTGTCGTACATGGCGGAGAAAAGTTCGCATCTTCCGTTGTACTTACCGATGAAGTATTAAAGACCATCGAAGAGTGTAATGATCTTGCACCGCTGCATAATCCGGCAAACCTGATCGGTATCAATGCCTGCAAGGAACTTATGCCAAACGTACCTATGGTAGGTGTTTTTGATACTGCTTTCCATCAGACCATGCCGAGAAAGGCTTATCTGTACGGACTTCCATATGAATATTATGAGAAGTATGCAGTAAGACGTTATGGTTTCCACGGAACCAGCCATAGTTTCGTATCTAAGAGATGTGCAGAGTACTTAGACATGGATCTGAAAAATTCCAAGATCATCGTAGCACACCTTGGAAACGGCGCATCTATCAGTGCTGTTTTAAACGGCGAGTGTGTAGACACTTCCATGGGACTGACCCCGCTTGAAGGTCTTGTCATGGGAACCCGTTCTGGTGATATTGATCCGGCAATCATGGAGTTCATCGCAAAGAAAGAAAACTTAAACATCGAAGAGATGGTTACTGTATTAAATAAGAAGTCCGGTCTTTCCGGTATGACAAAGGGCGGATCCAGCGACTTCCGTGATCTGCAGGCTGAGATCAAGGCTGGCAACCAGTTGGCAGCAGACGCTGTTGAAGTATTCTGTTATCGTGTAGCAAAATACATCGGTTCTTATGTAGCAGCCATGAATGGTGTGGATGCCATCGCATTTACCGCCGGTATCGGTGAAAATGTTGCACTTGTCCGCCGCAAGGTATGCGAATACTTAGGTTATCTTGGTATCGCTATTGATGAGGAGACCAACCTTAAGACTTTCGGTGATGAAGTTACATTATCTACACCGGACAGCAAGGTTAAGGTATGCGTGATCCCTACCAACGAAGAACTTGCTATTGCAAGAGAAACGGTAGCACTTGTAAAATAAGAAATAGGGCGAAAAAGTTGTTGACAAGCGCCTGACATCTATGTATAATAGTTTGAGTGTGAATAGGAGAGACTATGAAGTTTGATATTTTAGATGTCATTTCTACAGCCGATAAGAAACGGGAGATACCTGTTACAACAGAGATGTCAGAAGTTTCTGTGAGCGGAGGAAGATTTCCTATTACCGACATTAAGCCATTCAGTATATGTCTGACAAATGATAACAATAAGCAATTATTGATTTCAGGTGACACTACTCTGGATGTGGTAGTTCCGTGTGATCGATGTCTGTCGGATGTCGATGTTACACTCCAGGTTGCCATTGATCGCAAGGTTATGCTTGCAGATGGTCATGTGCAATTTGCAGAGGACGAGGAAAATACCTTTCTGGAGGAACATGAGTTAGATGTTGACAGACTGATTTATGACGAAATCTTGGTGAACTGGCCGACAAAAGTCTTGTGTAAGGATGATTGCAAGGGTATTTGCCCGGTGTGTGGTCAGAATTTGAACCAGCAGGACTGCGGATGTGATCGTCAGGTAATAGATCCAAGAATGGCAAAGTTCCAAGATATCTTTAATGAATTTAAGGAGGTGTGACCCGATATGTCAATTTGTCCAAAGAATAAGTCTTCTAAGGGTAGAAGAGATAAGAGAAGAGCAAACTGGAAGATGACAGCTCCTACATTAGTAAAATGTAGCAAGTGTGGAGAGTTAATGGTTCCACATAGAGTTTGTAAGAACTGCGGTTCCTACAATAAGAAAGAGATCATCGCTCAGGACTAAGATGAAACAGGAGCTTTCCAATTTCGGAAAGCCTTATTTTTTTGCTCTTTTTCTGGGGAGATTTGGTGTTGATTTATAGGTACACTTATAGTATATTTTTCTTATGATGCATTTTTATGCATAGGAGGAAGGCGTATCATGGATAATATAAAAGTCGTAGCAGTAGATGCTATGGGTGGTGATAACGCGCCGGTAGAGATCGTCAAGGGATGTGTAGAGGCAGTCAAGGAGCGGGAAGACATCAAAGTCCTTTTGGTGGGGCTTGCAGATGTGGTTCAGGCAGAACTGACCAAATACACCTATCCGACAGACCGCATCGAGGTCGTTCCGGCAAGTCAGGTTATCGAGACAGCAGAACCACCGGTTATGGCAATACGCAAAAAGAAAGATTCATCGATCGTTGTGGCATTAAAACTGGTCAAGGAAGGCAAGGCGGATGGCTTTGTTTCCGCAGGCAGTTCCGGGGCGGTCTTAGTGGGCGGACAAGTGATCGTTGGTAAGATCAAGGGCGTAGAACGTGCACCTTTGGCACCATTGATACCGACCAAGAAAGGCGTATCGCTTCTGATCGATTGTGGAGCCAATGTGGATGCGAGATCTTCCCATCTGGTACAGTTTGCGCGTATGGGATCGATCTACATGGAGCATGTCGTAGGTATCCCGAATCCGAAAGTTGCCATTGTCAATATTGGCGCTGAGGAAGAAAAAGGAAATGCTTTAGTCAAGGAGACCTATCCTTTATTAAAAGAATGTAAGGACATCAATTTTATAGGAAGTATTGAGGCGAGAGATATTCCGTCGGGACAGGCGGATGTCATTGTCTGTGAGGCATTTGTGGGCAATGTGATCTTGAAATTATACGAGGGACTCAGTTCGACACTGATCGGTGTTATAAAGACAGGTTTGATGAGTACCTTAAGGAGCAAGATCGGAGCGGCACTGGCTTTGCCGGCTTTGAAGAACACCTTGAAGGCATTTGATGCATCCGCATATGGCGGAGCACCGCTTTTGGGTTTGAAGGGGCTGGTCGTTAAGACCCACGGCAGTTCCAAGGCAAAAGAGATCAAAAATTCAATTATTCAATGTGTGTCCTTTAAAGAACAGGATATTAGTGGTAAAATACAAGCAAACATTTGCGTGGGAGATAAGACAGAATAGAGGAGGTAATTCGAGATGGAATTAGAAATGCTGAGAAAGGTCATTGCCGAGGTCTTGAATGTAGATCAGGCAGAGATCACAATGGATACCACATTTGTGGATGATCTTGGAGCAGATTCACTTGATGTTTTCCAGATTATTATGGGAATTGAAGAAGAACTTGACATTGAAGTGAATGTAGAAGAGGCTGAAAAGATCGTGACCGTTGGCGATGCTGTAGAATTGATCAAAAAGACGGTTGGTTAATCGAACAGAATGTTAGATGACAAAAGCCCTTGGTTCAAGGGCTTTTGCTCTGTTAAGGAGAAAAAAGTGAAGACAATCAAAGAGTTTCAGGAAGTAATAGGATATGAGTTTGAAAACGAAAGTTTATTGCGCCAGGCACTGACCCACAGTTCTTATGCGAATGAAAAGCATATGAAAAAGTTATCCGACAACGAACGGTTGGAATTTTTGGGCGATGCTGTGCTTGAGGCTGTTTCCAGTGAATTTTTGTTTTTGAATTACAGGGATCTGCCGGAAGGAGATCTTACGAGACTTCGTGCAAGTATGGTCTGTGAACCGACTCTTGCCTATTGTACAAAAGAGATCGATCTGGGATCTTATATCTATCTGGGCAAAGGAGAGGACATGACAGGGGGCAGGACCCGCAAATCGGTCTTGTCAGATGCCTTGGAGGCAGTGATCGGTGCTATCTTTTTGGATGGCGGTTTTGACGCTGCCAAAGCCTTTGTGCTCCGTTATATCATGACGGACATTGAGCACAAGCGCATGTTTTATGACAGCAAGACCATTTTACAGGAAGTGTGTCAGGCAAAGTTCCACCAGAATGTGACCTATCATCTTCTGGGAGAGAGCGGACCGGATCACGCCAAAGTATTCCATGTGGATGTGACGGTGGGAGATCACAAATTGGGCGATGGCAGCGGCGGTACGAAAAAGGCAGCCGAGCAGGAAGCCGCTTATCATGGACTCTTGTATTTAAAGCAGCAGGAGAGTCAGAACAAATAGAAAGTTTTTGGGGAAGAATATGTATTTAAAAAGCATTGAAATGTATGGATTCAAGTCCTTCGCAAATAAGATCGTATTTGATTTTCATAACGGCATCACCGGCATTGTAGGACCGAATGGCAGTGGAAAGAGTAATGTTTCCGATGCGGTCCGCTGGGTACTTGGTGAACAAAGTGCCAAGCAGTTGCGTGGTGCGAGCATGCAGGACGTTATCTTTGCAGGAACAGAGAACCGTAAGCCGCTCAGTTACGCTTATGTAGCGATCACGATGGACAACTCGGATCATCTGCTTCCGATTGATTATGAGGAAGTGACGATCGCCAGACGTGTCTACCGTTCGGGTGAGAGTGAATATCTGCTCAACGGTTCGCCTTGCCGTCTGAAAGATGTCAATGAACTTTTCTATGATACCGGTATCGGTAAGGAAGGTTATTCCATCATTGGTCAGGGACAGATCGAGAGGATCCTGAGTGGCAAGCCGGAGGAACGCCGTGAACTTTTTGATGAGGCGGTCGGCATTGTTAAGTTTAAAAAGCGCAAAGCCGCAACAGTCAAAAAACTGGAACATGAGCGGGAAAATCTGGTGCGTGTCAATGATATTTTATCCGAATTGGAGCGTCAGGTAGGACCCTTGGAGCGTCAGGCAGAGAATGCTAAACTTTTCTTAAAGAAAAAGAGGAGTTAAAGACCTTAGAAGTCAATATGTTTTTGCTTGAGATTCAAGATATGAACCGTCGTCTTTCCGAGATCGAGAAAAATTATCAGATCGCCGAAACGCAGATGACGGAAAATAAGGACAAGCAGGAAAAGATCAAAGACCAGTATGCATCTCTGGAAGAAGGATTAAATGCCATGGATGAGCAGATTCAGGGTATCCGTGAGGAACAGAGCAATACAACGCTTATGAAGGGCAAACTGGAAAACCAGATCCGCATTTTGGAAGAACAGATCCGTTTTGCGGAGAGTGCTGATGAGAATCTTTCGGAAAGAAAGGGTGCCTTAGAGGCGGAAAAGAAAGAATATATCCGTCAAAAAGATGCCTACGAGACTGAAAAAGCCCAGTTGCAGGAGCAGTTGGAAGAAGTAGAAAGACGTCTTGCTTCTGTGCGTAAGTTCAATGATGACTTGCAGGCAGACATCAAGAAATACACGGATGGGATCGAGCAGAACAATCAGGCTATGATGGAACTTTTAAATAGCAAGGGAACCATCCAATCCAAAGAGCAGCGTCTGGATACCATGTTGGAGCAGATCAATATCCGCAAGGCACAACTCAACCAGCGCCTCTTACAGCGTAAGACAGAGGAAGAAGATCTGAATGAAAGACTAAAGTGTTGCCAGAAGGAATATGAAGACGCCAAGTCTGCCTTAGATGCCAGCAAGCATAAGGAAGAAGAATACGGACATAAGGCGGTTGAGTGGAAGAACAAGCGCAGGGAAGCCCAGAACCGTCTGACAAGCAGTCAGGATGACTATAATAAATTATCTTCCAAGTTGGAGGCTTTAAAGAATATTGCCGAGCGCTATGACGGCTACGGCAACAGTATCCGCAAGGTCATGGAGCAAAAGGACAGCAATCCGGGCATCATTGGTGTTGTTTCCGATCTGATCCATGTAGAGAAAAAGTATGAGATTGCCATTGAGACGGCACTTAGCGGTAATATCCAAAATATCGTGACCAAGGATGAGGCAACCGCCAAAAAGATGATCACTTATCTGAAAGAAAATCGTCTGGGACGTGCGACTTTCCTGCCACTGACCAGCGTTTCCGGCAAGGGCTTTGCCAAGGATAAGAGCATTTTATCCGATACGGGTGTGCTGGGGCTTGCCAACGAATTGGTGGAGGCAGATGCAGAGTATGCCAATGTTCTTTCTTATCTGTTGGGACGTGTGATCGTGGTCGATACGGTCGATCATGGTATCGCATTGGCAAAGAAGAATCATTATTCTTTACATATCGTTACACTCGAAGGCGAGTATTTCAGTCCGGGCGGATCTCTTTCCGGTGGACGTTTCAAGAACAACAGCAATCTCTTAGGAAGAAACCGTGAGATTGATGATCTGGAAAAGAAACTGGCATCCTGCGGGATGAAAAAAAGGCAGCAAAGGCCCGCATCGCAGAGATTGAGACCGCACAGGCGCTCTTGGAGGCAGACCGCGAAGAAAACCGCAGCGAGACGGAGAAAAATGCACTTGCCTGCAACACGGCGCAGATCCATTTGCAGCGTGTGCAGGAGCAGAAGTCCGAAAGCCAGAATGCTTTCTCCAGTCTGAATACCGAGAGCGAGGAGATGGAGCGTCAGTTGCGTGACATCGCTGCCGGCAAGAAAGAGATCGAGCGCGAGCGTAGCGAAACTGCCCAAAAGGAACAATCCTTAAAAGAGCAGACCGAGGAATATCAGAAACTTTTGGATGAAAAGACCTATATGGAGACATCGGCAGCCCGCAATGTTTCCGAGGCACAGATCGAAGAAGCCAGTGCCAGACAAAAAGTTACTTTTGTCATGGAAAACTGCCAGCGTGTCGCAAGCGAGATCGAGAAGAAGGAAGCCGATATCGTTCGTCTGGTAGAAGAAGCCCAAAATGGCAAGGAAGATGCCAATAAAAAACGCGGCGATATTGAAGAAATCAAAAAGACCATGATCGCCAGCGATGACAACTTCGCAACACTGGAAAAACGTCTGAAAGAAGCCTTGGAACAAAAGGATGCTATGAACCAGGAATACAAGGGATTTTTCGGACAGAGAGAAGAGATCGCAGACCGCATTTCTGCTTTGGATAAAGAAATCTACCGCTTGAATTCACAGCGTGAAAAGTTGGAAGAAGCCATCAATTATCAGAACACCTATATGTGGGAAGAATATGAACTGACCCAGCGTGGGGCAGAAAAACTCCGCGATCCGGAATATGATAATTTGGATGAGATGCGAAGGGCAACATCCGGTGTCAAGGATGAGATCCGTCGCATGGGAAATGTTAATGTCAATGCGATCGAGGAATATAAGGAAGTATCAGAACGATACAATTTTTTAAAGGGACAGCATGACGATCTGGTTGAGGCAGAACAGACTTTGATGGGTATTATCGACGATCTGGACGAGGGTATGCGCAAACAGTTCACGGAAGGTTTTGCCGATATCCAAAGAGAGTTTGATAAGGCATTTAAAGAACTCTTTGGCGGAGGCAAGGGTACACTGGAATTGGTCGAGGGTGAGGATATCCTTGAGACTGGCATCCGTATCATCGCACAACCGCCAGGCAAGAAACTGCAGAATATGATGCAGTTATCCGGTGGAGAGAAGTCACTGACGGCGATCGCGCTTCTTTTTGCCATCCAGAACTTAAAACCGTCACCATTCTGTCTCTTGGACGAGATCGAGGCGGCACTGGATGACTCGAATGTAGGACGTTTTGCAAATTATTTACATAAGTTGACGAAGAACACGCAGTTTATTATCATTACACATAGAAGAGGTACGATGAATGCGGCAGACAGACTCTATGGTATTACCATGCAGGAAAAGGGTGTATCTGCACTGGTATCCGTCAACCTGATCGAAAATGATTTGGATGCATAAGGAGAGAAAAAATGGCAGAAGGCGGATTTTTCAAACGATTACTGGCAGGACTTACAAAGACCAGAGATAATTTTGTCAAAAACATGGACTATATTTTCCGGGGCTTTACCAATATTGATGATGAGTTTTATGAGGAACTCGAAGAGATCCTGATCATGGGTGATATTGGTGTTACCACAACGGAAAATATCTTAGAAGATTTAAAGCGCAAGGTCAAAGAACAAAAGATCAAAGAGCCGGCAGAGTGTAAGGAACTGCTTATAGAGAGCATCCGACAGCAGATGGATATCGGTGAGGCGGCATATGAATTTGAAAACCGTACATCGGTCGTTTTGGTGGTCGGTGTCAATGGTGTGGGCAAGACGACCACGATCGGTAAATTGGCAGCCAAGTTGCGCGCACAGAATAAAAAGGTTCTTCTGGCAGCAGCGGACACTTTCCGTGCGGCGGCAGGTCAGCAGTTGAAAGAATGGGCAAACCGTTCCCAGGTGGATATGATCGGCGGACAGGAAGGCTCTGATCCGGCCTCCGTTGTCTATGATGCTGTATCTGCGGCAAAGGCAAGAGGGTGTGATGTGCTTCTGATCGATACCGCAGGCAGACTTCATAATAAGAAAAATCTCATGGAAGAACTGCGGAAGATCAACAATATCGTTGACCGCGAGTTCCCGGAGGCTTATCGGGAGACTTTGGTTGTCTTAGATGGTACGACCGGACAAAATGCGCTCAATCAGGCAAAGGAGTTTTCGGAGGTCACTGATCTAAGCGGTATCGTGCTTACCAAGTTGGACGGTACAGCCAAGGGTGGTATCGCGGTGGCGATCCAGGCAGAACTTGGCATACCGGTCAAGTATATCGGTGTCGGTGAGTCGATTGAGGATTTAGAGAAGTTTAATGCAGAAGAATTTGTGAATGCATTGTTTTATACAGAAGAACAGTAAAGGAGAAAAAGATGTTGACATTAGACAAGTTTGAAGAAGCAAGTAAGATCGTCAGCGAAGTTACTTTGGAGACAAAGTTGATCTACAGTGATTTTCTGAGTGAAAAGTGTGGTAACAGCATTTATCTGAAACCGGAAAATATGCAGTTGACCGGGGCTTATAAGGTAAGAGGCGCTTATTATAAGATCAGCACACTGACAGCAGAGGAAAGAAAGAAGGGACTGATCACAGCGTCCGCAGGTAACCATGCGCAGGGTGTTGCATATGCCGCAAAGAAATTTGGAGCAAAGGCAACGATCGTTATGCCGACCACAACACCGCTCATCAAGGTAAACCGTACCAAGAATTTAGGGGCAGAAGTTGTCCTTTATGGCGATGTCTATGATGAGGCATGCGCAAAGGCTTACGAACTGGCAGATGAGCATGGATATACCTTTATCCATCCTTTTGATGATCTGGCAGTTGCAACAGGACAGGGTACGATCGCTATGGAGATTTTTAAGGAGTTACCGCTGGTAGAATATATCCTGGTTCCGATCGGTGGCGGCGGACTTGCTACCGGTGTATCAACACTGGCAAAACTTTTAAATCCAAAGATCAAGGTGATCGGTGTAGAGCCGGCAGGGGCAAATTGCATGCAGGCATCCATCAAAAACGGAAAAGTTACAACCCTTCCGACGGTCAATACGATCGCAGATGGTACAGCTGTAAAGACACCGGGAAGCAATATTTTCCCATATATCCGGAAAATTTGGATGATATCATCACAGTTGAGGATGATGAACTGATCGCAGCCTTTCTGGATATGGTAGAAAACCACAAGATGGTCGTAGAAAATTCCGGACTGCTTACCGTGGCAGCCTTAAACAAATTAAATGTCAAAGGCAAGCGTGTGGTTTCTATCCTTAGTGGCGGTAATATGGATGTCATCACCATGTCATCTGTCGTTCAGCAGGGCTTGATCTTTAGAGACCGTATCTTTACTGTATCCGTACTGCTTCCGGACAAGCCGGGAGAACTTGCAAGAGTCGCAGAGACGATCGCAGGGGTACAGGGCAATGTCATCAAATTGGAGCATAACCAGTTTGTAACGACCAACCGTAACGCAGCCGTAGAACTTCGCATCACCTTGGAGGCATTTGGCACAGATCATAAGAACCAGATTTTAGATGCCCTTGAAAAGGGCGATTATCAGCCAAAGATTGTGAGAACGAGTTTGTAAGAGCAAAATATAAAAAGTACAAGCAGGTGTCAAGAAAAAATACTTGACACCTGCTTTTGGCTATAGTATATTATACGAGGTGATGATATGAACGATAAGATTGAGCAGGGAGATCTTTATGATTTCTATGGTGAACTTTTAAACGATCATCAGAGAAGCATCTATGAAGATTTCGTACTAAATGACCTGTCTTTGGGAGAGATCGCAGCCGATCGAGGCATCAGTCGTCAGGCGGTGCATGATGTGATCAAGCGATCCACTCGAACATTAGAAGAATATGAGGACAAGTTACATCTGATTGAAAAGTTTGTTCATATCAGAGACAAAGTGAGGACGATCGATACTTTGGTTCACACTACCGATCAACATTCTGTGGAAGAGATCTTAGCACAGATCACAATCATATCCAACGATATTCTAGAGGAGTTATAAGATGGCATTTGAGAGTCTTTCAGACAAACTACAAAATGTATTCAAGAACCTTCGTGGTAAGGGACGTCTGAGCGAGGAAGATGTCAAGGCTGCTCTTAAGGAAGTCAAGATGGCACTCTTAGAAGCAGATGTCAATTTCAAAGTCGTAAAGAACTTTGTCAAGACAGTGCAGGAGCGTGCGATCGGTGCGGATGTCATGAACGGTCTGAATCCGGGACAGATGGTCATCAAGATCGTAAATGAAGAACTTACGAATCTGATGGGATCTGAGACGACGGAGATTGCTTATCGTCCGGGACAGCAGATTACGGTCATCATGATGGTAGGTCTGCAGGGCGCCGGTAAAACGACTACGACTGCCAAGTTAGCAGGTCATGTAAAGAAAAAAGGCAAGAAGCCGCTCTTGGTTGCTTGTGATGTATATCGTCCGGCTGCCATTACCCAGTTACAGATCAACGGGGAAAAGCAGGGTGTACCGGTATTTTCCATGGGAGACAAGAACAAGCCGGCAGATATCGCAAAGGCATCCATCGAGCATGCAAAGAAAAACGGCTTTAATGTTGTGATCCTCGATACTGCAGGTCGACTGCATATCGATGAGGGCATGATGGATGAGTTGGTAGAGATCAAGGAATCCGTAGATGTGGCACAGACGCTTTTGGTTGTCGATGCCATGACCGGACAGGATGCTGTCAATGTAGCAGGTACTTTCGATGAGAAGATCGGTATTGATGGCGTTGTTCTTACAAAGTTAGATGGTGATACCAGAGGTGGTGCGGCACTTTCCATTCGTGCCGTGACAGGCAAGCCGATCCTTTTCTGTGGTATGGGAGAGAAACTGGATGATCTGGAGCAGTTTTATCCGGATCGTATGGCATCCCGTATCCTTGGCATGGGTGATGTGCTTTCTCTGATCGAAAAGGCAGAGGCATCCATTGATGAGGAAAAGGCAAAGGACTTATCCCGCAAGATGCGCAAGGCAGAATTTGATTACAATGATTATCTCGACTCTATGGCGCAGATGAAGAAAATGGGCGGTATCGGCAGTGTGCTTGGTATGATGCCGGGGATGATCCCAGGCATGAACAGTGCTCAGGTCTCACAGTTAGAGGGCGCTATTGATGATAAAAAGATGGCACACATCGAGGCAATCATCCTTTCGATGACCCCGGAGGAGAGAGCCAATCCAAAACTTATGAATCCGAGTCGTAAAAAGCGACTGGCAAGAGGTGCCGGCGTTGACATTGCAGAAGTCAACCGTTTCATCAAACAGTTCGATCAGACGAAAAAGATGATGAAAAAAATGCCGGGCATGATGGGTGGTAAAAGAGGAAGAATGAAATTTCCTTTTTAACAACATAAATTTATAATTTTTAATTTCTTAGGAGGAAAACAAAATGGCAGTAAAGATTAGATTAAGAAGAATGGGACAGAAGAAGAATCCTTTCTACAGAATCGTAGTAGCAGATTCCAGATCACCTAGAGATGGTAAGTGCATCGAGGAGATCGGAACATACGATCCAAATCAGGATCCTTCCGTATATCATGTAAACGAAGAGTTGGCAAAGAAGTGGCTCGCTAACGGAGCACAGCCAACAGAGACTGTAGCAAGAATTTTCAAGCAGGCTGGTATTGAGAAATAATCCATAAAAACAGGCATTGAAAGAACGAGGTATTAGGTGATGAAAGAATTAGTTGAAGTAATTGCAAAGTCACTGGTAGATTACCCGGAGGAAGTTGTTGTTACAGAAACAGAAAATGACAAGACCATTGTTGTTGAGTTACATGTGGCTTCATCAGATATGGGCAAGGTAATCGGCAAGCAGGGACGTATTGCAAAAGCAATCCGTTCCGTAGTGAAGGCAGCAGCCTCAAAGTCGGATAAAAAAGTCGTTGTAGATATTGTATAAGACTAAGATCCCTAATTGCCATGCGAATGTATGGCGGTTGGGGATTTCTTCTTATATAAAAGAATAATTTTGGGAGAGAAGTATGGATTTGTATCAGGTGGGCGCGATCACTCAGACGCATGGCGTCCGGGGCGAGGTCAAGGTATTTCCTTTGACGGATGATGTGATGCGCTTTAAAAATATGAAAGATCTGATCTTAGATACCGGTCGAGAGCAGATCACGCTGGAGGTGACTTCGGCGAGACCACAGAAAAATCTGGTGATCTTAAAGTTCAAGGGCTATGACAGCATCAATGATGTAGAAAAGTACAAGGGCGCCAAGTTGTATGTGACAAAAGAAAATCGTGTTGCATGTGATGAGGATGAGTATTTTATTGCAGATCTGATCGGACTTACAGTCGTCACAGAAGAGGGACAGGCACTCGGAACCCTGATTGATGTGATCAGCACAGGCGCCAATGATGTCTATGTGGTAGAGATGCCGTCCGGCAGGGAAGTCCTGCTTCCTGCTATCCGCGACTGTATCTTAAACGTAGACGATGAAGAAGGAAAAATGACCGTTCATCTCTTGGACGGACTGTTAGAAGAGGAGTAAACGTGAAGTTTTTTGTTTTAACCCTATTCCCGGAAATGGTCATGCAGGGCTTAAATACCAGTATTATCGGCAGGGCGATCCAAAAAGGACTCTTGTCTATAGAGGCGGTCAATATCCGTGATTATACCCTGGATAAGCACAAAAAGGTGGATGATTATCCTTATGGCGGCGGTGCGGGCATGGTCATGCAGGCGCAGCCGATCTACGATGCGTGGAAGTCTGTTGTCGATCGTGTGGAAGGCAGTGTACGCACCATTTATCTGACCCCCCAGGGAAAGACTTTTGTACAGAACGATGCAAAGGAACTGGCTAAGGAGGAAAATCTGATCCTGCTTTGCGGCCATTATGAAGGCGTCGATGAACGGGTATTAGAGGAGGTTGTTACCGATTATATGTCCATTGGGGATTTTGTCCTTACCGGTGGTGAACTTCCTGCCATGGTCATGGTCGATGCTATTTCCCGTATGGTTCCGGGCGTGCTTTCCAATGGAGACTCCAAAGAGACGGAGAGTTTTGAAAATAATCTCTTAGAGTATCCACAGTATTCCAGACCGGAAGAATGGAATGGCAAGAAGGTGCCTGCCATTCTTTTATCCGGAGATCATGCCAAGGTGGATGCCTGGCGGCATGAACAATCCCTGCTTCGTACAAAAGAGAGGCGACCGGATCTTCTGGCAGCAGCGGATCTTTCAAAACAAGATCGGGAATTTTTAGAAAAATGTAAGGAAATAGAATAAATACTTGCCTTTTGCACGGGTTTATGATATTATCAACGAGTTGTGAAAAGAGATGGTCCTCTGGTACGCATGTATTAAGAACGTCAAGATAATTTAATTAGGAGGTCACAAAATGAACGCAAATGAAATCATCAAGAACATTGAAGCAGAACAGTTAAAGTCTGAAGTAGACGAGTTCCACGTAGGTGATACTGTTAGGGTACACGCTAAGATCAAAGAGGGTAACCGTGAAAGAATCCAGGTATTCGAAGGTACTGTTTTAAAGAGACAGGGTGGAAGCAATCGTGAGACATTTACTGTTAGAAAGTTCTCTAACGGTGTTGGAGTAGAAAAGACATGGCCAGTGCATAGCCCTAACGTAGAGAAGATCGAAGTAGTACGTCGTGGTAAGGTAAGACGTGCTAAACTTAACTACTTAAGAGATCGTATCGGCAAGAAGGCTAAGGTTAAAGAATTAGTTCAGTAGTAAGACCAGAAGAGAGCAACCACAAATGTGGTTGTTCTTTTTTTTCATATCGTGTATAGTAATATAGGATTGTTATATATCCGATAAATGAGATATGATAATAGGATGAATTATGAATAAAAGACAGATTATACGCATGGCGAGGCAGGTAGGGAAAAAAATAGGCACTGGTAGAAGTGGGCTGAATTTCCGCCGCCGACGTCGCAAGATACAGGGTGAAAAAGTCCGCTATGTCAGTATTTGGATCGCAGAGATCTTAGCTGTTATCGCCTTAGCCTTTCTTGTTACCTTAGGCTATGGCAAAAGAATCTCCTGCTCGGGAGAATCCATGGCACCGGCAGTTGTGGAAAATGGCAGTGTGCTGGTCGATCGTGTGGCATACCACATCCGGTCACCGAAAAAAGGGGATGTCGTGGCTTTTACACCAAAGGGCAATACCAGTGCCAACGATAATGTCAAGCGTATCGTGCGGTGCCGGGGGATACGGTGCAGATCAAAAGTGGTAGACTTTATGTCAACGGAACAGCCACAAACCTCAAACAGACCGGATTGTCTATTAAGGATGCCGGACGGGCTGAGACGGAGATCACCTTAGGGATGATGAGTACTTTGTACTGGGTGACAATGTCAACAACAGTGAGGATAGCCGCTACGAATCCATTGGCAATGTGACGCGCAAGGAAATGATAGGAAAGGTATGGTTCTGTTTATCCCTCAAGGGATTCGGACCGGTAAACTAGGAGTAGATATGGAATTTCAATGGTACCCGGGTCATATGACCAAGGCAAAAAGACAGATGCAGGAGGACATAAAACTGATCGATCTGGTGATCGAACTGGTGGATGCAAGGATTCCCCTGAGCAGCCGCAATCCGGATATAGACGAACTGGGCAAGCAGAAGGCAAGACTGATCTTGCTGAATAAGGCAGATCTGGCAGACCCTAAGGTGACAGCAGGCTGGAAAACATATTTTCAGGATAAGGGATATTTTGTCGTAACCCTGGATTCCCGCAATCGCAAGGGCATGAAGGAAGTGACACAGGTCGTCATGGATGCCTGTGCCAAAAAGATCGAACGAGACCGGGCGAGAGGGATCAAGAACCGACCGGTGCGTGCTATGGTCGTAGGTATTCCAAATGTAGGAAAGTCGACCTTTATCAATTCTTATGCTGGAAAAGCCTGCGCCAAGACCGGCAATAAGCCGGGCGTTACCAAGGGCAAGCAGTGGATACGCCTCAATAAAAATGTCGAGTTGCTCGATACACCGGGCATCTTATGGCCAAAGTTTGAAGATCAGACGGTCGGACTGCATTTAGCATGCATCGGCTCGATCAAAGATGAACTTTTGCAGACAGAAGAACTCGCCTTAGAACTCTGCAAGATCTTAAAGGACAAGTATCCGGGGGCTCTGGCAGGGCGTTATCAGATCGATGAGACAAAAGAAGTTCTTACTTTCTTAGAGCAGATCGCTGAAAATCGGAATTGCCGCTCTAAGGGAAACCAGTTGGATTACAGCAAGGCAGCCCTTCTGGTGATCGATGATTTCCGCAGCGGAACGATCGGCAAGATTTCTCTGGAATTTCCGGAGAAAATAAAAAAGGAAGAGACGGAAGTATAAAATGACACAAGAACAAAAAAGTACAAAAAAACCGGATCAGGCAGAGCAGACATCACCGGCACATGAGATCTTAAGTTTGCTTTTATATATCGTTATTGTTTTTGGCATCTGTTTTTTGATCATAACCTTTGTGGGACAGCGATCCCGCGTGAGTGGTTCTTCCATGGAACCGACACTTTCCGATGGGGACAATCTGATCGTGGATAAGATCTCTTACCGCTTACATGATCCTGAGCGTTTTGATATCATCATCTTCCCTTATCAATATGAAGAAAACACCTATTATATCAAGCGTATCATCGGTCTTCCGGGCGAGACGGTCTACATCAATGATGCCGGAGAGATCTATATCAACGGCACTCTTTTGAAAGAAAATTACGGACTGGAGACCATCCAGAATCCGGGACTGGCATCGGAACCCATCACACTGGGCGATGATGAATACTTTGTTATGGGTGACAATCGCAACAACAGTACCGACAGCCGTTTTGCCTCGGTAGGAGCGATCAAGCGTCAGGACATCATCGGTAAGGCATGGGTGCGTATCTATCCATTCAACAAGATCATGGTCATCAAACACCAGTAGCATTTAGGAGAAGTCGTGGATATGGAAAAAAAGATCAAAGATATCCAGCAGGAATACAAGGAAAAAGACGATCTGGAATTGCCGGATTTTATTGAAGAATACATAAGAGACGGCAGACCGGGTGTTGCCAAGATCATCGGGCAGGCGAAAAAAAGACTGGACCGGTTGGAACAGGAAAGGCAGCGTTTGGAGGTCTTGCGGACTTATGAGCACCGCTATGAAGATGCATACCCTATGATCTGTGGCATTGATGAGGTGGGCAGAGGACCGCTTGCCGGGCCGGTGTGTGCGGCGGCAGTCATTTTACCAAGGGATTGTGAGATCCTTTATATCAATGATTCCAAGAAATTATCGGAGGCAAGACGTGAGGCGCTCTATGATGAGATCATGGAAAAAGCAGTTGCAGTAGGTCTTGGTTTTGCTTCGCCGGAAAAGATCGATGAGGTCAATATTTTACAGGCGACTTATATTGCCATGCGTCAGGCAATCGCAGAACTTGCGGTTGCGCCGGATCTTTTGTTAAATGATGCCGTGACCATACCGGAGGTATCCGTCAAACAGGTGCCGATCATCAAGGGGGATGCCAAGAGCATTTCCATCGGGGCGGCAAGTATCATTGCAAAAGTGACCAGAGACCGACTGATGAAAGAATACGATGCCATCATGCCGGAATATGGCTTTGCACAGAACAAGGGCTATGGCACGAAAGAACATATCGAAGCGTTACAGAAGTACGGACCAAGTCCTATCCACAGAAAGTCCTTTATCGGTCATTTTGTGGAATGTGAGTAACTTTTCTAAGGGGGAAGAGAAGTGCAGGTTTCTGATTTGCTGACACAGTATCAAAACAATTTATCTTCCGGCAGTGAGGTCTCCACCAAGACAAAGGGGATAGAGCAATTAGTCGAGACGGTAAAACAATTAAAGACAGGCAATATTTTTGAGGGAACCGTAAATAGCATACGCGGTACTCAGGTAATATTAGGGCTGAGCAGTGGACAGAATATTACAGCCAGATTGGACGCGGGCTTGTCTCTTTCTAAGGGGCAGTCTGTTTTTTTTCAGGTGAAATCCAATGACGGAGAACAGATCCGGATCAAGCCGATCTCCATGGGAGCAGGTCAGGGCAATCCGACACTGATGCAGGCACTGGATGCCGCAAGTCTGGCAGTGAGCGAGCGTAACTTAAACATGGTAAATGCCATGATGAAAGAAGGCATGTCGATCGATTCCAAAAGCCTGCAAAATATGGCAAGACAGATCGGCAGTGTCCCGGGCAGTCAGCCGGAGACCATTGTGCAGATGCAGAAATTACAACTTCCCATCGATGCCAACAGTGTCGAGCAGTTTGAAAATTATAAGGCGGACAGGCGTCAAGTCCTAAGTCAGGTGCAGGATCTGGTGGCGGTATTGGGAGAGTCTTTTTTAGATGATGCGGTAGATACCCAGACGATGGTCGGGCAGAACAACCGGCTGGTGGCATTTTTCGGAGATCTTTCCATGCAGGAGGCGTTTGCCACAGGCGAAGCGGTCTATGCAGAGGAAATGCTACCAGCAGAAGGGCAGGAGTCTGTGGATCTGGAATACTTATCCCAGAGGGCGGGGATCTTCTCGCAGACACTGGAGGATATGGATGCCTATGAAGCCGGAACACTTGGCAATAGTCTGGATCAGGGGACATTTGCAGACCTGCAAAATGTCTTGGGACAGATGCCGTCTTTTATCAAGGAACACGCCAATTTTTTTACGGCAGAGGGGCAGCTTCTACCACAGACCAAGGTGGATGCTTTTTTGCAGGAAGTCTCTGTTTTTTTAGGACAAAATGCCGGCGGGCTTTCCAAGGAGAGTGTGCAAGATCTTTTACGTTCCAGGGGCTATCAGAAGTTATTTTCTGATCTGGTGACAAAAGAGTGGACGGTTGCGCCGCAGGATTTGCCAAAAGAACACAGTATCAGCCACCTGTATGAGAAAATGTCGCAGCAGATCCATGATCTGGAACAACTGGCAGACAAATTTCCAAGTGCCAAAGAGACCATACAGGGGACAGCCAATTCCCTGTCACAAAATATAGAATTCATGAACCAGTTAAGCCAGATGTATTCCTATGTGCAGGTGCCGATACGCCTGCGCGGACAGAATGTCAACAGCGAACTTTTTGTTTATCGCAACGGGGGGCGCGACAAGGGGGCAGACGATGAACTGACGGCTTTTTTACATTTTGATATGGACAATCTGGGCGGTGTGGATATTTCTGTCAAGATGCTCCAAAAAAATGTATCTGCCAACTGGTACTTAGAGGATGCAGACAGTCTGACGCTTTTGGAGGAGAATATGCATCTTTTGACGGATCGCTTAGAAAAAAAGGGTTACACCTGTAGCATGAAATTGGAACAGGATGCCAAAAAGATCGATTTTGTGGAAGATTTTTTAAAGGCAGACCAGAAAAGCAGCGGCGAGGTGCATCGGTATTCCTTTGATGTGAGGGCATAAGTATGGAAAATAAAGAGTGGAAACCCCAGGATTTTTCAAAAGAAAAGACAGCAGTCGCCCTATCCTATGATCCAAATGATATTGCACCAAAGATCGTGGCAACGGGCAAGGGACATGTGGCGGAAAAGATCATTACCTCCGCCAAGGAAAATGATGTGCCTTTTTATCAGGATGGAAAACTGGCAGATACCTTATCCAAATTTGACATTGGAGAAGCCATTCCACCGGAATTATATGAGGTCGTTGCGGAGATACTGGTCTTTGTGGACGGCATGGAAAAGGTGAAAGCAAAACTGGACGGGAGGAAATAGGAACGAAAGCAAATAAAAGAAGTGTGGGGAGCAGGTATGAAAAAGAAGCGGCAGACTATTTAAGGCGTCAGGGCTATGAGATCCTTGTTATGAATTATCGCAACCGCAAGGGTGAGATCGATATCGTGGCGAGGGACGGGGTCTACCTTTGTTTTGTGGAGGTAAAGTACCGCAAGGATGCTGCCGCCGGAGATCCTTTGGAGGCGGTCGGCTGGCGAAAGCAGATGGTCATCTGTCGGGTGGCGGATCATTTCCTTTTGACGCACAGACAGTGGGCAGATCTACAGATCCGCTTTGATGTCGTTGCCATTTTAAAGGACGAGATCACACTTCTTACCAATGCCTTTCCTTATATCGGCTTATGATAGAAACAAGAAACTACAGATCAGAGGAAGGATATGTTCTGCCTTATCTTTCCTTTTCAAGTTATGAGGCACTGCCTTATATCCGGCATATGTTTACGACCAGAGAGGGCGGTGTCAGCAAGGATATCTATGAAAGCCTGAACCTAAGTTTTACCAGAGGGGATGACGAGACGGCAGTTTTGGAAAACTACCGAAGGGTGGCTCAGGCACTGGGGACGTCCATAGATCAAATCGTGACGAGCGACCAGACCCACACGACCAATGTGAGACCTGTGGGAAAGGAAGATCTTGGCAAGGGGATCACGCGCCCACGCGATTATAAAGATGTGGACGGCATGGTCACAGACCAGCCGGGTGTTTTGCTTGCCACTTTCTATGCAGATTGTGTCCCGCTTTATTTTGTGGATCCGGTGCATAAGGCGATCGGTCTGTCCCATTCCGGCTGGAGAGGGACGGTAGGACGTATGGGACAGGCGACGGTAGAAGCCATGGAAAGATCCTTTGGAAGTCAGCCGAAAGACCTGCTCTGTGCCATCGGTCCATCCATCTGTCAGGACTGCTATGAGGTGAGCCGGGATGTGGCAGAGGCATTTATATTTGCATTTCCGACCCATGAAAAGGAGATCTTACAGGCAGGCGCGCTCGGCAAATACCAGTTGGATCTGTGGAAAGCCAATGAGATCGTATTGACAGAGGCAGGTGTGTTGAAAGAGCATATAGACCTTGCAGGGCTTTGTACCTGCTGCAACAGCAGTATATTATTTTCGCACAGAGCCAGCAAGGGGAAACGAGGAAATCTGGGAGCATTTTTGATGCTTACCGAGTGACAAGAAAGATGAGGATAGATTTATGAGCACATCACATCAGATTGCTTTTGTAAGACCCGGGAGTCCCGCGGCACTTGCAGGAGTGGAACCGATGGATATCATAAAAGAGATCAATGGTGTCGAACTGATCGATATCTTTGATTATTATTACTACGAGGATGAACCAGCATTTGAGATGCTGATCGAAAAGCCGGATCAGACAAGACATCTTGTGCATATCACAAAATCAGAGGGCGAAGATCTTGGTATCACCTTTGAAAATGGACTGATGGACGATTATCGGTCCTGCCACAATAAATGCATGTTCTGTTTCATTGACCAGATGCCGCCGGGCATGCGGGAAACCTTATATTTTAAGGATGACGATACCAGGCTTTCTTTTTTACAGGGCAACTATGTGACCCTGACCAACATGAAGGAGGAAGATCTCAAACGTATCATCCACTATCATCTGGCACCCATCAATATCTCTGTGCAGGCGACCAATCCCGAACTGCGCTGCAAAATGCTCCACAATCGTTTTGCCGGTGACATCTTAGACAAGATCAAGATGTTAGCGGATGCCGATATTGAGATGAATGCCCAGATCGTTTTGTGCAAGGGAGAAAATGATGGGGCAGAACTGGATCGTTCCATCGGAGATCTTTTATCTTTTTACCCGCAGATGCAGAGCATGTCTGTAGTGCCGGTAGGATTGACCAAGTTTCGAGAGGGGCTGTACCCGCTGGAACCTTTTGAAAGAGAAGAAGCGCGCGAAGTGCTTGCTACCATCCACAAATGGCAGGACATCAGTTTTGAAAAGTACGGCACACATTTTGTGCAGGCATCGGATGAATGGTATCTGATCGCCGGTTATGACCTGCCGACGGAAGAACGCTATGACGGCTATACCCAGTTGGAAAACGGTGTCGGCATGATCCGGCTTTTGATGGACGAATTCCGGGAAGCCTTAGCCAAAGAGAAAAAGCATCCTTTTATGCGGAAAAAAGAATGTGCGATTGCGACCGGAAGGCTGGCAGCCCCTTTTATCCGCATGCTGTGTCAGGAATTCATGGAGAAATTCCCCAAGGTCACCGTGTATGTCTATGAGATCCGCAACGATTTCTTTGGCGAAAAGATCACGGTTTCTGGTCTGATCACAGGACAGGATCTGATGGCACAACTCAAGGAACAGCCGCTGGGAAGCCACCTGCTTTTACCGCAGAATATGGTGCGTGCCGAGGAACAGGATTTCTTGGATGATGTGACGGTCGCCCAGTTAAGTGACGCTTTACAAGTAAAGGTGGATATTGTAAAATCAAGCGGACAAGATCTCGTGAAACAGTTAATGACATTATAAATAGATGGAGGAAAATATGAGTAAGCCTGTAGTTGCCATTGTAGGACGACCAAATGTAGGAAAGTCTACTTTGTTCAATGCCTTGGCAGGAGAGAGGATTTCGATTGTAAAAGATACGCCGGGAGTGACCCGAGACCGTATCTATGCAGATGTTACATGGTTGAAGCATGAATTTACCATGATCGATACCGGTGGTATTGAGCCGGAATCAAAAGATATTATCATCAGCCAGATGCGTGAGCAGGCGCAGATCGCCATTGATACGGCAGATGTCATCATCTTTATGACAGATGTCAGACAGGGACTGGTGGATGCGGATGCAAAAGTAGCGGATATGCTGCGCCGTTCCAAAAAACCGGTCGTTTTGGTAGTCAACAAGGTTGACAGTTTTGAAAAATACATGGCGGATGTCTATGAATTTTATAATCTGGGTATCGGGGATCCGATTCCAATCTCATCTTCCTCTATGTTAGGACTGGGGGATATGCTAGACCAGGTGATCGCACATTTCCCGGAAGATGCTGGCGCAGATGAGGATCAGGATATTCCTAAGATCGCGATCGTTGGCAAACCAAACGTAGGAAAATCATCCCTTGTCAACCGTCTGGTGGGAGAGAACCGTGTGATCGTTTCCAATGTGGCTGGAACTACCAGAGATGCGGTCGATACCAAGGTCAAGTTCCATGGCAAGGAATATATCTTTATCGACACGGCAGGATTGCGCCGCAAGAGCAAGATCAAGGAAGAATTGGAACGATTTAGTATCATTCGTGCCGTTGCTGCCGTAGAAAAGGCAGATGTCGTGATCGTGATGATCGATGCGACCGAGGGCGTGACAGAGCAGGATGCCAAGATCGCCGGGATCGCACATGAGCGCGGCAAGGGCATTATCATTGCAGTCAACAAGTGGGATGCCATCGAAAAGGATGACAAGACCATTTACAAGCATAAAGAAAAGATCAGACAGACCTTATCCTTTATGCCATATGCGCAGATCATGTTTATTTCCGTTTTGACGGGACAGCGTCTGCCAAAGATCTATGAGACCATCGATGCCGTGATCGAGAATAATTCTATGCGTGTTGCGACAGGTGTCTTAAATGAGATCGTGACCGAGGCTGTTGCTATGCAGCAACCGCCATCCGATAAGGGCAAGCGTCTCAAGATCTACTATGTGACCCAGGTGGCAGTCAAGCCGCCGACATTTGTTATCTTTGTCAATGACAAGGAATTGATGCATTTCTCCTACACCAGATATTTGGAGAACCGTATCCGTGATGCCTTTGGATTTGAGGGGACTTCCCTTAAGTTTATCATCAGGGAGAGAAAGGACGACTAATTATGGAATTGATGAGGCTCGTCGCACTTGCGATCGGTTATGCCTTTGGATTGATCTTATCGGGCTATCTTTTTGGCAAGAAAAAAGATGTGGATATCCGCAAACAGGGAAGCGGCAATATTGGTACGACCAACACCATGCGTATTTTAGGCATCAAGGTAGGTGCGCTGACACTGGTGTGTGACTGCTTAAAATGTGTGGCGGCAGTGGTAGTCGTCTGGCTTCTTTTTCGCACATCATACCCGGAGCATATTGTCTTGTTGGAATTATACGGGGCACTGGGTGCCATACTGGGGCATGATTTCCCTTTCTTTATGAAGTTTAAGGGGGGCAAGGGCATTGCCTGTAGTTTTGGTATGATCATAGCCCTCTTTCCGCAGTGTCTGCCACTTTGTGTTCTGATCTTTGTTCTGGCAGTGGCGATCACACGCTATGTGTCTCTGGGATCTATCCTGGCGGCGCTGGGACTCATGGTACAGATCTGGATCTTTGGGGCAAAGGGCTGGCTGGCATTTGCCACGTCGGATCTTTTAGAAGCCCAGATCTTAGTATCTTTTGCCTGTATCCTTGCCATTGTATTGCATCGGGGCAATATCAAGCGACTTTTGGCAGGTAATGAAAACAAGTTTTCTTTTAAATCAAAACGAGACTAGCAAATCAGTCAAGGAATCCTGCTTTTGGCAGGGTTCTTTTGCATGGAAGTAAAGGAGCAAAAAATGAAAGTTGGTGTCATCGGCGCAGGAAGTTGGGGATGTGCGCTGGCAATTTTATTACAGAATAACGGATGTCAGGTGAGTCTGTGGGGACATAGAAGGGAACAGATCGAAAAGATGCAGGCAAGCGGGGAGTGTGACAAACTGCCGGGAGTCATGCTTCCAAAGGAAATGAGCCTGACCTGGGATCTTTCTTCCTGTCTTTTGGGCAAGGATCTTCTGGTCTTAGCGGTTCCTTCTACGGCAACCAGAGAGACCGCAGAAAAGATCAAGCCTTATGTGGAAAAGAACCAGATCCTTTGCAGTGTTTCCAAGGGAATCGAGGAAGATAGCCTTTTGACCCAATGCGGTATTTTAGAAGATGTCTTGGGGAAGGATGCTAAGGTGGGCGTTCTAAGCGGTCCGTCTCATGCAGAAGAAGTCGTAAAAGGTCTGCCGACCGTTGTGGTTGCCGGTTCACGCGATATAGCCGTGGCAGAATTTTTACAGAATGCCTTTATGAATGAAAATTTCCGTGTCTATACCAGCACGGATGTGACCGGGATTGAGATCGGTGCCTCTTTAAAGAATGTCATCGCACTGGCTGCCGGTATGTCGGATGGTCTGGGCTATGGGGACAATACCAAGGCGGCACTGATCACACGCGGCATCAAGGAAATATCTTCCTTGGCACTTGCCATGGGAGGACTTCCGCAGACCCTCAGTGGTCTTGCAGGCACAGGGGATCTGATCGTGACCTGTTCCAGCCGTCACAGCAGAAACCGTAAGGCAGGTATGCTGATCGGTCAGGGCTTGCGTCCAAAGGATGCCATGGATCAGGTGCATATGGTCGTAGAAGGTGTTTATTCAGCCAAGGCGGCACTGGCGCTGGGAAAAAAATACCAGGTCAGTCTGCCCATCATAGAACAGGTCAATGAGGTCTTGTTTCATGACGTAGATCCCCGCCTTGCCGTGCGCAGTCTCATGGAACGTGACAAAAAATCAGAGATTGCTTAAAAATCTATTGACTGCCATTTCCTATGATGCTAGAATGTAGAAACGGAGCACAAGATATAGTATGTTGCAGGATGTGCTATATCGACATATAGATAAGAAAGGGAGCGTAAGCGTTGATAAAAGTAGTAAAAAAAGACGGAACATTAGAGGATTTTAACGTACAAAAAGTCGTGGATGCAGTCAACAAATCTGCATGCAGGGTATTGATCAATTTTACAGAAGAAGAAGAAAAGTTTATTTGCCAGTTTGTAGAAGAAAAAGTATTTGCTCTCGGTATCGACCGCATCGAGATCGCACAGATGCATAACATTGTAGAGGGCGCACTGGAAAGAGTCAATCCGGTGGTAGCCAAGAGTTATAGGGATTACCGTAATTATAAGCAGGACTTTGTGCAGATGTTAGACGATGTCTATACCAAGAGCCAGTCCATTATGTATATCGGTGACAAGGAAAATGCCAATACGGACTCTGCTTTGGTATCTACCAAGCGAAGCCTGATCTTTAACGAGTTCAACCGTGAATTATACAAGAAATTCTTCCTGACGACAGAGGAGATCCAAGCCATTCGTGACGGCTATATCTATATCCATGATATGTCAGCCAGACGTGATACCATGAACTGCTGCCTTTTTGATGTCAAAGCAGTCTTGGAGGGCGGATTTGAGATGGGAAATATCTGGTACAATGAGCCGAAATCCCTGGATGTTGCCTTTGACGTGATCGGAGATATCGTGCTGAGTGCTGCCAGCCAGCAGTATGGCGGCTTTACGGTGCCAAGCGCAGATCTGATCCTGGATAAATACGCAGAGATCTCTTTTGCCAAGTATGTGGAAAAATATACAGGTCTTGGACTTTCCCAAGAAAAGGCAGAAGCAACCGCTATGGCAGATGTAGAACGTGACTTTGAACAGGGCTTCCAGGGCTGGGAGTACAAGTTCAATACCGTTGCCAGCAGCCGTGGAGATTATCCGTTTATCACGGTGACCGCCGGAACCGGAACGACTCGTTTTGCCAAGATGGCGACCATCTGCATGCTCCGTGTCCGCATGAACGGACAGGGCAAAAAGGGACATAAGAAACCGGTACTTTTCCCGAAGATCGTATTTTTATATGATGAGAATTTACACGGACCGGGCAAGGAATTGGAAGATGTCTTTGAAGCAGGCATCGAATGTTCCAGAAAGACCATGTATCCGGATTGGCTGAGCCTGACCGGTAAGGGCTATATCGCCAGCATGTATAAGCAATACGGAGAGATCATCAGTCCGATGGGCTGTCGTGCCTTCCTTTCTCCTTGGTATGAAAGAGGCGGTATGTATCCGGCAGACGATCAGGATCGTCCGGTCTTTGTCGGCAGATTTAATATCGGAGCCGTCAGCCTGCATCTGCCAATGATCTTGGCAAAGGCAAGACAGGAGAGCCGCGACTTTTACGAAGTGTTGGATTACTATCTGGAACTTATCCGTAAACTCCATATCCGTACCTATGCTTATCTTGGTGAGATGCGTGCATCCACCAATCCACTGGCATATTGTGAAGGCGGATTTTATGGCGGACATCTGAAATACAATGACAAGATCAAACCAATCTTAAAGACAGCTACAGCTTCTTTCGGCATTACTGCATTCAACGAATTGCAGGAACTCTACAATGGCAAGTCCCTGGTAGAGGACGGACAGTTTGCGGTAGAGGTCTTGGAGCACATCAATGACAAGATCAATGAGTTTAAAAAAGAAGACGGCAATCTTTATGCGATCTACGGTACACCGGCAGAAAACCTCTGCGGTTTACAGGTAAAGCAGTTCCGCAAGAAATACGGTATCGTTGAAAATGTATCTGACCGTGAATATGTCAGCAACAGTTTTCATTGTCATGTCACAGAAGATATCACACCGATCCAGAAGCAGGATCTGGAATATCGTTTCTGGGAACTTTCCAATGGTGGCAAGATCCAGTATGTAAAATACCCGATCGGCTACAACAAAGAGGCAGTCAAGACCTTGGTACGCCGTGCTATGGAAATGGGATTTTACGAGGGCGTCAACCTTTCCCTTTCCTATTGTGATGATTGTGGTCATGAGGAATTGGATATGGATGTGTGTCCGGTCTGCGGCAGCAAGAATCTGACCAAGATCGAGCGTATGAATGGATATCTTTCTTACTCCAGAGTCAAGGGAGATACCAGATTGAATGATGCCAAGATGGCAGAAATAGCAGAAAGAAAGAGTATGTAGTATAGGTGGAATAAATGCGTTATCATAATATAACAAAAGACGATATGCTAAACGGCGACGGTCTGCGTGTGGTCTTATGGGTTGCCGGCTGCGATCATTGCTGCAAGGATTGCCAGAACCCGGTCACATGGGATCCCAATGGCGGTCTGGAGTTTGATGCAGAGGCAAAGGCAGAGTTATTTGAGGCACTGGATCATGATTATATTTCCGGTATCACTTTTAGCGGTGGAGATCCTCTTTTTTATGGCAACCGGGAAGATGTGACCCTGCTTGCCAAAGAGGTAAAGGATCGTTTTCCGGAAAAAACCATATGGCTTTATACCGGCTTTACCTACGAGACTATCCAGACGCTTCCTGTCATGGAATACGTGGATGTTTTGGTGGACGGAGAATTTGTCGTAGAAAAGAAAGATACCAGTCTTTACTGGCGCGGCAGCAGCAATCAGCGTGTGATCGATGTAGTTGCCACTAGAAAAACAAACGAAATCGTGTTACATTGTAAATAGCAATTCTTTTTTAGGAGTAGATGGAATGAAAATAGCATGGAAAAAACTGACATCTTCCGCAAAAATGCCGGAGAGAGGAAGTGCTTGGGCAGCGGGCTATGATCTGTTTGCAGATATTGCAGAGGAGACAAGGCTTGCACCGCACGAAACCAAAATGATCGGCACAGGTGTCGCACTGGCAGTGCCGGAAGGATATTTTGGCGGTGTTTTTGCCAGAAGCGGACTTTCTGCCAAGGAGGGACTTCGTCCTGCCAACTGTACCGGCGTGGTCGATGCAGACTATCGTGGTGAGGTCAAGGTGGCACTACATAACGACAGCGAGGAGGAGCGCGTCGTAGCGCCGGGACAAAAGATCGCACAACTGGTCATCATGCCATTTCTTTCCGTAGAATTTGAAGAGGTTGCAGACTTAGACGAGACAGAACGGGGACAAGGTGGATTTGGATCTACCGGTAAAATGTAGGAGGTATGCATTATGGGAGAGGCAGTAAAGAGTATTCGGGATCGTATGGTCAAGTTTTATGCAAAGGATGACAATACCATTACGTTAAACGCGACACCGGGGCATTTTGCAACGAGTTCATCACACATCAACTTCTATATCGATGTGACGCGATTAAAGGTACGTGCCAATGAGGCGAGGGAAGCAGCAAGAAGCATCAAGAACAAGATGCTGCATCATGTGACGACAGTGGATACCATTGTCTGCATGGATGGTACGGAGGTACTGGGCGCTTATCTGGCAGAGGAATTAGAAAAAGGACATTTCGCAAATAACAACAAACATGAGACTGTTTATATCGTGTCTCCGGAAGTCAACAGCATCAACCAGTTGCTTTTCCGTGAAAATGTACGTCCGGCGATCGAGGGGAAAAATGTATTGCTTTTGCTGGCAACCATGACGACGGGCGAGACCGTGCGCAGGAGTCTGGAATGTATTGAGTATTACGGAGGTAATATCGTGGGTGTATCTTCCATCTTTGGTACCATGACCAAGGTTGGCAATACCGAGGTATTTCCACTCTTTACCACGGATGATCTGCCGGGCTATCAGACCTATGCACCGCATGAATGTCCGTATTGCAAGAAAGGCATACCGATCGAGGCCATGGTCAATGGCTTCGGCTATTCAAAGTTATAATAAGAGCAAAAGGATGCGCCAAGCATTGCTTCGGCGCATTTCTTTAGGCAATTTTTTAGTGAGGTTAGGAAATGGCGAAAAAGAACGTTTACGACGAGAGCAGTATTGCCGTATTAGAGGGACTTGAGGCAGTGCGCAAAAGACCGGGTATGTATATCGGAAGTGTATCCCGCAAGGGGCTGAACCATCTGGTGTATGAGATCGTGGACAACTCGGTAGATGAGCATTTGGCAGGAGCCTGTGATACGATCCGGGTGACACTGGAAGCCGATGGTTCTTGTACCGTAGAAGATAATGGACGAGGTATTCCGGTTGGTTTACATGCGACCGGTGCCTCTGCCGCGCGCGTGGTATTTACCACATTACATGCAGGTGGAAAATTTGATGACAGTGTCTATAAGACCAGTGGTGGCTTACACGGTGTAGGTTCTTCCGTGGTCAATGCCCTGTCTACCTATATGGATGTGGAGATCTTCCGCGATGGCTTTATCCATCACGACAGATATGAGCAGGGACATCCGGTGATCGCACTGGAAAATGGTCTGCTGCCGACCATCGGCAAGACTAAGAAGACCGGGACAAAGATCAATTTCCTGCCGGATCCCCAAATTTTTGAAAAGACCAATTTCAAAGAGGACGAGATCAAGAGCCGTATGCATGAGACTGCCTATTTGAATCCCAAACTGACCATCATTTATGAGGACAGAAGAAAAGAAGAAGTCGAGCATATCGAGTATCACGAACCGGACGGCATTATCGGCTTTGTCAAGGACATCAATAAAAATGCAGAAAAACTCCATGATGTCGTTTATTTTAGCGGAGAGTCTGATGGAATCAGCGTGGAGATCGCTTTTCAGTATTGCAACGAATTCCATGAAAATATTCTGGGATTTTGTAACAATATCTACAATGCAGAGGGGGGTACCCATATTACCGGATTTAAGACGGTCTTTACGACAGTCATCAATAATTACGCAAGGGAACTTGGCATTTTAAAGGATAAAGATGCCAATTTTAACGGGGCTGATGTCAGAAACGGTATGACGGCAGTTGTATCCATCAAGCACCCGGCACCGCGTTTTGAGGGACAGACCAAGACCAAACTGGATAACCAGGACGCTTCCAAGGCAACCGCTAAAGTGACCGGGGACGAGATCCAGTTGTATTTTGACCGAAATCTTGACACTTTAAAGACCGTGATCTCCTGTGCGGAAAAAGCAGCCAAGATCCGTAAGACAGAAGAACGTGCCAAGACCAATCTTCTGACCAAGCAGAAGTTTTCTTTTGACAGCAACGGAAAACTTGCCAACTGCGAGAGCAGGGATGCTTCCAAGTGCGAGATCTTTATCGTGGAGGGAGATTCTGCGGGCGGTTCTGCCAAGATGGCGAGAAACCGTATGTATCAGGCGATCATGCCGATCCGTGGAAAGATCCTGAACGTGGAAAAGGCAAGCATCGATAAGGTACTTGCCAATGCCGAGATTAAGACCATGATCAATGCTTTCGGTTGTGGTTTTTCCGAGGGCTACGGCAACGATTTTGACATTACCAAACTGCGTTACGACAAGATCATCATCATGGCGGATGCCGATGTGGACGGTGCCCACATTTCTACCTTGCTTTTGACCTTGTTCTATCGCTTTATGCCGGAACTCATTTATGAGGGACATGTCTATATTGCTATGCCGCCTCTTTATAAGGCAATCCCATCCAAGGGAAAGGAAGAATATCTCTATGATGATGCCGCCTTGGAAAAATACAGAAAGACCCATACGGGTAATTTTACCCTGCAAAGATATAAGGGACTGGGTGAGATGGATGCGGAACAGTTGTGGGAGACGACTTTGGATCCGGAACGCAGGATCTTGAAGAAGGTAGAGATCGAGGATGGACGTATGGCATCCGATGTGACCGAAATGTTGATGGGAATGATGTGCCACCGCGCCGTGCCTTTATCTACGAACACGCGAGAGATGCGCAGCTTGACGTATAGACGTTTGAAATAGTAAGTAGGAGAGAAAGAACAGATGGCAGTAGAGGAAAAATTGATTCGCATGGAATATTCGGAGATCATGGAGAAATCCTATATCGATTATGCCATGAGCGTTATTATTGCAAGAGCCTTACCGGATGTCCGCGATGGATTAAAGCCGGTGCAGAGACGTACGCTTTATGATATGCACGAACTGGGGATCCGTTACGATAAGCCTTTCCGTAAGTCAGCCAGAATCGTCGGAGATACCATGGGTAAGTATCATCCACATGGTGATTCTTCCATTTATGACGCCCTGGTCGTTATGTCACAGGACTTTAAAAAGGGACTTCCTTTGGTGGAAGGGCATGGTAACTTTGGCTCGATCGAGGGTGACGGTGCAGCGGCAATGCGTTATACCGAGGCACGTCTGCACAAGGTGACCCAGGAGTGTTATCTGGCGGATCTGGATAAGGATGTCGTTGATTTTATTCCAAACTTTGACGAGACGGAAAAAGAGCCGGAAGTCCTTCCGGTCAAGGTGCCAAACCTTCTCATCAACGGTGCGGAAGGTATCGCCGTTGGTATGGCGACCAGTATTCCGCCACATAATTTTGGGGAAGTGATCGACGGTGTCATTGCCTATATGAAAGACCCGGATATCAATACCCAGCAGATGATGGAATACATCAAGGGACCGGATTTTCCGACCGGCGGTATCGTGGTCAACAAGGATGATCTGCATGCCATTTATGCGACCGGTGTCGGTAAGATCAAGGTGCGTGGCAAGGTGGAGATCGAAAAGGTCAAGGGCGGCAAGGAACGTCTGATCATCACGGAGATCCCATATACCATGATCGGTGCCAATATCGGAAAGTTCTTAAATGACGTATATGGTCTGGTCGAGTCGAAAAAGACGACAGATATCGTTGATATTTCCAACCAGTCCTCCAAAGAAGGCATTCGTATCGTCATTGATCTGAAAAAGGGAGCCGATGCTGAAAATCTCTGCAATCTGCTCTACAAAAAGACAAGATTGGAAGATACCTTTGGCGTGAATATGCTTGCCGTTGCAGACGGCAGACCGGAGACAATGGGCATTGTCCCGATCATCCGCCATCATGTCAACTTCCAGTATGAATTGGCTACCAGAAAATATACGACCCTGCTTGCCAAGGAACGCCAGAAAAAGGAGATTCAGGAAGGTTTGATCAAGGCATGCGATGTCATTGATCTGATCATTGAGATCCTGCGCGGCAGTAAGGATATGAAAATGGCAAAAGCATGTCTGGTTGAGGGGATTACCGAAGGCATCCGCTTTAAGTCGGAAGTGTCAAAAAGAGACGCCGAAAAACTGCATTTTACAGAACGACAGGCAACTGCCATCTTGGAAATGCGTTTGTATAAACTGATCGGTCTGGAGATCCAGGCACTCATGAACGACTATGAAAAGACCATGAAAAATATTCAGGAATATTCTGATATCTTGGAAAACCGTGCTTCCATGGCAAAGGTCATCATGAAGGAATTAAAAGAGTTTAAGAAGGAATATGCCAAGGAGCGCCGCACGGTCATTGATAATGTGGCAGAAGTTGTGGTAGAAGAAAAGCCGATCGAGGAAGTGGATGTTGCTGTCATGATCGATCGTTTTGCCTACGGCCGTGTTGTGGATATGCCTACCTTTGAACGCAACAAAGAGGCGGCTGAGGCAGAGAGCCGCCAGATCATCTTCTGTAAAAATACGGATAAACTGGCACTTTTTACCGATAAGGGACAGATGCATCTGATCAAGGTCTTAGACCTGCCGTTTGGTAAGTTCCGCGATAAGGGACAGCCGCTGGATAATGTAAGTAACTTTGATGCGAGCAAGGAAGAAAGCCTTTTGATCGCGTCCGTTGCTGCATTAAAAGATAAAAAACTGGTATTTGCGACCAAGACATCCATGTTAAAGGTAGTCGATGGCGGCGAGTTTGATGTGGCAAAGAGAACGACGGCTGCCACCAAGTTAGCCCCGGATGATGGTCTGCTTTTAGTCGGAGTCTTAGAAGACCAGGATAGCATTGTCATGCAAAGCGAGAAGGAAATGTTCCTGCGCATTGATACGGCGGCCATACCGGAGAAAAAGAAGGGCGCGATTGGTGTCAGGGGCATGCGCTTAGCCGATAAGGATCTCTTGCAGGCTGTCTATCTCTTGCATACAGGTGATAGCAAGACGGTCAAAGTCAAGGGCAAGGATGTGGTCTTAAACCGCCTGCACATTGGCAATCGCGATACGAAAGGTGTCAAGAAATAATGACGTTTGATGATAAGACCCGTGCTTTTATGGATAAAATTGCAAAAAAAGGCAGTGTCTTAGGGCTGGATGCCATGTGCCTGCTTATGCAGGCTCTGGGCGATCCGCAGGAGCAATTACAGGTCATCCACGTGGCAGGAACCAATGGAAAGGGTTCTACCTGTGCTATGCTGCAGAGTATTTTATGCCTGCAGGGCTACCGGGTCGGGCTTTATACGTCCCCGGCAGTCTTTTGCTACGAGGAACGTTTTTCCATCGATGGCGCGTACATAGACGCAGCGACTTTTAATACCTATATGCACCGCATGGAGGATGCCTGGCAGGAAGTTGAAAGACAGCATGGTGTATGCGCGACCATTTTTGAAGTGGAGACGGCACTGGCATATCTTTATTTTTACGAAGCAGGCTGTGACTATGTCATCATGGAAGTTGGCATGGGCGGGGCGACCGATGCAAGCAATGTATTGAACCATAGCCTATGCAGCGTTTTTGCCGCAATCGGCAGAGACCATATGCAGTTCTTAGGACCGGATCTGGAAAGCATTGCCCGCATCAAGGCTGGCATTATGAAAGCAGGGGGACAGGCTGTTTCCACCTGGCAGGAGCCAAAGGCTGCCAAAGTCTTAGAGGATGTGGCTAAGGCTGGAAAGACCGGACTTACTTTTTGTGATGAGAGCAAGGTAAAGATAAAGCAAAGAAAGCCGCTCTGTTATGACTATAAGGAATTTTCGGATATAGAGGTACCCCTGGAGGGCTCCTATCAACTGCAAAACAGTGTCCTGGTCTTAGAGACCATTCGGACCTTGCGCAAACTGGGCGTTTTTATTTCGGATGCGGCGGTAAAAGAGGGCATGCAAAAGACCGTCTGGCAGGGAAGGATGGAGTGCCTTTGTAAGGAACCGCTGATCTATATGGATGGGGCACACAACCTGCCCGCAGCCAAAAGATTATGGGAAACGCTGGAAAGTGATTTTACAAATAAATCCATAACCTATATAATGGGGGTACTTGCGGATAAGGAATACGAGGAAATGCTGGCACTGCTTCTGCCAAGAGCAGGGCATATCTATACGGTCACACCGGACAATGCCAGAGCCTTGCCGGCCGAAAAATTGCAAAAGACCATAGAGAATCTTTCCTATGCGGCGCTTGCCTGTCCTTCTTTAGAGGATGCACTTTATCAGGCACTGCAGGCGGGGGATGATATGATCTTAGCCTTTGGTTCCCTTTCTTATCTGGGAGACTTTAAGAAGATTGTAAAAGCATCTGTAAAGGAGTAAGAGATGTTTGATCACGAAAAAATAAAAGAGGGCGTGCGCCTGATCTTGGAGGGCGTGGGCGAAGACGTGGAGCGCGAGGGACTTTTAGAGACACCGGATCGTGTAGCACGCATGTATGAGGAGATCTTTGCCGGTATGTATCAGGATGCCGCAGAGCCGCTTTCCAAGCGTTTTCATGTGGCTGGAAATGAGATGGTCTTGGAAAAGGATATTGTATTTTACAGCACCTGCGAGCATCATCTGATGCCATTCTTTGGCAAGGCACATGTAGCCTATATCCCAAAGGGCGAGGTCGTGGGACTCAGCAAGATCGCCAGGACGGTTGAGGTCTTTGCAAAAAGACCCCAGTTGCAGGAGCAGTTGACGGCACAGATCGCGGATGCTATCAATGAACAACTGCATCCCATGGGCGTTATGGTCATGCTTGAGGCAGAGCATACCTGTATGACCATGCGCGGCGTCAAAAAGCCGGGCAGCAAGACAGTCAGTTATGTGACAAGGGGCATCTTTGCAGAGGATACGGCACTACAGGATCGTTTTTTTCAATTAGTAAAATAAAGTTTGGATACGGCATATGGACACAGTGACACAGGTTTTAGAACATCCCCAATATAAGGCATGCTGCGAGACGATCGCGGACTACGAAGCAGATAGGACTTATTGCAGACATGATATGGAACATTTTCTTCGGGTAGGACAGATCGCTATTTTGTTGGCAAAAGAAAATGGGCTTTCGATCGATGCAGAGGAGATCATGCTTGCAGCCCTCTTTCATGATCTGGGGCGTGCCTTGCAGTATCAGAATGGAATCTCCCATGCAGAATCGTCAGCGATCCTTGCAGAGGAGATTTTGTTGTCTATTGGCTATGATCCTGCTAAGACAGACAGGATATGTGCAGCGGTGAAATGCCATAGCAAAAGGCAGGATGTCAAGATTCGTTATGCCAAGCGTGGCAGCCAAAAGACCTTGGAAGACTTGCTTTCCTTTGCCGATCATTTTTCGAGGGAATGCTTTGCCTGCCTAGCAAGCGATACCTGCAAATGGAAAGCAGAAGAAAGGATCGACAGACCCTATTTTGAGATAAAGGAAGATTATGATATAAGAAAGAGAGGCTTGCTATGATCATAGGAAATCAGGAATTTTTGGAAGAGGGACACACTTATGTCATGGGAATCTTAAATGTGACACCGGATTCCTTTTCGGATGGCGGCAGATATAATCATTTGGACGCTGCCTAAAACATACTGAGCAGATGATAAAAGATGGTGCGGCTATCATTGATGTTGGTGGAGAGTCTACAAGACCGGGACATGAAAAGATCACAGACCAGGAGGAGATCGACCGCATCCTTCCGGTGATCGAAAAGATCAAGCAGGAATTTTCCGTCCCGGTATCCTTAGATACCTATAAGGCAGCCGTGGCAAAAGAGGGAATTCAGGCAGGAGCCGATCTCTTAAATGATATCTGGGGTTTACAGTATGATCCTGCCATGGGAAAGATCGTAGCAGACAGCGGTGTCGCTTATTGCCTCATGCACAATCGGGATAAGATCACGGAGGAGATGGACGCCGATCTTTTTATCGGGCAGATGAAAGAAGATGCAAAAAGGGCACTGGATGCCGGCATCAAGAAAGAGCGGATTATTTTGGATCCGGGGGTAGGCTTTGCCAAGACCCAGGAACAGAACCTTATGACTATCGCAAATCTGGACCGCCTCAAGGCACTGGGCTATCCGGTTTTACTGGGGACATCCAGAAAGTCTGTGATCGGTTATGTCTTAGATGTGCCGACCGACAAGCGTCTGGTGGGAACTCTGGCGACAAGTGCCGTAGCCGTACAGACAGGCTGTATGTTCGTGCGTGTGCATGATGTCAAAGAAAATGTGGAATTGATTCAGATGTTAGAACGCATCCGGGAAAGCAGGTAAAAATGGAACAGATCATAGTAGAAGGATTAGAAGTATTTGGATACCACGGCGTATATGAACAGGAAAAAGAGGAAGGACAGATCTTTGTCGTGAATTGCTGGATTGATACTTCCTTTGCCGGAGCGATTCATTCCGATGACCTGTCAAATACGGTGGACTATGGAAATGTATGTCTTTTTATCAAAAAATATTTTGCGGAAAATGCACATGATCTCTTGGAAAAGGTAGCAGACGAACTTGCAACATCCATCATGTATGCTTTTCCGGGCGTACAAAAGTTAGTTTTAGAGATCAAAAAACCGCATGCACCGATTCCTATGGAGTTTGCAAACGTGGGTGTCAAGGTAGAAAAGGCATGGCATCAGGTAGCCCTTGCAATCGGAAGCAATATGGGCGACAAGGAAAAGTATCTGACCGATGCCATGGAAGAGTTGATCAGTGATCCTAATGTCAGAAATGTCATTGTTTCAGACTATATAGAAACCGAGCCTTATGGATATGTGGATCAGGATAAGTTCTTAAATGGGGCAGCGACCATAGAGACCCTTTTATCACCGGAAGACCTGCTTGCCTTTTTACATAGGATCGAGGAGAAAGCAGACCGTAAGCGCGAGATCCACTGGGGACCACGGACACTGGATCTGGATATTCTTTTGTATGATGATGCCTGCATCCATACCAAAAACCTGATCGTGCCGCATATTGATATGTGCAACCGCATGTTTGTCTTAGAACCGCTCATGCAGATCGCACCGGGACTGGTACATCCGGTCAGAAGACGTACCATCTATGATCTCTATTACATGTTGAAGGAAAAAGAAAATGCGTAAGTTTCGGACAAACAGACTCTGGCAGATCATTTATCCGATTGTGGTATATTATCTGCTATACAATGTATTTTTCGTGGCACTGCGCCTGCTTTTTGGCGCACA
Organism: Roseburia sp. AM51-8; assembly: GCF_003478275.1. NCBI lineage: Bacteria > Bacillati > Bacillota > Clostridia > Lachnospirales > Lachnospiraceae > Roseburia > Roseburia sp. AM51-8. The sequence continues at coordinate 632,122 of NZ_QUEY01000001.1, read as the reverse complement.
CGCCAGTCATTTGTTTTTGCTGGGGATCGCCAGCCTTTTGACCATACCTTTTTGCTATGGTATTTACAAAAAAGCCCCGATCGTGCGGGCAGAAAAAGTCTGGGATAAAGAGACTTTCCCAAGAGAATGTCTGTATATCCTTGGTGTTGTGGCATTGGGACTGATCTTAAATTTCATCATTTCCCATACGCCGCTGGTGGCTTATTCTTCCGGCTATGCCCAGGCGAATGCCACGCTTTATGCGGGCGGTCTTTTGACCAAGATCTTTGCAAATTGCATCAGTATTCCGATTTTGGAGGAACTGGTCTACCGTGGGATCGTATGCGGGCAGTTGAGCCTCTGGTATGACGAAAAAATTGCAGTCATTATTTCTGCATTTTGTTTTGGTATCATGCACTTTAATGTGGTACAATTCTTATATGGATTTCTGGTAGGTCTTGCGATCGCAACGGTATATATCAAAACGCGCAAACTCTGGGTCGTTATCGTGGCTCATGGATTGACGAATTTTATCGTTGTCATATTGGCAAGCCTCGGATAGATAAGACATTTTTAAAAGAGACATAAGGAGGATCTGATTATGGACGACAGCAAGATCACACTTACCATTGGTAAGCAAAAGAACATTGCACTCATTGCACATGACGGAAAAAAGGCTGAGATCATTGCATGGTGTGAAGAACACAAAGAAGAATTAAAGAAGCACTTTTTATGCGGTACCGGCACGACCGCGCGTATGATCACAGATCGTACAGGACTTCCGGTACGCGGTTATAACAGCGGTCCTTTAGGCGGTGACCAGCAGGTAGGAGCCAAGGTCGTAGAGGGCAAGATCGATCTGATCATTTTCTTCTCCGATCCGCTTACGGCACAGCCGCATGACCCGGATGTAAAGGCACTGCTTCGTATCGCACAGGTCTATGACATTCCGATCGCTAACAACAAGGCAACGGCTGACTTTATCATCACATCGGATTTCATCGACAAGGAATACAATCATGATGTGATCAACTTCAAGAAGAACATTTCAGAGAGAGCAGAAACACTGTAAGACAGTGGGGAGGAATGGATGAGCAAACAGGATAATCCCAATGTTGTTGGAAATATTGCGATCGTCTTTATGTCGATCCTCTTGATCGCCGTGGGCTGCATCATGTTATTTACGGATGCGGTCAGGATGATCTATTTCTGCTACGGTGCCGGTGCCTGTCTTTTGGTATGGGGCATCTGGATGATCAGCCGTTACTTTTTACATAAGGAATTTCAGAGAACGACCAATTATGGCTTTTCGGTCGGCACGCTGGTCGTGATCTTGGGAGCCATTGATTTGATCCGTGCACAGGATATTGCGGACTCCATACCCAATTATCTGGGTATCCTGGTTCTGATCGAGGGCGTTGTCATGTTGCAGAACACCGTCCAGTTAAAGAACTTACATGGAGATCTTTGGATCGTCAGTCTGATCTTTTCCCTGCTTTCCGTAGCAGGATCGGTTGTCATATTACTGGATATCAGGAATATGATAACAAGGTATGAGACTGCCTTTTATGGTATCCTGATCATGGTTGGTGCATTTGCACTCTTATCCCTGTGTTTTGTTGGGGTGAGGACCAAGCATTATCACAAGGAAAGCAAACGGGAGTTGGAACGCAATATCGAAGAATCCGACCAGTGGTTTGAAGGCAAGCAGGAGACGACCACGGCTATTACGGAGGAAGTGGAAGAGGACCATGCCGATGAGACAGAAAGTGATCCACTGCCGGATACAGATCAAGCGGATTCTGCCTTGGTAGAGGAAGAAGTGTAGGATTTTTGAAAGGAGTTTGGCATGGCAAATATTTCGGATTATTTAGATTGGCGTGGTGATATTACCATGGAGATTGACCCCTTTAATGAAGTAGATAATCTGGTCTTAGCAGAACTGGCATACACAGATTTTGGCGGCATTGTCCCGGGCTTGAATCAAAAGGGACAATGGATCACGATCCGGGAGGCACACGATCGCTTCTTTTCTATGTATTCAGAAGAAGAGATCATGGCGAAGAACTCTACCACCAAGGTCGCACCTTTTTTGATGCACAAGATGGTAGCATCTGCACGTTTTCAAAATCTGCGGCTTATGAACTATGTCAATGAGATCGACGAAGAAAATCAGACCCAGTTTTCGGTTTTGTCTTTTCTTTTAGATGATGACAGGGTCTATGTGGCATTCCGCGGGACGGATAATACCATTGTCGGCTGGAAAGAAGACTTTAATATGTCTTTCCTTTATCAGACGGAGGGACAGATCCGGGCAGCCCAGTATCTGAATGACTGCTATGGCGATACTTCTTATGAACTGCTTGTAGGAGGACATTCCAAGGGCGGCAACTTTGCCGTATATGCATCTGCATTTTGCCAGCCTGCCATTCAGGATCGCATTACTTGTGTTTATTCCAATGATGGTCCGGGCTTTTTAAAAGAGATCACGACGCAGGAGTCTTATGAGCGCATTATGCCCCGGGTCGTCAGTACCATACCGGAATCTTCCATTGTTGGCATGCTTTTGGAAAACGAGATGGATCATCGGGTGGTAAAGAGTTCACAGACCGGCGCCATGCAGCATGATGCCATGTCATGGGAAGTCCTTGGCAATCATTTTGTTTTTGCCGAAAATCTGTCAGAGTCTTCCGTGATGCTGGATCGTACTTTAAAAAATTGGATCTATGGTCTGAGTGCGGAGGAGAGGGAAGAATTTGTCAATATCTTATTTGGTACCCTGCAATCGACCGGAGCAACGACGCTGGACGAACTGACGGCAAACAAATTTTCCATGATGACCAATATCTCTAAGACCCTATCTGCCATGCCGGTGGAAAAGCAGCAGGTCTTAAAGGATGTCATTCGCCGTTTTGCCTATTCCAGCGGAGAGACCTTTGCAGATAATGTGCAGGAAAAACTCTTTCACAACCCGCTGTCAGAAATGCTTATGAATACGACAAAAAGTATTGAGCGTAAGAAAAAGTGAGAAAATAAGAGTATACGTTAGATAAAGATAGGATTCTTGGAATTATTGGATGTGACTAAAGTTGCAACTTGGTTCTTAGAATCCTATTATATGAATTGTGGTTAGCACTCGTACAAAGTGAGTGCTAACAAAGAATGAGAGAAATATAAGGAGGCATATAGAAATGAAATTAGTACCATTAACAGATCGCGTTGTTTTAAAACAGTGTCAGGCAGAAGAAACGACAAAGTCAGGCATTATCCTGGCAAGTGCAGCACAGGAAAAGCCAATGGAGGCAGAGGTTATTGCCGTAGGTCCTGGCGGAATGGTAGAGGGTAAAGAGGTTGTTATGCAGGTTAAGGCTGGTCAGAAGGTCATCTATTCCAAGTATGCCGGAACAGAAGTAAAGTTAGAAGGCGAAGATTATATCATCGTTCGTCAGAATGACATTCTTGCTGTAGTAGAGTAAAAATAGATATAAGAAAGAAGGATTAAATTATGGCTAAGGAAATTAAATATGGCGCAGAAGCTAGGAAAGCATTAGAAGCAGGTGTAGATCAGTTGGCTGACACTGTCAGAGTTACGATCGGACCAAAGGGACGCAACGTTGTTTTGGATAAGTCTTACGGTGCTCCACTCATCACAAACGATGGTGTTACCATTGCAAAAGAGATCGAATTGGAAGATCCGTTTGAGAACATGGGAGCACAACTTGTCAAGGAAGTTGCTACCAAGACCAATGATGTTGCCGGTGATGGTACAACAACCGCAACCGTATTGGCACAGGCTATGATCAAAGAAGGTATGAAGAACTTAGCAGCCGGAGCAAATCCGATCGTTCTTCGTAAAGGTATGAAGAAGGCTACAGATGCCGCAGTAGAATCTATTGTTTCCATGTCTGAAAAGGTCAGCGGAAAAGAGCAGATCGCTAAGGTCGCTGCAATTTCAGCAGGTGATGAAGCCGTTGGTAACATGGTAGCAGATGCCATGGAAAAGGTTTCCAATGATGGCGTTATCACGATCGAGGAATCTAAGACCATGCAGACGGAACTTGACTTGGTAGAAGGTATGCAGTTTGACCGTGGTTATATTTCAGCATATATGGCAACCGATATGGATAAGATGGAAGCCGTTCTGGATGATCCATATATCCTGATCACAGACAAGAAGATCAGCAATATTCAGGAAATCCTGCCACTCTTAGAGCAGATCGTGCAGTCAGGATCCCGTCTTCTTATCATTGCAGAGGATGTAGAGGGTGAAGCCCTTACAACCCTGATCCTGAACAAGTTGAGAGGTACTTTCAATGTTGTTGCTGTTAAGGCACCTGGTTATGGCGACCGCAGAAAAGAAATGTTACAGGATATCGCCATCCTTACCGGTGGTCAGGTAATCTCTGAAGAAGTAGGTCTGGAATTAAAGGATGCTACCATGGATCAACTTGGTCGTGCAAAATCAGTTAAGGTTCAGAAAGAGTCTACCGTTATCGTTGACGGCGAGGGTGATAAGGATGCCATTGCAGCCAGAGTATCACAGATCCGTGGACAGATCGAAGAGACAACTTCTGAGTTCGATAAAGAGAAATTACAGGAGCGTCTGGCTAAACTTGCCGGTGGCGTTGCCGTTATCCGTGTAGGTGCTGCTACCGAGACAGAAATGAAAGAAAGCAAACTCCGTATGGAAGATGCCTTAAACGCAACACGTGCTGCTGTAGAGGAAGGTATCATCGCAGGTGGCGGATCTGCTTACATCCACGCTTCCAAGGAAGTTGCAAAACTGGTTGATTCTCTGGAAGGTGATGAAAAGACAGGTGCCAAGGTTGTATTAAAGGCGCTGGAGGCTCCGCTTTTCCATATTTCAGCAAATGCCGGATTGGAAGGAAGCGTTATCATCAATAAGGTAAGAGAAGCACAGCCGGGATTTGGCTTTGATGCTTATAATGAGACTTATGTCAATATGGTAGAGGCAGGTATCCTGGATCCTGTCAAGGTAACACGTAGCGCATTACAGAATGCATGCTCTGTTGCATCTACCTTGCTTACAACAGAATCTGTTGTTGCAGACATCAAGGAACCGGCACCAGAAATGCCAGCAAATCCGGGTATGGGAATGATGTAAGATCTTTAAAAAGGACGGCGGAAACGCCGCCCTTTTTTTGTGCAAAACGCATTTGCCAGTACCTATAAAGTATGGTATGATAAACCATGTGTGTGAAGACATGCACAAGATGGATAAAAACGAAATGAGGACCATATGAGTAAAGTAGCGATTTTAACAGACAGTAACAGCGGAATCACACAGGAAGAAGCCGAGCAGGCAGGGATTTACGTCTTCCCGACACCGGTCTATATCAATGACGAGGTCTTTTATGAAGGCGTGGATCTTACGACAGACCAGTTCTTTGCAAGACAGGCAGAGGGGGCAGAGATCAAACTTCCATGCCGGTCGTAGGTGATGTGATCGACAAGTGGGAAAGTCTGCTTGAGGAATATGATGAGGTCGTATATATTCCTTTGTCCAGCGGACTCAGCAGTTCCTGTGAGACAGCCATCATGCTGGCTGAGGATTACGATGGTAAGGTGCAGGTTGTCAACAATCAGCGTATTTCCGTTACCATGAAGTTATCCGTTTATGATGCCAAGAAACTTGCAGATGCAGGAAAGTCTGCCACAGAGATCAAAGAGATATTAGAGGCGATGAAGTTTGAGTCAACCATCTACATCATGGTAGATACGCTGGAGTTTCTCAAAAAGGGTGGAAGGATCACACCGGCTGCTGCGGCTATTGGTTCTTTGCTTAAGATAAAACCGGTATTGCAGATCCGCGGAGAAAAGTTAGACAGTTTTGCTAAGGCGAGAACGGTCAAACAGGCAAAGCAGATCATGATGGATGCCATTGCCAAGGATATGGACGAAGTGCTCCATGATCCGACCGGCGAGAATACTATCATTGCTATGGCACATACCCAGAATGAGGAAGAGATCGCCAAGTTCAAGGCAGAAGTGGAAGAACGCTTCCCGGGACATGATATTTTTGTGGATCCTTTATCTTTAGTCGTATCCAGTCATATTGGACCGGGTGCACTTGCAGTGACTTGTACAAAGAAATTAACATCATTTTAATAAATTTTTTAGGAGGAACAAGAGCATGGTAAAAGCAGTTGTTGGTGCCAATTGGGGTGACGAAGGAAAGGGTAAGATCACAGATATGCTTGCGCAGAATGCAGATATCATTGTGAGATTTCAGGGAGGAGCGAATGCAGGACATACCATCGTCAATAATTATGGTAAGTTTGCCCTTCATACCTTGCCATCCGGCGTATTTTATGATCACACAACAAGCGTTATTGGTAATGGGGTAGCCTTAAACATTCCTGTCTTGTTTGACGAGATCAAGTCTATTACAGACAAAAATGTGCCAATGCCAAAGATCAAGGTATCAGATCGTGCACAGATCGTTATGCCGTATCATATTTTATTTGATCAGTATGAAGAGGAGCGTTTAGGAAAGGCTTCCTTCGGCTCTACCAAATCCGGCATTGCACCATTTTATTCTGATAAGTATGCAAAGGTTGGATATCAGGTCAGCGAACTCTTTGATGATGAACTTTTAAAGGAAAAGGTTGCACGTACCTGTGAGTCCAAGAATGTATTGTTAGAGCACCTTTATCACAAGCCACTCATTGACCCGGATGATTTGTTGGAGACTTTACATAGTTACCGCGATATGATCGCACCTTATGTCTGCGATGTTTCTTCTTATTTGTGGAATGCCTTAAAGGAAGGCAAGACTATTCTTTTGGAAGGTCAGCTTGGTACTTTAAAGGATCCGGATCATGGTATCTATCCGATGGTAACATCTTCCTCTACCTTGGCTGCTTACGGTGCCATTGGTGCAGGTATTCCGGCACAGTCTATCGAGCAGGTCGTTACCGTATGTAAGGCTTATTCTTCCGCAGTTGGAGCCGGTGCTTTTGTCAGCGAGATCTTTGGTGATGAAGCAGACGAACTCCGCAGACGCGGTGGTGATGGCGGTGAGTTTGGTGCCACAACAGGTCGTCCAAGACGTATGGGATGGTTTGACTGTGTTGCCAGCAAATACGGCTGCCGTATGCAGGGCACGACGGATGTAGCCTTTACCGTGCTTGATGTATTGGGCTATCTGGATGAGATCCCGGTATGTGTGGGCTATGAAATCGATGGTCAGGTTACGACCGACTTCCCGGTTACCCATTTACTGGAAAAGGCAAAACCTGTCTATAAGACACTTCCGGGCTGGAAATGTGATATCCGCGGTATCAGAAAGTATGAAGATCTTCCAGAAAACTGCCGTAACTACATTGAGTTTGTAGAAAAAGAGATCGGCTTCCCGATCACCATGATTTCAAATGGACCGGGAAGAGAAGATATTATTTACCGCGACGTAAAGTAATATGAGATAAGATAAAGGCAAGACGAAAGAGAGCACTTGGCGGAGGGCTCTCTTTTTTCGTGGTACGCCTTATCTCATTCACAGAATTGACACAATTCCAACACCTTATCAGCACATAGATGAAATACAATATGCATTGTGTAATTTTGGAAAAATTAGGGAGGAAATTAATTTGATAGAAGTAGAAAATCTGGTAAAAAAATATGGCTCGCTCACGGCTGTAGATGATCTGAGCATGAAGATTGAACCGGGGCATATTTATGGCTTGCTTGGAAAGAATGGTGCAGGCAAGACAACGACAATGAATATGGTCACAGGTTATATCGGTGCGACATCCGGCAGTGTCAAAGTGTGTGGGCATGACATTTTCAAAGAGGCAGAGGCTGCCAAAAAGGAGATCGGCTATCTGCCGGAGATCCCGCCCCTTTATACGGATATGAGCGTATATGAATATCTGGACTTTTGTGCAGAGTTAAAAGGCATCGGTAAAAAAGAGCGCGACGAACATATCGTGGATGTCATGGAAAAAGCCGGCATCTCTGAGATGGAGCATCGCCTGATCCGCAATTTGTCAAAAGGTTACAAACAGCGTGTCGGATTGGCACAGGCAATCCTAGGCAACCCATCCATTATCATTTTGGATGAGCCTACCGTTGGTCTGGATCCGGTGCAGATGATCGAAATGCGTGATCTGATCAAGGAACTTGGCAAAGACCATACCGTGATCTTAAGTTCCCATATCTTATCCGAGGTCAGTGCCGTATGTGACTACATTTATATCATTGATCATGGAAAATTAGTGGCAGATTTTGCCATGGATGAAGAGAAAGCAGCATCCTTGGAAGAAATATTTATCGAACTGACAGGAAAGGAGGACAAAGAATAATGCTTGCAATTTTTAAACGAGAATTTAAATCCTTATTCTGGAACATTACCGGATGGCTGTTCATCGGTATTACCTTAGCACTGTTTGGACTCTATTTCTTTGTCTATAATCTGTCCTATGGTTATCCTTATATATCTTATTCTTTGTCGGCCATCGCCTTTTTATTTATGGTGACCGTGCCGATCCTTACCATGCGTGTTTTAGCAGAGGAAAAACATGCCAAGACCGACCAGTTGCTCTTGACGGCACCGATATCCGTAGGAAAGATCGTACTTGGCAAGTTTTTGGCGCTTGCCCTTGTCTATACGATCTGTATCGGCGTTATCTGTGTGTCACCTTTGGTACTTATGATCTTTGGTGATGTGCCGCTGGCAGAGACCTATGTGGGTATTTTAGGATTCTGGCTCTATGGTCTGGCAACGATCGCCATCGGTACCTTTGTATCTTCACTCACAGAGAGCCAGGTCATTTCCGCTGTTGTATCCTTTGGCTTGATCTTTGTTGGCTATATGATGTCATCCATCTGCAGCGTGATCTCATCATCCGGTAATCTTTTGACCAAGATCTTAGGATGTTATGACCTTTATACGCCATTGGATGATTTCTTCAATGGAACCCTTTCTGTTACCGGTATCGTCTATTATCTTTCTGTGATCGCGCTGGCACTCTTTTTGACAGAGCAGATGATCCAGAAGCGCAGATGGACGATCAGCCGCAACATGATCTCTACCTCCGTATTTAGTACCGGTATGATCGCTATTGTCGTGGCACTGACGGTGGTTGTCAATCTGATCGCATCCGCTTTGCCAGAGACTTATACGCAGATCGATGCAACATCCCAGAAACTTTATTCCATTACGGAAGACACGGAGAAGTATCTGGATACCTTAAAAGATGATGTGACACTTTATGTCATGGTAAATAAAAACAGCAAAGATGATAATGTAGACCGCACCTTGCAGAAATATGCATCTGCATCCAAGCATGTCAAGGTAAAATATGTGGATCCGAATGTCAGTCCGACTTTTGCATCCAAGTATACGGACAGTGATGTGACCAGTAATTCCATTATTGTTGTCTGTGGAGACCGCTCTAAGGTCATTGACTACAATTCCGATATTTATGAGTATTCTTATGACTCCAGTTACAATTATTCCGTGACAGGATATGATTGTGAGGGACAGGTGACAGCAGCCATCCAGTATGTGACATCCGAGTCTACGACTAATGTATATGAACTGACAGGGCATGATGAGTCAACGCTTTCCGGTGACTTTTCAGAAGTATTCCAGAAGCGTTTCATGAATGTAGGATCACTCAGCCTTTTGACCGTAGATGCGATCCCGGAGGATTGTCAGGCAATCTTTATCACAGCACCGCAGTCGGATCTGTCTGAGGATGATCTGAGCAAATTGAGCCAGTATCTGGGAAATGGCGGAAAGATCTATCTGTCGATCGATTATTCCAAGTGGAATGATCTGACAAACTTTAAGAAATTACTTTCTGATAATAACATTGAGACAACTGAGAGTCTTTTGGCAGAGACAGATCGTTCTTATTATTATCAGAGTCCATTTTATCTTTTGCCAAATGTAGAAAATACGGAAGTGTCTTCTTCTGTGGCTGGTATGACACAGGTCTTTGTGCCTTACAGTGTGGGACTTACCTATACGGGAGAGGATGACAGCAATGTGACATCATTTATGACGACTTCAGACACTACGATTGCTAAAGCAGCGGCCAATATTGCTGCCGTTCAGTCACAGGCGGATGCGGCCAATATAGCGAGTGTTCAGGATGGCGATACCCAGGGACAATATAGTCTGGGCATGATGGTCACAAATGAAAATGGAGGCGAACTCTGTGTGCTTGGTTCAGCTATGATGTGTACAGATAGTGCCAATCAGATCGTATCCGGTCATAATGCAACGCTTTTCAATGGTATCGTAAATGCACTTGTGACAACAGATGATGAAAACAGTGATAATGCGGTAGTGATCGCAGCAAAGGATTATACGGTATCCAACCTGACAGTTTCAGCAAATGCTATGCTTGTCTATGGTATTCTTTGGGGCATCTTTATGCCGATCGTCCTTATCATTATCGGTATCATTGTCTGGGCGAGAAGGAGAAAACGTTAGATGGATAAGCAAAAAAAGACCCTGCTCATTCTGGCAGTACTATTGGGTGTAGCACTGCTGGGATTGCTGGGGGCTAAGAAATTGGCAGATAAAAAAGAAAAGGCAGATGCCATTGACTCTGCGGAGGAAAGTATTCAGGTCTATTCGGTGGATGCGGATGATGTGACAAAGGTAGCCTATTATAACAATGGTGCGCAGGTGACACTGACGAAAACGGATGATCAGTGGCAGGATGCGGACGGTGTGATCTTAGATGATGACAAGGTCAGGACCATGTTATCTTATCTTACCACCATCAAAGCCAGTGATGTCATTGAGGACACAGACGATATCAGCCAGTATGGATTTTCGTCAGCCACCAATGAAGTGACCGTCACAACCAAAGATAGTGAGACGACCTTTATGATCGGTATGCAGAACGCCATCACCGATAAATATTATCTCATGGTAAATTATGATGAGAGCAAGGTCTATGTGATCGATTCTTCTATGTTGACGGCATGCAGCTATAGCACTTCCGACTTAATGCTGGATGAGTCTTAGTGCTCCTTTTTTTCGTCCTGATCTTTCTTTTTGTTCTGGATCATGATATTTAACAGCCATAGGGTAAATGGCACGAGAATGGTTGCCGCAATGGAGGCTGTCAGATAAGACATGGTCTTGGTATTGTCAAAGACGGCGGCAAAGATGGTGAGGACATACATGCCGACCAATAAGATAATGCCGATGATGGCAAGGATCTGTCGTAAACGTTGCATAAGGGTTCTCCTTCATAATTGATAAGGACATGATACCACATATAAAGGGATTGTGCTAGAGGACGGTGGAGAGAGCGCGAGCCGTCCTTGCCCTCTGGCAAAATTATGTTTTGCTTTTTTTTATGGTCTGTGGTATCGTATATGTGCTACAAAAGTGATAAAGGATGGAAAAAGATATGGCATTATTACAGGAATGGCAGAAAATCTCCTACAACCAGGAGCAGGATCGTGCCACATTACAGAGATTTTGGCAGAATTATTTCTTGATCGAGAAGGGTATCTATGAAAAATTACTGGACAATCCGGATGAAGAAGTTTCCGGCACCGTCAAGGAATTGGCTGATAAGTATGAGATCGACATTATGGCTATGACCGGATTTTTGGATGGTATCAATGACAGTCTGATCACACCGAACCCGATCGAGACCATGGAAGAGGATACCGTAGTTTCTCTGGCTTTTGATAAGGAGAAGTTATATGAGAATATGGTAGATGCTAAGGCTGACTGGCTCTATGAACTTCCACAGTGGGATGAAATCTTTGATGCAGACAAGAAAAAAACCTTGTATCGTGAGGCAAAGAATGCACACACGATCCGTAATACCGTTAAGGTTGGACGCAATGATCCTTGTCCATGTGGATCTGGTCGCAAGTACAAGCAGTGCTGCGGCAAGAAAAATAAATAAGAAATACAAAAAAGCCTCTGACTTAGGATGTAATGCATCTTAAGCCAGAGGTTTTTTTATGTGCGAAGGATCGATCTACGATGAGATCTTTTGTAAAGTGTCATAAAAGTTTGGATAGGAGATGACAACGCAATCCGGGTCATCAAAAGTTGTTACGCCATCCGCGGCAAGTCCGGCAATGGCAAAGGACATAGCAATGCGGTGATCTGCATAGGTCTTGATCTGAGTTCCATGCATGGATCGTCCGCCATGAATGATCATGCCGTCCTCTGTTCCGATGGCATCAGCCCCCATGGCATTGAGGTTTTCTACAACTGAGGTAACACGGTCAGACTCTTTGACACGGAGTTCTTTGGCATCCCGGATAATGGTATCGCCCTCTGCAAATGCAGCCATGACAGCAATGACCGGGATCTCGTCGATCAGCGTCGGGATCAGGTCTCCCTCAATGGTCGTACCGTGTAAAGAAGAAGAACGGACGATCAGATCACAGACCTCCTCACCGGATACCTTGCGTCTGTTTTCGTAAGTGATATCTGCACCCATCTGTTCGGCAGCTTTTAGGATACCGTCGCGGGTAGGGTTACAGTTGACATTGTAGATCATAAGTTCTGCATTCGGAACGATAGAAGCGGCTGCAATAAAATAAGCAGCGGAAGAAATATCGCCCGGAATCTGAATCTTTTGTCCGACCAGGTGCGGATTGCCCTCAATGCTTGCAGTTCTTCCGGATGAGGTCACATTCGCACCAAAACCCCTCAACATAAGTTCGGTGTGGTTACGGGATAAGACCGGCTCTGTGACAGAAGTCGTGCCATCGCAGTAAAGTCCAGCCAAAAGGATGGCGGATTTGACCTGGGCGGAAGCCACAGGAGAGTCATAGTGGATGGCATGCAGATCACCACCTTTGATCTCTAAAGGCGCGCAGTCATTGCCACGCAGGGAGGTGATTCTTGCCCCCATCATAGAAAGTGGCTTGATGATACGCTGCATAGGTCTTTTCTGGATGGATGCATCCCCATTTAAGGTAGAGGTAAAAGGACAGCCGGATAGGATACCGCTGATCAGTCTTGTCGTGGTGCCGCTGTTGCCAACGTCTAAAATGTTCCTTGGCTCCGTCAGACCATGTAAGCCTTTTCCTTGGATCACGACGTGATCGGCATCCTGTTTAATGGCAATGCCCATTTTTTGAAAGCAGGCGATCGTGGAACGACAGTCTGCCCCATCCAAAAAGCCGGTCAGTTCGGTCGTGCCATCGGCAATGGCGCCGAACATGACACCGCGGTGGGATATGGATTTATCACCGGGAATGTGGATCTGACCTTTGATATGATTTGCTTTTTTGATTTCCATTTTCTTACCTCGGATAGTCTAGGATTCATGAATCGTGTAATGCTTGCTGAGAACAAGTTCTGCTGCATCCATGGCAGCCTGATCGTATAACTCGATACGCAGGACACCTTTTTCAAATTCTCGGTTGTGCACAATACCAATATTCTTGATACTGATGCCGTTGGCTGCCAGTGTTGTCGCGATCGTGGCAATGGCACCGGCTTCATCTGCAAGATCCAGATAAAACTCGTAGGACGAAGGAAGTACCCCTTGTTTTTTGAGGGGAAGATCATCCCGGTAATCTTTTGCCGAAGAAAAGAGCCTTATCACAGCATCTTCCTTTTGGTCTGTGATAGATGTGATAAAGTCCTGCAGGCTTTTCTGGTAAAGGGCAGCAGCCTTTAAGATCTCATCCCGATTGGTGGCACAGATGTGCTGCCACATGACAGGAGAGGAGGATGCGATCCTTGTAATGTCGCGAAAACCGCCGGCGGCGATCGTCTTCATGGTCTCATCCACAAAATCATTCTCTGCAACAAAATTGACTAAAGATGCTGCAATGACGTGAGGCAGATGACTGATGCAAGCCGTTGCAAAATCATGTTTTTCCGGGCTCATGATCAGTGTGAGCGCACCAAGAGAAGCGATAAAGGCAGAAAAGTCTGCCAGTCTTTCCCTAGAAAAATCATCTGTTACCGTAAGGATATAATAAGCATTTTCCAGAAGGTATGGACTGGAGTGGTCGTAACCGATGGCTTCTGAACCTGCCATTGGGTGACCGCCGATAAAGCGGGAGGTCAGTCCAAGATCAGCAACGGCTTTTGTGATATCCCCCTTGACGCTTCCTACATCTGTAATGATACAGTGAGCCGGCAGAATATTCGCCAGACGGGTAAGGTAATCGACATTGACCCTGACCGGACCGCATAAAAATAAAAGGTCACAATCCGCAAAAGCCTCCAAATCCAGCATAGTATCGTTTGTGATGATGCCATCGGCATAGGCAGCCTGTATGGTGCTTTCGCGTGAGGCGATCGCAATCATTTCCGTTTCTGGGTATTTTTCTTTGATAATCTTAGCGATGGATCCACCGATCAATCCCAGACCGATAAATCCGATTTTTGGGTATAACATAATGATTCTCCTTATGTAACTATAATGTCCGACCTGCAAGTGAAATATAAGGCTTTAAGCCTTCCATCACAGAAGCAAACTGGTCAAAATCAAGCGACTGCGGACCGTCGGACAGGGCATGTGCCGGATCATTGTGGACTTCGATCATAAGACCGTCAGCACCGCAGGCGATGGCTGCTTTTGCCAAAGGTTCTACGAAAGAGCGCACGCCGGTAGCATGGCTTGGATCGACGATGACCGGAAGGTGTGTGCGTTCCTTTAAGACGCAGACAGCAGACAAATCCAAGGTATTTCTGGTGGAAGTCTCATAGGTGCGGATACCGCGCTCGCATAAGGCTACCTTGGAACTGCCGGAAGACATGATATATTCTGCTGCATTTAACCATTCATCGATCGTAGCGCAAAGTCCCCGCTTTAGAAGTACCGGCATACCGGTTTTTCCGACTTCTTTTAAGAGTTCAAAGTTCTGCATATTGCGAGCACCAACCTGTAACATATCTACATATTTAAAAGCAGATGCTACGGCGTGAGCAGAAGTGACTTCACAGATGGTAGCCAGACCGGTCTCTTTGGATGCGGTCTGCATATAGCGGAGACCGTCTTCTTCCAAGCCCTGAAAAGAGTATGGGGAAGTGCGTGGCTTGTAGGCACCGCCGCGCAAGATGGTCGCACCCTCTTTCTTTACGGCTCTGGCGATCGTAAGCAGTTGTTCTTCGGATTCCACGGCACAAGGACCGGACATGATCGTGATGTTGTCTGGACCGATTTTGGTGTCTTTGACAGCAAATTCGGTTGGCTGTGGATGAAACTTTTTGTTGGCAAGTTTGTAACTTTCCGTGACCGGGATCATCTTGTCGACGATCGGGTTGGACTCGATGGCAGTCAGGTCGATCTTGGTCTTATCACCGATCAGACCGATGATCGTGACTTCCTCGCCACGGGACAGGTGTGTATGTAATCCGGTGGCTTCGATATCTTTTATAAGGTGATGCAGGGCATCCTCAGGTGTTTGTGGTTTGACTACTAAGATCATAGTGCATTACTCCTTTTCATATTAAATACAGATTTTATCATAGTCACTTTTATTCTTAAAGTCAACACTTTAAAGCGTAAAAGTTTAAAGTACGAAAAATAATCAAATCCATAAAATTGGGAAGACTACTTTTATGAAAGTAAAAGAAACGTGTATCATTGCCTGTTTTGTGATCGCCTTGCTTGGCATGCGGCAGACATTAGAGGCAAAATGGGGATTGGAAGATGTCATAGAAAAAGGACAGATCCTTTATGAACTGGGCGGCGGGAGCAATTCTATCTTAAACCCGGAGTCTGTGACAGAAGATGAACTGCCTATCCTTTTAAAAAATCCAAAAAGAGAGGGATATCTCTTTGGCGGCTGGTATCTGGACGAAAATTGGGAAGAACGGATCTATCGCATAGAGGATACCGGGGGCAAACGGTTGTATGCCAAATGGAATCTTTGCATCGAACCCAACCGCAATGTGCAGGAATATCCTTACAAGGCAAAGGATGGTGATCTTTTGCTCAAAGACCTGACCTACAGTTTTTTATATGAACTGGAAACGCCGGGCAATCCCGGAACCCGGATCCAGGATCTTTTGCAGCAAAAGTATGCCTCAGAGTATCAGTGTCCGCAGGGGCTTTGCATCACACCGGACTATATCATCGTATCGTCTTATGCACTGGAAGAAGATAAACTGGGCGCCCTGACCTTGTATGACCGGACAAGTCATACCTATATCATGTCTTTTGGCATGGAGGCAGACAGCCATCTTGGCGGGATCGCTTATGACGGCAAGGCACTCTGGATCTGTCATTCCAATAGCAAAGAAGTGGAGCGGATCTCCTATGCCTTTATCAAAAAACTGGCGGGGGTGAGCCGGCAGAATTTTATCGACATCACTTCCTGCTTTGAACGTTATCCGGTCGACAATACACCGTCTGCCATTGCCTGTATGGATGGTCAGATCTATGTCGCAACCCATCATGTTTATACGCCCGGGATCCTGTGTGCTTATACTTATGATGGCAAAAGCCTTACAGCAGACAAAAAGTGTTTGCTGCCGCCCAAGGTGCAGGGGATCTGCCGGGATGAGACTGGACGTATTTTTTTAAGCCTGTCCTATGGGCGCAATCAGTCTTCCTATTTAAATATTTATTCCGACGTGGACCATTTACAGAAAAATTTCTGGACGCCTTCTGCACGGGTGGAAATGCCGCCGGGATCGGAGGCGATCGCTGTGGAAAACGGGCTTTGCTATGTTTTGTTTGAGACGGCTTCCTATAAATATTTTGAGGGGAGCGACGGCAAGGGAACCTGCAAGTATCCGCTGGATAAAATCCTCCTGCTTTCCGGGGAGAGCATTTTTTATGATTGAAGCGTGTAAAAGCCAGTTTTATAAGCTCTGCTGCTGACAGATGAATAAGATTTCTTTATTGACAAATAGTAGTGATATGCTAAAATATATTACGAATTGCATTCGTGATATATGATATTGCTATCGTGAATGTACAAATGAAATCGACTAGGAAAGGTATCTGTATCATACGAAATAGAGTGGTACCACGGAGTAAGATACTTCGCCTCTAATTAGATGATTCTAGTTAGGGGCTTGTTTTTAGGAGGAAAAGAAAATGTCAAAACCTTACAATCACAAAGTCGTTGAGAAGAAATGGCAGAAGGTCTGGGATGATGAGAAGGCTTTCGCCGCAACAGATGATTATTCAAAACCAAAATATTATGCATTGGTGGAGTTCCCATATCCATCCGGACAGGGACTTCATGTAGGACATCCGAGACCATATACCGCATTAGATATTGTGGCAAGAAAAAGAAGAATGCAGGGATACAATGTACTTTATCCGATGGGCTGGGATGCGTTCGGACTTCCAACCGAGAACTATGCCATCAAAAATAAAGTACATCCAAAGATCGTAACTGCAAACAATGTGGCACATTTTAAGGATCAGTTACATTCCCTTGGATATTCTTTTGACTGGGACAGAGAGATCAACACAACAGATCCGAATTATTACAAATGGACACAGTGGATCTTCTTAAAATTATTCAAAGCCGGACTTGCATACAAGAAAGAGATGCCGATCAACTGGTGTACTTCCTGTAAAGTAGGTCTTGCAAACGAGGAAGTTGTCAACGGACGTTGTGAGAGATGTGGTTCTGAGGTTGTCCGCAAGGTAAAGAGCGAGTGGATGCTTAAGATTACAGAATACGCTGACAAATTGATCGAAGGCTTGAATGATGTCGACTACATTGAGCGTGTCAAAGTATCCCAGAGGAACTGGATCGGAAAATCAACCGGAGCAGAAGTTGATTTTTCTATCAAGGGAAAAGAAGACAAACTCCGCATTTATACAACAAGATGTGATACCTTATTCGGTGTCACTTACATGGTAGTATCTCCGGAGCACCCATATCTTGACAAATACAAGGCAGAGATCAAAAACTGGTCTGAGATCGAAGCATACCGTGAGGCTGCTTCCAAGAAATCCGATTTTGAGCGTGCAGAACTTGCAAAAGATAAGACAGGCGTTCAGATCGATGGTCTTGTTGCCGTAAATCCTGTCAATGGAAAAGAAGTGCCGATCTGGGTTTCTGATTATGTACTGATGAGTTATGGAACAGGAGCCATTATGGCGGTTCCGGCACATGATGAGAGAGACTGGGAATTTGCAAAGAAATTCAATCTTCCGATTATTCAGGTGGTCGCAAAAAATGGCGAGGCTGTTGATGTCAATGAGGCAGCATTTACAGATGTTGCAACAGGAGTTTTGATCAATTCCGATTTCTTAAACGGATTGGAAGTAAAAGATGCAAAAGAAAAGATGATCTCTTACTTAGAGGAAAAAGGAATCGGTACTGCAAAGACAAACTACAAATTACGTGACTGGGTGTTCTCACGCCAGCGTTACTGGGGCGAGCCGATCCCGATTGTAGAATGTGAGAAATGCGGTTATGTGCCGATTGATGAAAGCGAACTTCCATTGATGCTTCCGGAAGTAGAGAGTTATATGCCTACCGATAACGGAGAATCACCGCTTGCTGCCATGACAGACTGGGTAAATACCACCTGTCCATGTTGTGGAGGACCGGCAAAACGTGAGACAGATACCATGCCGCAGTGGGCAGGATCTTCATGGTATTTCCTAAGATACTGTGATCCGCATAATGATAAGGCACTTGCCAGTCCGGAGTCGTTAAAATACTGGCTTCCGGTTGACTGGTACAATGGCGGTATGGAGCATACGACCCTGCATTTGCTTTATTCAAGATTCTGGCATAAATTCCTCTATGATCAGAAGGTCGTTCCGACACCGGAACCATATCAGAAGAGAACATCCCACGGAATGATCCTCGGTGAGAATGGCGAAAAGATGTCTAAGTCAAGAGGAAACGTCGTAAATCCGGATGACATTGTAAGAGAGTACGGGGCTGATACCTTAAGAACTTATGAAATGTTTATCGGTGCCTTTGACTTGGCAGCATCCTGGTCAGAAGATGGCGTAAAAGGCTGCCGCCGTTTCTTAGAGCGTGTCTGGAAATTACAGGATATCATGACAGATGAGGAAGGTTATTCTGCGGATTTAGAGACAAAGATGCATCAGACCATCAAGAAGGTCAGCAATGACTTTGAAAACTTAAAATACAACACAGCAATTGCAGCAATGATGGCATTGATCAATGACTTCTATAAGAAGAATGCCGTTACCAAGGGCGAATATAAGACCCTGATCACCTTATTGAATCCGGTTGCACCTCATATTACAGAAGAGTTATGGCAGATCGTTGGTGGAGAGGGATACCTTTACCAGACGACATGGCCGGAATATGATGAAGCAAAGACCGTGGAGTCAACCGTTGAGATCGCAGTACAGATCAACGGAAAGACAAAAGGAACGATAACCATTGGTAAAGACGATGCAAAAGATGATGTTATTGCAAAAGCAAAAGAATCTATTGCAGATAAGTTGACCGGTAACATTGTCAAAGAGATCTATGTACCGGGACGCATTGTCAACATCGTAGCAAAATAAGAGCAAGATATACATAAGGACGACTCATGTGGGTCGTCCTTATTGTCTGTCTTAATGTGGGCGGAAAGTATGTACCAGTTGGATGATACGATCCGCCTTTTTTTGTTCTTCCGGTGACATGTTCTGCTTTAACATACCGATGAGCAGTGTCGTCTCAGAATCGGTAAAAGTCAGTCCCTTGGATCTTGCCTCCATTGCGGCACTGGATAACTGGCTTGCCAGTTCATTGGCTGTCCCCGTGTGGGATCTGGCGGCAAAAGCCTGCAAAAACTGTTGCTTTTCTTTGGGAATGGATTGGAAAATCGGGTTGTTCAGAAAAGAAGGATCCATTAGTCGTTGCCTCCGTTAAATAGGATTTCGTAGGTGGATAACATCTGCATGGCGTTTAATACCTGATCGATCTGTCTCTTTTCATTGTCGTTACAATAGACCTTGATGGCATTTAAGATGTCAGATGTTGAATTCTTTTTTTCCATGGCACTGATCTGCATGGTATTTTCCGGATTTTCAAAATATTCCATCGTCTTTTGCATTTGCAGATAGGAGATCATCATGGAGATATTCTTTTGTGCCGTCGATCCCAGGTAAGGCAGGATCGTTTTTAATATGTTTATTTCCTTATTTTGTAAACGGTTGTCATAAAGAGAAAGAGATTCATTTTCCATAAGCGTTTTTTATTTACTATATGACGGATTTTAAAAGTTAGAATAAGATAATAAGAAAATACTTATAGGAAAATAGAAATATGAGACGATTGATCCTGCGTGGAAATGAATGTTTTGAAGTGGATGAGGAATGCCTGCGGAAAAAGAAAATGCAGGGAGAAGAATATATGCACTGTAAAAAGAACGAAAAAGGAAAAGACGATCGTTGGAATGACAGGAAAAAGAGAGGAAGATAGCATAATAAAAAGGCGCCCTAAATAAGGACGCCTTTTTCGATGAAGGTTTTTAGAAGAAACTTCCGCAGCCGCCGCCATCGTTACAGCAGCAAAGAAGTAAGAGGATGATCCAGATGCTGTTTCCACATCCGCATCCGTCATTTGAAAATGTTGATCCATTGCCGCACAATGCTAAGATCAGGATGATCCAGATCAAAGAAGAGCAGCATCCGTTATTGTTGTCATTTCCACATCCACAATTTGTTGCAACTAGGTCACTCATAAGAAACCCTCCTAAATATTTACACTGTATCTTATGCTGGTTTTTACAATTGGTTACAGAAAATGCAAAAAGTAAAGCAAACGGCAATAAAGGCAAGAAAACGGTATTGCGAACCGCATTTTCTCTTTATACTTATAATTGTTTATGTCAAGGCAGTGCTCGCGGATGATTCCGGCAATGTGGAATCCAATCAGGATAGCAAGGTACAAGTTACCGTCGAAGGCGGAGAATTGCTTGGCTTTGGCAGTGCCAATCCAAGAACGGAAGATCGCTTTGATGCCGGGGAATATACGACATACTACGGTAATGCACTGGCGGTCATCCGGGTGACGGATGCCAATGTTGTCACGGTTCAGGCTAAGACAGAAGATGGCTCATTGGTAGAATGTCGGATACCAGTTATATAAACAAAGTGATAACATATATAAGTGTAAAATAGAAAAGCAGTTTGTGATCAGACATGATAGATTGTCTTCACAAACTGCTTTTTACTGTCTATAAATAGAAGGGGCTTATTTAGGCCTGTGTCCGCTTACGGATGACGCGATACATATACTTGATATTCTGGCGCAGGCGATTTTCGCTAATTGTGCCATTTTTAATACCTTCGATAATCGGACTTACATAGGTATCGTCCGTAGTGCCTGGTGTCATCCAGCAGTTGCCTGCGGCAATGGCTTTGGCAACATCGGCGGTATCGTAACTGTTCCAGTCTGTCATTACATAGCCATTGAAGCCGAATTCATTTCGGAAGATGCCCTGGATCATCTCTTCGTCCTCGGCTGTAAAGACACCATTACATGCATTGTAACCGGTCATGATAGAATCCGGTATGTGGATGTCAAAGGCTACCTCAAAGGTGCGCAGATAGAGTTCGCGGAGGGCACGCTGTGAGACGATGGAATGATTACGCTTTCTGGATGATTCTGCATTGTTACAACAAACATGTTTAATGGATGCAGATACGCCATTTTCTTCCAATCCCTTGCATTGATTTCCTGCCATGATGCCGCCCAGCAGCGGATCCTCAGAAAAATACTCCGGATGACGGCCGCAGAGTGGATTCCTATGCAGGTTCATGGCCGGCGCCAGAATCATCTGCACATTATTTTCTCTGGCTTCTTCGGCAATCACGCGACCGACTTGGTAAGCCAGATCAGGATTCCAACTAGCACAGACCAGATTAGAGGTAGGCATACCAATATTTGGTTTGTTGATATTGACACCATTATTGCCGTCTGCAACAGCAAAGTAAGGAATATCTCGTCCTTCCAATTGATAGATGCGTCCGGCAACGCCGACATCCTGCATACCCCAGCCGGAACTTGCACAGACAGAGAAGCGGGCTAGTTCCTCGACAGACCAGTCATCGATAAAGGAATCGTCGATGGCTTCTGTATCCGGAATGTTTGCACGGATGGTCTTATGCTGAAGTTCATGCACGTCTGCGATGATACCACTCTTTTTGCCGCTAGGATACGTGTTTTCATCCTTTTTGGAAAGGCGGGTAAAGTCTACCGGTGGTTTCATATAATCACCAACAATTTTGATGGTCTGGGTTTCTGTTGCTGTAATGGAAGCCACTTCTGTGAGGGCATGGATGTCATCCCCGCAATAGAAATGATATTCGCCAGCCTCTGTGATAAAGGCATGCCTTTCTTCATCGTAGGAAGCAAGGTTTTCTACAGGAACATCCAGTGTTAAAATCTCGGAGGCTCCGGCAGCAAGCAGTGATGTTTTGGAAAAGGCAACCAGACGCAGTGCCGGTTGCTCCAGTTTCCCATCCGGGATGGTGGCATAGATCTCAACGACTTCTTTTCCGCTTACCTTTCCTGTATTGGTGACAGTGGCAGAAATGGAAATATGAGATAAGTCCTGTCCCGTGCATAAAGATTGGATGGCAAAGTTGGTGTAGGACAGACCGTGTCCAAATGCATAGGCGACATCTTTTTTGAACGTTTCAAAATAACGATAGCCTACATAGATATCTTCCTCATACACGGTATCGATCCAGATATCATCATCTGCGCCAACGGATTCTTCTGCACTTGGTGCAACATAGAAGTTATGTGCAGAAGGAATATCAAAGTAATCGAGACTCCAGCTATCTGGCAGTTTACCGGATGGATTGGTCGTTCCGTTTAAGATATTTACCAGTGCCTTACCGCCAAGCATGCCGGAAAATCCGGTCCAGATAACAGCCTCAACTGCCACGTCCAGTGTCCAGCGGACATCCATAGGATAGCCGGAATTGATGATAGCAATTATGTGGGCATATTTTTTCTTGGCTTCGCAAATCTGTTTTTCTTCCGCATCGGTCAGATAAAACTCCCCCTGAAAAGTTCCGTTGTCAAAGTTCTCTCCGGATGCGCGTGAGATTACAAAAAGACAGGTGTCGGCATCTTCAGTGAGGATAAAGTTACTGTCTGCCAATGCCTGTCCAAGGCGTACATGGTAGCGCGGATTGATCTTTCCGGCACCGACAGCACCGTCACGGAAATTTTCCTCACCGATCACGGCGAGTTTAGCATCTTTGACAAGGGGAAGCAGTCCATTATCATTCTTTAAGAGAACCATGCCTTCCTCAGCAGCCTTTTGCGCGATGGCTTCGTGGGTAGCGTAGGCAGGATCCGGCAGATTTTTAGCAACCGTGGAAATGATATAATCCTGTGGATCCATAACATTACCGTCGGTATCAGTAAATCCTTCAAAGTGGAAGGTATAGTCTGTGCCGTATTGGGTGCAGATGTCGCGAACATAGACGCCCATTAACTGCACACCGCCCGCAATAGACATGGTGGAAAGAATGTATTTGACAGGAATTCCATCGTAAGTGACCTGACCTTTGATATGTTCATCTATCGGTTTGGAAAAGGAAAGGATGAAACAACCGGAAAAGGCATGATTGAGCATATACATCTTGCCATCGACATCATCAATGTCATATTGTGCCACGGTTGAACCTCCCTTTAGGATGGGCTTCTTCTTACTTGGATCCAAAGGCGTCAGATCCACGTCCGCTCCATTTGCCAGCGCGAGTATGGCATCGGCAAGTTGTGCAGATTCCGGTTGTGCGACTTTTAACTGTGCAAGTGTAAGGGGGGGCAGGTAGCCCTTGGCAGGACCGCTAACCATCTGTGGTGCGGCTTTTTCCAGAAGTGCCATGACCTGGGGCAACTCTAAGAGTTCTCCTATGCTTGTGTTTTCTGTGTACATAAAAACCTCCTTGAATAAATAAATTCTACCTAAAGCATATTGCAGAAAAAGAAAAAATGGAATAGGATAAAATGACAGAAAAATATGCAGAAAGTGACATGTATATCAACAGAGGTAGAAAACATGAATGCATTTGACGAGGGGGAAAAAGAATCGGAAAGCAGGGACGACTATATGAGACAGAAAGAGGAAATGCAAAAGGAGTATGGGAGGATCTTTCGCAGTCTATGTTCCGGGGATTGCGAGATTTTGGAGAACGATGACTATATTGCCTGCATGATACGGACAGCCCAATGTCTGAAAGAGGAGAATGACAGGGAATATCGCTGGCAGGCATTTGAAACAGTCAGCGAATTGCCACAAAGTTATAGGACACCCTTGGCACAATTGTTTCTGGAAGTACAAAGTGAACCTGATCAGGATGCGCAAAAGCGTCTGCAGGAGATCTTCCGTGTACAGCAGGAAGAAATTTTTTTACAAAATGATAGCAGTATTTCATCTGCCTTTTTGCAGCCGGGCATGCTTCCACACTGGCATAAGAATGATTATTTCGATATTATTTATGTTATGGAGGGAGAAAGTCAGTGCTTTTTCCGTCAGGAGAAACTTGAACTGGTTGCGGGGGATGTGCTGATCGTGCCGCCGGATATTGAGCATGGAGAAGGTGTGCGAGATCTCGATGGCAGGACGATGACATCAGCGATCCGCAAGCGGACCTTTTTAGAGATTTTCTTTCGGGTATTTTCCGGCAATCCTTTACTATATTCTTTTTTTCAACGGATTTTCCGTGGAGAGGAAGAGATAAGTTATATTCTTTTTCATACAGCAGAAAAGGATAAGCCGGATATGACGGTTGCACGTTTGTTTGATCATCTTTGGGAGGAACAGAAATGCAAGGAAAAATACCACAGTGAGATGTGTGAGACTATCATGAATGCGATTTTTGTGCACTTGCTTCGCTATTATGAACAGAATCTGGTTTTTCCACAGGACTGTAAAGCCAACTGGAAAAAGGAATATGCTAAGATTTTTTGGTATATTAGTGAGAATTATCGCAGTGTGACTCTGGAAGAACTGGAGGATAGGTTTCATTATAGCAGACGCCAGTTGATCCGCATTGTGCAGAATGCAACAGGGAAAAATTTTAAAGATGTGATTCGCGATATGAAGATGGAACGAGCAAAGATGCTTTTGCGGGATACCACACTGCCCGTGGAAAGAATCGCAATGGAGTGTGGATACGAGAATGCATCCAGTTTTACCAGAATTTTCAAGCAAACAGTGGGGGTAAGCCCCCACGCTTACCGACATGGAATATTCGTGACTTTACCACAGTAAAAAGTTTTGCTATACTAAAGTACAATAGTGAAAATGCTAAGGAGGCAAATGACATGAGCAAGATTATGATGAAGACACCACTGGTTGAGATGGATGGTGATGAGATGACAAGGATCCTTTGGAAGATGATCAAGGATGAATTGTTACTGCCGTTTATAGATTTAAAGACAGAATACTATGATCTCGGTCTTGAATATCGTAATGAGACAAATGATCAGGTGACAATCGATTCAGCAGAGGCAACAAAGAAATACGGCGTTGCTGTAAAATGTGCCACAATCACACCAAACGCAGCGCGTATGCGTGAATATGATCTGAAAGAGATGTGGAAGAGTCCAAACGGAACCATCCGTGCCATCTTGGACGGAACGGTATTCCGCGCACCGATCATCGTAAAAGGAATTGAGCCTTGCGTAAAGAATTGGAAGAAACCGATCACGATCGCGCGTCATGCATATGGAGATGTCTACAAAAATACAGAGATGATTGTTCCGGGACCGGGAAAAGTAGAACTTGTTTATACGGCTGAAGACGGCAGTGAGACGAGAGAAGTGGTACATAACTTTACCGGCACCGGTGTCGTTCAGGGACAGCATAACCTGAATGATTCTATCGAAAGTTTTGCAAAGGCTTGCTTTAACTATGCCTTAGATACAAAGCAGGATCTTTGGTTTGCGACCAAGGATACCATCTCTAAGAAATACGATCATACCTTTAAGGATATTTTTCAGGAGATTTATGAGGAGTCTTATAAGGATAAGTTTGCCGAGGCAGGCATTACTTATTTCTATACCCTGATCGATGATGCCGTAGCTCGTGTGATGAAGTCTGAGGGCGGTTACATCTGGGCTTGTAAGAACTACGATGGCGATGTCATGAGTGACATGGTATCGTCTGCTTTTGGATCTCTTGCCATGATGACCTCTGTTCTGGTATCTCCACAGGGCGTCTATGAGTATGAGGCGGCTCATGGAACCGTACAGAGACATTATTACAAGCACTTAAAGGGAGAGGAGACATCCACGAACTCTGTTGCTACGATCTTTGCATGGACAGGCGCACTGAGAAAACGCGGTGAGTTGGATGGCACACCGGAACTTTGCGATTTTGCAGACAAATTGGAACAGGCATGCATCAAGACGATTGAGGATGGAAAGATGACAAAAGATCTTGCTCTGATCACAAGTATTCCAAATCCAGTCGTTTTGAATAGTGAGGAATTTATCAAAGCCATCAGAACAAGGCTTGAGGGCATGTTATAGGAGGAAGCCATGATTTTATCCTGCCAGAATCTTTCGAAATCTTTCGGAAGTGATGACATCATAAAGAATGTCTCTTTTCAGATCAATGAAGGAGACAAGGTAGCCATTGTCGGAAATAATGGTGCAGGAAAATCAACACTGCTAAAGATGATAACGGGTGAGTTGGATACCGATGCAGGAACGGTTGTTTTTGCCAAGGATACCACCATCGGTTATCTGGCGCAGTATCAGAATATGGAAGGAAATGAGACGGTCTATCAGACCGTCTATTCTTCGCGTACAGATATTTTGGAAATGCAGAAAAACCTGCAAAAAATGGAAGAACAGATGACAAAACTGACAGATGATGCCTTAGATGCACTGCTTGTCCGCTATCATGAGATGCATGATGTTTTTGATCATATGAACGGTTATGCGTATGAATCGGAAGTACAGGGCGTGCTTCGTGGACTTGGTTTTTCCGAAGAGGATTTTTCAAAGACGATGGATATGCTTTCCGGTGGACAAAAAACCCGTGTATCTCTCGGAAGACTCCTTGTTTTGAAACCGGACATCCTGCTTTTAGATGAACCGATCAACCATTTGGATCTGAATTCTATTGAGTGGTTAGAGAACTTCCTTATGAATTATAAGGGAACCGTTGTTATTGTAGCACATGATCGTTATTTTCTGGATCGTATCGTTACAAAGGTTATTGATATCAGCATGCATACTGCACATGTTTACAAAGGGAATTATTCTGCCTTTGCCATGCAAAAAGAAGAGATTCGTAAGACCATGATGCGTGAATATGAAAAACAGCAGGCATCCATTGCCCATCAGCAGGAAGTCATTGATAAGTTAAAACAGTTTAACCGTGAAAAATCCATCAAACGTGCAGAGAGCCGTCAGAAAGCCCTCGATAAAATGGATGTTATGGAAAAACCGATCGATGCGCAGGAACATATGAAATTATCCTTGCAACCAGATGTGACAAGCGGCAATGATGTACTGGAACTGATCGGACTTTCAAAATCCTATGATGGCATGACGCTCTTTTCTAACGTAGATTTCCTTTTGCAAAGAGGTGAGCACGTTGCCATCCTTGGTGATAACGGTACAGGAAAGACAACATTGCTTAAGATCATCAATGAGATTGTGACCGCAGATTCCGGCTCTTTCCGGCTCGGCGCAAATGTTACGATTGGTTATTACGATCAGGAACAACAGGTTTTGGATGATGACAAAACACTCTTTGAAGAAATGAGCGATGCCTATCCAAACTTAAACAATACAAAGATTCGCAATGTGCTTGCGGCATTCATGTTTTTAGGGGATGACTGCTACAAGAGGATCGGCGATCTGAGCGGTGGAGAGCGTGGACGTATCTCCCTTGCCAAACTCATGTTGTCCGGTGCCAACTTTTTGATCTTAGATGAGCCGACTAACCATTTGGATATGGAGTCCAAGGAGATCCTGGAAAATGCCATCAATGCCTATGAGGGAACGGTGCTTTATGTGTCACATGACCGTTATTTTGTCAACCAGACTGCAGACAAGATTTTAGAACTTGAAAACCATCAGTTCAGCGTATATCTGGGGAATTATGATTATTTCATCCAAAAGAAAACAGAGCGTATGGCACAGGAAAAAGCAGTACAAGACGCAAAGCGTGGTGATACAGAATCGATTTCCGGACAATCTGAAGGAAAGACGGATTGGAAGCAGCAAAAGAAGATCCAGAGCGAAAAGCGCAAGGTAGAAAATCGTCTGGCAGAGGTGGAAGACCGCATTGCCGCCTGCGAAGAAGACCTGCGTCAGATCGAGGAAGAATTTGCCAAGGACGATGTGGCGACAAATTCGGCAAAGCTTAATGAATTATCACAAAAACAGGAAAAGTTACAGGAAGAATTGGATGCCCTCTATGAAAGTTGGGAAGAATTGTCGGAGACACTGACAAATGATTTCGCATAGGATAGGCGGATTCTGTTAAAAATTTGACATATATATTTAAAATATTTATAATTTTTATATAAATATGATATACATGTCATCATTGACAGTGGAAGTAGGGGGAATTTAACGTGGAAAAGGAAATATCCCAGGCAGTCATTCGTCGTATGCCAAGATATTACAGATATTTAGGAGAATTGCTTGATGCAGGAGTGGAGCGCATTTCGTCCAACGAACTCAGCAGTTGTATGCATGTGACGGCATCCCAGATCCGGCAGGATCTCAACAATTTTGGTGGTTTCGGTCAGCAGGGCTATGGCTATAATGTTCAGTACTTATATGATGAAATCGGCAAGATCCTAGGATTGAATGAGACACACAATGTGATCGTGATCGGTATCGGTAACTTGGGGCAGGCAATCGCCAATTATGTTAAGTTTGAAAAATTAGGTTTCAAGATCGTCGGTCTGTTTGATGTCAATCCGGCATTGAAGGGGAAAGAGGTAAGAGATATCCCAATCCGTATGTTGGAGGAATTACCAGAATTTGTAAAGACAACACGTGTGGATATTGCGGCACTGACCCTGCCAAAGCAGAATGCAGAAGCGACCGCGGCACAGTTATCTTCCCTGGGCGTACATGCCATCTGGAATTTTGCCCATGTCGATCTGGATGATGTGGAGGATATGGTCGTAGAGAATGTGCATCTGTCCGATAGTCTGATGCAGCTTTCTTACAATATTGCCAACCACAAAAAATAGTTTTCAAAAGAAGGTGAGCGTATGGAACGACAGGCGTTTACAGAAGCACTGGCGAAAACAAAAATACCCATTCTGGTCTTGGACCAGAAATGGCACCGGCTTTTTGCCTTAGATGGCAAGCCCAAAGAGGTGCAGGAACTGGAAAGCCAGTTGAAGGAGATCTTGGAGCGGCAGGGACGCCTGACGCAGGAGTTAAAGGATTTAAAGAAGGTCAAGTCATCCCTTATGCAGAATATCGTAGAGCATATGGACGCAGAGGAGGACAAGGAGACGCACAGCCGGCAGATGGACGAGAACAAACGGCTGATCGAGGAAGTCAAGGAAAAGATCGCAGCCAACGAGGATGCCCTTTTGGAGATCCCAAAGGAGATACAGACCTGCAATGACGCGCTGATGATGGAGACCATGACCTTTTGTTATGATCGTCTGCGCACCAATTGCAAAGAAGCCGAGGAGATTGCGGAATGGATCAAAAAGGTCCGGGTAGAATTAAAAAAGAACATCATCCGCAAACAGAATCGGGAGATCAACAATAAAGAAATCTATGCATATATGCATGATATATTTGGAAAAGATATCATCAATCTTTTTGATGTGCAAAATGATGATGTGGATCTGATCACAGGAGAGGATCGCCCGTCCGGTGATACGACCCAGGACAAACAGTTATCAAAAGATGTACAAAAAGGAGACGTATGAAATATATTTTAAACAGTCGCGAAATGAAACAATGCGATAGCCGCACGATCGAGCATTATGGTCTGCCTTCCATGGTGCTGATGGAGAGAGCCGCGTTATCGGTTGTTTCATTTTTGCATGAAAGAGATTTGTGGCAAAAGAAGATCGTCATACTATGTGGAAGTGGCAACAATGGTGGGGATGGACTCGCCATTGCAAGGCTTTTATACTTAGAGGGGGGGCAGGTGTCGGTATTCCTGGTGGGCGATTTTTCCAAGCTTCGCCGGAAAACATGGCGCAGCAAAAGATCTGTCGGCAGTATGGCATGGAATTGTCTAGTTCTACGGATACACTTGCAGACGCCCAGGTGATCGTGGATGCCCTGTTTGGTATCGGGCTTTCCAGAGAATTGGGCGGTGACTATCCTGCACTTTTGCAAGAGGTCAATGCCATGGATGCCTACCGGCTGGCGGTGGATATACCATCCGGTGTATCTGCGGATGACGGACAGATCATGGGGCAGGCATTTTTGGCGGATGCGACCATAACCTTTGCTTTTGCCAAGGTCGGACAGATGCTTTATCCGGGGAAAAAATACTGTGGTGAATTGATCGTATCTGCAATCGGAATCGAATCATGCAGTCTGGCAGATCAGGTTCTTCCTTGTAAGAGCCTGGAAAAAGAAGATCTAAAACAACTACCGCAGGCAAGCCCGGATGATCACAAGGGAAGCCGGGGAAAGGTGCTTGTGATCGCAGGCAGTGAGGATATGGCAGGCGCGGCTTATCTTGCATCGAAAAGTGCTCTGACGAGTGGTGCCGGCATGGTCAAGGTCTATACACCAAGATGCAATCGTGACATCATTTTGACACGATTCCCGGAAGCCATTCTTGTTACCTATGATAAATGGAATGAAAAGCAGTTGTTGGAAGAACTTGCTTGGGCGGATGCCATAGCCATAGGACCGGGGCTTGGAAAGTCTAATCTGGCGGAGAACCTGGTTCGCACGACTTTAGAAAATGCTGCAGTGCCGATGGTGGTGGATGCGGATGCGTTGGGGATTCTGGCAGAACATTTACAGTGGCTGAAAAAGCCGCATACAGAGACCGTCATCACTCCGCATCTGGGTGAAATGGCACGCCTGATGGGCAGTCCGCTTATGTATGTGACTGACCATAAATTATCCATAGCACAGGATTTTGCAAGAGATTATCAGGTCATTTGTGCACTTAAGGATGCGGCTACGATCGTATCCGTGCCTTATGCCACGACTTATATCAATGCGAGCGGCTGCAGCGGTATGGCGACAGCCGGCAGTGGTGATGTCTTGACCGGTGTGATCGCAGGATTGATCGCGCAGGGCTTAAGACCGGAAGATGCGGCATCACTGGGCGTTTACCTGCATGGACTTGCGGGAGAGGAGGCCGCAAGGACAGAGGCTAATCTTTGCATGCAGGCAGGTGACATCATAAAAGGAATAAAAACGATCTATCAGAAAGAAGGAAGATGACAGTGGAAATAGAAAAAAGGCGTGTTTACGCCATCGTAGATTTTGATGCCTTAGATCAAAATGTGCAGGCAATGGAAGAAAAACTGCCGCAGGACGTCGGCATGATGGCTGTTATCAAGACCAATGCCTACGGGCATGGTGCTAAGGCAATTGCTAAG
Source organism: Roseburia sp. AM51-8 (assembly GCF_003478275.1). Classification (NCBI taxonomy): domain Bacteria; kingdom Bacillati; phylum Bacillota; class Clostridia; order Lachnospirales; family Lachnospiraceae; genus Roseburia; species Roseburia sp. AM51-8. The sequence goes on along the minus strand of NZ_QUEY01000001.1, from coordinate 600,680 downwards.
CATTTAGAGGACAATGACCGCATCAGCGGTTATGCGGTTGCAACGGCAGAAGAAGCCTTGGAACTGCGAAAAGCAGGCATTGGGAAGATGATTCTGATCTTAGGCTATGTCTTTGAAAAAGATTATGAAGATCTGATTCTGCAGGATATCCGTTTTGGAATTTACCGCAAGGATGTGGCGCAAGCTTGGATGCGGCAGCGGAAAAATGTCATAAAAAGGCACTGATCCACATCAAGATCGATACCGGTATGCACAGGATCGGCTATCCGGTCTGTCAGGAATCGGTAGAAGAGATCAAAGATATTGCAGGGCTCAAACATCTTTGCCTGGAAGGTATCTTTACCCATTTTGCCAGAGCGGATGAAGCGGATAAATCTTATGCAAAAAAGGCATATAGCTTATTCAAGGATATGATAGGAGCACTGCAAAAAGAGGACATTACATTTCCGATATGCCATTGCTGCAACAGTGCCGCTATCTTAGAACTGCCGGGCTATCATGAAAATATGGTGCGTGCAGGCATTACTTTATACGGTCTGTGGCCGTCAGAGGAGATGGATCATGCCTTTCCTTTGTATCCGATTTTATCTCTTTACAGTCATATCGTACACATCAAGACCCTTCCGGCGGGAAGTGCGATCAGTTATGGCGGCACCTATGTCACTGAAAGAGAAAGCCGGATCGCGACGATCCCGGTAGGATATGGCGACGGCTATCCTCGTTCTTTATCCAGCAAGGGCTATGTGCTTGTGCGCGGCAAGCCTGCACCGATCGTGGGCAGGGTCTGCATGGATCAGATGATGGTGGATGTAACGGATATCCCGGATGCAGAGTATCTGGACCGCGTGACCTTGATCGGTCAGGATGGGAACGCAGTCATTTCTATGGAGACACTGGGAGAAATGTCCGGGCGTTTTAACTATGAACTGGCATGTGATCTGGGAGACCGCATTCCACGTTTTTATCAGAAGGACGGCGCATGCGTTGACGAAATGAATTATTTTGCATAATCTAATATGAATAGCTTTTGAAATTGTGGAAATACTATTTATAAATTCAATTTTGGAGAGTGTAGTATGACAATTAAAAGAGGCGATATTTATTATGCAGACTTGCGACCGGTCGTCGGCTCGGAACAAGGCGGGATCCGACCGGTACTGATTATTCAAAATGATGTCGGAAATATCCATTCTCCGACCGTGATCTGTGCAGCGATTACATCACAGTTGCACAAGGCAAAATTGCCGACACACGTTTCATTGGATAGTGGTAAATATGATCTGGTCAAGGATTCGGTCGTACTGTTGGAGCAGCTTCGCACCATCGATAAGACCAGACTTAAGGATAAGATATGTCATCTGGATAATCAGGTTTTATTTGAGATTGATAAAGCATTAGAGATCAGTCTGGAATTGCTTACATAGCAGTTTCAAAGATTTTCACATAAGAAAGGAAATGAGGGAATAGAATACCATGGATGAAGGAGTCAGGTGTTTGATCTGCATGATCGTATTTTGCCTATGTGCTATCATGCAGATCATCATTAGTAGTTTTAAGATCGCGATCGATCATATCAACGACAGTGATCTGGAGGAGTTACAAAAAGGGGATCCTGCCAAGGCAGGGTGCTTAGAGCGTTATCACAGTGATGATCATTTGCTGGTCATCAGCAGTTCCTTTTTGCGGATTTTTTCCGGGATCGGCATTGTAGCAAGTTCTTTTTACCTGCTTTACAATGGACTGTCGGACATTGCAGAAAATACATGGGAAAGGGTCTTATTTGCAATTCTTGTGTATGTGGTCTTTGTCGTATTATATGCGGTTTTCTTTTTTGGAACTCTTTATCGTATCAGTTCCAAAAAGCATTGTAAGATCGCACTGCGCTATCTGGGAGCCTATGAGACCTTGCGAAAAGTTTTTCGACCTCTGATCCTTTTGTATGATCTTCTCAGCAAGAAGATCAGCGGTCTTTTTGGGGTAGATCCCAAGGAGGAAGTGGATGATGTCACGGAAGATGAGATCATTTCCATTGTCAATGAGGGACATGAGCATGGGGTGCTGTTAGCCAGTGAAGCCGCCATGATACATAACATCTTTGAATTTGGCGACAAGGACGCCAAGGATATCATGGTCCACCGCAGGCAGATCATTGCCCTGGATGGCGAAATGACCTTTGGCGAGGCGCTTACCTTTATGCAGGATGCACCTTTTTCCCGTTATCCGGTTTATTTGAACGATCTGGATAATATCATCGGTCTTTTACATATTAAAGATGCACTAGTCTTTGCCAAAGACCATAAGACTTACGGGCAGAAACTGCGGGATTTTGACAAACTACTGCACTCACCGGAATTTGTGCCGGAGACCCACAGTTTAAATACCTTATTTGCCAAGATGCAGTCCAAGAAAAAGCACATGATGATCGTGGTGGATGAGTATGGGCAGACCAGCGGTATTATTTCTATGGAGGATATCTTAGAGGAGATCGTGGGCAATATCCAGGACGAACACGACAAGGAGGAAGCGTCCATCGAACAGGTCGCACCGAATTTTTACCGCATGGATGGCGGCACTTCCCTAGAAGAAGCGGCAGAGGTTCTGGGGATTACCTTCCCGGAGGACTACGAGACCTTAAATGGTTTCTTGATCTCCCATATTGACAAGATCCCGGAGGAACATGAGACTTTTGAAGTGCAATACAAGGGCTACCGCTTCAAAGTGCTGGATGTAGAAGGAAAAATGATCCGGCAGGTACAGGTGTTTGCCATATAAAACAAAAAATGATACACTGGATAAGAATACTTTAGAAAAGAGGATATAATTTTATGTCAGGACATTCAAAATTTGCTAACATTAAGCATAAGAAAGAGAAAAATGATGCTGCAAAGGGTAAGGTATTTACCATTATCGGACGTGAGATCGCAGTAGCGGTCAAGGAAGGCGGACCGGATCCTGACAATAACAGCAGACTTCGTGATGTTATTGCCAAGGCAAAGGCCAACAATATGCCAAACGATACCATTGAAAGAGGTATCAAGAAAGCTGCCGGTGATGCAAATGCAGTCAATTATGAATCGGTTACATATGAAGGCTATGGACCAAACGGTACAGCCATCATCGTTGATGCTTTGACCGATAACAAGAACCGTACCGCTGCCAATGTGCGCAGCGCTTTCACCAAGGGCAAGGGCAGTCTTGGAACCCAGGGCTGTGTATCTTACATGTTTGATAAAAAGGGACAGATCATCATTGACAAGGAAGAGTGTGATCTGGATGCAGATGATCTGATGATGATGGCACTGGATGCAGGTGCAGAGGATTTCACAGAGGAAGAAGATTCCTTCATCGTGCTGACAGATCCGGATGATTTTTCTGCTGTCCGTGAAGCATTGGAGCAGGAGAAGATCGCTATGGCAGATGCACAGGTGACCATGATCCCGCAGACCTATGTAGAACTTACAGATGAGCAGGATCTTTACAACATCAACAAGATCTTATCTTTGCTGGATGAAGATGATGACGTTCAAGAAGTATATCATAACTGGGACGAGTAGTATTTTGATTCATTAGGAGGGGTTACTATGAAGAAAGTACTTTTTGCGGCAAGCGAGTGTGTGCCATTTGTCAAGACCGGGGGATTGGCTGACGTGGTAGGAGCCTTGCCAAAAGAATTTGACAGATCAGAATGGGATATCCGTGTGGTCCTGCCGGACTATACCTGTATCCCGCCACAATACCGTGATTCCTTTCAGTATGTGTGTCATTTCCAGATGGGGATGGGATCTTATATCGGCGAGCGCTATGTAGGCGTCATGCAGTATGAGTATCAGGGAATCACATACTATTTTATCGATAATCTGGAGTACTTTGAGTGCTTTTATCCTTATGGGGATACGCGCTACGATATCGAGAAATTTATTTTCTTTGACAAGGCAGTACTTTCCATGTTACCGCTCATTGACTTTCAGCCGGATATCATTCACTGCCATGATTGGCAGACAGGATTGATCCCTGTTTATTTAAAGACAGAATTTGCCGGTAATCCTTTCTTCTGGGGTATGAAGTCAGTCATGACTATACATAACCTCAAGTTCCAGGGTGTCTGGGATATCGAGACCATTCAGGGGATCTCCGGTCTGCCGATGGAACTCTTTACACCGGACAAATTGGAGTTCAAAAAGGGTGCCAATATGTTAAAGGGCGGTCTGGTCTATGCAGACTATATTACGACCGTCAGTGATACCTATGCAGGGGAGATCCAGACCCCTTATTATGGCGAGGGCTTGGACGGACTTCTGTCAGCCAGACATTTTGACATGCGCGGTATCGTCAATGGTATTGACTATGCTATGTACGATCCGGCAAAGGATGATTTGATCTTCAAAAATTACAGTGCATCCAATTTCAGAACAAACAAAAAGGTCAACAAGGAGAAGTTACAGGAGCTGCTTGGGCTTGTCGTAGACAAGAAAAAGTACATGATCGGGCTGATCTCACGTCTGACAGACCAAAAGGGACTGGATCTGGTCAATTACTGTATCGAGCGTCTGGTGGATGACAACACCCAACTGGTCGTAATCGGTACCGGCGAAGCCCAGTACGAGAATATGTTCCGTCACTTTGCATGGAAATACCCGGACCGAATATCCGCAAACATCTGTTATTCCGAGGATCTGGCTCACAAGTTATACGCAGCGGCAGATGCCTTTTTGATGCCGTCGCGCTTTGAACCGTGTGGTCTGACCCAGTTGATCTCTTTCCGCTATGGTACCGTGCCGATCGTGCGCGAGACAGGCGGCTTAAAGGATACGGTCATCCCTTACAATGAATATGAGCATACCGGGGATGGTTTCTCCTTTGCCAATTATAATGGGGATGAACTTTTGAACACTGTCAATTATTCCAAGTATGTTTTCTTTGAAAAGAAGGCAGAGTGGAACAAGATGGTAGACCGTGGCATGCAAAAAGATTATTCATGGAAAAACTCTAAAGCCAATTATGAGGGACTTTACTCCTATCTGATGGGCGAGTCGTAATAGATACAAAAAGATGCGTCAGTTCTTAGGAACGGGCGCTTTTTGTATTTTTTCATATTCTTTGATGCACACTAAAAAGAAAAAGGAAGATTAAAATGGATAGTGTGAAGGAATATGGACAGGAAGTCATTACAACAGAAAAGGGACACAGGATCGGAATTGTGACCATCATAGGCGAGATCGAAGGACACACGCTTCTGGCTGCAAATGCTAAGACAACTAAATATGAACATATGATACCGCTTCTGATCGGCATGGAAAATGATGCCTCTGTAGACGGCATTCTTTTTGTCTTAAATACCATTGGCGGGGATGTGGAGTGCGGTCTGGCGATGGCAGAATTGATTGCTGCCATACAAAAGCCAACGATCTCTCTTGTGATCGGCGGCAGCCATTCCATCGGCATCCCACTGGCAGTCGCAACGGATTGTTCTTTTATCGTGCCGTCCGCGACTATGCTGGCACATCCGGTACGTATGAGTGGAACCGTACTGGGAGCACCCCAGACCTATTATCAATTCAACCAGATGCAGGAGCGGATCATTGGTTTTATCTGTAGGCATGCGGCTATCAAAAAGACACGTCTGGAAGAACTCATGCTTGCTAAAGATACCATGGCAAAGGATCTGGGAACTATTCTGGTAGGCGAAGAAGCAGTCAATGAAGGTTTGATCTCTCATGTGGGCAGTCTGGGGGATGCCATGCTGACCTTGGAAAGAATGATAGCAGGCAAAAAGACGGCGCAAAAAGGCGTGTAATCTGTAGAAAAGTAATAATGACAGCTTCTGGAAAATATGGTAATATTAAAAAGTTGGTAAAATCACATATATGGAGGTCATTATGTCATTATTGCAATCTATTTTCATGGGGCTGATTCAAGGATTAACAGAGTTCCTGCCGGTCAGCAGTTCCGGGCATCTTGCACTTTTTAAGGCATTATTTCATGTGCAGACAGATACCGGGATTATGTTTGACGTTTTACTGCATTTAGGGACTCTGGTTGCTATTTTTGCTGTTTACTATAAAGATATCTGGGAGTTGATCTGTGAGGGCGTATCTATCGTGATCGACTTTCTTGCCAATGTTGGCATCGCGATCGGCAATCTTTCTTCTTCCAGGAAAAAGAAGTACCGCAAGATGGTGGATACACCGTATCGCCGCTTTGTTATGTTGATCATTGTCTCGACTATCCCTACCGGTATCATGGGTGTTCTGGGACAGAACCTGATCGAAGCAGCATCTGCGACGGTATTGGTTCCGGGCATCTGTCTGATCATCACAAGTATTTTGCTCTTTATTTCCGATCGTGTGAAAACCGGTAAAAAGACCGAAGAAAACGCAAGTTATGGCAATGCGGTTGTGATCGGCGTATGTCAGGGCTTTGCTACACTTCCGGGCTTATCCCGCTCAGGAACAACGATCACGGCATGTCTTTTGAGCGGCTTCGATCGCACTTTCGCAGTAAAATACTCCTTTATCATGTCCATTCCGGCAGTGCTTGGGGCAGCCGTTTTGGAACTGAAGGATTTGAGTCTTGCAACAACAGCATCTTCTGAGATCGTCAATTATGTTGTCGGTATGGTGGTTGCCGCTGTCGTAGGATATATTTGTATCAAGACCATGCTTCTTGTTGTCCGCAAGAAGAAATTTACCATCTTTTCTGTATATTGCATGATCGTTGGTGTGATTGCAGTGATCGTAGGATGTATGTGATTATAAGATTAGGGGATTCGTAAATTATGGCTAATAAAACGACAAGTGCAAAACGGAATACGACCAAGACTTCCGCAAGCAAAAAGTCTACAGCCACAAAGAAACAGACGACGAAAAAGGGGACAAAACCGAAAACAACTGCCAAAAATGTCACAGTCGAGGCGGAAGTGGTCGATGTTGCAAAGGCAGAAGCCATCAAAGAGATCTTTTTGTGGATCTTCCTTGCGGTCTGTGTTCTCTTGTTTTTGAGTAATCTGGGGATCGGTGGGATCGTAGGTAATGCTGTCAGTAGTTTCTTCTTTGGCATTTTCGGCTTGGTTGCCTATCTGTTTCCCATCCTGCTTCTGGTGGCTACTTTCTTTGGCATTTCCAATCAGGGAAACCGGATCGCCACGATCAAACTGATCGCCGGTGGCGTGCTTACGGTTTTTCTTAGTGTTTTGGTGGAATTGTTTGCCCACGGGGATGCTCCTTATGCAGCCATGCGTGCTTTTTACTATGGACGAGAGAGCAAGGCTGGCGGCGGGCTTTTGGGAGGAATGATTGCATCCGGGCTGGTGGAAGGTTTTGGGCTGATCAGTGCTTATGTGCTTACCTTTGTCATCATGATCGTTTGCCTGATTCTCATTACGGAACGCTCTTTGCTACAGCAGGCAGGCAGTCGCAGACGTAGAAAGAAAAGACGCTATGCAGATCCAAATGAAGACCGCGAGGCAAGACTGGCAAGGATCCGGGCCGATAAGAAACGGCAGGCGGCTGCCGGTCAGGTAGATGAAAACGCGCCGCGCAGAGATCGGAAGATCTCAGGTGTGGCATTTGATACCAAGATGGAACCTGAGATCCAGGCGGTGCAGGCATCCTCGGATGAGGTGGAACAGGTACATATGGCACCGCAAAAGGATGTCGAGGTTAAGAATGTTAAGCGTGTGCCTTTATCTTCCAAGTGCACCGGATCTGCGTCTGTCATTGGTCTGGATGTGGAAAAACCGGTAGAAGCTGTTAAGGCAGAATCGGTACGTCCAAGCCGACGCATTAATTTATCGACCCCACCTGTCGCCAATGTGACCACGGAAGCGCCAAAGGCAGAAAATGATCCGGTAAGACCGACTTCTCCGGTACAGCCACAAAGGCAGGCAGTTATGCCTTCTACGCCGGAAGTTGTCAGGGCTGAGGAAAAGGAGACGGCAGCACCCACAGCGGCTGAGGCTGTGGCACCCCCGGAAAAACGTCCACGCAAGACAGCGGCAAGCATGCAGGAGACCCGAAAGAGTGCAGATCAGGTGGCAGATGAGATCGCCAAGAGCAAGCAGGAGACAAAGCCGGCGGCAGCCTATAAATTTCCAACCCTGTCACTTTTGAAAAAGAAGGCGGCGAGCGGAAACGGAAATTCCAAGGCAGAATTGGAAGCCACGGCAGACAAACTGGAACAGACCCTCCGCAATTTTGGCATCAATGTAGAGGTGACAGATGTCACCTGTGGACCGACGGTTACCCGTTATGAGTTGCAGCCGGAAGTGGGTGTCCGCGTCAACCGTATCACCAATCTGGCAGACGACATCAAGTTGAATCTGGCGGTTACGGATATCCGTATCGAAGCGCCGATCCCGGGAAAGGCAGCCGTTGGTATCGAAGTGCCAAACAAAAATAAAGTCATGGTATCCTTTGAGGAAATGGCTTCCTCCGCAGAATTTAAAAAGGCAGAGTCCAAGGTGACTTTCTGTGCAGGGCGGGATATTGCGGGCAATGTCATTACGGCAAATATTGCCAAGATGCCCCACCTTTTGATCGCCGGTACGACAGGTTCCGGTAAATCCGTCTGCATCAATACGATCATCATGAGTATCTTATATAAGGCAAGACCGGACGAGGTCAAGTTTATCATGATCGATCCAAAGGTCGTTGAACTTAGTATTTACAATGGCATACCCCATCTGTTGATCCCGGTCGTTACCGATCCCAAAAAGGCGGCTGGGGCATTGCACTGGGCGGTTACGGAAATGGATGACCGCTATCAGAAATTTGCGGATGCCAGTGTGCGTGACATCAAATCTTACAATAAAAAACTGGAAGAACATAATTATCAGTTACCGATCAATTCCAATGGAGAATTGGGTACCTTTGAAAAGATGCCGGAAATGGTCGTGATCGTAGACGAGTTGGCAGACCTTATGATGGTTGCCGCCAAGGAAGTCGAGGAATCCATCTGTCGTCTGGCACAAAAGGCCAGAGCCGCCGGTATTTATTTGATCTTAGCAACCCAGCGACCATCTGTTGATGTCGTGACCGGTCTGATCAAGGCGAATATGCCGTCCCGTATCGCATTTGCGGTCAACAGTGGTGTGGATTCCAGAACCATTCTGGATATGTTCGGGGCTGAAAAACTCCTAGGAAACGGAGATATGCTTTATTATCCACAGGGCTATACCAAGCCGCTGCGTGTGCAGGGTGCCTTTGTCTCAGATGAGGAAGTGCAGGATGTAGTCGACTATATCAAGGGTAACAATGAAGAGGCTTCCTATGATGAAAATGTGACCAAGCATATTGAGTCCGGCGCGGACGGCAGTGATGGTGCTACCGCTATCGGAGGCGGCAGTGGTTTTGAAGATACGAGGGATTCCTATTTTGCAGAGGCAGGTCGTCTGATCGTATCCAAGGAAAAGGGCTCCATCGGCATGTTACAGCGCAACTTCAAGATCGGCTTTAACAGAGCAGCCCGCATTATGGATCAGTTGGAGGAGGCCGGAGTCGTGGGACCGGAAATGGGAACCAAACCTAGAACGGTACATATGACACCGACCCAGTTTGAGCAATTCTTAAATCCATCAGCAGTTTCAGCGGTGGAAGAGGAATATCCGGTCAGCGATGACTTTTAGGATAGAGGTTACTAGAGACCAGACAACATTTTACTTATGTAAGGAGAGAGAACATGAAAACAGACATCCAAATCGCACAGGAAGCGACCATGCTTCCGATCACCGAGATTGCAGAACAGGTAGGACTTACGCCAGATGACTTGGAAATGTATGGAAAATACAAGGCTAAGTTGTCAGATGAGTGTATGGAGCGCTTGGCAAAGGAAGAAGATGGCAAACTGGTACTTGTCACTGCAATCAATCCGACACCGGCAGGCGAGGGAAAGACGACGACCAGTGTAGGCCTTGGACAGGCATTTGCAAAGTTAGGAAAAAAGGCAGTCCTTGCACTTCGTGAGCCTTCCTTAGGACCTTGCTTTGGTATCAAAGGTGGTGCTGCGGGCGGTGGCTATGCCCAGGTCGTTCCTATGGAAGATCTCAATCTGCATTTCACCGGAGATTTTCATGCGATTACTTCTGCAAATAACCTGCTGGCAGCCCTTTTAGACAATCATATCCAGCAGGGAAACGAACTTGGCATTGATCCAAGACAGATCAAATGGAAACGCTGTCTGGACATGAATGACCGAGTGCTCCGTAATATTGTCGTTGGCTTGGGCAGCAAGATGGACGGTATGGTAAGAGAGGATCATTTTGTCATTACCGTTGCATCTGAGATCATGGCGATCCTTTGTCTGTCAGATGATATGGCAGACTTAAAGAGAAGACTCGGCCGCATTATCGTGGCTTACAACTTTAAGGGAGAACCGGTTACGGCAGCAGACCTGCAGGCAGTCGGTTCCATGGCAGCCCTGCTAAAGGATGCTTTGAAGCCAAATATGATCCAGACTTTAGAGCATACACCGGCACTGGTGCATGGTGGTCCGTTTGCCAATATCGCACATGGATGCAACAGTGTGCGCGCGACAAAGATGGCACTGAAAATGGGAGATATCTGTGTGACAGAGGCAGGTTTTGGTGCTGATCTGGGCGCAGAGAAGTTCTTTGACATCAAGTCCCGCATGGCAGGTTTACACCCGGATGCCGTTGTTCTGGTAGCAACGATCCGTGCCCTCAAATACAATGGCGGCGTGGCAAAGGATGCCTTGTCAGAGGAAAATATGGATGCTTTGAAAAAGGGCATTGTCAATTTGGAAAAGCATATTGAAAACTTACAGAAATTTGATGTGCCGGTCGTAGTGACCCTCAATTCCTTTATTACAGATACCGAGGAGGAGACAGCCTTTGTCCGTGACTTCTGTGAGAAACGCGGCTGTGCCTTCGCTTTATCCGAAGTATGGGAAAAAGGCGGTCAGGGCGGCGTTGCTTGGCAGAGACCATTTTGGATGTCCTAGATCATAAGGAAAGTCATTTCGCACCGATCTATCCGTCTGAAATGTCATTAAAGGACAAGATCGCTACAATCGCCAAGGAGATCTATGGTGCCGCAGATGTTTCTTATGCACCGGCTGCGGAAAAAGAACTGGCTCATATTACGGAACTAGGGATGGGAGATTTCCCTGTCTGTATGGCAAAGACCCAGTATTCCCTTTCTGATGATGCAAAGAAACTGGGAAGACCGGAAGGCTTTACCTTGAATGTAAGAGAAGTCTATGCAAGTGCCGGTGCAGGCTTTGTGGTGGTTGTTACAGGAGCCATCATGACTATGCCGGGCTTGCCAAAGAAGCCGGCAGCATTTGGAATTGATGTTTCAGATGACGGTGTGATCACCGGATTATTTTAAAAAAGACTGGAAAGCGAGAAGATACAATGGCAGAAATCATTGATGGAAAGAAGATTTCACAGGAGATCAAGGACGAGTTAAAGGAAAAAGTAGCCGCTATGCATGCGCAGGGGCAGGAAGTGACCTTAGCAGTGGTTCTGGTAGGACAGGATCCGGCATCCTGCGTTTATGTGCGCAATAAGAAAAGAGCCTGTGAGTACATCGGCATCCGTTCTTTGTCCTATGAACTGGCAGAGGATACCAGCGAAGAAGAGGTGCTGGCGCTCATTGACAAATTAAATGGCGACAAGGATGTAAATGGTATTTTGGTACAACTGCCGCTCCCGAAACATATGGACGAGGACAAGATCACCAGAGCCATTGATCCGCTTAAGGATGTTGATGGTTTTCATCCGCAGAATGTCGGTGCACTTTCCATCGGTCTGCCGGGCTTTGTATCCTGCACACCGGCAGGCATTATCCAGTTGTTAAAGCGCAGTCATATTGACATGGAAGGCAAGCATTGTGTGATCGTAGGACGCAGCAATATCGTTGGAAAACCGATGGCACTTTTGATGCTGCGCGAAAATGCTACGGTCACTGTGACCCATTCCAAGACCAAAGATCTTGCTTCTGTGACCAGACAGGCAGATATCCTGATCGTTGCGATCGGCAAGAAGCAGTTTATTACGGCAGACTATGTCAAAGAGGGAGTCGTTGTCATTGATGTTGGTATGCATCGGGATGAGAACAACCATTTGTGTGGGGATGTGGCATATGATGAGGTAGCATCGCATTGTTCCGCCATTACACCGGTTCCGGGTGGTGTTGGACCGATGACGATCGCTATGCTCATGCATAATTGTCTGGAATCCGTTGATCTGCAAAAATAGGAGATTGCTATGAAATGTAGTAAATGTGGAGCCGAGATTGATGCCGGCAGTGTTTTTTGTAAAAAATGTGGGGAACCGGTGCAGATGGTGCCGGACTACAATATCTTAGAGGATGATTTTCTGATATCCCTTCTGGAAGAAGAAAAATCAGCCGGAAAAACGGAAGAAAATCAGCCGGAGACAGTTGGACAAAATGTCCAGTCGGATAAGAAGACTTCCGCCGGTGGCAAGAGTGCTTCTACCGCTAAAAAGGCAGTAGAAGAGAATCCGGAAAAGAAAAAGGGCTTTGCGGGGCTTTGGGCAAATAAGAAGGCAAGAGCTGGTTTGATCGGTGGGATCATTGCCCTGTGTCTTGTGCTGGTCTTTTTGACCGTTTATATGACATCTTACGACCATTATGTCGCCAAGGGCAAGACTTTGGATACAAAAGAGGATTATACAGGTGCTTTGGTCTATTACAATCGTGCCATAGAAAAGAACGATACCAAGACAAAGGCGAAGATACTTGCAGCCAATGACTATATCAAGTTGGAAGAATATGATACAGCGGAAAGTTTATTATTAGAGGTGATCGCTCAAGATGATGATAACGTTTCTGCCTACAAATCGCTGATCGTTCTATATCTGGCCACAGGCGATTATGATAAGTTGACCAATTTACAGACACAGGTTTCCAGCCAGAAACTACTGGATCTCTTTAATGACAACCTCTTGTCCGCACCGGTCTTTTCCGTAGACGGAGGAAAATATGATGATGATGTTACCATCGAACTTTCCTGCAAGACAGGCAAGATCTATTATACCTTAGATGGCAGTGATCCGACTGAGGGCGGCATTCTTTATACGGAAGCCTTTACTTTAGAGGAGGGCACGACGACGGTCAAGGCGGTATGTGAAAATGACGACAAGACCAGTCAGGTAGTTGAAAAGAATTATAAGATCACCTATGCTGACCCGGATTATCCGGTTGTCACCCCATCCGGCGGCAGTTTCACGACGCCAACGACGATCACTGTGGAAGTGCCGGAAGGTGCAAGTGTCTATTATACCTGGGACGGTACGACACCGACACAGGCTTCTGCCAAGTACACAGGACCGATCGAGATGATGGAGGGCAACAATATCTTATCTCTGATCCTTGTAGATAAGCATGGCAAGACCAGTGACGTTTTAGAGTGTAATTACAAATATATACCACAATAGTAAGAAAGAAGCATTAAGACCGCAGGAATTTCCTGTGGCTTTAATGCTTTACTTATATGGAGGAAATTAAGGTATGAATATTACCATCTTGTGTGTCGGACAGATCAAGGAAAAATATTTTCGTGATGCGATCGCAGAATACCAAAAGCGTCTGAGCCGCTACTGCAAATTGCAGATGATCGAAGTTGCCGATGAAAAGACCAAGGAAAATGCATCCGAAGCGGAAAACGATCTGATCCGCAAAAAGGAAGGTGAGCGTCTGCTCAAACACATCAAAGACAGCGATTATTGCATCACCTTAGAAATCGATGGAAAGATGCTGACATCGGAAGGCTTATCCAAGGAAATCGACCGTCTGGGACTGGCGGGTAAGTCCAGTCTGGTCTTTGTGATCGGTGGTTCGATCGGTTTGGATACCGCTGTTTTAAAACGCAGTGACTATGCCTTGAGTTTTTCAAAGATGACCTTTCCACACCAGTTGATGCGGGTCATTCTTTTGGAGCAGATCTACCGGTCTTACCGCATTATGCGTGGCGAGCCATATCACAAGTAAAAAGACCTTTTGAGGCATATGTTTCTGGCATGACTCATATACTGCATTATGATGAAAAATGATAAGAGGACGATCGGCAATCTTTTAGAGCGGGAGGAACCGCTGGAAAATCCTTTGATGATCGGTATGATCCAATTGACCCTTCTGGGAAACCGCAGCGCCTTGATCGAAAATTACAAGGGTCTGATCGAGTATCATGACAAACTGATCATTGTGCAGTCCAAGGAGGAGGAAGTCAGCATTTTGGGAGATCATCTGCGGATCTGCTATTATACCAGGACCGAGATGCAGATTGCCGGAAACATTGAAAAAATAGAGGTAAAGGAAAAGAATCATTGATCTTATTTCGTTTTCTTAAAGGCTATGTGTGCGTAGCATTTACAGGAGATGATCTTCCCCGTCTGATCAGAATATGTATTAGCAGGGGGATTTTTTTATGGGATGTAAAGAGTCAGGATCCTTATCATATGCAGGCTATGCTCTACGGAAACGATGTCTGGAAATTGCATGACATACTGCATAAGACCAAATCTAAGGTGCGGATACAAAAGAAGATCGGTCTGCCTTTTTCTTTGCACAGATACCGTCACAAGGCTGGCTATGTCCTGGGCATCTTCGCCATGCTTGCCCTTCTTTTTTATGTCTCAGGCTATATCTGGATGATCCGGGTGTCGGGCAATTCCTTTGTGACGGAGGAAATGCTGGAATCCTATCTGAGCCGGAAAGGACAGGGAATCGGCAGCAAAAAGAAAGACATGGATTGCGAGATTCTGGAAAAAGAAATCCTTGCAGATTTTCCGGAGGTCATCTGGGTATCGGTTTCCATGAAAGGTTCCTCCTTACAGATCGCTATGAAAGAAAAGATGGCGGCAGCCGAAGAAGCGCAGACGGAAGAAGAAAGCGGCATGGACCTGCTTGCACCATGCGATGGTAAGGTCACGTCTCTTTATGTACGCGATGGAACGGCGGCAGTGGAAAAGGGAAGCGATGTCAAAAAGGGGGATGTCCTGATCTATGGCTGGATCGCCATCACCAACGATGCCGGAGACCAGACTTTGGCATATGATCCAAAAAATGCGGACGGGGATGTTTTGATCGAGGGCGTCTATGCCTTTTCCTTTGCGGAAGAAATGACCTATCAGAAAAGGATCGAGATGGGGCAGCGTAGGGAATACCTTGTCTTTGGCACCAATGGTTCTTATTTTAATGTCGTTCCCTATATGTTGGGAAAAACACAGCATACGACCTTAAGAGAGATCCATCCGGTCTCTCTGGGAGGCGTTTGGGATCTTCCAATCTATTGCAACTATTTGACAGAAAAATCCTATAAATTGCAGAAAACGTCACATAGTAAAAAGAAATGCAGGAAATCATGCAAATACATCTTGACGACTTGCAAAAAAACTTTGAGGAAAAAGGTATTCAAATAATGGATAAAAATGTTATTATGGAATACAGTAATGATTTGTGCACCATGCACGGAGAATTGCTTTTGCAATCTCCGGCGACCGAAAAGAAACAAACGGACCTGCCGGAAATATCCGATATAAAGGAAAGCATTTATGAGTGAAAAAGAATGTATTCTTGATATACCAGTAGAACATCTGGAGAATATCTTTGGGCAGTTTGATGCCAATATTAAACTGATCGAACAGACACTTTCGGTTACCTTTATCGCACGCGACGACCGCTTAAAGGTAATCGGAGAGGAAGACAAGATCAAAAGTGCAGCTGATATCATGCAGCGTCTTTATGCACTTTCAAAAAAAGGAGAGACGATCACCAAGCAGGAAGTCAATTATCTGCTGGGACTGACCGAACAGAAACTGCCGACCAAGGCGGTGGAAGATCTGGCAGACGACTGTATCTGTCATACGACCTCCGGTAAGCCGATCAAGCCCAAGACGATCGGACAAAAAGCCTATGTGGATGCGATCCGGGATCAGATGATCACTTTTGGTATCGGTCCGGCAGGTACCGGTAAGACATATCTTGCCATGGCAATGGCGATCACGGCCTTTCAGCGGGAAGAAGTCAGCCGTATCATCCTGACACGACCGGCGATCGAAGCCGGAGAGAAACTTGGCTTTTTGCCGGGGGATATGCAGAGCAAGGTAGATCCTTATCTGCGTCCTTTGTATGATGCCCTTTATCAGATCATGGGGGCAGAGAGTTTTGCACGCAATATGGAAAAAGGTCTGATTGAGGTGGCACCGCTTGCCTATATGCGAGGCAGGACTCTGGATAATGCCTTTATCATCCTAGACGAGGCACAGAATACGACACCGGCGCAGATGAAGATGTTTCTGACCCGTATCGGTTTTGGATCCAAGGCGGTCATTACGGGAGATGCGACACAAAAGGATCTTCCGGCAAGTGCCAGATCCGGTCTGGATGTGGCTGTGGATGTCCTTAGCAGTGTAGATGAGATCAGTATCTGTAAATTGAGCGGTGCGGATGTTGTCCGACATCCTCTGGTACAAAAGATCGTACACGCATACGAGGTCTACGAGAAGAAAGAAGATACGAAAAACAAAAAGAAAAAGGTTGGAAAGACACATGGAAAAGACCGTGGAAGAAAATAATATTTCCAGCAAAAGACTGACATACTGTCTGGGTATGGGACTTCTTTTCCTGGCGGGGCAGGTCTTGCTTTGCCTAGGACAAGAGATCCTTTTGGATCAACTTTTATGCCTTGTAACTTTAGACATCAGTTTCTTTCTGATCTTTATGCTTGCCCTGATGAAGCACCGCTTATTAGGAGAACTTCCCCAGAAGCAGTCCGCTTCTTATCAAAAGGTATTTTTATCGGTCTTGCCGGCGTGGGCAGTCCTGCTTGCAGGATCCTTTTGTCCGCATTTTTTTACACCGGTCTTGCTGATCGGCATACTTTTGTTTCCGGCAATGGATGATGTGCTTGCCTTAGGACTTGGACTTTATATGGTCTTACTCTTAGGTATCACACAAAGTCTCAGCCTGTATGAGATCGTCTGCTATAGCCTTTTGGTCATCTGTGGTATTTTATTGACCCCTTATTTGCAGGGCAGGGAAAAGACGTCTTTTTTTGGCATTCATTTGCTTTATTTTGTTCTGGGATTTTTACTGCCGATCGTATTTTATTATCTTTCCCATCACACACTGGGGATCCGACAGGTCTTGTGGGGATTGGGGGATGGCATAGCCTACGCTTTTGTAGTTCTTGCCCTGGTTCCCTGGCTTCTACAAAAAAATCAGACAGAACTGGAAGGATCATATCGGCTTTTTTTGGAAGATACCTATCCGCTGGTCATGGATATCCGACGGTTTTCTATGGCAGAATACAATCACGGCAGGAGGGTTTCGCGTCTGGCGGGGGTCTGCGCGGGTGAGATCGGTGCAGATGCACCCTGTGCTATGATGGCAGGATTTTATTACCGACTGGGCAAGATGGAAGGCGAGCCGGAGATTGACAATGCACTGCGGCTGGCAAACAACCATTGTTTTCCGACTGATGTCATGGCGGTCATGGAGGAATACGGGGGTATTTTGCGCCTGCCACAGACACCAGAATCGGCGATCGTGCACATGGTAGATGCTCTGGTGACCAAGATCGAACTTTTGGATCAGGATACTATGTCTAGCACATGGAACCAAGATATGGTAATATATCAGACGTTGAATGAATTATCGCAAAAGGGGATCTATGACGAGTCGGGGCTCAGCATCAATCAGTTTTTGAAGATCCGTGAGAAATTAGTCCGGGAGGATTCTTTGTTATGACATTATTATTAGAAGAAGAGGTGGATATCCCATTTTCCTTTGACTACCGCAAGGTGGCAGAGGATGTCATTGATAAGGCTTTGGAAGTGGAAGAATTTCCATACGAAGTCGAGGTGAGCCTGGTACTTACCGATGACGCGGCGATCCATGAATTAAACCAGCAATTCCGGGAAATGGACCGGTCTACGGATGTATTGTCTTTTCCTATGATGGATTATCCGGCACCGGGAGACTTTTCTTTGCTTGATCTGTCGGCAACATCAGAAAATGATGAACTGATCTTAGGAGATATTGTGATTTCTGTAGATCATGTTTTGGCGCAGGCAAAAGAATACGGACATTCCCGGAAGAGGGAATATGCTTTTTTGATCGCACACAGTATGCTGCATCTGATGGGCTATGATCATATGACCCCGGATGAGGCAACCCTTATGGAAGAAAAACAGTCTTATATCTTAGATTTATTACATATTACGAGGGAGGAAGAAAAGAATGTCTAAGAAAGCATTGATCGGCATTATCTGTGCCGTTGTAGTGGCGCTCGCAGGAGGCACTGCTGCATTTGTTGTCACCCATCAGAAAAAAGATGATGGGCAGACCAAAGAGGTCGTTGAAAAAGAGGAAGAAGTCAACCATGACGGACAGGTCAAATCTTATCTGACCGGAGAATGGGTAGATCAGTCGATCGGCCGCAGTCGTGCCGTTGCCGTCATGACAGAGAATACCAAAGCGGCTCTGCCACAGTATGGTATCAATTCTGCCGGTGTTTTGTATGAGGCTCCGGTTGAAGGCTCGATCACCAGAATGATGGCGATCTACGAAGATTATGCCGATCTGACACAGATGGGAAATGTGCGTAGTTGTCGTCCGTATTATGCCCAGTTTGCTGCAGAGTTTGATGCCATTTATGTGCATTTCGGACAGAGCGTACAGGGCGAGCAGCTGCTTGCTACCGGTATCGTGGATAATCTGAGCGGCTTGGACGGATCTTTGGGAGATACATTCTACCGTACCAGCGAACATGCTGCACCACACAACGCATATACGAGTGCAGAGGGTATCGCCAGTGGTATTGCAAAGAAGGGATACGACACACAGTATGATGCATCTTATGACGGACACTATATCTTTGCAGAGGATGACAGTCCAAATACCTTATCCGCAGGCACAGACTGTGTGGTTGTAAAGCCGTATTATTTCTACAACCATCCGTATTTTATTTACAATAAGGATAGCCAGACCTATGCCAGATACCAGTTTGGCGCTGAGCAGATCGACGCTGTGGACGGTAAGCAGGTAGAGGTTTCGAATATTATTTTCCAGAACGTCAATAATAGTATCTATGAGGGAACCCAGTACTTAAATATTACCGTTTCCGGTTCCGGAGAAGGTAAGTTCTTTACCCAGGGTAAGATGATCGACATCACATGGCGCAAGGGCGATGACGGTATCACACATTACTATGACAACGACGGCAATGAGATCGTTTTAAATCAGGGTAAGACATGGGTATGCATCATCCAGAGTCAGTATGCAGATGACTCCGCATTCTATGCGACCGAAGATGAATTTTCATCAGCACAGTAAGAGTTAAGAGGTAAAAATTGGGTAAGTCAAAGAACAGTGATGCCAGTTTTATTATGCAGGGATCCATCCTTGCCATTGCATCCATTATCAGCCGTATCGTGGGACTTATTTATCGTATCCCGTTGACGGCGATCATTGGAAAGACGGGTAATGATTATTATGGAACGGCATACAGTATATACAATATTATATTGATCATGTCATCATTCAGTCTGCCGCTGGCGGTCTCCAAACTGGTCGCATCCAGAATGGGAAATGGCAGAGCAAAAGATGCTTTCCGGGTATTTAAGGGAGCGCTTGGATTTGCTATCGTTAGTGGCGGGCTTGGTGCTTTGCTCTTGTATTTTGGTGCCGATTACTTTACCGGGACACTGCTAAAGACACCTTTGAGTGCAATCGCTCTTAAGGTTCTGGCACCGACCGTATTTGTCGTGGCTCTGCTCGGTGTATTCCGAGGATTTTTCCAGGGCTTAAATACCATGATGCCGAGTGCCTTTTCCCAGGTAGCGGAGCAGATCTTAAATGCCATCGTCAGTGTGGTTGCCGCTTATATGCTTTATCCTACGGAAAGAGGGTAGGAGCGGTATTAGGTGATGCGGATGCTTACGCGGCAGCCTATGGTGCTGCGGGTGGAACCCTTGGTACGGCGGCAGGTGCCTTTCTGGCTTTCCTATTTGTGCTCTTTGTTTATCTGGTCTATCGGAAACGCTTTAAAAAGCGTATGCGGCGCGACCATCATCGCGAGCAGGAGTCCTATGGACATGTATTAAAGATGCTTTTACTGACCATTTTCCCGATCCTGCTCAGCACGATCGTTTACAATGTCAGCACCCTTATTGACCAGGGGGTATTTAAAAATATCGCATCTTTACAAGGCTATTCCGCAAAGCAGATTTCGGAATGGTGGGGTGTATATTCCGGTCAGTTTATTGTTCTGACCAATGTGCCGATCTCCATTGCATCTTCTTTGGCGGCATCCAGTGTACCGAGTCTTTCTACAGCATACCATGCCAAAGATTTTGATACGGTAAATCGACAGATCTCTCTGGCGACACGTTTTATTATGGTCATTGCAATTCCGTCAACGATTGGCATGGCAATCTTGGGCAGACCGCTCAACCTGCTTTTATTCCATGATGGAGACAAGACGACTATGATGATCATGCTGCTGGGAACCATTTCCATTGCACTCTTTGGACTATCGACCCTGACCAATGGACTTTTGCAGGGGATCGACCGCATGAAGACACCGGTTATCAATGCTGTGATCTCTTTGTTGGTACATGTCATAGCCTTATTCCTTTTGATGGAACTGTTTGATCTGAATATCTATGCGGTCGTGATCGCTAATAATATTTACGGACTGTGTGTCTGCATCTTAAATGATCTGGCACTGCGCCGTTATAGTGGAGCAAGCGTGAATCTGCAAAAGACCTATATCATTCCGCTGTTTGCGTCCATCGTGATGGGAATCGGAGTTTTCCTGTCCTATGAACTGGTGCACAAGATCATCAATTCCAATGCAATTGCAACGATTCTTAGTATCTGTGTCGGTGTTCTGATCTACTTTGTTCTGCTTTTGCTGATGAAGGGACTGACAGAATCCGAACTGGCGCGTATGCCAAAAGGCAATACTATCATTGCGCTGGCAAAGAAAATGCACTTGTTGCAGGAATCATGAATATATTTTTTTGAAATGCAAATACTGTTTGTGGTGATGAAAATGAAACGAACAAACAGTATTTGTATTTTTTTATGTATTGGACTGGTGGCTCTGGCACTCATCTTTTTTGCCATTGCAAAAACAAGTGAAAAAGACCAGAGAGAGGCGGAGGAAGAAGACAGGATGCTTCTGACCGAAAATTCCAGCATACCAAGTGCCAGTGAAAACCAGGCAAAGTATATGGTGCTCTTAGAAAATGACACGGTCGTAGTTTATGAGATCGTTGACTGGAAAAAGTATCTGACGACGGATATCGCAAAGGAGCGCCTGCCGGAAGATGTGGTCGAAGACTTAAGAGACGGCATGGATTTTTCCAGCGAAAAAGATCTCTTTGCCTTTTTGGAAAATTACAGCAGTTAGTTATATAAAACTGCCTCGCCAGTGTTGAGAATTGACAGGGCTTATGCTACAATGACATGTGGTGATTTTTATGAAGAATACTAGCAGTAGGGGATATGATGTCATTGTGGCAGGCGGCGGAGCCGCAGGTATGATGGCGGCTATTTTTGCAGCCAGAGCCGGTGCATCTGTCCTTGTGATCGAATTTAATGATAGACTTGGAAAAAAGATTTTGGCGACCGGAAACGGCAAGTGTAATTACACCAACCGGGCTATAGACTTGCACAATTATTATGGAGCCGACAGGGCTTTCTTAGAGCAGGTCTTTGCTGCCTTTTCAGAGCAGGATACGGAAGATTTCTTTCGAGGGCTTGGCATTGAGCCCTATGAACAGGAGGGGCTTTTGTATCCGCGGAGCAAGCAGGCAAAGAGTGTTCAGGGGGCTTTATTACAAGAGATCCAAAGGCTGTCTGTGACGCTGGTCATGGAAAAACAGGTCAAACGTATCGAAATGACAGATCCGGGATTTCTCGTTACGACGGCGGATAAAGAGACCTTTACGGCAGGAAGCGTCATTCTTGCCTGTGGCGGCAAGGCATCTGCTATCCGTGGCAGCCGGGGGGACGGTTATTATCTGGCGTCCTGTCTGGGGCATGAGATCGCAGAGCCGGTACCGGCACTTGTGCAACTGCATGCGGCGGATCCTTTGGTAAAAATGGCTGCGGGTGTTCGGGCAGATGCCGGGATCACGACCTGGATCGACGATAAGAAGACCGCTTTCTGGCAGGGAGAATTACAGATCACTGATTATGGGCTTTCAGGCATTGTAGTCTTTCAGTCCAGCCGGCTGGCGGCATATGGACTCTTGGAGAAAAAAGATGTCTGTCTGGATGTGGACTTTTTGCCAGAGTATGCTAAGACAGAGGCGGAAGAACTCTTACAGAGACGTTTGCATATGCGGGAAGGAAACCTGACCTTGGAGCAGAGTTTACAGGGACTCTTGCACGACAAACTGATCGCCCCGATCTTAAAAAGAGCCGGGCTTTCGGCAGAAAAACTGGCAGGAGATTGTGACAAAGAGGATGTGACCTGCCTCTTGGCAGCCCTGCGTCATTATGTAGTAAAGATCACGGATACCCATGGATTTTCCAATGCGCAGGTTACGGCAGGCGGCGTAAAGACCGACAGGATCGATCCAAAGACTATGGAATCTGAACTTGTGCCGGGACTTTTCTTTGCAGGAGAAGTCCTTGATGTGGACGGTATCTGTGGAGGCTATAATCTGCAATGGGCATGGTCCAGCGGAGCCCTTGCAGGCATGCATTGTATAGGAAAAAGAAAATGATCTTAATCAGACAGTTAAAGGTTGCCGTGTCGGAGCAGGAGACAGAAGGCATACGGCAGGCGGTCGCAAAGAAAATACATATTACGGTGGCATCGATCTACGAGATAGAGATCTTGAAGCGTTCGATCGACGCAAGGAAAAAGCCGGATCTTTTTTATATTTATACCGTGGCGGTTCGTCTGGACATCCATCAGGAAAAGAAGTTATTAAAGAAATGCGCAAAGGATACGGACATTTCCCTGTATCAACCGATGACTTTTCAGATGCCAAAGAGCGGAGAACAGCCACTCTCTAAGCGCCCGGTTATTGTCGGTATGGGACCGGCAGGGCTTTTTTGCGGGCTTTTGCTGGCACGCGCCGGTTTTTCACCCATCCTTTTGGAAAGAGGACGCGCAGTCGAAGATAGACAGGCGGATGTGGAAAAATTCTGGCAGACCGGATTGCTTGATACAGAGTCCAACGTGCAGTTTGGTGAGGGCGGAGCCGGAACCTTTTCGGATGGTAAATTAAATACATTGACTAAGGACAAGACCGGCAGAAATCAATTTGTTTTGCAGACTTTTGTGGAATTTGGGGCACCAAGGCAGATCCTTTGGGATGCAAAGCCACATATCGGTACGGACATCCTGCAGGAAGTCGTAAAGAATATGCGACAGGAGATCCGGCGCCTGGGTGGACTTGTCTATTTTGAGACAAAGTTTGAGGATTTCGAGGTCAAGGATGGCGTTTTGTCTGCCTTAAAGATCCGACAGGCAGGTCTAAATGAGACCATTAGGCTGGATGCCGGAGTGGCGGTGCTTGCCTTAGGACACAGTGCCAGGGATTCCTTTCAGATGCTTTATGAGGGCGGACTCTCCATGAGTGCCAAGGAATTTGCGGTCGGACTGCGCATTGAACATCCACAGACCATGATCCAGGAGGCGCAATACGGTAAGGATGCGCCGGGCTTTTTGGCGGCAGCCCTTATAAGATGGCGACCAAATTAAAAAACGGACGTGGTGTCTATTCCTTTTGTATGTGTCCGGGTGGCTATGTCGTCAATGCATCTTCCATGCAGGAACATCTGGCGGTCAACGGTATGAGTTATTCCAAGCGGGATTCTGCCAATGCCAACAGTGCCATTGTGGTTTCCGTGGGGGCGGGCGAGTATGCCCTAGATGATCCCATGGGAGCGATCGCTTATCAGATGGCACTGGAAAAGAAGGCTTATACCCTGGCAAAGGGAGCCGTTCCCCAGCAGTTATACGGTGATTTTTGCAGCAATGTCAAAAGTTCTTCCTATGGCGATTTTGCTTCGCTTACCAAGGGAAAGACAGATTTTGCCAATCTGCGGGAACTTTTTTCTGAGGAGATCAATGCATCTTTTGTGGAGGGCATGACCTTGTTCGGGCATAAAATGACAGGCTTTGACCGAAAAGATGCCATATTATCCGGCATTGAAAGCAGGACATCTTCGCCTATCCGCATCCATAGAGACGGATCCTTTGTCGGCAGTGTGGAGGGGATATACTTGCGGAGAAGGTGCCGGTTATGCAGGCGGGATCACGTCTGCTGCCATGGATGGCATGAAAGTTGCAGAAGAGATTATAAAGAGATATCAGGTGAATTATGAATCATAAAAGTGTAGATTTTGAACAATTAACGCCCATGATGCAGCATTACATACAGACTAAGGATGCCAATCCGGATTGTATCCTGTTTTATCGTCTGGGTGATTTCTATGAAATGTTCTTTGAGGATGCTGAGATCGTATCCAAGGAACTGGAACTGACTTTGACCGGAAAAAGTTGTGGGCTTGAGGAACGTGCTCCCATGTGTGGCGTGCCATATCACGCAGCAGAGACCTATCTGACACGCCTGGTACAAAGAGGTTATAAAGTGGCTGTCTGCGAACAGATCGAGGATCCAAAAGAAGCCAAGGGCATGGTAAAGCGTGCCGTGACCCGTATCGTAACACCGGGCACCAATATGGATGCTATGTCTTTGGACGAGTCCAAGAACAATTATATTATGGGCATCTTTTTCGACGGTGACAAATACGGTCTGTCGATCGCAGATGTGACGACGGCGGATTTCTTTGTTACAGAAGTGGATTCCAACCGTTCCTGTCTGGACGAGATCAATAAATATGTGCCATCGGAGATCATCTGCAATGAGAATTTTACCATCAGCGGTATCGATATTGCGGATCTCAGAGAACGCATGCAGATCTCCATCGCAAAATTGGATGCTCATTATTTTGATGACCGTCTGGCTGTGGCTGTCTTGCTGGAACATTTCCACACCAGTCGGCTGTCTGCCCTTGGTCTGGAAGAGTTTCCTATGGGAAGTATTTCTGCCGGTGCTTTGATGAAGTATCTGATCGAGATCCAGAAGTCATCCTTGGAACAGTTCAACCATGTGCAGCCTTATCTCAATGGCAATTTTATGCTCTTGGATTCTTCGACCAGACGCAATCTGGAATTGGTCGAGACCTTGCGGGAAAAGCAAAAAAGAGGTTCCCTGCTCTGGGTCTTGGATAAGACCAAGACTGCCATGGGAGCAAGAATGCTCCGTTCTGATGTCGAACAGCCCCTGACCAATGCCGACCTGATCACTGACCGGCTGGATGCCGTAGACGAACTTTTACATAATATGATGGCAAGAGAAGAATTGCGGGAATACTTAAATCCGATCTATGATCTGGAACGTTTGAACACCCGTATCGTATATCAGACGGCAAATCCGCGTGATCTTCTGGCATTTAAAAATTCGGTTGCCATGCTGCCGGCGATCAAGACCGTGCTGGCAGACTTTAAGTCAAAAAATCTGGTGGAACTTTCTGAAAATATCGATAGTTTATCGGATATCTGTGCAGATATTGATGCGGCAATCTGTGAAGAACCACCGATATCTTCCAGAGACGGCGGCATCTTAAAGGATGGTTACAATGAGGAAGTAGACCGCCTCAGAAAAGCCAAGACCGAGGGCAAAAAGTGGCTGGCAGAACTGGAAGCGAAAGAAAGAGAGCGTACCGGGATCAAAAATCTAAAGATCAAATACAACAAGGTTTTTGGCTATTATCTGGAAGTGACCAATTCCTATAAGGATCTGGTACCGGCGGATTATCAGAGAAAACAGACGCTTGCCAATGCAGAACGTTTCTTTACCCCGGAATTAAAAGAGTTGGAAGATACCATTTTGGGAGCGGAAGATAAACTGATCTCCTTGGAATACGAATTGTTCCGGCAGTTGCGCAACCGCATTGCGTCGGAGGTGTCCCGTATTCAGACAACGGCAAAAGCCATTGCCAGACTGGATGTCTATGCATCCCTTGCCTATGTGGCAGAAAAGAACCATTATTGCAGACCAAAGATCAATACGCGCGGCCTGATTGACATCAAGGGTGGTAGACATCCGGTGGTCGAGCAGATGATGGATCAGCAGCTCTTTATTGATAACGACACCTATTTAGACAACAAAAAACAGCGTGTTTCCATCATTACCGGTCCAAATATGGCAGGAAAATCTACCTATATGCGCCAGAGTGCATTGATCGTACTCATGGCACAGATCGGATGCTTTGTTCCGGCAAAGTCAGCAAATATCGGTATTGTAGACCGTATCTTTACCCGTGTAGGTGCATCGGACGATCTGGCGAGCGGACAGTCCACCTTTATGGTAGAGATGAATGAGGTAGCAAACATTTTGCGCAACGCTACCAAGGACTCCCTTTTGATCTTGGATGAGATCGGACGGGGAACAAGTACCTTTGACGGACTCAGCATTGCCTGGGCAGTAGTCGAGCATATCAGCAATGTCAAACTGATCGGAGCCAAGACCTTATTTGCCACCCATTATCACGAATTGACAGAGTTGGAAGGCAAATTAGAGGGTGTACATAATTACTGCATTGCCGTAAAAGAAAACGGTGATGATATTGTATTTTTACGAAAGATCGTCCCGGGCGGCGCGGACAAGAGTTATGGTATCGCGGTTGCCAAATTGGCAGGTCTGCCGGATGAGGTCATTGATCGTGCCAACCGCATTGTGACCCAGCTTTGTGAAAATGATATTGTAGACCTGGCAAAAAATATTGCGGTCGAAGGGCAGACGACAGGCAGCAAAAAACAGACCAAGCCACTGGATGATGTAGACAAGGCACAGATGTCCTTTTTGGATACGGTCAGTGATGATGCGATCATTGACGAACTCCGCAATCTGGACATCAGTCATATGACACCACTGGAAGCAATGAATGCGCTCAATGAACTACAGGTAAAGGTAAGAAATCGATGGTAAGAAATAAGATAGCGGTTCTGGAAAAATCGACAATAGATAAGATCGCGGCAGGAGAGGTCGTTGAAAGACCTTCCTCTGTCGTAAAGGAACTTGTGGAAAATGCGATCGATGCAGGGGCATCTGCCATCACGGTCGAGATCAAGGATGGCGGCAAATCCTATATCCGCATTACAGACAACGGCTGTGGCATCCCGGAGGACGAATTGTCTGTCGCTTTTATGCGCCATTCTACGTCAAAACTCCGGGACGCATCCGAACTGGCGGATATCCATACCCTAGGCTTTCGCGGTGAGGCGCTTTCCAGCATCAGTGCGGTCTCCAGGGTAGAAATGATCACCAAACCGGCAGATACCCTTATGGGCGTGCGCTATGTGATCGAGGGCTCTAAGGAAGTATCTTTGGATAAGATCGGGGCACCGGATGGAACGACGATCATGGTCTATCAGTTGTTCTTTAACACCCCGGCACGCAAGAAATTTTTAAAGACAGACACGACGGAAGCCTCCTATATTTCCGAACTGATGGAGCGGCTGGCACTGTCGCACCCGGATATTTCTTTCTGCTTTATTTCCAATAAAAAAGAAAAGATACATACCTCCGGCAATGGCAATCTCATGGATACCATTTATCAGATCTACGGCAGACTGATCGCATCCAACCTGCTTGCGGTAGAAAAGGAGACCGATCTTTTAAAAGTCAGTGGTTTTATCGGTAATTCCAATGTGGCGCGCGGCAACCGCAGTCTGGAGAATTTTTATATCAACGGCAGATATATCAAGAGTCCCCTGCTTTCCAAGTCTGTGGAAGAAGGCTATGTGGGCTATCTGATGCAGCATCAGTATCCTTTCTGTGTCCTGATGATCACGACCAAGGAAGCATCTGTGGATGTGAATGTACATCCGACCAAGCAGGAAGTCCGCTTTGATGATGAGATGGCAATCGCGGACATCTTTAAGTCGCTGATCTTTGAACGTCTGCATCAAAGAGAGGACATTGCCGAGGTGACCTTAGATGAAAATGTGCAGGCTGCTCCTTTGCGTAAGACGACAGAGAACGATGCGACAGATCCGGGGAGTGAGTTTATGACATGCGAACCGGAGAGCAAAAAAGAAGAAACCATAATAGAAGTGGCACCGGAACCTTTTGAAAAGTCCCGTCTGGAAAAAATGCGCCAGAAGATCACGGCACAGATCCATGCGGACACGCCATACGAAAGAAAGTACCAGGAGTATTATCAGGAAAAGGAAAAAGAGCAGGACCAGAGCCGGGAGGAAAAGGTTACTTATGAGCAGACCTCGTTTTTATCCGAGCAGGCGCGTGCCAAGCACCGTATCATCGGACAGGTCTTTGATACCTACTGGCTGATCGAGCATGACAATAAGTTGTATATTATCGACCAGCATGCCGCCCATGAAAAAGTCTTATTTGAGCGCATGATGAAGCAGTTGCAGGATAAGGAGATGACGACACAATACGTCAGCCCGCCGATCATTGTATCGCTGACCAGAGCAGAGCAGGATATCCTGAAACGCTACGAGGAAGTCTTTTCGGAATTGGGCTATGTCATTTCCTCTTTTGGTGGCAATGAATTTGCCATTGAGGGTGTGCCGGGCAATCTCTTTTCCTTTGATGTCAAAGAATTTTTTATGGAACTGCTGGCTTCCTGCGGCGAATTAAAAGGCAATGACGGTCACGATATGATCGTAGAAAAAGTGGCTTCCATGTCCTGCAAGGCGGCGGTCAAGGGAAACAACCGCCTGTCTTATCCGGAGATCGAGGAATTGCTGGATGAATTGTTATCCTTGGAAAATCCTTACCATTGCCCACATGGCAGACCGACGATCATAGCCATGACCAAATATGAATTAGAGAAGAAATTTAAGAGGATCGTATAATTATGAGCAAGAAACCACCTTTGATCATCCTTGCCGGACCAACGGCAGTAGGAAAGACAGAACTTTCTATCTCTCTTGCAAAAGCAATCGGAGGCGAGATCATTTCCTGTGATTCTATGCAGGTCTACAAATATATGGATATCGGTTCCGCCAAGATCCGGCCGGAGGAAATGGATGGCATCAGGCATTATCTGGTAGATGAGTTGTTGCCGGATGAGGAATTTCATGTGGCGCGCTTTGTCGCTATGGCAAAAGAGGCTATGGCAGAGATCTATGAGCGCGGGCATATTCCCATTGCAGTCGGCGGTACGGGCTTTTATATTCAGGCACTTTTGTATGATACGGATTTTTCCAAAGAAGACAGTGACGGAAAGATCCGGGCGGAATTAGAAGCTTTGCAAAGGCGGAGGGTGCACTTGCCTTGCACGATCGTCTGCGACAGGTTGATCCTGCCAGCGCGGATGCCATCCATCCCAATAATATCAAACGTGTGATAAGGGCACTGGAATATTACCGGATGCACGGCAAGCCGATCTCCCTACATAATCAGGAACAAAGACAAAAAGAATCACCTTATGATTTCCGTTATTTTGTTTTAAATGACGACAGGGAAAATCTTTACAGACGCATTGATAAGCGAGTGGATCAGATGATGGAAGAAGGACTTTTGGATGAGGTCGATCATTTGCAGAAAATGGGCTATACCAAGGATATGGTGTCTATGCAGGGACTGGGTTACAAGGAACTCTTTGATGTTTTAGATGGAAGTTGCAGTCTGGAGGAAGGTATCTACCGCATCAAAAGAGATACCAGACATTTTGCCAAACGGCAGTTGACCTGGTTTCACAGCAAACCGGAAGTTATCTGGATCAATAAGGCGGATTTTTCCTATGACAATGCCGCTATTTTGACCTACATGATAAAAAATATGCAAAAAGAAAACTAGGAGAATAGATCAGATATGAAAGAAATGTATAAAAACTTTGGGATCGCGGATGCCGTTTCAGATTTTTGTCTGGAGGTGGAGGCATCCCTCAAAGATAGATTTGAAAAACTGGATGAGGTTGCAGAGTACAATCAGATGAAGGTGCTGGCAGCCATGCAGAAACACCGCGTGAGTGCCGAGTGCTTTAACGGAACCACCGGTTATGGCTATAACGATCTGGGGCGTGATACCTTAGAGGAGGTTTATGCGACCTGCTTTAAAGGAGAAGCCGCACTGGTACGTCCGCAGATCACCTGTGGGACACATGCGCTGGCATTGGCACTGATGTCAAATGTCCGTCCGGGTGACGAGATCTTATCCCCGGTCGGAAAACCATACGATACTTTAGAAGAGGTGATCGGTATCCGCCCATCTAAGGGATCTTTGGCAGAATATGGTGTGACCTATGCCCAGGTCGATCTGCTTGCCGATGGCGGATTTGATTTTGATGGGATCAGAAATGCCATCAATGACCGCACAAAACTCGTGACCATCCAGCGTTCTAAGGGCTACGCTTCCAGACCGACATTATCGGTAGAACGCATTGGTCAGTTGATCTCCTTTATCAAGGAGGTCAAGCCGGATGTCATCTGTATGGTCGATAATTGTTATGGCGAATTTGTAGAAAAGAGAGAGCCACTGGAAGTCGGCGCTGATATGATCGTCGGTTCCCTCATCAAAAACCCGGGCGGTGGACTGGCACCGATCGGCGGCTATATTGTCGGAAAGAAAGAATGTGTCGAAAATGCGGCATACCGTCTGACCTCACCGGGACTGGGCAAGGAAGTCGGTGCATCCCTTGGCATGATGCAGTCTTTCTTCCAGGGATTTTTCCTGGCTCCAACGGTGGTAAACGCAGCCTTAAAGAGTGCCATCTTTGCGGCAAATGTATTTGAACGACTGGCTTTGCCGTTATCCCGAACGGTAGTGCGTCCAGACATGACATTATTCAGGCAGTGACTTTTGAAAAGCCGGAAGGATTGATCGCTTTTTGCCAGGGGATCCAGGCAGCAGCACCGGTAGATTCCTATGTGACACCGGAGCCGTGGGATATGCCGGGCTATGACAGTCAGGTCATCATGGCGGCAGGTGCTTTTGTCCAGGGATCTTCCATCGAACTCAGCGCAGACGGACCGCTCCGCCCGCCATATACAGCCTTTTTCCAGGGCGGACTTACCTGGTATCACGGCAAACTCGGTATCATGATGGCACTGCAAAAACTTTATGATGCCAATCTTGTTAAGGGTATTTAATTATGCTAATATAAAATAATGTAGCCAAGAACGTTTTGACAAAGGCAACGGAGGAAGAACAAATGAGCAATTCATATGGAATTGATATGGGAACCAATAACCTTAAAATTTATAGCAGCAACAGCAGTGAGATCATCAATGTGAAAAATACCATCGCCATTGTAGACAAAGATCAGATGTATGCCTATGGCGATGATGCATATTCTATGTATGAGAAGGCACCGGAGACGATCGCTGTCTCATTTCCGATCGTATCTGGTGTGATTGCTGATTTTGATAATATGCAGACCATGTTATTTGAGGTCTTAGAAAAGAAAGCAAAGGCAAGGATCAAGGGATCGGACATCGTGGTTGCCGTTCCTACCGACATCACAGAGGTAGAAAAAAAGGCATTTTACGATATGTTTGCCCGGTCCAAGACCAAGCCACACAGTGTGCTTTTATGTGAAAAGCCACTGGCAGATGCCATTGGTATGGATCTGGATATCACAGAACCGACCGGTGTCATGGTCGTTGATTTTGGTGCCGATACGACAGAGATCTCTGTGATTTCCCTGGGCGGACTGGTACTGACAGAATTATTGCCATTTGGCGGCAATCATCTGGATGATGCCATCGTGACACACATGAAGCGCAAGTTTAATCTTTTGATCGGACGCAAGACAGCCTGTCAGTTAAAAGAGAATATCGGCAGTGCAATGCCTGGCAAAGAGGCTTCTATGACGGTAGTCGGACGTGATGTGGTAAGCGGTCTGCCGATCGAAATGGAAGTGCAGGCATCTACCGTTTATGACGGTATCAAGTCTGATCTGGAAAATCTTTGCAATTCCATCAAGATGATCTTGGAGAAGGTTCCGCCGGAACTCGCAAAAGATATCGTGTATTCCGGTATTTATCTGACCGGTGGCAGTGCAGCCATCGCAGATCTTTCCGATCTGTTCACAGAAGTGACAAACATTAAGGTTAATGTTAGTGAGCATGCAAAAGAGACAACGGCTCTGGGACTGGAAAAAGTTTTGACAGATGCCAAATACAAACGCTTTGGCTATAGTATGCGAACAAGAATTTTTAAATAAAGGTAGGATTTTATGAAGCGCAGAGGAAAATCTTCTTTTCCAAGTAAATATATTTTATTGCTTTTGACGGTGATCTGTATCATGCTGCTCTTTGCCGGCTATGCGACCGGTTATGCGGGAGAACCGATACGGACCATCTGTAACTATGTCTTTGTGCCAATGCAAAAGGGCTTGGACTATGTGGGTGAATCTATCTCCATCAACAGTGATGATACCAAGACCAAGGAGCAGTTGATCGCAGAGAATGCGCAGTTACAGGAGCAGATAGACGAACTTTCCACACAACTGACCAATACCAGATTGCAGCAATCCGAACTGGATACTTTGCGGGAGTTGTATGATCTGGATCAGACTTATGCAGACTACAAGACGACCGGGGCACACGTGATCGGCAAGGGAACCAGCAACTGGTTTAACACCTTTACGATCGACAAAGGCTCCAAGGATGGGATCAAGGTAGATATGAACGTCATCGCAGGAAGCGGACTGGTCGGCATCGTGACAGATGTGGGCAAGAATTATGCGGTAGTACGTGCTATTATCGATGATACCAGCAATGTCAGCGGTATGATCTTATCCAACAATGACAACTGTATCGTATCCGGTAATCTCAAGTCCATGACGGAATCCAACATGATCACTTTTTCTAATTTAGAAGACAGTGAGGATAAGGTTTCCACAGGAGATTCTGTTGTTACCAGCAACATCAGTGACAAGTATCTGCCAGGACTTTTGATCGGCTATGTGACAGATATCACAGAGGACAATAACAATCTGACCAAATCGGGCGAGATCACACCGGTGGTCGATTTTAAACATTTACAGGATGTGCTTGTGATCATGCAGTTAAAGGAGACAGGTAAGTAGTCATGGAGATCAAGGGTATCATAAAATATATTCTTGTGGTTCTTGCTATCGTCATTGTAGGATTTTTATTGCAGACGACCGTGTTCCCACACATGGAACTGGGAGGTGTCACACCCAATATCATGGTCATCATCATCACTTCTTACGGATTGATGCGAGGACGCAAACAAGGGATGATCATAGGCTTTTGCAGTGGACTGATTTTGGATTTCTTTAGCGGTACGACTTTTGGATTATATGCGATCCTCTATCTTTATCTGGGATTTTTGTGTGGTCTGTTCAAGAAGATCTTCTTTGGTGATGATATCAAATTACCGCTTGCCCTGATCGGTCTGAGTGACCTGATCTATGGGATTGCAGTCTTTGTCGTTCTGTTTTTATTCCGTGGAAGATACGACTTCCTCTTTTATCTGACCAACCTTATTTTACCGGAGGTCACTTATACGATTTTGGTTGCCATCCCGATTTATTATGTCATCTTAAAGATCAATCAGCGATTGGACAAAGATAATAAAAGGAGTTCTAGAAAACTTGTTTGAGCAAATAAAAGATTTTTTGACGAATCGAATATTTACGTCGCGTTTGCGTGTATTGACGGCTGTTATGGTTTTGCTTGCGGGCATACTGATCACCCGTCTTTTTGTCTTGCAGATCGTCCGCGGTGCCGATTATCAGGAAAATTATGACCTGACTGTAGAAAAGGATGAGACGATCGCAGCGACCCGTGGCAACATATACGACTGCAATGGCAAACTCCTTGCCTACAATGAACTTGCCTACGCCATTACCATTGAAGACAACGGCACTTATGAGAACAGAAAAGACCGCAATAAAAAGATGAACCAGGAGATTTCTGACATCATCACCCATATCGAGGCGAACGGTGACAGTATTGACAATAATTTTGGTATTACGCGGTCTTCTTCCGGTCAATATTCCTTTGTCAATGACAGCGGCACAGCATTACAGCGTTTCCGTGCGGATGTTTTTGGACATGCAAGCATTGATGATCTGGAATACAATGACAAACTGGGATTTGATGAAGCGGAAGCCACACCGGATCAGATCATGGACTATCTGATGGGAGAGGAACGCTACAACATTTCCGACAAATATGATGGAGAAATGCGCTATAAGATCTGTATCGTGCGTTACAATATCGGACAGAATTCTTATCAGAAATATATTGCTACGACCATAGCCAGCAATGTCAGTGATGAGTCTGTTGCCTATATCAAGGAAAACAGCAATGAACTGACCGGCGTAGACATCAAGGAAACTTCGATCCGTAAATATGTAGACAGCGAGTATTTTGCACATATCATCGGTTATACCGGTACCATTTCTACTGATGAATACAACGAAAAAAAGAAGGATGACGATTCCGTCGAACTGACGGATGTAGTTGGTAAATCCGGCATCGAACAGGTCATGAACGATTATCTGTCCGGTACCAAGGGCAAACAAAAACTTTATGTAGACAGTGTCGGTAATCTGATCCAGGTATCGGATTATGAGGAGCCGGAATCCGGGGATGATGTCTATCTGTCGATCGACAAGGATCTACAGGAGGCGACCTATCGCGCTCTGGAAAAAGAGATCGCAAGTATTGTCTATTCCAAGATCGCCAATATCAAGACCTATCATACGACAGGAGAAGAATCGGATATCATGATCCCGGTCTATGATGTCTATCATTCCTTTATCAATAACAACCTGATCGATACCTCAAAGTTTTCCGATGCGGATGCAACGGATACAGAGAGGGCAGTAAAGTCTGCTTATGATAAAAAGACAGCGGATGTATTCAGCCAGTTGCAAAGCCAGCTTAAGCCGACCACCGGTACGGTCTATAAGGATCTGTCCGAGGAATATCAGGATTATGCGACTTACATTGTGACCTATCTGAAAAAACAGGGCATTTTTGATAAAGATGCGATCGACGCCTCGGATGAGATGCAGACCAAATGGACCAGTGAGTCTTTGAGTGTCAACGAATACTTACTCTATGCGATCGAGCAGAACTGGATCGACATTACAAAATATGCAAAAGATACCAAGTATGTGGATACGGATGAATTGTACGGTCTTTTGATTGACTATGTCTTGGATCAGTTGCAGACCGATGCATCTTTTGAAAAACTGGTCTACAAATATGCTATTCAGCAGGATATGATATCCGGCAACCAGTTGTGTGCTCTTTTATATGAGCAGGGCGTTCTGCCGGAGGATGATACGACACACGATGCACTCTTGTCTGGTCGTATCTCTGCTTACAGTTTTGTCTTGGATAAGATCAAGAACCTTGAGATCACACCGGGGCAGTTGGGACTGGATCCTTGTTCCGGATCTGCTGTCGTCATTGATTCAAAGACCGGCGAGGTTCTGGCTTGTGTCTCTTATCCGGGCTATGACAACAACAAACTGGCAAATTCGGTGGATTCTACCTATTATGCTTATCTGACCAACAGTAAGTCGGAACCGCTTTATAACCATGCGACCCAGCAGAAGACGGCACCGGGTTCTACCTACAAGGTCGTCAGTGCGACCGCCGGGCTTGCAGAAAATGTCATTACGACTTCAACCCAGATCCTGGATCAGGGTAAGTTTGAAAAAGTCAGCAATAAACCGGAATGTTGGATCTATCCGCGAAGTACACATGGTCTGATCAATGTGGCTGAGGCATTGCGTTTTTCCTGCAACTATTTCTTTTATGAAGTGGGGTATGATCTGGCTGGTGGCAACAGCAATAATTATAATGACAGTCAGGGTATTGAAAAACTTGCCAAATATGCATCTATGTATGGCTTGGATTCCAAGACGGGCGTAGAGATCGATGAGTCTACGCCGACACCGGCAACGGAATTCCCAGTCATGGCTGCCATCGGTCAGTCTGATAACAACTTTACGACGATCTCATTGGCACGTTATATCACGGCAGTTTCCAACCGCGGAACTGTCTACGATCTGACACTTTTAGACCATGTGGAGGATCCGGCGAGCGGAGAGACCGTTGCAACATACAGTCCATCTGTGAAAAATCAGATCACGGCATTGACGGACAGTGAATGGTCGACCTTAAATTCCGGCCTTCGTATGGTCGTAGAAGACCTGTCGGCATTTAAGGGAACCAGCGTTGCGGCAGCCGGAAAAACAGGTACGGCGCAGGAGTCCCTGCTTCGACCAAACCACGCTCTTTTTGTAGGATATGCACCATATACAGATCCGGAGATCGCGGTTGCGACCCGTATCGCACATGGATATGGATCCAGCAATGCATCCGTTGTTGCGGCTGAGATCATGTCTTATTACTTCGGCGAAAAGACGCTGGAAAACATTGCGCAGAGTGGTGCCAACACAGAGACTACCACCAACAGTGTGACAGATTAAAAGGGAGGCGCTTATGGTTAAAAAAGATTCTGTAGTGATCAAGAGCAGTCCTTATGGACTGACACTGGTTTTGGATCGGGAGATTTCTTTTGAACAATTAGTGCGGGAGATCTGCAAAAAATTTGCCACATCGCGCAGTTTCTTTGGAACTGCCACACTTGTGCTTTCCATTGAGGGACGTCCGGTCAGTGCTGAGGAAGCCGCGGTCATCGTGGAGGCGATCCAGTTAAATTCGGACATTACGATTTCTTTGATCGAGGAAGATAACGAATTAAAGAATATCGAAATGAAAGAAAAAATCGACAGATTCTACTATGAAAATATTTATGAGAATGCTAAAATTATTATGGGTAGTGTGACAAAGAAGGATGTCGTGACGTCAGACGGAAGCATTGTGATCCTTGGTGATGTCAAGTCAAAGGCGATTGTTCAGGCCGCCGGCAATGTCATCGTTATGGGCAGCCTGGAAGGCAGTGTTTATGCCGGTTATCCTGAGGATGACAAATGCTATATCGCTGCCAATCAGATCAATGCCGCTCACATGCAGATCGGCAAGGTCGCAGGCGATGTCAAGGTGGCGAGTAAATGGTCTTTCCGCTCCAGAAAGAGTGAGAGCGAGCCATATGCGGTCGTTGTCTGGGAACAGGAACTTCTGGCGGAGCCACTTCGGAGTGGACTATTAAAACATTTATAAGGAGATTTGTTGTGGGCGATGTGTTTATGGTCGCTTCGGGCAAGGGTGGCGTTGGAAAGACGACACTGTGTGCCATGCTTGGAAGCCAATTCGCACGCATGGATAAGACCGTTGTCATGTTGGATACAGACTTCGGACTAAGGAACCTCGACTTATATTTTCATTTGGAAAATAAGATCATATATAATCTGGTGGATGTATTAAAGGGCGTTTGTTCCTATCGGCAGGCTCTTTTACCACTGGATTCCAATCGTACATTTTATATTATGCCGGGCAGCAGGAATTATGATTTTTCCTTACCGGAAGATGCCTTTTCCTGCCTGATCGAAAAATTAAAGGCGCAGTTTGATATTGTCTTGATCGATACGCCGGCAGGGATCACGCCGATACATCAGGCTATGTTTCCCTATGTAGATCAGGCACTTGTGGTCGTGACCATGAGTCAGGCCTCTCTGGCTGATGCCTTATCCTTTTGCCATGTTCTGCAAAAGCAAGGACTTCCAGCCCGTCTTATTTTTAATCAGATGGGACCTGATATGGCAAAAAGACGCAACCGCAGCAGGCTGCAGGAGATGGCAAGACATGCCTTTCATGCAGAGTATTTGGGCAGTCTGCCTGATATGCATAAGAAATGCGCTATGCCGTCAGATTTTCTGACCCGGGGCAAGGAGATCCTACCGATCTGTCGGACCATCCTGATGCCGGCAAAAGAGACAGAATAGAAGAGAGTAGTTTATGTTTCGAACTTACAAATTAAAAAATCTGAATATAAAATTGATCATCGGGATTCTGGCACTCACAATCCTGGGGATCTTGATCATCGGCTCTGCTGATGCGGACTACCAGAACAAGCAGATCTTAGGTATGATCCTTGGTATTATCGTCATGGGGATCGTGGCACTGATTGATTATGATTTTGTCCTACAGTTCTCGCGGCTTTACTATGTTGCCGTGATCGGACTTTTGGCTCTGGTTCTTTTGGTAGGAGATAGTTCCAAGGGCGCGACCCGTTGGATCGATGTTGGTATCCGTTTCCAGCCTTCGGAACTTGGAAAGGTTCTGCTGATCCTTTTCTTTGCCTCTTATCTGATGCGTAATGAGGATGAGATCAATAATCCTAAGTTTATCATCCAGACAGCGATCTTAGCAGCCATTCCACTGGCACTGATCGTAAAAGAGCCGGATCTGTCGACGACTATCGTTACCTTTTTGATCATTGCATCCCTTATGTTTGTGACCGGACTTAGTTACAAGTTGGTCGGCATTGTACTGGGGATCACGATCCCTGCCATTGCCATTTTACTTCTTGTCATTGTAAACAAGGGAAGTTCCATTTTACAGGGCTACCAGAGCCTGCGTATCTTGGCTTGGCTCAAACCGGAGGAATATCCCGAGACGGCTTACCAGCAGCAGAATTCCATCATGGCAATCGGATCCGGTCAGTTTTTTGGCAAGGGACTTTACAATAACAGTGTAGATTCCGTCAAGAACGGTAATTATATATCAGAGCCCCACACCGACTTTATCTTTTCGGTTGCCGGTGAGGAAATGGGATTTCTGGGCTCGGTCTTGATCATTTTATTACTTCTTTTTATTGTTTATGAATGTA
This sequence comes from Roseburia sp. AM51-8, assembly GCF_003478275.1. Classification (NCBI taxonomy): domain Bacteria; kingdom Bacillati; phylum Bacillota; class Clostridia; order Lachnospirales; family Lachnospiraceae; genus Roseburia; species Roseburia sp. AM51-8. The sequence goes on along the minus strand of NZ_QUEY01000001.1, from coordinate 561,904 downwards.
TCCAGACGGCAAAGGTGGCAAAAGATCTTTCCGGTAAGTTGATCTGCTCCGGTATGGCAGCCCTGGTCGGTTTCCAGTCTTTTGTAAATATCTGCGTTGTTACGGGACTTTTTCCAAATACCGGATTACCACTGCCTTTTGTCAGTTATGGTCTGACATCCCTGGTGACCATGTATTTTGGTATGGGATTTGTATTAAATGTTGGATTACAAGCGAAAAAATATTAAATTAGGGGGATTTGCATTATGAACATCGGTTTAGTAGCACATGATTCAAAGAAAAAATTAATGCAGAACTTTTGTATTGCCTATCGTGGGATTTTATCCAAAAATGACCTGTATGCCACAGGCACGACCGGAAGATTGATCGAAGAGGTGACCAATCTTTCCGTACATAAATATCTGGCAGGACATCTGGGAGGAACCCAGCAGTTGGCTGCACAGATCGAGCACAACGAGATCGACCTTGTGATCTTTTTGCGCGATCCGCTCACTGCCAAATCCCATGAGCCGGATGTCAACACGATCGCACGCTGTTGTGATGCCAACAATATCCCATTGGCAACGAATCTTGCGACAGCGGAACTTCTAATCAAATCCTTAGATAGAGGAGATCTTGAGTGGCGTGAAATGTATCGATAAACTGCTTTCCCTATTGTTAGTCGCCTGTCTTGGATTGGGGCTTGTCTCCTGCGGGAGTGAGAGCACTGATCAGACATCATATGATCTGGAGACGACTTCCTATCAATACGGGATCACAAAGGTCAATAATATATCGGATGTATCTTTTTACGGTAGCAATCTGTGTGTGACCGATCAGGACAATTTCGGGATCGATCAGGTGGATTCCCAGGTTGCCGGAGCCGGAGGCGTCTTTAATCTGGCGACCGGTCAGTGTACCTACGGACAGAATTTATTTGGCAAAATGTATCCGGCAAGCACGACCAAGATACTGACCTGTCTGGTTGCGATCGAGCAGGCAGACTTAGATACGCAGGTGACGGTCAGTGCCCATGCAGCCGACCAGACAGCGGATTCTTCCGTAGCCAATCTGGCGGAAGGGGATGCCATGACACTAAAAGACCTATTATATGGCTGATGCTCCGCAGCGGTAATGATGCCGCTATCGCCATAGCAGAGACGATCGGTGGCAGTGAAGAAGGCTTTGCAAAGTTAATGAACGAAAAGGCAGCCGCACTTGGGGCAACACATTCCCATTTTGTGACACCGCACGGCTTACATGAGGACGATCATTATACGACCGTTTATGATATGTATCTGATTTTTCAGGCAGCCGTACAGAATGAGACTTTTTTACAGATCATCAGTACGCCGTCCTATGATGTCTCTTATACCGGGGCAGACGGGCAGGCAAAGTCACAGACCTGGGTTTCGACCAATCGTTATCTAAATGGCAAGGAGAGCGCACCGGCAGGGTTTACCGTAGTTGGCGGCAAGACCGGTACGACCTACGAAGCCGGCTATTGTCTGGTCCTTTACTCTTATAACGACCAGAATCAGCCGATCATTTCCATTGTATATAATTCAGATTGTACGCTGAATTTATATTATCTCATGAATGAATTGTTATATACATTCGGAGAAGCACCATCGTAAAGCACAGATAAGGAGTGGACGCTATGGTAGAGATTATTGTTGGAGAAAAAGGAACGGGAAAGACAAAGCACATGTTGGAGCGCGTCAATCAGGAGATCAAAACAGTGCAGGGGACACTTGTTTACATTGATAAGAGTCCCAAATATATGTACCAGTTGGATTCTCGTGTGCGCATGATCAATATGCCGGATTATCCGATCAATGATACGGATGAACTGATCGGATTTTTATGTGGTGTGATCTCGCAGAACAATAGCATTGAGAAGATCTTTATTGATAGTTTTCTCACACTGGCATACATTGACACCTCAGAAGGACTTCGTCTGGCGATCGACAAGTTATCCGTGATCAGCAAGACATTCCATGTGAATTTTGTCCTCAGCATTTCACAAAAAGAGGAAAAATTGCCGGAAGAATTAAATGCAAAGATTTGTTTATCACTTTAGATAAAGGTATCAAAAAAGGTGTTCGTTATATGAGAACACCTTTTTACATGATAAAAGTTTAATTGGATCGGATTCTGCCATAGGCACTGATCATGTATAGTCCGCTCAGACCGACAAGGGCATATATGATACGTGATAGCCATGACATATTGCCAAAGATAAAGGCCACGAGGTCAAATTGGAAGAAGCCGATCAGCCCCCAGTTGATTGCACCGATGATTACAAGAGTGAGTAATGTATAATCTAAACCTTTCATGATAACCTCCTTTTTAGATAGTATGGGACAGGTAAGGCGCGATTATACATGCCAAGGAGCAGTTTTTTGAAAAGAAATGATAATATTATAAAATTTCATAAGCAGATACAGATCAATATCGGACTGATCATTTTTGGTATTATCTTTATTTATGTACTTTTCCATATCTTCAGTTATATGACTTCGGATAATATCACGGTCTACGAGGTACAGGAGGGGACGATCGCACAGAATTACATCTATCAGGCGCTGGCAATCCGTCAGGAGCAGGTTGTCAACGCGGATAGTTCCGGAGATATTTTTTATTATGCATCCAATCTGGATCAGGTAGGAGTCAAATCCAATATTTACTCTATTGACACTTCGGGAGAGATCACCAAGCAGTTAAAGAGCCATGCCACGGATACGACAGCACTGACGGATAATGATATGAGCCGCCTACAAAAGCAGATCGGTGATTTTGTCTATGATTATGACAGCAATCAGTTCCAGAAGGTCTATTCCTTTAAGTCAGATCTTTCTTCCAATCTGCAACAGTATTATAGCAATAGTCTCATGTCAGAGATTGCACCGCAGATCGAACAGGCGACGCAGGAAGAAAATTTTCCATTTATACGGCACCGACCTCAGGTGTGGTCGTCTACCAGACGGATGGCTATGAGGGGCTGACATTGGATCAGGTCACATCAGAATCTTTTGATACAGGCAATCTTTCCGTGACCAATCTAAAGACGCAGGAGAGTGTAGAAGCAGGGAAACCGGCATATAAACTCATCACCTCCGACGACTGGAATATGATCATGCCGATCGATGAAGACCTGGTCAAGATCATCCAGGACGAGAAGATGGAATATATCGAGATCCGTTTTGCCGCGGACAATGCGACGACCTGGGCGGCATGCAGCATCACGGAAAAGGCAGGCGATTACTATCTGGTGCTGAGTCTGGATGATAGCGTTGCCCGTTATGGGGATTCCCGTTTTATCCCGATCGAACTTTTGTTAAATGAGGAGTCGGGGCTCAAGATTCCAAACAGTGCTATCGTGGAAAAAGAATTTTTCACTGTTCCGAAGGCTTATTTCTTTATGGGAAATGATTCCGATTCTTCCGGTCTGATGGTGCGGGATAAGAAGGGCGATTCGCAGTTCGTAGCACCGACGATCTATTATGAGACGGACGATTATTACTATATTGATTCCGAGGATGTCAAAAAGGATACCGTTATTTTAAAACCGGATTCGCAGGAAACCTACACCATCGGTTCTGAGACAGCATCTTTACAGGGCGTGTATAATATCAATAAGGGCTATGCGGTATTTAAGCAGATCAATATCTTATATCAGAACGAGGATTATGCCATTATCAGTACCGGCACAACCTATGGACTTTCCCTGTACGACCACATTGTGTTGCAGGGAGATCTGGTAAAGGAAAATCAGATCATTCGTTGATCGATCCATACATTTATTTTGAGGAGGAAAGGCATGTTAAAAGAAAATCTAAGAGAAGTTGAAGGACGCGTTGAGGCTGCATGTAAAAGAGCCGGACGCGATGTGAGTGAGGTTACACTGATCGCTGTAAGCAAGACCAAACCGGTAGAAGACTTACAGGAGATCTATGATGCCGGCAAACGTGATTTTGGCGAAAATAAAGTACAGGAATTGTGTGCAAAGATGGAAGTTATGCCACAGGACATCAAGTGGCATATGATCGGCCATTTGCAGCGTAACAAGGTCAAATATATTGTTGGCAATGTTGCCTGATCCATTCGGTTGACAGTTTCCGCTTGGCGGAAGAGATCAATATCCAGGCAAAGAAAAAGGGTATTGTCGTACCGATCCTGGTAGAGGTCAACATCGCAGAAGAAGAAAGCAAGTTTGGTGTTACCAGAGAAGATGCCATGGAATTAGTCAGACAGATCGCAACACTGGATGCGATCGAGATCAAGGGTCTCATGACAATAGCACCATATGTTGTAGAGGCCGAGGAAAATCGCCCTTATTTTCGCAAAATAAAGGAGTTATCTGTTGACATAGCAAAACAAAACATTGATAATGTATCTATGGATATTCTGTCTATGGGAATGACGGGTGACTTTGAAGTTGCGATCGAAGAGGGAGCGACCATGGTGCGCGTCGGGACAGGAATCTTTGGCAAAAGAAATTATCAAAACACCTAAAGGATATTAGTTAAGGAGAGATAAATCATGGCTTTTTTTGATCGTATGCTTGATGTGATGAAATTAGGCGAAGATGAAGACGATTACTACGACGATGATGAGATGTATGATGACGACGATTATGATGATTACGATGATGACGATGATCATTCTATCTTCCATCTGTTCGGCAAGAAAGACGATGACGAGGATGAGGAAGAAGATGAGCAGCCTCGTGTAGTCAAGGCAAAGCCGACACCAAGCGTCAAGGAGAAACCGGTAGCCAAGGCTTCATCAAAGATCACACCAATGCGCTCTAGTAGAAAGGGTAATAGTACAAATATGGAAGTATGTGTTATAAAGCCGTCTTCATTTGAAGATGCAAGAGAGATATCCGAAACATTATTGGCAGATCGTACCGTGATCTTAAATATGGAAGGTCTGGATCTTGGTCTTGCCCAGCGTATCATTGACTTTACCTCAGGATGCTGCTATGCGATCGATGGCAACCTGCAAAAGGTAAGCAATTATATTTTTATCATTACCCCGGCAGCCGTTGATATTTCGGGTGATCTGCAGGGAATCGTGGATGCCTTTGACTTTTCCGGCATTCAGACAGGATTTTAGATCATGAGCAAAAGTGACAATCCGGATGAGATCCTACATCGCTTTTTAGATCTCGCCAATCAGGCAGACCGAAAAGGGATCGTATTATTTAGTAATTTCCTCAATATGTATGAAATTAACCTTTTACATCAGAATGAGAACCTTTTTTATACCGGGTTCTCATTATATGGAGGTTATCAGGAAGCAGAGCGTCAGATGGTAGCATTCCAGCCTGATGCTCTTTATTATAATTGGGAATATCCGATTTCCTGCGTGCAGGTAGAGCCACTTAACCATCGTTTTTCCGAGGATCTGTCCCATAGGGATATATTAGGGGCTTTGATGCACTTGGGTATCGACCGGTCTTTGATCGGAGATATCCTTATAAAGGATAAGTCGGCTTATATTTTCTGTGTAGAGAAGATGGCTGATTTTATCGCAAAGGAACTATACAAGATCAAACATACCCAGGTCATGACCCAGCGCGTAAAGCCTGTGGATCTGCATATTGAGATGCAGTACCGTACAGAAGAGGGCTTTATTGCCTCCAATCGTCTGGATGCTTTTGTGGCACAGGCATGCAAATTGTCCCGGGCGCAGGCAGCACAATTTATCCTGGGAGAGAATGTCTTTATTAACGGCGCACTTGTGACGAATCATAATCAGGGTTTAGCAGAGGGGGATGTCGTTTCCCTGCGTGGTCATGGCAAGTTACGTTTCGAGGCATTTTTAAATACAACAAAAAAGGGCAGACTGCATATAAGGTATGCCTGGTATGTATAAAAAGGAGAGACAGATATGGCACGACAGGTTCAGGTAAATTATCAGGAGAAACCCTGCTATAAGATCATTTTAAACCACTCTTTTGACGGATTTTTGGATGCGTTAGAGCAGGAAGGCATTGCCAGAGATCGGAAAATATGCATTGTCACAGACACTAACGTGGCAAAACTATACTTAAATGAAGTGACAGAGATCTGCAAAAATGCATTTCCAGTCGTCGAATACTTTGTATTTGATGCTGGCGAATCCTCTAAAAACATGGCTACAGTAGAGAAATTATATGAATATTTAATAAAACGCCACTTTGATCGCAAGGATTTGCTTCTGGCTTTGGGCGGTGGTGTTGTCGGTGACCTGACCGGATTTGCAGCCGCTACCTATTTACGTGGTATTGATTTTATCCAGATGCCAACGACCCTGCTTTCGCAGGTTGACAGCAGTATCGGAGGTAAGACCGGTGTAGACTTTTTACAATATAAAAATATGGTCGGTGCCTTTTATATGCCGCGTATGGTCTATATCAACATCCATAGTCTTTTGTCTCTGCCAAACTTACAATTTGCTTCTGGGATGGGAGAGATCATCAAACATGGACTGATCCGGGATGCATCTTATTATCAGTGGCTCAAAGATCATCAGGCTGCCATCCAGGCGCATGATGAGGATATTCTGGAAGAAATGGTCTACGGTTCTTGTCTGATCAAGAAGAATGTGGTTGAGACTGATCCAAAGGAACAGGGCATACGTGCCTATTTGAATTTTGGCCATACCATAGGACATGCCATTGAAAAGATGTCTGATTTTTCTTTGTATCATGGGCAATGCGTGGCAATCGGTATGCACAGTGGAGCATATCTGTCTTTCAAACGGGGACATATCACAAAAGACCAGTATGAGGATATTTTGGCGATGATTCAAGGCTTTGATCTGCCGGTCAGTGTATCCGACTATGATGCAGGGGAGATCCTTGCCAACACCAAGTCCGATAAAAAGATGGTGGGCGATAAGATCAAATTTATTGTATTGGAAAAAATCGGGCAGGCAGCTATCGACATGACCTTTAGTGATCAGGAATTATTAGAGGGCATTCAGGTTCTACTTACAGATGAATGAGGTAACAGGATGAAAAGATCACTTGCAAAAAAATATATTTTGGCACTCATCGGCTTTGCAATTTTGGTATTTCTTGATCAGTGGACCAAGCAGTTGGCAGTAAGTCATCTGATGGATCAGGGGAATATCATATTGATCCCCGGCGTATTGCAGTTACATTATCTGGAAAATACGGGAGCAGCCTTTTCCATTATGGAGAATAAGACAATCTTCTTTTGCATCATTACGCCGATCTTATGTGCTCTGATGATCTGTCTTTTTATCAAATTGCCGGATAAAAAAGAATATGGCTCTCTGCGTCTGATCCTGGTCTTTTTATTAGCCGGAGCCATTGGCAATTTTATCGATCGGATCTCTTATCACTATGTGATTGACTTTATTTATTTTTCACTGATCAATTTTCCGGTCTTTAATGTAGCGGATATCTATGTGACCTGTGGGGTGATCTGCCTCTTCTTTTTGATCCTCTTTGTCTATTCGGACAAGGAGTTTGAAGAGATCTCTGCGGCAGCACTTGGCAGGAAAAAGGAGCGCAAGTAGTTATGGCAGAGTATCATGTGACAGAGCAGGACCAGGGCATGCGCATCGATCAATTTTTATGTAAGTGTCAGCCGGATGTTTCCAGAAGTGCCATACAAAAATGGATCAAAGACGGCAATGTCCTCGTCCAAGGGAAAGCCTGCAAGGCAAATTATCGCATCAACAAGGGAGATACGATCGCTTTATTTGTACCGGAACCGGTAGAAGTAGCCATCCAGCCACAGGATATCCCTTTGGATATCTTATATGAAGATAAAGACCTTCTGATCGTCAATAAGCCAAAGGGCATGGTCGTGCATCCGGCACCGGGGCATCCCGATGGTACACTGGTTAATGCCATTATGTATCACTGTAAGGAGTCGCTGTCCGGCATCAATGGAGAGATCCGTCCGGGCATTGTCCACCGAATCGATCAGGATACGACCGGATCTCTGATCGTATGTAAGAATGATCAGGCGCATATCAAGATTGCGGAACAGATCAAGGTACATTCGATCAACCGTATTTATCGGGGAATCGTGATCGGTCATCCGGTAGAGGATGAGGGACTGGTACACGCACCGATCGGGCGCAATCCTAATGATCGAAAGAAAATGGCGATCAATGAGAAGAATGGTAAAGATGCCATTACACATTACCGCCTGCTCAAGCGTTTTAAAGATTATTCCTATATGGAATTTAAGTTAGAAACCGGTCGGACACATCAGATCCGTGTGCATATGGCGTCCATTGGACATCCTTTATTGGGAGACGTCCTATATGGTCCAAAGAAGTGTCCTTACAAATTACAGGGACAGACACTGCATGCCGCGGTCATTGGCTTTGTGCATCCGACCAGCGGGGAATATCTGGAGGTCGAGGCGCCATTACCGGATTATTTCAAATATTTACTGGAGATATTGCCGGAATAGAAGGCTAATCTAAAAAAGAATACAGATGTTTTAAAAGAAAACGGACACCGCTTGGTCTGTATGGAAATCCTACATGACAAGGCAATGTCCGTTTTATGCTTTTATATAATTCCTGGTACAGGAAAACGGGCAAAGCCCTGTAAATAAATATGCCATGCAAAAATCAGAAGAAGCGGAAGACACCAAATACAACGCCGAGGATCTGGCAATCCGGGACGATGATCGGATCCATGTTGTCGTTTTCCGGCTGCAGGCGTATGTGTCCGTCTTCTTTATAGAAAGTCTTTACCGTAGCAGAATCATCCACCAGGGCAGCGACCATATCACCGTTGGAAGCCGTATTCTGCTGCTTGACAATGATCACATCACCATCACAGATACCGGCATTGATCATGCTTTCGCCCTTGACACGGAGCATAAAGGTATCCTGATTTGGCATGTATTCTGCAGGGATCGGGAAATAATTTTCGATATTCTGAATGGCTAATAGCGGCTGACCTGCGGCAATAGAACCGATGATCGGAACGTTGACCATCTCACGCCGGGTCAGATTAAAACTGTCATCCACAATCTCGATCGCACGCGGCTTGGATGGGTCTCTGCGGATATAGCCGTTTTTCTCCAGGGATTCCAGATGAGAGTGGATAGAAGATGTAGACTTTAAATGTACTGCATCGCATAACTCTCTGACGGTAGGCGGATAGCCTCTATTTAAGATCTCCTGCTTGATGTATTCTAAGATTTCACGCTGCTTTGGTGTAATGCGTCCGTATTCCATAGAAAACTCCCTTCGTAAACAAATAGATAAATGATTTATTAAGATTATAGCATAGGAAAGTATAAAAAGCAAACATACATTCCGAAAATTTGTTCGAAAAACTTCTTGACAAACATCTGTTCGCGTTGTATTCTAATACCAGAACAAAGGTTCGTTCTGATACATTTTGAGAAAGAGGATGAGAGATATGACAAAGAGAATCCAGCAAAAGCAGTGTATTTTATTTTATTTGTTGATGGCAATCGCTATTATGGTTACCGTTATCTGTGCCTTTGCTATGACATCCAATGCCAAGCAAGACCACAATATGTACAAGTATTATACCAGCGTCCAGGTAGAGGATGGGGATTCCCTTTGGTCTATCGCCAAGGAGTACTCTGACGTAGACTCTTACGCATCTTATACCGATTATATTGATGAGGTGAAGCAGATCAACCATATCTCCGGGGATGACATTCATGCAGGAGAGTATCTGACGATACCTTATTATTCCGCACAAGTACAGTAGTTTGCTTGTCTTTTCCCACTATTACCAGTATAATATAGATTGTAGTTAAATTATATTTACCTACAGGATAGAGGGAGAAATTGAATTTATGTTACGATTTATTTTAGTAGTACTTGCCAATGTAAAGCGTGGACCATATCTGATTCCCAAGATGCGAAAGATGTTCCATCATCCGGAGCGTTATTCCGAGCAGGTACGTTATGCATTTGCACAGAAACTGATCAATTACATGAAATCTTCCGGCAAGATCAAGACGGAAGTCTATGGCACCGAGAATTTACCTTTAGAGGGCGGTTATGTGATGTATCCCAACCACCAGGGCAAGTATGATGCATTAGGGATTATATATGCTCACAAGCAGCCCTGTTCCTTTGTTATGGACAAGGCAAAGTCCAATTCCTTTTTGGTCAAGGAACTGGTCGATATGTTGGGTGCCAAGCGTCTGGAACTGGATAATGTCAGACAAAATCTTACCGTTATCAATGAGATCACAGAGGAAGTCAAGCAGGGCAAGAAATACATCCTGTTTTCAGAAGGTGGTTATGATAGGAATCGCAACAAGGTACAGCAATTTAAGCCGGGAAGTTTTAAATGTGCGGTTCGTTCCAAAACACCGATCGTACCGGTTGCATTGATCGATTCCTACAAGCCTTTCAACAGTTTGGAATTTGGAACAGTTACGACCAAGGTTGTTTTTTTACCAGCCATCTATTATGACGAGTATAAAGATATGAAGACACCGGAAATTGCCAAACTGGTTCGCCAGCGCATCATTGCCCGCATGGCAGACTTTGCTGTGGATGCCGGCTGACAGGCATCGATCTGATCGGTATAAGATAATACAACAATTATGATCCGATGAAGGGCTATCAAGTTTTCTTCGGATGTATAAGAAACTGCTATGGTATCTATGATTAGGTGACATAGCAGTATTTGTTTGAAAATTTATCGTGCGGATAAATATCTGTTTTTCCGAAAGATATTGTGTCAAAAGACAGAAGATGATATAATTATATATAGAAACGCACCCAAAGGCTTTTATGCATGCTATGTGTTTTCTTATGAGTTCCTAATGTTTTTATATATGGATGAGGATTTATTATGGGAAAAGATTCTGCTTATTACAAATCAAAAACAAGATCACAGAAAGTCAAACTGCGCGGTCTTATCGACCAGTTGCCGAGTTTTGCTGCAGATTATATCTACAGTAAAGAACTTACCACACAGCCCAGCACCTTGATATCTTATTGTTACGATCTGCTGACGTTTTTTCGCTTTTTACAGACGCATAATTCAACTTTAAAGGATCTTTCTTTGACAGAAATCCCTTTGTCCGTCCTGGATCACTTACAATCAGAAGATATTGTGGAATACCAACGTTATCTGGAGTTAAATTTAGATGGTGAAATGCATGAAAACGGCAAGAAAGCCATCGCACGGAAAATGTCGCCTCTGCGAGGTTTGTTCCAGTATCATTATGAACGCAAGAATATTTCAGATAATCCGATGATACTGGTCAAATTGCCAAAGTTAAAAAAGGATAAAAACATTGTCCGCATGAACAATTATGAGGTGCAGGCACTTTTAAATGTCATTGAAAATAATGCCGGCGTGCCTATGACCGAAAGACAAAGAAAATATGCCGCCAAGACCCAGAAAAGAGATCTTGCTATCATGACCCTTATGCTTGGCACCGGCATCCGTGTTTCGGAATGTCGCGGCCTGGATTTAAACGATCTGGATTTTAATGTCAATTCTATGACCATTGTCCGCAAAGGTGGTGGGCAGGATGTCTTGTATTTTAGTGATGAAATCCATCAGGTCTTAGATGACTATATCTGTTCGGAACGCGCCCTGATCACGCCATATGAGGCGGATGCTCCTGCCCTCTTCTACTCTATCCAAGGACGGCGCATGAGCGTAGATTCCATCGAACGTCTGGTAAAGCGTTATGCACAGATGGCGGTGCCCAACAAAAAGATCACACCGCACAAACTGCGCAGTACCTATGGCACAGCCCTTTACCGTGAGACAGGCGATATCCGCCTGGTAGCCGATGTTTTAGGGCATGAAAATATCAATACCACCATTGATTATTATGCTGCCATGGAGGATGAACACAAGCGTCAGGCGGCAAATGCCGTAAATTATAAACGCAAGGATCTATGATCGGATCCTTGCGTTTTCTTATACCTTACGACTTATCATTTTATAAATTATCCAGTTCTTCTGCGGAGAGAACACGTCCATCCTGCCAGATCTTTTCCAAATTATAGAAAAGCCGGTCATCCTGTGAAAACAGATGCACGATCACATCTTCGTAGTCCATCAGGATCCAGGTAGAAGAACGATTTCCTTCAACCTGCTTTGCGTGGATCCCATGCTCATACATTTCCTTGTCTACTTCATTTTGCATAGCAAGCAACTGGTTCTGACTTCCGCCACTGGCAACGATAAAGTAGTCAGCCATAACGGAAAGTCCCTTAATATCAATTACTTTGATGTCTTCTGCTTTCTTTTCGTCCAAAGCATGACATACCAATTTCACCATTTCCTTGATTTCCATAAATTTTGCTCCTTTTTTTATTTTTGCAAGTTTTTATAGTATTCATATGTTTCTAAAGTCATCGGATCCATATCGGATGGACTCTGACTTAAATATTGGACAGAATCCTCCAAGATCATAAAAAGTCCGGCATCGATATCTGCAAAAGATTTACGGCGTATCTCTTCCAAATGTGGCGCTTTGTCACGGTGCGGCTCTATATAATCCGCAATATAAATGATCTTATCCAGAAGATTCATATCCGGACAGCCGGTCGTATGCACAGCAATTGCATGCAGGACCTGTGGATCTGTAATATCATATTTCTTTTTTGCAAGGTAAGCACCGACTTTTCCGTGTAATAAATGCGGATGCCGGTTCTCGATATCTGTAACCGTAATTTTTTGCTTATGACAGATGTCTAATCGCTTTTCGTCGCTGAGACATTTAGCACAATCATGCAGTAAACCGGCAACCATGGCCTTTATCTGCGGATAGCCATGGACGGATGCCAGATTGCCTGCCGTATACATGACTCCCAAGGTATGTTCAAAACGTTCCGGTTTTAACTCCCTTTTGACCTTTTTTTGTAAAGTATCGATCAAAGAAAGCGGATAGTCTGCCTGATATAATTGATGCTCAGCAATATAAGAAAGCACCGCATCCGGTAGCATGCATAAAATCGTTTCCATTTCCCCTGCTTGCAGACATTTGCGGATATAGGAAGAAGAAATATCCATCACCTCTACCGGCATCTCAATAAATTCCGTCGAGAATTTCTGCCGATATGCCTCTATACGCTCGTTAAATGCCATTGGATGGGCTTTTTTGATAGCAGCCTTATCCAGTGGACGTTTGGCGACGACAATTTTACAGACGGCACAGATGCGCTCCGGATGCACCCATTGATCGAACATGGCAAAAGAATCTTCGCCAATGATAAAATAAAAATCTGCATTTTGACCATACTGCGCATGTAATTCTTCCAAGGTCTCCCAGGAATAACACGGTGTCTTTTTTTCTAATTCAATATCACAGAGCAAAAATGCCCGTTCAGACGCGATCGCAGAATTTACCATATTCTTACGGTGCCAGGCAGACACATGTTCTGCAACATCCTTGTGTGGCGGTGTTCCCGCCGGCAAAAACCAAACTTCATCCAGGGAAAGAAAATCTCTGGCACATCTTGCAATATTCAAATGTCCTTCGTGAATGGGATTGAAGGTCCCACCTAAAATTCCGATCTTTTTCACAGCAAGCAACCTTTTTTTATTTTGGAAGTTCGATCTTTGGCTTTTTCGCCGCACGGTAAAGAACGATCTTTCTACCGATCACACGGACTACCTGGCTGTGGGTACGCTCTGCCATGGTCTCTGCAATGGCTCTTGGATCATCAAAACAATTCTTGAGCACGGATATCTTGATCAGTTCTCTTGCTTCTAAGGCTTCATCTACGGCAGTAATGATCTCCGGTGTCAGAGAAGATTTTCCAATCTGTAATATCGGTGTCATTTTGCTTGCCAAACCCGATAAATAGGCTCTTTGTTTGTTATTCATCATTCTTTTGCTCCTTACTTATAATAATCGAACATCAGACCATACATGCGAACAGTATCGCCTTCCTCAATGCCAAGTTCCTCTAATTGCTTTAAAATGCCCTGCTCTTTCAAGAAACGCTGGAAGAAAAGGAAGCCCTTTTCGGAATCAATATTGGTATAGCCCAGCATCTTCTCGATACGAGGTCCCTCTACCACATATTCGCCTTCTTCGTTGACTTCAACGGTAAATGGTTCTTCGCTAAAGAAACGCAGCGCCGGATCAAATTCAGGCTCATAGACGGTCACTTCCTCCGGACAGGTCTTTAAGAGTTCCTGTACGTGATACAAAAGTTCCTTTACACCCTGCCCGCTGACGGCGGAAATGGAAAAGACTTCGATGCCCTTTGGTTCAAATTCCTTGCGGAGTTTTTCGATGATCTCCTCACTGCCTTCCATGCAGACATCCATCTTGTTGGCTGCGATCACCTGTGGCTTTTCCAAGATCGCCGGATCATAGGCCTCTAATTCCTTATTGATCGCCTTGATGTCCTCAAGAGGATCCCTACCCTCAACAGAAGCACCGTCTACCATATGGATGATGACCTTGGTACGCTCAATGTGACGTAAGAATTCATGCCCCAGACCAATGCCTTCAGAGGCACCCTCAATCAATCCCGGAATATCCGCGATCACAAAGCCGTTGCCATCTAAATCTACCACACCAAGGTTTGGATTTAAGGTAGTAAAGTGGTAATTTGCGATCTTTGGCTTGGCATTTGTCACGCGGGAAAGGAAGGTGGATTTGCCGACATTTGGAAATCCGACCAGTCCGACATCAGCAATGACCTTCAACTCCAACTGTACCTCAATCTCAATGGATTCGCCACCCGGCTGGGCATACTTTGGTGCCTGCATGGTGGAAGTCGCATAATGCTGGTTGCCGAGGCCGCCACGTCCGCCGGTCAAAATGATCTGGCGTTTGTTGTCGCCGGACATGTCTGCAATGACTTTGCCGGACTCTGCATCCTTGATCACGGTGCCTTCCGGTACTTTTAATATAAGATCGGCTCCATTTTTACCGTGACAGTTCTTTTTACCGCCCTCTTCGCCTGCCTGTGCGGCAAATTTCCTGCGATGGCGATAGTCTGTCAAGGTATTTAAGCCCTCGTCAACTTCAAATATGATGTCGCCGCCCTTTCCGCCGTCACCGCCGTCCGGACCGCCATTTGGTACAAATTTCTCGCGACGGAAACTGACATGTCCGTCGCCGCCTTTTCCTGATTTGATTATAATTCGTGCACGATCTGCAAACATATGATTACACCTTTCAAAAAATACTTGGTATACATTACTTTGTTATATAGTAGTATCCGCTTTCTAAATACTATTATATAACAAAGTAGACTCGGCTAAACAATAGTCGAGTCTACCAAAATGTTCTTAGTTTTCGCTTGCTACTGGATAAACACTAGCCTGCTTCTTGTCGCGGCCCTTTCTTTCGAAACGAAGAATACCATCTGCTGTTGCAAATAATGTATCATCACCACCGATACCTACGTTAGTACCCGGATGAATCTTTGTTCCACGCTGTCTGTAAAGAATATTTCCAGCCTTAACGAACTGTCCGTCCGCTCTCTTTGCGCCTAATCTCTTAGACTCTGAATCACGTCCGTTCTTAGTAGAACCAACTCCCTTTTTGTGGGCGAAAAATTGAAGATTCAACTTTAACATGTCTACACCTCCTCAAATTTTAGTGTAAGATACGAATCACCGTATTGCTTATAAATCTCTGTTAAGCCTAAGACCAGAACATCCATAAGTAAGTTCGATTCCTTGGAAACGGCCTCCGTAAATCGGAAATCAATCAGATTATCGGATTCCTCTTTTCCTAGAAAAAATCTTTTCTTTTTCGATGTCTTGGTATCGTCCTCTTTGCTATCCAAAGCATATGCATCCTCTGTGAATTGATCGATCCCATTGATGGTATTGATCACCAGCATGGATACTGCCGCGCAGACAATGTCTTTGCCGGCTTGTTCAAATCCTGCATGTCCACTGCAACGGATGCCCCGATACTGCTCCTGATCTTTGAAAATCGTTATCGAAATCATAACAATTCCTATCGATTATCCATTAATCTTATTGATCTGTACTTGTGTGAACGCCTGTCTATGACCGTTCTTATTGTGATAGCCAGTCTTTCTCTTGTACTTGT
Source organism: Roseburia sp. AM51-8 (assembly GCF_003478275.1). NCBI lineage: Bacteria > Bacillati > Bacillota > Clostridia > Lachnospirales > Lachnospiraceae > Roseburia > Roseburia sp. AM51-8. The sequence goes on along the minus strand of NZ_QUEY01000001.1, from coordinate 545,891 downwards.
AAACGATTACCTTTTTACCTCTGCCTTCTTTAACGACAGAAGCTTCTACAGTTGCGCCTTCAACGGTCGGATTACCAATCTTTAATCCGTTATCGCTGATAGCCAGAACCTGATCAAATGTAACCTTTTCACCAGCTTCTACTCCAAGCTTTTCAATGGTAATGATATCGCCTTCAGATACTTTGTACTGCTTACCACCTGTTGCTATAATTGCGTACATATGGCACCTCCTATTATCATTACTCGCCAACTACGGTGTGCAAAATGCAACTTAAACCTCGTTGTGCGGCATACCTTGATATATTAGCATAGGAATATACTTTCGTCAATCGTTTGTCGGAAATAATGTCGATATTTTGTATTTTATTGCGTACAATATGAAAGTGCTTGCTGCAAGGACTGATATTTCTTGGCGCGTGTGATCTCCATAAGGTCTAAGCGGGTAAAATCCACAACATTCGCCTTGACATAATCCTCTTTTAAGAGGGACTTCATATAAGTAGTCAGTGCGTCTTTTTGCTCCTTATTTTTCAAATTGATAAAATCGACCACAATGATGCCGCTGATATTGCGCAGACGCACTTGTCTGGCGATCTCCTTGGCAGCTTCCATATTGTTGGAGAGGTAATAATCATCCTTCTTTTTCTTTTTGGTATTGTTGCCACTGTTGACATCAATGACCGTCAGTGCCTCCGTCGGCTCAATGACAAGGTAGCCACCGGAAGAAAGATAGACCTTTTGGGCAAGCGCCTGGGTCAGCATCTGCTCTATGCCGTAAAGCTGTTTGAGGGAATAGGCAGGATCTGCATACAGGCGTACCGGTATGCCCTCGGTATCAGTTTCTTTTAACCGGTCATACCAGACAGGATCATCGGTTACGATCTCTGTCAGACCTTCTCTTTGAAAACGATCTATATGCTCAAAAAAAGGATGCCTTTGTCCCGGCACCGAAAGAAGTGATCCAGCGACAAGGTGCTTCGCTCTTGAAAGCAGGTCACTCACGCTATCCTGCAGCATCCGGTATTCGGCATATAAGAGATCCTCGTCACATTCCATCGCATTGGTTCGCACAACGATCCCCAAATTTTCGTCTGCAACCCGGTCCAGAAAACCACTCTGGATCTGTTTTCGCCTTTCCCCAGAGATCTTCTTGGAGATCCCATGTAAGCGGTTGCCTGTCGTGAGCAAGAGATGCGCGGAAGAAAAGGAAAGGTTGGTCGAAACGCAGATTTCCTTGGATTTGATTGCATCACGGATGACCTGTACGAGCAATTCATCCCCCTCCACTAAGGCATCCTTCTTTCCGTTCTTTCCGGTAAAGATGATATTTTCCATAGCGGTATCTTCCATAGGATAAAAGAAGGTCAGGTCATCTGCCTTCAAAAAGGCGGCATGTATCTGGGGCATCACCCGATCGACCCTTGCAACATAAATATTGCCGATCAAGGATGGTGAACTTGTATCATATGGATGGATCTCGATGGGATGATCGTGCGCGTCCAGATAGAGCAAAAGTTCCATCTGCTTTTGCCCGCTTGTCCATTCTGTAATAAAGCAACGATTATTCTTTGTCATGACCGATCTCTCCCAAAGATACAAAGTCCGGAGCCTGACCGGTCAGCATATCCTCTCTATGGATAAAGAAGTCATATCTGCCTAAGTCGGTCTTTCCCATGCTTCTAAAAAAGTGATCCAGCACCAGTTCCGGCTTGATATTATCCGTACTGCCGGTGGAGACTAAAAGCGAAAAGATAATACCGCTGTCTCCGCAGGAATTGCAGACCTCAGAGATGGTAAAGTCATAGATCAAAGGTTTCAGATCCAATTCGCGCTCTCCCTTTTTGGTCTTTTTGATGATGGGAATGGTCCCTGCATCATCAAAAAAGGCTTTTTTGGCAGCCTGCAACTCTGTAATCGTATAAGGAAACTTCTCCGGGTGCTTATAGGATAAAATATAAGAGGCGGCGTTCACGGAGGACATGGCATTTTTCGTATTGTCCGGCAAATAGCGGAAAGACGTCACTTCCATGCCGTCTACCATAGCAGCCTGCAAACGCTGCAAGGCTTCCTGGCTTGGCACAAACTCTTTTAATTCAATATCCATATATTCGCCCGAACTGCTCAGACCAACGCCCAGCGGAGCCGCAAAAGACATGATCTGATGCGGATTAAAACCTTCGGAATACTTGATCGGCAGTCCGCTTCTGCGGATGGCTTTCTGGAAATAGCGCATGATGTCCAGATGACCGATATAGACCATACTGCCGCTCTTGCTAAATTTAATTCTTACCTTCAAAACAAATGCCTCCTCCAAATGATGCTGCACCGCAACCGGAGCATTGCATTTTACAGTTTGGTGTTACCACCTGATCGATGGTCGCACGCTTCCATTCGCGTACAAAAAATTCCTTGCGCACACCAACATCAATAAAATCCCATGGCAGAACTTCATCCAAAGGACGCTGGCGATAGACATAAAAATCAAGAGAGATACCGTTTCGCTCCAAGATCTCATGCCATTTATCGACATCAAAATAATCCGACCAGGCATCAAACATACAGCCTTCTTCATAGGCTTCGTAAATGGCTTTGGCAAGTCTGCGGTCGCCTCTGGCAAAAAGTCCCTCTAATACCGTCACATCCGCTTCATGCCAGTTATAACGCAGGCTTTTGTGGTTCAACTGCTCCTTCATCGTATCGTTGACAATTTTGGCGCGGCGGAGATATTCGCCTTTTTCATACATAGGTGCCCATTGAAATGGGGTAAAAGGCTTTGGTACAAAAAAGGAAGTGCTCATCGTGATCTGGCACTTGCCGTTGCGCTTGTCCTTTGGGATCTCATAATAGCGAACCGCAATTTCATTGGCGAGTTCCGGGATGGCACGCATATCTTCTTCGGTCTCGGTCGGAAGGCCAAGCATAAAGTAAAGTTTTACCTTCTGCCAGCCGCCCTCAAATGCCATACCGGCACCGTTTAAAATGTCATCCTTGGTCAGTCCCTTATTGATGACATTGCGGAGCCGTTGGGAACCGGCTTCCGGGGCAAAGGTCAGACTGCTCTTTCTGACATCCTGTACCTTGCTCATGACATCCAAAGAAAAGGCGTCGATACGCAGGGATGGCAGGGAGATATTGACACCATCTCCACAGCAGTCGTCGATCAGGAAATTGATCAGTTCCGGCAACTGGGTATAATCACTGGAACTCAAGGAACTCAAAGAGATCTCCTCGTGTCCGGTCGAGTCTAACATTTCCTTGGCATAGGTCTTTAAAAGATCCAGACTCTTTTCACGGTTGGGACGATAGACCATACCTGCCTGACAGAAACGACAACCACGGATGCAGCCACGCTGGATCTCTAAGACCACGCGGTCCTGTGTGGCACGCACAAACGGAACCAAAGGCTTGGTCGGATAGGCGCCCTCATCCATATTAACCAGTACCTGACGCTTTACCTTTTCCGGGACATCCGCAAAACGCGGTGTCATGGCTGCGATCGTTCCGTCTTCCTGATAAGTCACTTCATACAAAGATGGCACATAGATGCCCGGGATCTGGGCAGCCTTGCGAAGAAATTCCGCTCTGGTGTAGTTTCCGGCATGCTTCATATCTTTATATAGACTCAAGAGCGCATCATAAGAGATCTCGCCCTCACCGATATAGCACAGATCACAAAAGTCAGCAATCGGCTCCGGATTGTAGGTACAAGGTCCTCCGCATAAAATGATCGGATCCTGATCCGAACGGTCTTTCTGCCACAAAGGGATCTGGGCAAGGTCTAAGATCTGCAGGATATTGGTATAGCACATCTCGTACTGCAAGGTGATGCCAACAAAGTCAAAATCCTTGATGGGATCTTGTGTTTCTAACGCAAAAAGAGGGATATCCTCCTCTTTCATGATCTTATGCAGATCCGGCCAGGGAGAATATACTCTCTCACAGTAAACATCATCTCTTCTGTTAAACATTTCATAAAGGATCTGGATGCCAAGATGAGACATACCGATCTCATAGACATCCGGGAAACACATGGCAAAACGGATATCGACCTTGGAGGGATCCTTCTTTACCATGTTCAGTTCATTGCCGATGTATCTTGCAGGCTTATCGAGTTGCATTAAGATATCATCTGACAGTGCTAATTTATTCATATATTGTATAATTCCTCTCGCTTTTATCTCTGGGAAAGTTCGCGTGTAATGTCTTCCCAAGTCAGTCCTTTTTCCACCATCAAGACCATCATGTGATAGAGGAAATCAGACATTTCATACTTGACTTCTTCGTTGTCCGGGTTCTTGGCAGCGATCACGATCTCCGTCGCTTCCTCTCCGACTTTCTTTAAAATCTTGTCGATACCTTTATCGAACAGATAATTGGTATAGGAACCTTCCTTTGGATGCTCCCTGCGGTCAGCAATCACCTGGTAAACGGACTCAAAGACCTTGAGTGGATTGCGTTCTGTGTACTCTTTTTTGATGATCTCATTGAAAAAGCAGCTTGGTGCGCCGGTGTGGCAGGCAATACCGCCCACCTGGGATACCTTGGCTAAAATAGTATCATAATCGCAGTCAGCGGTTAACGACTTGACATATTGGGTGTGTCCGCTTGTCAAACCCTTGATCCAGAGTTCCTGTCTGCTTCTGCTGTAATAGGTCATCTTGCCGATACGGATCGTCGTGTTAAAGGCTTCCTCATTCATATAGGCAAGCATGAGAACCTCGCCGGTCTGATAATCCTGCGCAATCACAGGCACCAGTCCGTCTGCATTTACTTTCAGATCGCTCCAGGCAAGTTTTGGCTCAAAATTGTCCATCTTGATGCCGGCATCGGAAAGTTCACATTTGACCTGCATGATATCGGTCTGGGTATCGTTGATAAAGGAACCACAGATACCACGGATCTTGTCAGACTTTAAAAGGTCGATCACATCTTTAAAGTTGTAAGAATCTACATCAACAATGTAAGGTACATTGGTAATGCTCTCAATGCTGTTTAAAAGTGTGCGATCATAGATCACAAGTTCATGGACATGGTCTTCCAGGACATCTTTGGTCTTAAAGAGAAAGTCTACATTTGTCAGGGATACCAGCATTTTCTCCGCTCCAAAACGGGCACTGGCTTCCTTTAAGATCTCGATCGCGGATGGCTTGGAGCCGTTTAAAATGACTTCCACACAGCCGGCATAAAGAAATTTCTTAACATCTTCCAGTCGCTTAATGTTGCCGCCGCCACAGGTCTTGATCTCGATATTACGGTTGATCTCACGGATGGCTAAAATGTTTTTCTCATGTTCTTCATCTTCCGAAGAAAGATCATAACAAATGATCTTGTCAATACCACTGTCGTTGTAGAGGCGTGCCAATTCTAAGACATCCTGCTTTTCGTCGGTATGCTTTGGATCACGCACTGCCATCCCATCTTTTAAATAGATTGTTGCTACGATATTTTTGTGTTCCATCTTAGTATGTTCACTTTCTATTGATTTTAAGCCAGACTTCCCTTGGTGGAAAGAATGTCTGCGATTCTCGGATCCTTGGTCGTTGCCGCATCCAGAGCCTTTGCAAAAGCCTTGAACATGGCTTCCGCCATATGATGATTGTTGCCGGATTTTAATACCTGTATATGCAGGTTCATGCCTGCACTATAGGAAATGGCATAGAAAAATTCGCGGATCATCTCCGTATCCATATAGCCGATCCGATCGGTGGTAAATTCTGCATCAAAAGACAGATAAGGTCTGCCGGACAAGTCTATGGCACAAAGCACTAAAGTCTCATCCATAGGTAAGATACAGGAGCCATAGCGACAGATTCCCTTTTTATCGCCCAGTGCCTGCTTGATAGCCTCACCCAGAACAATGCCACAGTCTTCGATCGTATGGTGGCAGTCCACGATCAGGTCTCCCTTGATCTTTACATCCAGATCAAAAAGTCCGTGTCTGGCAAAGCCCTCCAACATATGGTCGAAAAAGCCGATATCCGTGGAGATCATCGATTTGCCACTGCCGTCGATCGTAAATGTCAGATCGATATCTGTTTCCTTTGTTGTGCGCACACAGTGGGCGCGTCTTACATCACTCACCCTTTATCCCTACTTTCTACTTAATCTTAAACATCTTCAAATCTTACTTTAATCGAATTTGCATGCGCCGTCAACTGCTCACACTCTGCAAACTGCACAATGTCACGGTAGACATCTTCCAGCGCCTCTCTGGAATAAGAAATGATGCTGGATTTCTTGATAAAATCATCAACACTGAGGGCAGAGAAGAATTTGGCGGTTCCATTGGTAGGAAGTACATGGTTTGGACCTGCAAAGTAGTCGCCAAGCGGTTCACTGCTGTATTCGCCAAGGAAGATAGCACCTGCATTTTTTACCCTTGTCATGGTATCAAACGGATTCTTGGTCACGATCTCCAAATGCTCGGATGCGATCTCATTTACCGTATCAATGGCAGTCTCCATATCCGGTGCGATCAGGATATAACCGTAGTTTTCCAAAGATTTTTCAATGATCGCCTTGCGGGATAATCTTGCCACAAAATAATCGATCTCCTTGGAAACCTGATCTGCCAGAGCACGGCTGGTCGTGATCAGGATAGCAGATGCCATTTCATCATGTTCTGCCTGTGACAAAAGGTCTGCCGCTACATATTCTGGATTTGCAGACTCATCGGCTAAAACCAGGATTTCACTCGGACCGGCGATAGAGTCGATGCTGACATGACCGAACACTGCCTTTTTTGCCAATGCCACATAAATATTGCCGGGACCAACGATCTTGTCTACTTTCGGAATGGATTCCGTACCAAAAGCAAGGGCTGCGATCGCCTGGGCGCCACCAACTTTATAAATAGTATCAACACCGGCTTCATTGGCAGCCACTAAGGTAGAGGCAGCAATCTTGCCATCAGCCCCAGGTGGTGTTGTCATATAAATATGAGGAACGCCCGCTACTTTTGCCGGAACGACATTCATCAGAACGGAAGACGGATAAACAGCCTTTCCGCCAGGAACATAAACGCCCACCTTATCCAAAGGTGTGACTTTCTGACCTAAGATCGTACCGTTTTCGCCACTGGTGAACCAGGAATTCTGCAACTGCTTGCTGTGAAAAGCGCGAATATTGACCAAAGACTTGCGGATTACATCCAAAAGTTCTGGTGCAACTGTCGCATATGCCTCATTGATCTCCTCATCGGTCACAACGATATTGTCTGCATTGATCTCGGCACGGTCAAACTGCTTGGTGTAGGAAAAAACCGCCGCATCGCGATTCTTTCGCACTTCCTCGATGATGGCAGCCACGCGTGATTCGTATTCGCCATAACTGTTGGGACTTCTCTTTAAGAGAGATTCCAAAATATTGCTTGTTGTTTCTTTATTTAAGTCTAAGATCCTCATATCCCATACCTACCCTTCGATTGATAATGCCTGTTTTAACTCACCGATCAATTTGGTGATGCGTTCATATTCCATTTTCATGCTGACCTGGTTGACGACCATCCGCGCGGACAAAGGACAAACTTCCTCTAAGACTTCCAGTCCGTTTTCCCGCAGTCGAGCCAGTTTCTACGATATCTACGATCACTTCGGACAGTCCCACGATCGGTGCCAGTTCGATCGAACCGTTTAACTTGATGATCTCAACCGTCTGATGTTTTTCGTTATAAAAATAATTCTTAGCGATCCTCGGATATTTGGTAGCAACGCGGATCAATTCCTGGTGCTGCAGGAGTTCCTTGGATTCCTTTGGTCCGCAGACGCACATGCGGCATTTACCAAAGCCAAGATCTAAAACCTCATAAATATTTCGGGCTTCCTCTAAGATCGTATCCTCTCCAACAATACCGATGTCAGCCGCGCCGTATTCGACATAGGTCGGCACATCCGGTCCTTTTGCCAGGAAAAAGCGGAGTTTTAAATCTTCATTGACAAAAATGAGTTTTCTGGTGCCCGGATCTTTCATCTCCTCACAGGTAATGCCGATCTTTTCAAAAGTGGCAAGCGTCTGCTTTGCCAAACGTCCCTTTCCCAGGGCAAAAGTCAGATATCTTTGTTCTTCCATCTTATTCGTCCTCCAATACAATGATCTTTTGTCCCTGATACCGCTGGCGGTAATCCGCTATGCTGTGGCTGTCCAGATTCATCAGATGCAGGCGGACAATCTTGCCTGCATTTCGCAGTTCCTCTGCAGTCGTGGCAGCGATCTTTCTCTGCTGCGGTGTGTATAGGATGATCTCTGCTTCCTGTCCTGCCGAAATGGCGATCTTTTGCCGCTCCAATGCCAGTAAAAGTTGGTCTACCATAAGGGCAAAGCCGATCGCCGGAGCCTCTTTTCCAAAGTAGGACAAAAGCCCGTCATAGCGTCCACCCTTTACGATCGGTTCGCCGCTTCCGAAGGTATAGCCGCTAAATAGGATACCGGTATAATAACTGTAAGAACTGATCAATCCCAATTCAAAGGAAACATATTTTGTCACATCATACACTTCAAGAAGTTCATAAAGTTCCTGAAGATAAGAAAGGGCATCCGCTACACCCGGGAAACGAAGGGCGATTTCTTTCATCCCTGCCCATTCTTTTGGACTGGCATACATCTTTCCCAACATGGAAAAGAGGCTGCGCAGATCATCTGTTACCTGATGACGCTCCAAGAATTCATCCACGCCGAAGAAGTTTTTATTTAAGATCAGGTCGCGTAAGGTTTCTTCTGCCTCTGCATCAAAATCTGCTGCTTTCATGAGTTGACGGAAAAGATCTGCATGACCGATACTGATCTGGAACTGTTCTAAGCCGGCAGCCTTTAAGTTATTGACGACAAGGGCTATGATCTCGCCGTCAGCATCGACTGAATTTTCTCCGATGAACTCGACACCCAACTGGGTGCTTTCCTTGAGCCTGCCCTGATAACTGTTGTTATTGATAAAGACATTGCCCTCATAGCAAAGGCGCACCGGCTCGGTCTCGATCGGAAAATACTTGGATGCTGCCCTTGCGATGGACGGGGTCATATCCGGACGCAGGACCAAGGTATTGCCCTCACGATCAAAAAATTTATAGAGATCTTTTGACGGCGTAGTACCCACTTCTTGTCCGAAGATATCAAAGAACTCAAAAGTCGGTGTCTCAATGAAACGATAGCCGTAAGATTGTATGACCTGTCGCATCCGGTCTAAGATATAATGCTTTTTCTCACATTCATCATTATAAATATCGCGAACACCTTCCGGGGTATGTAATCTCTTATTTTGCATAGTTTATGGCTCCTTTAAACTTTATCATGGTGCAGTGGTAAATAACTAAACTATCCATATTATAGGAAAAGACAGAACAACTGTCAAGCATCTCGCATAGATAAATCTTTTTGCAAAGGATCCAGATAAGGAACAAAGATACCGGGCTTTGCATGAAAGAAGAAATCGGGATCCAGTTCTTCGTAGCGGAAACTCTTGCGACCACCCTCCTGCCCGCGCTTCCAATAGCGCATGACTTCTTCTAAGCGCAGATAATAAAATTCGTCGCGCTGGGTAAAGTAGAGCAGAAAAAAAGCCATGCCCTGCTGCTTTTCAAAAGTCTGCATAAAGTTGATCTGGTGGTCATGGATGTTCTGCAAGGGAAAAAGGTCGCTGTGACATTCCTTGGCGTCAAAGCAGACAGGAATCCCCTGTACTACCCCGATATAATCGACGGTACTTTTTTTGTCAAAATATGCCAAAGTAATGTGTCTGGTATCCTTATCAATGTTGATCGGCGTGATGGGTGTCGGTACTTTTTGAATCAGACAAAGATTACTATTCTCGTAAATATCATTTGTGCGGTTGATCAAGTCCTCAAAGGTCGATCCACGCAATCCTCTGGAATGCCATGTTGCCATAATTATCCTCTCATGATCTGTGAAAAAATTTCCGGTTCGTCTGCAATAAAGGTACGTCCATCCGGCAAGGTGATGGAATAAGCATGGAGCAGTTGGGATCTGACAGAAAAGTCCTGACGGAGTTTTTTGTTCCAGACCATATCTCCATACTTTGGATCTCCGGCGATCGGGTGTCCGATAGATGCCAGGTGTGCCCGGATCTGGTGACTGCGCCCTGTAATCAGATGCACTTCCAAAAGCGTGGCATCCGGTCCTACGACAAGCGGACGATAGGCTGTCTCGATCGGCTTGGCATCTTGTGTTTCATCGGAAAATATCTGCACCTGATTGGATCGTTCGTCTTTTAGCAGATAGCCTTTTAAATGCATCTCTTCTTCTACTTTGCCGCGAACGATACAATGGTAGATCTTTTTGGCACTGCGATCCCGCAGAATATCCGATAAGAACTGCTGCCCTGCTAAGGTCTTTCCGGCAAGCACGATCCCGGAGGTGTTGCGGTCCAGCCGGTTGGCAACCGACGGGTGAAAGACGGCATAAGTCTCCTCTGATAAGAGCCCTTCATGGATCAGATAAGAAAGGATGCTCTCGTTTAAAGAAATATCCGACTCGCTTGCCTTCTGTGACAGCATTCCACTCGGCTTATTGACGATCAGCATAAGGTCATCCTCATAGACCACTTGAAGCTCATGAGGTACTTGAAGTAGTTTCTGATATTCTGAAGAAACCGCCTCCTGCCCCCGCATCTTGGAAAAGGTCTCATCGGAGAAAAACACCTGGATCATATCGCCTGCCTGTAAGATCTCGGATCCGTCCGCCTTTTTCTTGTTGAGGGTAATGTTCTTTTTGCGCAGCATCTTATATAAAAATCCGCCACTGGCAGCCTTAAAGTATTTCTTTAAGAACTTATCAAAACGTTGTTTTTCCTGACCGGAAGTAATCTGAATTTCTGTCATAAGACCTATCGTTTTCCTTTCCTGTTTGCGCGTGGTCGCTGCGTGGCTTTTTTACTATGCTGCCGCTTATCTTTGGATTGATATTTACTATCCTGCTTTTTCTTACGGCTCTGCCCTTGCCTTTCTTCCGCTAATTTGCGCGGGCGGATCAGACAGTGCTTATCAAAACCGATCAGATCTTCCCGATGTTCTTTCTTAAGTGCTTCATAGACCAGATCATAATTCTTTGGATTTCGGTACTGGATGAGGGCACGCTGCATGGCTTTTTCATGCGGATTGTGCGCCACATAGACCGGTTCCATGGTCGCCGGATCCAGCCCCGTATAGTACATACAGGTCGATATGGTCGACGGTGTCGGGTAAAAATCCTGTACCTGTTCCGGCATATAACCAAGATCCCGCAGATATTCTGCCAAAGCAATGGCATCCTTTAAGGTAGATCCCGGATGCGACGACATCAGATATGGCACCAGGTATTGCTTCTTTCCGATCTTTTCATTGATCTTGCGGTATTTATCCTTAAAGCGATCATAGACGGCTACCGGCGGCTTTCCCATATATTTTAAGACATTGTCACTGATATGCTCCGGTGCCACTTTTAACTGGCCGCTGACATGATATTGGCACAATTCCCGGAAAAAGGAATCATCCGGATCTTCCAGCAAATAATCAAAACGGATACCGGATCGCACAAAGACCTTTTTTACGCCCGGCAAAGCACGCAGTTTGCGGAGCAGTTTTAAATAATCCTTGTGGTCGACCGTCAGGTTTTTGCAAGGCTTTGGAAAAAGACACTGGCGGTTCATGCAGACACCCTTGGTCAGTTGCTTTTGGCAGGATGGGTGCCGGAAATTGGCGGTCGGGCCTCCAACATCATGAATATAGCCCTTGAAATCCTTATCCTTTATCATACACTCTGCCTCTGCAAGAATGGAAGCATGACTGCGCGTTTGCACAATGCGTCCCTGATGGAAAGTCAGGGCACAGAAATTACAGCCGCCAAAACAGCCGCGGTTACTGATCAGGCTGAACTTGACCTCGGAAATAGCCGGGATCCCGCCATCTTTTTCATAGATCGGGTGATAGGTGCGCATATAAGGCAAGGCATAAACATCATCCATTTCCTGCATGGAAAGCGGCTTTTGCGGTGGATTTTGCACCACATAGACACCGTGCGGATAGGCTTCTGCCATCTTTTTGGCACTAAAGGCATCTGTATTCTGATACTGGGTATAAAAACTCTTGGCATATGCCTCTTTATTGGTCGAAATCTCCTCATAAGACGGCAAAAGGATGGCATCTTCGATAAAGGAAGGGTCTTGTGTCCGAAAGACTGTCCCGCGGATATAGGTGATATCCTTAACGTCGATGCCGGCGGCAAGTGCCTCTGCGATCTCAATGATCGAACGCTCGCCCATACCATAGGAGATCAAGTCTGCACCGGAATCCATCAGAATGGACCGTTTGACCTTATTTGACCAGTAGTCATAATGTGCCAGACGGCGCAGACTGCCTTCGATCCCACCTATGATGATCGGTGTGCGCTTGTAAGTCCGGCGGATCAGGTTGCAATATACGATGGATGCATAATCCGGACGTTTTCCCATGACACCGCCCGGAGAAAAGGCATCAGTCTGTCGTCTCTTTTTGGATACCGAATAATGGTTGACCATAGAGTCCATATTGCCACCGGAAACCAAAAAGCCAAGACGCGGTTCTCCCAGAACAGAAATAGACGCATCGTCTTTCCAGTCCGGCTGGGCAATGATCCCCACGCTATAGCCATAGGATTCCAAGAGACGTGTGATAATGGCATGCCCAAAGGAAGGATGATCCACATAGGCATCCCCACATACATAGACAAAATCCAACCGGTCTATGCCGCGTCTTTTCATATCTTCTTTTGAAATCGGTAAAAAATCATGTATTGCTTCCATACTAACGTCCTGTTCTAGTCGATCTGCCTGTAATCTGTAATGTAATAGTCTGCCAGGGTCTTCTTCTCTGCCGTGATGTCCTTGGAATAGTCATCATAGACCGCGCAGATCTTCATCCCGGCATTTTTTGCCGCCATGATGCCCGGACAGATGTCTTCAAATACCAGACAGTCATTGGGCTGCACGCCTAAATGCTCTGCCACTTTTAAATAGATATCCGGTGCCGGTTTTCCGCGTTCTACTTCATTTCCGGTCAAAAAATAATCAATATAGTCCTGCATTCCCAGTGCATCTGCGACTGCCTGTAACAATTCCTTGGAATTGCTGGTCGCAATGCCTGTGGCGATGCCGTCCCTGCGCAGTCTTTGTAAAAATGCCTCTGCCCCAGGCTTCCAAGTCACATGATTGGCATAGGCATCCATTGCCATGGCATTCCACTCTGCCATCATGGTATCAATATCATCTGTGATGCCAAACTGTTTTTGAAAAAAGCAGGCGGTCTCCCGCATACTCATCCCCTCAATATCCTTTTGTAGGCTTTTAGGCATTTGCAGATGCCGCTTTCCCAGATAATCCAGATCGATCTGCCTCCAGACCCACATGGAGTCGACCAGTGTGCCGTCCAGATCAAAGAGTACTGCCTTTATATTCTCTAACATAATTCATTTCCTTTTCTGTCAATGTGCGATAAGCACCCTTGTCCAAAGTATCTTCTAAACTAAACTCGCCCATAGATAAACGTTTCAAATAAAGGACTTCCTTGCCGCATGCGTGCACCATGCGTTTCACTTGATGATACATCCCCTCCGAGATCGTGATATAGACGTGTGTCGGATCATTTTGGTCTATGACAAGTTCTGCCGGCTTGGTTGGTCTTTTTTCGCCGATATCGATCCCCTCCGCAAAAAGCCGGATATCTGCTGGATCTGCCGGCGCATCTAAATAGGCAAGATAAGTCTTTTTTACGTGTTTTTTGGGACTGAGCAAAGCGTGGGATAAGGCACCGTCATTAGTGATCAGTAAAAGCCCTTCCGTATCCAGATCCAGTCGTCCTACCGTAAAAAGATCTTGCTTTGCATTCATGGGTACATAGTTAAAAACCGTCGGATGCAGGGCATCCCTGGCGGCGCAGACACAGCCTGCCGGTTTGTGGAAGGCATAATAGACAAAAGTCTCATATTCCACTTTCTTTCCCTGATATAAGACCTGATCTGCAGTTTCATCGATCTGTAATTTACCGTCATTGACGACATTTCCATTGACGCGGACCGCGCCCTTTTTTAGTATTTTCTTGATCTCAGACCGGGAAGCAATCCCTGCATTGCTCAAAAATTTATCTAATCGCATCATATTTTCTGTATCACTTTCATAGATTAACTATATGAAGTTTGGACTTGTTTTCGTAATCATTGCCATCCTGATCGCCCTGTGTCAGCCCCAGATCACCTTTTCCGGAGCCGTTAGCGGTCTCAATATCTGGTTTTTTCAGTTGTTGCCGACCCTACTTCCCTTTATGATCCTATCCAATATCCTCTTGTCGGATCCTGTGCAGGAATATATCTTTGCCCGGATGTCACCCCTGCGTGCGAAAAAAATCCGCATCCTTTTTGCTGTCTTAGCGGGACTGACCTTTGGACTACCGATCGGTGCAAAAATGGCAAAAGACCTCTATCAAAAAAATCTCATCGATGCCAGGGAAGGACAGATCCTTTTAAACCACTGTAATCTGATCGGACCGTCCTTCGTCGGCTCTTATGTCCTGACGAAAAAACTGGACCTTCCCGACCTCTTTGGCATCAGCCTTTTGCTCTTATACCTGCCCCATATCCTTTGTCTTGTATGTTTTTTCTCTAAAAAAGAGGCAACTACAGAACAAAAAATACATATCACATCCTATGGCAAAACGACAAGAAAAGCGACACCAAGACTTCGAAACTGCTTTCAAATCTTAAATGTCGCTATCATGAATGGATTTGAAACCATAACCATTCTTGGCGGTTATCTGATCCTTTTTGGTATCTTTTGTGCCTTTGTTAAAGAAATCCAATTTCTGCCGACCGGGCTTCGGGCATGCATACTTGCTTTTTTGGAGATCACAATCGGTATACATGAGATATCCATACTAGAAATATCCGGTATGGTCAAATACCTGTGTGCCATCCCCTTGCTTTCCTTTGGCGGCTTATGTACGGCTATGCAGACCTGGTCCGTTTGCATGGGCGCCCCCTTTTCTATGAGAAATTATATCAAAGAACGCCTGCTCTTTGCCCTCATAAGTGGTCTGCTCACCATCTTGTATTTTTTTATTCTTTATTGAAGAAGGATTCCGGGATGTCGAGTGCCGGTACATTGTCCTCAGAAGCCGTCTCCTCTGCCTTTGGTTCTGGTGTCTGCGGCTGGTCTGCCGGTGCTTCCGGCTCTTTTACTTCCTGCGGTGCCAGTTCCTGACGGTTGGCAACAACGATATCCAGATAGCCCTGCATAGTCTGCATGAAGGTCTCTGTTCTTGCCTGTGTTGTCTCCATGGAATTGGAGATCACGCTCTCGATGGTATTTAACATATCATCGGTATAGGCAATGGCTCCCATACGGATGCTGTTGGCATCCTCTGTTGCCTTGTCCAGCATATCCTGCGCATTCTTGGTCGCCAGCATAATGATCTCATTGGCTTTGGCATATGCCTGTTGCATGATCTGATGCTCGCTGACCAGTTCGTTGGTCTGAATCTGTGCCTGTGCGATGATGGCATCTGCCTTGTTCTGTGCATCTGCCAAAATGGCTTCCTTATTGCTGATGATCTTCTGGTAACGCTTGATCTCTTCCGGCGTCTTGGTGCGCAGTTCTTCCAAAAGACTCTCTAACTCGTCTCTGTTGACGATGATCTTGGATGGAGAAAATGCAGATGGCTTGCATCCGTCTACATATTCTTCAATTTCTTCGATGATTTCTTCAATACCACTTGACATAATAGAATCTCCTTTTATGAATTATACTTTGCCTGAATCAGCGGAATGATCTCCGCAGGTACAAATCTACTAATATCTCCACCATAAGAAGCAAATTCTCTTACAATGGTCGAACTCAGATAAGAATAGTGCAATCCGGTCGTCAAAAAGATTGTCTCAAGTTCAGGATACTCGACTTTGTTGGTCTGTGCAATCTGAATTTCATATTCAAAGTCGGTCACGGCACGCAGTCCACGGATGATGACTGCAGCCTCTTTTTTCTTGGCATAGTCGACCAGAAGTCCGTCAAAAGAATCCACGGTCACATTTGGATACTGCCTAACCAGATCTTCGATCATGGCAACCCTTTCTTCGACAGTAAACAATGCATTTTTGGCACTGTTGTTGAGAACACCGATGATCACTTCGTCAAAGATCTTTGCAGACCGCTCAATGATGTCTAAATGTCCGAAAGTGACCGGATCAAAACTTCCCGGATAAATTGCTCTTTTCATTTGTCTCTACTCATCCTTTGCTAAAAAGACATGCTTGTTTGTCTTGTAATCCTTTTCGTTTAAGATCTGATAGCCCAGATCCGTGACAAAGGTAAAATCCGTGTGCAGATCTGCTTCTACGATCACATATCCATCCTCTGCCAGGAGATCACATTGTGCAATCGTCTCTAATACGTCATGCTCATATCCACCATGATAAGGCGGGTCTATAAAAATAATATCAAACTGCATCCGCCCCTCTAAATTGCGGAGTTCATAAATCACATCCCCCGGCAATACAAAGGCTTCATCATCAAAACGTGTATGCGTGATATTGTGATGGATGCAGTCTAAGGCTAATTTGTTGTTCTCAATAAAATAAGCACATGCCGCGCCCCGGCTGAGCGCCTCGATCCCCATCTGACCGCTTCCTGCAAAAACGTCCAGAAACTGTGCATCACACAGGTCATTCTGGATCATATTAAAAAGGGTCTCTTTGATGCGGTCCTGGGTTGGTCTGGTATGCATGCCTGATACCGTATGTAACTGCAAACGTTTTCTCGTACCGGAAATCACTCTCATCTTAGCAATTTAACTCCTTGATACATGTAAGTAATAATTGCAGGACCATTTCTGTCGCCTGCCTGCGCACGCATTGCCTGCCACCGGAAAAATGACATTCTTTGACAAGTGTTTTCTTGCTGCCGGCACACGCAATATATACCAGTCCGACCGGCTTGTCCTCTGTCCCACCATCCGGTCCTGCGATGCCTGTGGTGGCAAGTCCGTAAGTGGCTCCAGCCCGTTTTCGCACGCCCTCTGCCATCTGCTCTGCAGTCTGCCTGCTGACGGCGCCGTAGGCTTCTAAAGTCGTATGTAAGACACCGAGATTTTTCTCTTTTGCCTCATTGGAATAAGTGACATAGCCTTCTTTAAAACAAGCGGAAACGCCCGGATAATCGACCAGACTGGCACTGACCATTCCGCCGGTGCAGGACTCTGCAACTGCAACAGTTGCCTGCGCTTTTTCTAATTCTTTTACGATTTTTTCTATGATATCCTGCATTAGTTCTGCTCTTTTAATACGTCTTTATTCTTTACGATATAATCGATCAAAGATACGATGGTAAGCACAAGTGCTACATAGATAAGGATCGTACCTAAAACCGTAAAGAAAGGCATCTGGATATTGGCAATCAAAACAATGATCATAAGCATCTGAAATACGGTCTTGAACTTGCCCCAATAACTTGCGGCAATAACGATACCGTTATCGGATGCGATCAGACGGAAGCCACTGATGATAAACTCACGGCTGATAATAACGATCACGATCCAGGCAGCTAGTTGTCCTGTTGCGATCAGGCAGATCATAGCCGCACTGACTAATAATTTATCTGCAAGCGGATCCATAAATTTGCCGAAATTTGTCACTAAATTGTATTTTCTTGCGATCTTGCCATCCAACATATCCGTCAGACTTGCAATGATAAAGATCGCATCTGCGATATAGCGATAGGTCTGGTTGGACGGATCCAAGAGCAAAAATACAACAAAAAACGGAATTAAAATTACTCTGAAAATGGTTAATTTATTTGGTAAATTCATGCTAATTCTCCTATCAAATCATATTCATACGAACCTGTCACATGAACCGATACGATATCACCTGTCATGAGTTCTCTGGTCGTCTGAATAAAAACATAACCGTCTACATCCGGTGCATCCCGGTAGGTTCTGGCAACATAGACATTCTCGTCTGCAACCTTGCCTTCCACAAAGGCATCTAAGGTCATGCCGATATAGGTCTCATTGCAGGCAGCCGAGATATCCTGCTGTAATTCCATGATCTCTGCCACACGCACCTGCTTGATCTCCTCCGGTACCTGATCCGGGAAAGTATCTGCCGGTGTGCCTTCCTGTCTGGAATAAGCAAAGCAGCCCAGACGGTCAAACTTCATATCACTGACAAACGTTTTGAGTTCCTCATGTGCCTGTTCGGTCTCACCAGGAAATCCACAGATCAAAGTCGTGCGGATACAGATGTCCGGCATAGCCTGACGCAGTGCGCCAACGATCCGGCGCAGGTCAGCCTGCGAAGTCTTTCGTCCCATGCGTTTTAGACTTCATCATTGGCATGCTGGATGGGAATATCAATATAGTGGCATACTTTTGGGTTGTCTGCCATCATCCTGATCAATTCGTCTGTGATCTCCTCCGGATAGCAATATTGTAAACGGATCCAGCGGATCCCCTCGATCTCGCTTAACTTTTTTAATAAGGTCGGCAGTGTTTTTTTGCCATAAAGATCCACGCCATAAAGCGTTGTCTCCTGGGCAACTAAGATCAGTTCCTTGACACCGTCTGCCGCAAGTGATGCAGCCTCCGCCAGAATATCTTCCATCGGTACGGAACGATAATTGCCACGGATAGATGGGATCACGCAATAGGTACAGTGCTTGTCACAGCCCTCGGCGATCTTTAGGTGGGCAAAATGTCCGCCGGTCGTAAGTGTCCTGCCGGCATAGTTTTTTGGCAAGCCGTTCAAAGGCTTTTTGACACTGGTCTTATGACCTTCCATGACCTCATGTATGACAGATACGATCTCATCATAAGCATTAGTGCCGATCACGGCATCCACTTCCGGGATCTGCTCTGCGATCTCTTTAGCGTAACGCTCTGCCAGACAGCCGGTCACGATCAAAGCTTTGAGATTTGCGGTTTCTTTGAGACTGCCCATGTCGATCAGGGTCTGGATACTTTCTTCCATGGCATCACTGATAAAACAACAGGAATTGACAACGATGACATCTGCCTCATTCTCATCATTGGTGATGGTAATGCCATCTTTTGTGATCATAGAAAGCATATGCTCGGTATCGACCAGGTTCTTATCACAGCCAAGCGATATAAAAAGAAGTTTCATTATGCTTCCTCTTCCTGCTCCTCATCATCCTCAGAGATGATCTGTAATTCTCCGCGATAGAGTTCATCTACTGCGATAGAAAGTGGCTTTTCTCCCTTAGATATGCGGATCAGCGGCTCTTGTCCGTCGATGATCTGTCTTGCTCTTTTTGCAGTAGCGCAAACGATGCTGTAACGGCTGTTTACTACCGGTTCTTCACCGATCTCGTCGCTGTTCTTGTTTACTACTTTCATTAATTCTACATATGATGGATGTAACATGTTTCCTATCTCCCTTCAAACTTCTTTAAATCTTTTTGGATCATGTCTATTGTATCTTCATTTCTCGCTGTCTTAAAATGCTCGCAAGAAATAATAGCATGCACTTGTTCTACACTATTTTCGATCTGATCGTTGATGACCAGATAATCATAGCCATTCATGTATTGTGACTCCTTGGAAGAGATTGCCAGACGCTGTGCGATCACATCCGGTGTCTCGGTTCCTCTGCCGACCAGACGCTCCTTTAAGGCATCTGCAGATGGCGGCATCACAAAGAGAAGCAGGGCTTCCGGGTATAATTTTTTGATCTGAAGCGCTCCCTGGATCTCAATCTCTAAGATGACATCCTTGCCCTCGTTTACCAACTGCTCCACATAAGAACGCGGTGTTCCATAAGAATTGCCATTGAAGGTGGCGTATTCCAGTAACTGATTATCTGCGATCATCTGATCGAATTCTTCCCTGGTCTTAAAGAAATATTCCCTGCCATCTTCTTCGCCCTGACGCTTTTGTCTGGTCGTTGCAGAAATAGACAGGTGATACTGACCGGGATGTGCTTTTAACAGGTTCTTCATGATCGTTCCTTTACCAGCGCCTGAAAAACCAGATAAAACAATGATCATTCCCTTCCTTGTCATAAAACATCAGCCTCCTTCTTTTTTGTTGCTGCTTCTTTGGATCTTGTCGCGATCGTGTCCGGCAAAAGCGCGGAAAGCACGATGTGTTGGTCTGTAATGATGATTCCTCTGGTGCGGCGTCCCTGCGTCGCATCAATGATATTGCCAGCCTCCTTGGCACGTTGCACCAGGCGTTTGGCAGGCGCGGAATCCGGTGTCACGATAGACACCACTTTATCTGTATTGATGATATTGCCAAATCCGATATTGATAAATGCCATATTCTTGTCTGTCCTATTCTAAATTCTGGATCTGTTCTCTTACTTTTTCGATTAGGGTCTTGAGAGAAATCCCAATGCCTGCGATCTCTACATCTGTAGACTTGGAAAGGATCGTATTGGCTTCGCGGTTCATCTCCTGGGCGATAAAGTCCAGTTTACGACCGACTTCGCCACCATCTGCTAACATGTGCTTGGTTTCTTCCACATGGCTGCGCAAACGTACCATTTCTTCGTCGATACAAACCTTATCTGCATACAAGACAACTTCGGATGCAATCCGGGTCTCGTCTATGGCATGATCTCCTAAGAGATCTGTGATCTTGGTCTGTAAACGCTCCCGGTATTCCTCGATGATCTGCGGGGAACGTTCTTCTAAGGTCGTCACATAAGACGACATCTCATCCATTTTGGCAAGCATATCCTGACGCAGGCGCATGCCCTCCTGGGAACGGTTCTCAACGAACTGGTCTGTTGCAGCGGTCAGTGCATCCATAAGGAATAAGTGAAGCATCTCATCATCATCCTCTGCATCCGTCATCTCCAAGACATCCGGGAAACGCGCCAGCGAAGTCGCTGTGACATCAAAAGGAATACCGTAATCCTGCGACATCTTGCGGATGTTTTCCATATACATATCGGCGATATGTGTGTTGTAATGCAGGATATCGGATGCTTCTTTGGTCTCTTCCAAGGTGATATAAACATCAACCTTGCCGCGCACAATACGGGATTTGATAAAATTGCGTATCTCCACTTCAAAAGCGTTTAATTTTCTAGGGAGTTTCACATTCAAGTCCAGGTAACGATGATTTACGGATTTGATCTCCACAACTATTTTTCTTGTTTCATCACCGGCTTCGCCTCTCCCGAAACCTGTCATGCTCTTTATCATGCCATCGGCACCTCCCATTTGCATAAATACCTATGCATAGATGTCTATATTATATTAAATCCATGGCAAAAGGTCAAATTATTTGTATTTGTTTTTTCAATATAAACATTTATAATAAATAGAAAAAGATAAGAAGAAAAAGGAGATCATCTCATGGCATTTGACGGGATCACGACAAATTGCATTATGCAGGAATTAAATCATCTACTGGCAGGACAGCGTATTAGCAAGATCGCCCAGCCGGAGCGCGAGGAACTGCTTTTTACCTTTAAAGCATTAAATGAAGGCAGCAACCGCCTTCTGATCTCTGCCAATGCTTCCCTGCCCTTTTTATATATGACAAAAGAAAACAAGACCAGCCCTTTGAATGCGCCTAATTTTTGTATGCTCCTTCGCAAATATATCGGAAACGGACGCATCAGTGCGATCAGCCAGCCTTCTATGGAACGTGTGCTCTGCTTTACCATCGAGCATTTGGATGAAATGGGCGATCCTGCGGTAAAATATCTCTATGTGGAGATCATGGGCAAGCACAGCAATATTATTTTTTGTGATAAAGATGGGCAGATCATCGACAGCATCAAGCATGTATCCGGGCAGATGAGTTCCATCCGTGAAGTCCTTCCGGGACGACCTTATTTTATCCCGGCACAGCAGGATCGCTTCGATCCTTGGCAGATTGCAAAAGAACAATTCGTCGAGCAGATCTTAAAGAAACCTTGCTCTGTGGCAAAGGCGATCTATACGTCCTTAGTCGGTTTTTCACCGATCATAGCAACCGAACTTGCCTATCGCAGCGGCTTGGATGCCGATGATTCTACCGCCGCACTGACGCAGGCAGATGTAGAGCGCTTGTATGATGTCTTTCGTTCTTTATTACAGGATCTGTCCGACGGGAATTTTTCTTATGGTATTTACTACGATCCCGTCACCGGCGCGCCAAAAGAATTTGCCCCGATCCCACTGACTATCTATTCCGACATGGAATATAAGACATTTTCTTCTATATCCGAGGTCTTGGAAGCCTTTTATGCGCAGCGCAACAAGCACACTGTGATCCATCAGAAGTCCACAGACCTACGCAAGATCGTCAGCATTCATTTAGAGCGTGACCGCAAGAAATATCTTTTGCAGAAAAAGCAGTTGGCTGATACAGAGAAGAAGGATAAATACCGTATTTACGGGGAAATGCTCCACACCTACGGCTATGCCGCAAGCCCCGGTGATAAATCCATCGAGGTCACAAATTATTATACCAACGAGCCTTTCGTCATCCCTTTGGATCCGACACTGGATGCCATGGAAAATGCCAAGAAATATTTTGATAAATATGCCAAGTTAAAAAGAACCGGAAATGCCCTCTCCTCTTATATTCTAGAAACTGAAAACGAGATCAAACATTTAGAGTCGATCGAGACTTCCCTTTCCATTGCTGAAACAGAGGGCGATCTTGCCGCCATCAAGGAAGAATTGCAGGAATACGGTTTTATCAAAAAACACAGTGGAAAGAAAACGAACCGGATTTCCAAAAGTCAGCCCCTTCACTTTGTGGATGACAACGGTTTTCATATCTATGTCGGGAAGAACAATTATCAGAACGATCAGTTGACTTTTAAATTTGCGACCGGCAATGATTGGTGGTTCCATGCCAAGCAGATGACAGGCTCGCATGTGATCGTCAAATCCGAAAACAAAGAATTGCCGGATTCCACTTATGAGTACGCCGCCGCGCTTGCAGCCTACTACTCCAGTGGCAGGGATAACGAAAAAGTGGAGATCGATTATCTGCAAAAGAAAAACGTCAAAAAGCCAAACGGCAGCGCGCCGGGATTTGTTGTCTATTACACCAATTATTCCCTAGTGGCAACGCCATCTCTGGCGCACGTCACTTTGGTCAGTGATAAATAAGACTTTTGTTTTTTCTAGTAAATTGTGCTAGGATGATATGATTTTTTGCTCATATACTATGATTGTAACCATAGTCCTGCAACAAGGAGCACAAATGAAAAGAAAGCCCGAGACCAAACGACTGGATCCTGCGGCAAAAGAGGCTTTGCAACAGTTCAAATGCGAATTATCCCAAGAACTCGGCACGGTTCTTCATTCGAAAACCAAGGTACAACGTGCAAAAGACTCACAATCCATCGGCTCTTATATGGTGCAGCAGATGATCCGGTCCCAGAAAAACAAAATAGACCCCTAAGAAAAAACTACCTGTGAAAAATCACAGGTAGTTTTTTTATAAGATCATATTGTTATCACTTGCAAAAGAGGACAGATTTTTTCGGATGGCAGGATAATTTTCCAGACTCTCATCTTCCTTCAAAAAATCTGCCACATCCTGGGATGCCTTTTGCAGCAAGTCTGCATCTCCTATGATGTCCGCCAGTCGAAAACCAAGTTCGCCACTCTGGCGGATGCCAAAAAAGTCTCCCGGTCCGCGTAGACGCAGGTCTTCCTGGGCGATAAAAAATCCATCGTTGGACTTGTGCATGACTTCCAGACGATCGGTCTTTTTCTTTCCCTTGGACTTGTCCATTAGTATGCAATAGGACTGCCATTTTCCACGTCCGACACGACCGCGCAACTGATGCAGTTGTGCCAGTCCGAATCGATTGGCATCTTCGATCATGATCAGAGTCGCATTCGGGACATTGACCCCGACTTCAACAACGGTCGTAGATACAAGGATCTGCGTCTTTCCCTCGGCGAATGCCTGCATGATCGCATTTTTCTCCTTGGGCGGCATCTTTCCGTGTAAGGCTGCGATGGAAACCTGTGCGCCAAAGATCGGACGGATCCGCTCCACATAGTCGGTCACATTTTCCGCCTCCGTCTGCTCGCTTGCTTCCACCAGTGGACAGATAATATACGCCTGATGCCCGCCTGCCAGTTCCCGCCCAATCATTTCATAGGCTTTTTGCCGCAGATCTTCTTTGATAACACAGGTCTTGATCGGAATACGGTCTGCAGGCAATTCATGGATGGCAGATATCTGCATATTCCCATATAAGATCATGGCAAGGGTTCGCGGGATCGGTGTCGCACTCATGACAAGCATATGGGGTGTCATACCCTTCTTTGAAAGGCTCTCCCTTTGCTTGACACCGAAACGATGCTGTTCATCCGTTACCACCAATGCCAGATTCAGATAATCGACCTTTTCCTGGATCAAGGCGTGCGTGCCTACCACAAAGATCTGTGGTCTGGTCGCTATGATCTCATATGCCTTTTTCTTCTGGGATGCCGTCATGGAACCAGTCAGGCAGACAACCTGATAAGGCAGCCCATAATCTGCGCACATCTCCCGGAAACCAGCCGCATGCTGCATAGCAAGTACCTCTGTCGGTGCCATGATGGCAGCCTGATAGCCGCTGGCAACCACATCCAGCATGGCAAGAAAGGCAACAATCGTCTTACCGGAACCGACATCCCCCTGTATCAGACGCTGGGACACATAAGGTCCCTGCAAGTCGCTGCGGATCTGTGATAGTGTATCCATCTGCCCTTTGGTAAGAGTGTAAGGTAACTTTTGGATGGTCTCATCCGTCAGTGCGGTCTCTGTAAAATGCCAGGGATTTTCAATGCCTGTCGTCCCTGCTTCTAAGATCCTGCTATGTAAGATAAAGTAGAAGAACTCCTGATATACGAGCCGTCGACGCCCTTCTGCCAATGCCTCAAAATGCATAGGAAAATGGACTTGGCGTATCGCCTGCATATAGGAAGGAAAGCCCTCTCTTTGTTCTACAAAATCCGGCAGGTTTTCCTCAGAATAATCCGCCAGACTATCGCATGCCGCCAGGGTAAGTTTGCGCACCATCTGTTGTGTCATACCCTTGGTAAGGCTATAGATCGGCTGTAAGCTGTCCCGAAGCGTAAGATATTTTTCCAGTGTAAATATAGCCGGTTGTTCCATCTTGTAGCCCTGTTTTTCTTTCAAAAGCCGCCCATAAAAATATAGGGCTGTCCCACCTGCAACTGTTTGGCAATGTAAGGCATATGAAACCAGACACATTCTACGACCTGATTCTTACAAAAGAGGCTTGCCAAAGTAATATCCATGCGTTTTCCCCTACGAAAGATGGCTGGGGTACGAAGGGAACCGCAGACAGCCACGATCTGCCCTATATTTTCCTCATCTGGGTCTTCCGGCTGCGGATATTCCTGATAAGTTCTGGGAAAATGAAGGAGTATATCCCCAAGGTATATACTCCTATCTTTTGAAATAACTGTTCAGTTTTTTCTCCCACGCCCTTGATCTCGCGTAATGAAGAATGTAAATCCATAATACTCCTATTCTACTGATGCAATGTAATAGTAAACCGGCTGTCCACCCATCTGTAACTCTACCTCCAGATCAGCAAACTTCTCGCCAACAGCAGCGGCAAGTGCCTCTGCATCTTCCTCTGTCACATCTGCACCATAATAAATGCTAACGATAGCAGAATCTTCGTCTACCATTTCAGCGATCATATCAAGGAATACGGTCTGGATGTCAGTATTCACGGCAAGGATGCCGGCATCACCGATACCCATATAATCTCCCTCATGGATCTCCTTGTCGTCGATCACGGTATCACGCACTGCATAAGTGACCTGACCGGTCTTGACATTGGAAAGTTCCTCGATCATACGATCTTCATTTTCCTTGGCACTCTGCTCCGGAATGAAGTTGATCAATGCTGTAATTCCCTGTGGGATCGTCTTGGTCGGAAGAACGATGACTTCCTTATCCTCACACAAAGAAGCCGCCTGATTTGCAGCCAGTATGATATTTTTATTGTTTGGCAATACAAAAACGGTCTTGGCAGGTACTTTAGCAATCGCACCCAAGACATCCTCTGTGCTAGGATTCATGGTCTGACCGCCTTCGATCATGTAATCTACGCCCAGTTCCTTAAAGATCTCATTGAGACCTTCGCCGATCGATACGGCAACAAATCCCATTTCCTTTTCCGGTTCTGCGCTGGCAGGTGTCTCTTCTTCAGTTTTCTTTTCCTCAGCCTGCTGTGCAACCGCTTTCTCTGCATCCTTGAGCAGACGCTCCTGATGCTCCTCACGCATATTGTCAATCTTGATCTTGCTAAGAGAACCATGTGTCAGGGCTTTTTGAATGGCAAGTCCCGGATCATTGGTATGTACATGGGTCTTAACGATCTCATCATCTGCAACAACGACGATAGAATCACCGATGGATTCGAGATAGCCCTTGTACTCCTGCTCCTGTGCCTCAGTCAATGGTTTATCTAAAACAATAATAAATTCTGTACAATAACCATACTTGATCTCTGCCTCAGCCTCCGGAGCAGTCTTTGCCACATTGCCGGATCCGGATTCTGTTTCGATCGTATAGTCTACTTCTTTGCCAAGCAGGCAGTCATAAGCACCCTGCATAACAACGACAAGCCCCTGTCCGCCGGAATCTACAACGCCGGCCTGCTTTAATACGGGAAGCATATCCGGTGTCTTTCCAAGGACATAATCAGCCTCTTTGATCACTTCATCAATAAAGTAAACAATATCATCTGTCGTATCGACTAATTCCAATGCCTTGTCCGCAGCGCCCTTGGCAACAGTAAGGATCGTTCCTTCCTTTGGCTTCATAACAGCCTTATAAGCGGTCTCAACGGCACGCTGCAACGCTTCACACAAAACATCGACATCTACCTGATCTACCTCTTTGATAGCCTTTGTAAATCCACGTAAAAGCTGTGAAAGAATAACGCCGGAATTTCCGCGTGCACCGCGAAGGGAACCGGATGAGATTGCCTTGGCAAGAGTCTTCATATCGACCTGCTCCAATGCACTGACTTCCTTGGCTGCTGACATGATCGTCATTGTCATATTAGTTCCGGTATCTCCGTCCGGTACCGGGAATACATTCAGTTCATTGATCCATTCTTTTTTAGACTCTAAGTTCTTTGCACCTGCTAAAAACATCTTGGCTAATGTAGATGCGTTAATTGTATTGGCTTCCACTATCGTATATCCTCCTTAGTCAATTACTCTTACGCCTTCAACGTAGATATTCATTGCCTTGACTGTCATACCGGTAAATGATTCTACTTTATACTTGACAGTCTCCATCAAATTGTCAGCAACGGTAGCCACGCTGACACCATAAGAAATAATCACATGGAAATCAAGTGTGATCTCATTGTTTTCATCAATAGAGACAGCGATTCCATGATTCAGATAATCCTTCTTTAATAACTTTACAAGACCATCCTTCATATTGACAGCAGCCATGCCTACAATACCGAAGCACTCTACTGCTACAGATCCTGCATAAGTTGCGATAACGTCTGATTCGATCACGATCTTACCCAAATTGGTTTCCATTTGACCTTGCATATATATACCTCCACAATAATCGTCCATAATATAAATGACATAATATGTATTTATTATAAACGTTTTTCCATAAAATACAATCTAATTTTTGGCTTTCCCTATATTTTTTGAAAAAAAGAAGCAAAAAAACGTTGCTTTTTAGAAAATGCTCTGATATAATATGCGTGTTGCGATTTTGTATCGAATACAGAAATTACAAAACCATAATCCAAGGAGGTGCAGTCATGGCTAAGTGTGCAGTTTGTGGAAAAGGCGCTCATTTCGGAAATAATGTGAGCCATTCTCATAGAAGATCAAACAGAATGTGGAAATCAAACATCAAGTCTGTTAAGTGTAACGTAAACGGAACACCTAAGAAGTTGTACGTATGTGCTTCTTGCTTACGTTCTGGTAAAGTTGAGCGAGTTTAATATTTCGTCAATCAGGGAATTGTCTTTTAGACAGTTCCTTTTTTTGTTACCAAAATACTCCTCACGCTCTCCCCTTCTACTCAGTCACAACAAAAGAGTTTAAATCCGACACACAAAAGTCCTATCGTCAGTAAAATACAGATGCATCCGTTTCCGATGCAATTTCCGATAAAAATCCCCACGCCTGTAAAAAACATGCCGAAGCCGATTACTTTTTTCATAATAAAAAAGACATATAAAATATGTGATCTTACATATATTATATGCCTTTTCTTTTACATTATTGCATGAAAAAAACCTTTACCAGACGCCGCCACCGCCGGATCCACCATCGGCAGAACCTCCGCCGCCGGAAGAACTCGGGCTGTTTGCTATTGTCTATCAGTGACAACAGCCCCCGCAAGTGGAGCCGCAGGAACTTTCTCCGCCGCAGCAACTTCCCGCGCCATGATCACAGTCACAATTCGGTGCATTTTCGATCAAAAGGCTTCCCTGCATAAAAGCCTCGATCGCATCATCTGCCAAGCCTTCTACATTCGGACACACGGCAATGTCATAGGCGGAAAGTGCCTGCATGGCTCCGTCACCGATGTTCTGACAGATGACCAAAGATACCGAATAATCATCCATGGTACTTGCCACTGCTTCATGTCCCTGTCCAAAAGGGGCTACCACTGCCGAATCCATGATCCTGCCATTTTCGATTTCATACAATTTGAAGAAATCAGCATGACCAAAGTGCTGCCCTACATTTCCTGTTTCCTTGTCATAAGTAATTGCTACTACCATTATTGTCTCCTCTATTTATAAAATTATTTTGTACTTTCCAATCCTATCTCTACGCTGCATATAATTCCACCACCTGGCCTACATCAATCAGATCTGTTTGTCTGACTTGCTCTGGATCCAAATAAAGTTAGCTTTCGCAGCTCTGTCTAAACCTACTCCTCTACCGTAGCATTATTGACAGCATCACTTAAAATATCTTCCATCTCCTCATGGGCAGCCTTTCTTGCCTCAGGATCCTGCTCGGCTCCTTCCTTCTTGCTCACGAACTTGTCTACAAAGTCAGGCACCATATCCAGGATCTTTTCGATACCGGAATTGCGCTCCACACTGATCATGCGGGTAATGCCATTATGGATCACCAGCACAGCGCTCGGTGTGAGTTTTCCGCCCATACCACCACCGGAGTTATTTTTCTTTTCTGCACGAAATGCCCCCGCAGCCACGCCAAAGGTTACATTGACAAGCGGTACGATGATCGTATCGCCGATATGGATGGCATCACCGACAACGGTCTTGGTGGAAATAAAACCATCCATCCCCTGAAAGAGTGTATTGACTGTCTCATTAAATACTTCATTATTCTTTTCCATATTACCTCTCCTTTATGATCTCTGCATCCCTGTACATCTTTATAAATGAAATAATTTTTTACAATCTTTATTAAAATATACGCTAACTATAAGATAAACGAAATGCCATAAAAATACAATTCCCTTTAAGGAAATACTGCCCAGAAGATATAGTTCAGCGCTTTCAAAGTCCGGAATGATACGACATTTCTTTCCATAACATACCGGGCAAAGGCTGATGACTCCGGTCGCACCGCCGGTCAGTGCCGGATCTCCCAGCGAAAAATCGACATCCGCTTCCATGATCGTCGGCTTGACGCGCCCTAAAATCCAGAGTGCCTTTTGCAGCAGAAAGAATACGGCATTCTTATTATGCTCATCCGTCACATTTTTATGAAATGTCTGCCATTTTTCTTTCAGACCGCCACTCGGCTTTTTTGTTTTGGACTTGATCTTCTTTTTGCAGCAGTCTTTTTCGTCTGTTTTTCCTGCGCCCCTGCCTGATTTCCGGCATCCTCCGCAGACTCATGATCTGCCTGAGCAGATGTCGCCTTTGTCGCAGATGCCGTCTTGCTCGACTCTGCCATACGTTTTACATCTGCTTTCGATACGGTTTTATCTTCTAAAATCTCCGCTATATCATCCTCATCCAGAGTATCCTCCGCCGGCATATCCTCGGCAAAATCCTCTGCATCCGCCTCATCATCTGAAACAGCCTTCGCCTTTTTCTTCCAAGGATAGATCTGCAACTTCCCCCAGAAAGCATAGATCCGCACTTCGTATTCCTCTGCAAACTTGGCAAAGCGCAACTGCCAGAAATGCAAAAATCCGGCGAAATATACCTGTCCTTCCCAGCCGTCCTCTATGCTATGACTGCCGGAGAGTTCATAGTGGAAAGGCAAAAACAAGAGGTACAAAAGGATGAAAACGACCAAGCCCAGCAGGATAAGAAGAATCATGCCGATTACTTTTAAAATGGATAAGATAATTGTTAATACACCCATTTACGCACGCTCCTCTTTCTCAAATTTCTGCCGGAAATAGGCTTTCACCTGACAGTCTCCGGTCTGACTGTACACATCCCCATAAATGCGTTCTACCAGACTTCTTGCATGATAATAGCCCTTTGCCACGCCAATGATATCATAAGACTTATGGCGAAAAATCGGGATTTTTAAGGTTGCAACCGGAATGATCTCTAATTGTCCGTCACTGATCTCAGACAGGACGATCAGATATAAGGGTCTGACCTGCAAGCCATGATCGACCATAAACTGTATATACTTTAGGCTTCCTGTGATATTTTCACTGACATATAAATCCTTGTACCATCTCATATAGTATTACCCATTTATCCAGAATTTACCGGTTTTATTTCTAATATGCGCCAAAATAAGCATCAAAGATCTTTTTGGTCGCCGGTACGGCATAATGTCCGCCGGATTCCACACCCTCCATGACAACAGCCACGGCGATCTGCTTGCCTTCCGCATTCTTGGCAAAGCTACAAACCAGGAGTGATCCTCATTTTTGTTGGATGAAAATTCAGCCGTTCCTGTCTTTCCGTATGCTTCATACAGGTCACTGTTCAAGACACTGCCGGTTCCGTTCGTGACAACAAAACGCATATATTCCTGCAAAGTCGCAGCATCCGAAGATGACAAAAGTTCGCCGTAAGAAGTCGCATCAAACTGCTTGACGATCGTTCCACTCTCGTTTTGTGTATGATCGATGATATATGGTTCCATCAAAGTACCGTTATTTGCGATCGCACTGGCGACCATTGCCATATGCAGCGGCGAAACCATGGTATCTCCCTGACCGATGGCTGTCTGCATGATCAAAGAAGATGATGCTCCATCCTCCAAGGTCATTTTGCTGACGGCGGTATTTTTTAAGGCTGTCGGCAAGTCCTGGTTAAAGAGCATCTTCTGGCACAACTTATGGTAAGCATCCAGATCCAGAGACAGCCCGATATTGGAAAAAGCACAATTGCAGGAATTGCCAAAGGCATCCATGAGGTTCTCACTGCCGTGTGCCTTATTATTATAGCAATGCATGGCATAATTGTTGTATTCAAAAGTGCCGTTACAATCATAGGAAAATGCATTCGGATCATTGCCCTGCTTTAAATAAGAAAGCAAGGTAAAGATCTTAAAGGTCGATCCCGGTGCATACAAGCCCTGTGTCGCACGGTTCAAAAGCACAGTAGAATCGGAATCTGCCGCCACATAAGAATCCCAGTTCTGTGCGATGGTATTGGGATCATAGTCCGGTTTGGAGACCATGGCAAGGATCTTGCCTGTTGCAGGATCAATGACAATCGCCGCACCATCCTGGGAACCCATGGCATCATAACATGCCTGCTGTAAGGACACATCCAGGGTTGTAACGACATCATCCCCCGGATTCTTCTCGTCACGGATCTCGTTAAAAATACGGGTCAAGATAAAGGCATTGGAACGGAGCAGATTGTAGTTGGCATCCAGTTCCACCCCGGACATACCATTGACCGAATAACCGACGGCATGGGCAAAAACACTGCCATAAGGATATTTTCGGGTCTCGTTGCCCGCTTCATCCACATTTGTCGTAGCAAGCACCGTACCGTCATTTGCAAGGATATCGCCCCGCACGGTATAATCGGAAAGTTTTGCCAGTCTCGCATTGTAGGAATTATTGATAAAATCTTCGCTTTTAAACTGCATAAAATAAATGATCCAGCCCGTCATACAGATAAAGAGTGCCAAAAATACATAGGTGACGATCGCATATTCCTTATTGCGTGTCGTCGTCCGCCGCTCATTCTTTGCCTTTCTCGGTGTCTGCATCTGACGAGACTGCTCGTACTTTGCCCCTCTTGTACTTGTCTTTGTTTTATCTCTGCGCTTCTTTTTCTGCTTATCGTTGAAATCTAGGATCTCAACTTCTTTATCTTCGTTTCTTTCGTGCGCGTTCCATTCTTTCATCAGACTCTCCTTCATCCACCTGCATTACATACAAGCCCTGAATAATCGCAAATAATATGATCGTGCTGAGCAGAGAACTACCACCATAACTTACCAGTGGCAGGGTGACTCCCGTAGACGGTATGAACTTTGTCACGCCGCCCAGTGCCAAAAAGACCTGCGTGCCATACAAGGTACCGATCCCCAGAGCGATCAATTTATAAAAGATGTCCTTTACCTGCATTGAGATATTGAAAAACATGAGGAAACAGGAAATGCAGATAAAGATGATACAGATTGCAAATACCACGCCGAATTCCTCAGCGATCGCTGAAAAGACAAAGTCCGTTTTTACGACCGGGATCTTATCCGGCATACCCTGACCCAGACCGACGCCAAACCAGCCGCCAGAACCAATGGCAAAGAGGGATTGTGAGATCTGATAGCCCTGGTCGTCGATCACGCTTAAAGGATCTTTCCAGGCGATCACACGGTCTCTGACATGGGCAAACAAGTGATATGCCACAACAGAGGCTAATGCCCCGGAGCCAAGTCCCAAGACCATATAGATGGGCTTTCGGCTCGCCACATAGAGCATGACCAGATAGGTGATCAGATAGATCAGCGCCCCACCCAGATCACGCGATGCCACCAGGATCAAAACATGCAATGCCGCTAGGATCGTCACCTTTACCACATGATGAAACTCCGTCGATTTGTAAAGCATGCATGCGGAGAAAAAGATAAATAAGATCTTGATAAACTCCGATGGCTGCAAAACGACCGGTCCGATGCTGATGCTGAGTTTGGCACCGTAAGTCGTCGATGCTGCAAGGCATACAAAAGCCAGTCCACCGATACCGATCAGACCATACAAAAAGCCCAGTTTATCCCAGACCTTTAACTTGGCAACCAGAATCGGCACAAAACAGGTGATCACGACCGCTACGCCCGCAAAGGCAAACTGCTTGATCGCCTTATCGATATCCAGTCTTGTCAGGATCAAAAAACTGATTGCCAGCAGCATGCACATATTATTTACCAATGCCTTGGAGGCATGGGCATAGATCTTCTGATAGATCAAAAGCGTGATGGCAAACAAAAGGATCTCACACAGGCAAAGCCCTAAGACCCGGATATCCTGCATGACCAGATACAATACCAGATTGGCATTGATCAAAAGCCCATACATCAGGGTCGTCTGTTTTTTGTAAAGCCTCGTCTGTCTGCGCTCCGAAATATTCTTTTTCAGTGTTGCAAAACAATAATAGGTATAGATCGCTATCATAAAAAGCATGGAAAAGCGACTCACCGAAACGATCAAATGAACCATTATTCTACTCCTCGTTTAAAATGGCCTTTGGTATAGTTACCGTCATCTTTGGCATCCTCTGTGCCAAAACCCTTATGATAAAAGGCATTCTCATATCGCGCTAAGACCTGCTTCATCTCCTCTTTTGTCTCAAAAGAAAAGTCCATGCGATATCCGAAAAAGCCCAGACTCTCTAAGGTCTTGTTTTCAGAAATGATCTGATAGATCTTGCTGTTGTATATCTCATTATAACAAAAAGCACAGCAGTTTTTAACTGGAAATCTCTCTTTGTAGCGGTCTTGCAGATAATATGTCCGCGGCCTATGATCGCAGCCTCTTGCATTTGCGTTCTGACAGTTTGCCGTGATCATGAGCGGTATCCTGCCATAGAGTAACATATAAGATGCTGCATTGTAGCGGTGGCGCAGTTCTTTGGCATTGAGTTCCAATGGTGCTGTATTGCGTGGATAGCCCATCTGCGCAAAAGCCTGCTGGCTCCGGTCAGAAAACGTATAGAGCCTGTGATCTAAGATCACGCGGTTCCTAGGATATGCTATGCTTTCCAAAAATCCCAGTCCATCATAGGAGGCTGCGATCATGCCGTCAAAATAGGAATCCGCAAAAAGAAAATCCCATGCCCGCAAAAGATCTGTCTCCTTTTTGCGACAGATCGGTGGCATTAGCAGATAGATCTCTTTATTCTTTGCGTGAGCGTTTTCGCAGATCCTTGTTACCTTTTCAAGACATGCATCTTTTGAAAGTCTCTTATCCTGCTCCCATATAAAGAAGGCAAGCGGCAGACCGATTGTTTTTACCAGATTG
Organism: Roseburia sp. AM51-8; assembly: GCF_003478275.1. Classification (NCBI taxonomy): domain Bacteria; kingdom Bacillati; phylum Bacillota; class Clostridia; order Lachnospirales; family Lachnospiraceae; genus Roseburia; species Roseburia sp. AM51-8. The sequence goes on along the minus strand of NZ_QUEY01000001.1, from coordinate 511,506 downwards.
TCCTCTAAGGCAAGCACATACTGGTCTTTGGTCTGACAGGTGACAAGCAGATGCAGCAAAGCGTCCGCCTTTTGTCCATTTTCCTCCATTTCCAACTTTTCAAAGTCAAGTGCCGCTTCTCTCTTGCCTGATCCTTTTTCTATTTGTTCCAGTAAGGCATCTAAAGCATTCCGGCGGATTTCATTGATACGCCCCATCGGAAGAAAGGCGCCCGATTCCAATGTGATCTCCAGATCTGAAAAAGTAAAAGGTGTGTTTCCCGTTTTTTTTTAATTTCACCTCTACCTGTTCCTCTGTGATCGGCGTTTTACCGGCAGTCTCTACCACATCTCCAAAGACTTCTACACTTGCCGCACGTTTTCCATCCTGATATGACACACAGAGTCTGGCAGGACAGCCGATCTGTAAGTAACATCTGCCGGATACGCCTAATTTTTCTGCCACAGGCTCCGTGGCTGCAAGGTCTGCCTTCTCATGGGACGGCTTGGTATAGGTGATCATATCCGGGTCATTTTGCCTGGTAAAATAGGCGTGGGTAAAGCCCTTGCGATTGCCAAGATCAAAGATCCGCTGACGGTCTGCCTTGCTGACAGGCAGGTCTCTGCCCTCCAGATAAGCGTCCATATACCTTCGATATAAACTAACCACACCTGTTGCATATTCCTTTTGTTTCATGCGTCCTTCGATCTTAAAGGAGTAAACGCCCGCCTCTGCCAGTGCCTTGATATAATCTATGCCACAGAGGTCTTTGGGACTGAGCAGATACTGCCCCGGCATGCTGGATTTTTTTCCATGTTCATCCAGCAGATCATAAGGCAGACGGCATGGCTGTGCACAGCGACCACGATTACCACTGCGCCCGCCCAGCATACTGCTCATCAGACATTGACCGGAATAACAGACACAGAGCGCCCCATGGATAAAGGTCTCGATCTCGATGCCGGTCTTTTGGTAGATCTCTGCGATCTCCGCAATAGACAACTCACGCGAAGTGACAATACGGCTGGCTCCCTGCTTTTGTAAAAGGGCGGCTCCGTCTGCTCCCGCAAGTGTCATTTGGGTGCTGGCGTGGAGTGCCAGATCCGGAAAATAAGATCGGAGCATAGCAAAAACGCCCATATCCTGCACGATGACCGCATCCAGCCCAGCCTCATAATAGGCACGTATATACTTGTATAAATCCCGTTCGATCTCTAGATTTTTTAAAAGGGTATTGACCGTCAGATATGCCTGTCTGCCATACAAATGCGCATAGCGGATAGCCTCTGTTCCTTCCTCTATACTGAAATTCTTTGCATAGGCTCTGGCACCAAAGAGATCGCCCCCAAAATAGACCGCATCCGCCCCGGCATCGATCGCACTTTTAAAGATCTCAATATTCCCCGCCGGAGACAATAGTTCCAGTTCTTTTGCTCTCATACATCCTCTTTCCTATTATACAAAAAGGACAGTTTACACTGTCCTTACTTATCTTCCGCTATATCTCCAAGCAATGCATCTTCAAGCGATGCCTCCAACTTGGACTTCTGGACCAGCAATTCCTGCTTATCCGCTTCTAAAGCCTTGATCTTTTCCTCGTAGTTTTCGAGTTTGATCTGATCTGCGATCAAGTCATGCTTAAGATCATAGATCTCTTTTTCTTTTTGATCCATATCCATCTGATATTTGTCGACAGATTCCTTTGCCTTAAAATAATCGTCTGCAATATTGAGGGCAAGAAGCGTACTCCGGGTATCCGCAGATAATCTACGGAACTCCTCCATCTCATTAAACTCGCTTATTTTATTGTTGATGTAGGCACCTACTTTTTGCAGATAATCTTCTTCTTCGTATCCACTTAAGGTATATACCTTACCATCAATAATGACTTCCGCGCTTTTTTTCGCAGCCATAAAACGCTTCCTCCTACTGTCTACAATATATCTATTATATCGGGTTATTTTTAGAATTACAAGACTATTCCCTTATTTTTCCAATCCCAACTGCTGATATGCCAGATCGGTCGCCACACGTCCCTTTGGCGTCCGCATGATCAGTCCGTTCATGACCAGATATGGCTCGATCACATCCTCGATCGTTCCCGAATCCTCGCCGATCGTCGCTGCCAAGGTTTCAAGACCTACCGGGCCACCGGAAAAATTATGAATGATGGTCTCTAAGATCCTTCTGTCATTGCGATCTAAGCCCATAGAGTCCACATCCAAAAGGTCAAGTGCCGCCGCAGCCACTTCCTTTGTCACCACGCCGTCATAACGTACCTCCGCAAAATCACGCACACGGCGCAAAAAGCGGTTGGCGATACGTGGCGTTCCTCTGGATCGTCTTGCCAGTTCGTAGGCACCTTCCTCATCAATCTTGACATTTAATTTTCCCGCCGACTGTAAGACAATGGTCTGCAACTCCTTTGCGTTGTAGTATTCCAGATGATGTACCACGCCAAAACGGTCACGCAGCGGTGCCGACAAAAGTCCTGCTCTTGTCGTCGCTCCCACCAGCGTATAGCGAGGCAGTTCGATACGCACGGATTTGGCTGAATTTTCTTTGCCGATCAAAACATCCATGGCATAATCTTCCATGGCGGTATATAAAAATTCCTCCACCTGCTTGTTCAAACGATGGATCTCGTCAATAAATAAGACATCCCCCTCGCGCAGGTTGGATAGGATCGATGCCATGTCCCCTGTCTTTGCAATGGCAGGGCCGGATGTGATCTTGATGTTGGAGCCCATCTCACTTGCAATGATGCAGGCAAGAGTGGTCTTACCAAGTCCCGGCGGTCCGTAGAAAAGCACATGATCCAGTGCCTCTCCACGGTTCTTTGCCGCTTCGATATATACTTTTAAATTATCCTTGATGCGATCCTGCCCGACATATTCCGCCAATTTGACCGGACGAAGGGAGGATTCCACACTGCGTTCTTCTGTCAGAACTTCTGTTGATATAACACGCTTTTCCATATCCTGCTCCTATAAAAAAGACATTTTCTTTAAGACTTCTTTCAAGACCACTTCCACGGTATCGTCCTCCGTGATCTCCATATCTTCCATGGCACGCAGTGCCTGGGATGCCGAGTAACCGAGTGAGGTCATTGCATCGATCACATCCGTCTTGATCGCAGAGGCAGCATCATTTACCGGAATGCCGCTGGCACTACCCGCCGGTGCGATCTTATCAATCTTGTCTTTGAGGTCAATGATAACACGCTGGGCTGTCTTAGAACCGATCCCCGGTGCTGCCGCGATCGCCTTGGCATCCTCTGCTAATATGGCAAAGCGCAGATCCTGCGCACTTAAGACACCAAGGACTGCCAAAGCCCCCTTGGGCCCGATCCCGTTGACACCGATCAAGAGTTTAAACAGAGCCAGTTCTTCCTTGGTGCGGAAACCAAAAAACTGCATAGCATCTTCTCTTACATACAAATAGGTATAGATCTTGACATTGCCGCCCACATTTGGCAACTGGTAGACCACAGATTTTGGTATAAAAAATTCATAGCCAATCCCATGATTATCCACCACGATCGTTTCTTCATTTACTTCAACCAACTGACCTGAAATATAGGAATACATAATCTCTCCATCATCTTACAAAATGTTTTGTTCTCGTATAGATTTCCTGGGCTAAAAGTCCGATCAAAAGTCCCGTGATCCAGCCACCGACAAAAAGGAAGGGAAAATAGCCGAAGATATAGTAATTCTTAACGACCACCATAGCCACCAAGATCTGCCCCAGATTATGGGTTATCCCTCCACAGATACTGACGGCGATCATATGAAACCAGCCTGTCTTTTTTAAAAGTGCCATGACAAACAAACTGAGCAGTCCGCCCGCCAGACTATAGAGGATACTAAAGGCATTTCCAAACATAAAACCGGCAAGCAAAATACGCATGAAAGATACCGCCAGTGCCTCTTTTGTCCCATAAAAGTAAAGAAGAAGCACAACGACAATATTGGTCAGTCCCAGTTTCATGCCCGGCACCCCGAAATAAAAAGGGATCAGGGATTCAATATAACTACAGATCAAGGCCAGTGCTAAAAAAACACCCAGCAATGCGACTTTTTTTCTCATATCCACCTCTAGTTTGCCACCGAGTCAATCCCGGATGTATCCGCAGAGACCACGGTAACCACTACCTTATTGGGAAGGCAGACGATGGTCTCCTTATCGTGGCTCTTTTTCCCCTGCTTTTCACAGAGTTTGTCCGGACAAGTGGCATCCTGCATAAAGATCTCTCCATCCTGAATACAAAGGACATTGCATACAGAATCATCCTTTTTGATTTCGATCGTCTGGTCTTTTTTCAGATCATACGTACCATAGGTTTCACCATCCAGCGTGACAATGGCTTTTTCTGCACTTTCCTTTTGCCAAAAACTCGTATAGCCCCAGATAACGATAGCAATGATTGCTAAGACTCCCAACAGAATCCAATCTCTCTTACCAAAGTGCTGTCTCATCAAACCTGCTCTCCAATATAGTAAAATCCTTTACACTCTACCAGTTTTATCGGAAGGATCTGCCCGATCAGATCGGCTTCTCCCGGGAAATGTACGGTAGAGTTATTGCTCATGCGTCCGGTCATCAGGCTGGCATCATGCTGGTTGATTTCTTCTACCAAAACATCTACAGTCTTGCCTTCGTAGACCTTTGCCTTTTCTGCGGAGATCGCCTGCACACGGCTAAGCAAGCGGTCAAAACGGTCTTTTACCACATCTGCCGGGATCTGATCGTCCATGGATGCAGCAGGCGTACCGGTTCTCTTGGAATAGATAAATGTAAAGGCACTGTCATAGCGCACTTTTTCTACGACGTCTAAAGTCTCCAAGAAATCTTCCTCGGTCTCGCCCGGGAAACCGACAATGATATCGGTTGTGATCGCCATATCCGGCACTGCCGCGCGGATCTTATCTACCAGAGTCAAATAATCTTCCTTGGTGTAATGGCGGTTCATCTTTTGCAAGATCTTGCTGCTGCCGGATTGCAGTGGCAGGTGTAAGTGCTTGCAGACCTTTTTGGATTTTCCCAGAACCTCAATCAGTTCATCGGATAAATCCTTTGGATGGGATGTCATAAAACGGATACGTTCCAATCCCTCGATCTGCTCCACCTGCTCCAACAACTGGGCAAAAGTCACCGGCTCGTCCAAATTCTTTCCGTAGGAATTGACATTCTGTCCCAAGAGCATGACTTCTACCACGCCGTCTGCGACCAGTTTTTCAATCTCACGGATAATATCGATCGGCTTACGACTGCGCTCCCTGCCCCGGACATAAGGTACAATACAATAACTGCAAAAATTATTGCAACCGAACATGATATTGACACCGGATTTGAAACTGTATTTTCTCTCAATCGGCAGGTCTTCTACGATCTGGTCGGTATCTTTCCAGATGTCTACGATCATAGACTCGGATAAAAGCGACCGCACCAAAAGTTCTGCGAATTTGTAAATATTATGTGTACCAAAGACCAGATCGACAAAACGATATTTCTTGCGGATGGTCTCAACCACATGCTCTTCCTGCATCATACAACCGCACAGGGCGATCATCATATGAGGATTTTTCTTTTTCTTATTGTGCAGATAGCCCAAATGTCCATAGACCTTGTTGTTGGCATTTTCACGCACGGTACAGGTATTGTAGAGCACAAAATCCGCATCCTCGGAATCCGCCTGCACATAGCCGACCTGCTCTAAGATACCGATCAGTTTCTCAGAATCTCTGGCATTCATCTGGCACCCGAAAGTATTGACACAAAAGGTCAGTTTGCGTCCGGCTTCCTTTTCCTTATCCTCCAGGATCTGCTTTGCTACGTCAATAAAATAATACTGTCTTTCTACTTCGGTAGCAGGAATCTTGTCTTCCGAAAGCACATCTTCTAATCTCATCATAAAGTTATTCTCCTTCAAAAGGCTATGGACGGATCTGTCCATTTCCGTAAATAATATATTTTGTGCTGGTAAGCGCCTCTAAGCCCATCGGACCTCTGGCATGCAGTTTTTGTGTGCTGATGCCGATCTCTGCGCCAAATCCAAATTCAAAGCCATCCGTAAAGCGGGTAGACGCATTGACATAGACGCATGCTGCATCAATCTCATTTAAGAATTTCCGGGCATGGTTATAGTCCTGCGTGATAATGGCTTCCGAATGTCCGGTATTATACTTGTTGATATGGTCGATCGCCTGATCAATATCCGATACGATCTTGACGGAGATCTTGTAATCCAGATATTCCGTTCCCCAATCCTCATCATTTGCCATAGAAATATCCGGGCAGATATTCTTTGCTCTGGCATCCCCTCGGATCTCGACATTGTGGGCAAATAATCTCGTCTTTATCATAGGAAGGACTTTTTCTGCCACATCCTTATGGATCACAAGGGATTCGCAGGCATTGCAGACCCCAATACGCTGTGTCTTGGCATTTTCGATGATGTCTACCGCCATGGAAAGGTCAGCGGTCTCATCGACATAGATATGACAATTTCCGGTTCCGGTCTCAATGACAGGGACGGTCGCATTGTTCACCACGGCACGGATGAGTCCTGCTCCCCCACGCGGAATGAGAACATCCAGATATTCGTTCATCTTCATAAACCGGTTGGTAACCTCGCGATCCGTATCGGTAATGAGTTCTAATGCATGTTCTGTCACGCCCGCCTTTTTCAGGCTTCGTTTGATGCTGGCAACCATTGCCATATTAGAGTAAAGAGCATCACTGCCGCCTTTTAAGATCACGGCATTTCCGGTCTTAAAGCAGAGTCCGAAAGCATCTGCCGTGACATTTGGCCTTGCCTCATAGATCATGCCGACCACACCGATCGGTACACGTTTTTTTCCGATGGTCAGACCATTCGGACGATTTTTCATGGAAAGTACTTCTCCGATCGGGTCATCCAAAGCGACGACCTGACGTAAGCCCTCTGCCATCTGCCTGATACGGGACGGGGTCAGGAGCAGGCGGTCCAAAAGTCCCTCCGGCATGCCTCCCTCTCTGCCTTTTTCCATATCTTTTTCATTTTCTGCTAAGATCTCAGCTGCATCCGCTTCCAGACCATCTGCAACCATTGTCAGTGCATGGTTCTTCTCATTTGTTCCCATGGTCGCTAAGACTCTGGATGCCTCTTTTGCCAGACTTCCTAATTGTTTTAAATCACTCATGCTCTCTCCTCATTTCCCTTGCACACCAAAAGACCGGATGGCGTCATCAGATAATCCATGGATATATCCTGCGCCTCTTTTGGAATCTTTTCTACTAACTGTTCCTCAAAGCAGCATCCGATGCGTATCAGCCCCGGAAATGCCTGTAGATATCTGTCATAATAGCCCTTGCCATAGCCGATCCTGCCGCCTGCAGCATCAAATCCCAGTCCCGGGACCAAGCATATGCCCCGATTGTCCGTCAAAAGATCTTTTTCGTCCGCCTGCGGTTCTAAGATACCAAAGGCTCCTTTTTTTAAATCTAACAGTTGCCGGATAACATAAAAATCCATGGTATCACCAAAGACCTTGGGCATGCCTATCCTGCTATGTCTCTCCAAAGCATCTTCAATCAGTATCTGCAAAGACACCTCGGATCTGGTGGCACTATATGCATAGATAATATCTGTCTCTTTTACCATAGGCAGATCCAACAGATTTTGACAGATCTGTCTGCTGTAAGTCTCCCGCACATCTTGTAGCAGAGCATCCCGCCTTTTTTTGAGTTCTTTTCGCAGTTCCTGCTTATTCATGCTTCTTGCCGTATTTTTCTCCCAGGTTGACGATCGTTCCGTCTGCTTCTTTGACATCAATATTGTTTAACTGACTTCTCAGATTCTTTCTTACACTATCCAGATATTCCTGACGGAGTGCATGTTGTTCCTTTGCTTCTTCCTCTGTCAGCCCCTCTGCCTTGGACTTTTTATATAATTCATTGATCCTTGCAATCTTTTCCTCTGTCATTAGTTCATATTCTCCTCTATAAAATCTGCGATGAAAAAGTCATCCTTTTTGTCTGCTTTAAAGACGGTTCCCACAAAATCATCCTCTAAAATCTGATGCAGGACACCCACCTCCTTACCATTGGCGATGATCATATCCGCGCCGGAATAAGTAGCGATCCGCGCAGCATTGAGTTTAGTCGTCATGCCGCCGGTGCCCACATCACTGCCTGCCTTAGAACTTGCCATATGCAGATACTTTTCATCCAACTGTTCTACCACGTCAACCAGTTTTGCCTCCGGATCTGTCTTGGGATCTGCCGTAAACAGACCGTCAATATCGGAAAGCAGGATCAGAAGATCCGCCCCGATCAAAGAGGCAACGATCGCTGCCAGTGAGTCATTGTCACCAAACTGGATCTCATAGGTGTTTACCGTATCGTTTTCATTGACGACCGGGATCACGCCCAGACGAAAGAGTTCTTCAAACGTATTCTGTGCATTTTTGCGGGATACGTTATCGATCATGGTCTTTTTGGTCATCAGGACCTGACCGCACTGCTGGTGGTATTCTGCGAAAAGTTTCTGATAGGTCATCATGAGACTGGCCTGTCCTACCGCAGCACATGCCTGTTTGGTCGAAAGGTTCTTGGGACGCTTGGTGATACCGAGCATCTTTCGTCCGACGGCGATAGCACCGGAAGATACCAGGCAGACATCGATATCCTGATTTTTCAAGTCACAAAGTTCCCGGACCAGTTTTTCCAGTTTGATAAAATCCAGCTGGCCTGTTTTTTTATGTTGTAAAGAAGAAGACCCGATCTTGACAACGATCCGCTTCTTATTTTTAAATCTATTTTTCTTCATAAGATCTTATCCTTCCAAATCCCTAATAAACCAATGTAATTATAGCGAATATCTCTTTTTTATGCAATTCATTTATGCTATCATAATAGGACGATAAAAATGAGGTGTTTACCATGAAAAAAATACATGCACTCGGCTTATCTTTTTGCCTCTTTTTGACCTTGCTCTCACTGGGCGGGTGTGGAAAGACGACAGAGCCAATCTCAAAGACAGGCTTTTATTTTGATACGGTCATAACCATTACCTTATATGACGCATCCTATGAAAAGGAACTGGATCACTGCTTTTCTATGGCAGAAAAATATGAGAATCTTTTCAGTGCCCAAAAGGAAGGTACAGATATCTGGAAGATCAATCACAGCCAAGGACAAGCCGTGGAAGTCAGTGATGAGACAATCGACATCCTAAATGCCGGTATTGCTTACAGCAAGTCCAGCAATGGCAAGTTTGATATCACGGTCGGAAAATTATCTTCCCTTTGGGATTTCTCCGAATCGTCTTCCAAGGAAATCCCATCCGTAGAAGCCATCCAGGAAGCCCTTGCCACTATCAACTACCAAAATATTGTCATTGACGGCAATATGGTCAGCCTGACAGATCCGAATGCTGCCATAGATCTTGGCGGTATCGCCAAAGGCTACATCGCCGATCAGATGAAAGCCTACCTTAATGACCAGGGCGTTCAAAGTGGGCTGATCAATCTGGGGGGCAATGTCTTATGTGTCGGTCCGAAGGACGGCGATGAAAAATCTTATAAGATAGCCATTCAAAAACCATTTTCCGAGGACGGTACGGCACTTGCCACAGTAAAGGTGGCTGACGACTCGGTCGTCACCTCCGGCACCTACCAAAGATACTTTGAAATAGATGGCAAGCGTTACCATCACATCCTGGATCTTTCCACCGGTTATCCATGTGACAATGATCTGGATTCCGTAACGATCATCAGCCATGACTCTCTTACCTGTGATGCCTTAAGCACGACGGTCTTTCTCATGGGGCTTGACGATGGTCTTGCTATGTAGAAAGTCTTTCCGATGTAGAAGCCATCTTTGTGACAAGCGACGGATCCATCCAATACACTTCCGGCATCGGAAAAACCATCCCTTTTGAATTATTAGATAAGGATTATAATATAGTAGTAAAGTAAAAAACGGATAGGAAAGACATTTACGATCTCTCCTATCCGTTTTATTATTTTCCAAAACTCTTTTAAAAAGATGATCTTACTTGGAAAGAATGATCTTCTTCGGACACTTCTGTGCACAGACACCACAGCCTACGCACTTCTCCTGATCGATGTATGCCACATTGTCAATGACATGTACGGCATCATGCTCACAGTTCTTCTCACAAAGATGACATCCGATACATCCAACCGAACATGCCTTCATGACATCTTTACCCTTGTCCTTAGAACTACACTGTACTAATGTGGTAGCCTCGTAAGGAACCAGTTCGATCAAATGCTTCGGACAGGTGCTCACGCACTTACCACAAGCCTTACATGCTTCCGGATCAACCTTTGCAATACCGTCTACGATATGGATAGCGTCAAAAGGACAAGCCTTTACGCAGGAACCAAATCCCATACATCCATAGTTACAAGACTTTGGACCGCCGCCCGGTACGAATGCCATTGCCTGGCAGTCTTCTACACCGGCATACTCATAGTCCTTGCCAGCCTTTTCACAAGTACCGGCACACTTTACAAAAGCAACCTGCCTAACGCTGTCTTCAGCAGCAACGCCCATGATCTCGCCAACCTTGGCTCCAACCGCAGCGCCACCGACCGGACAACCATTGACCGGTGCTTCTCCCTTGACGATGGCAGCAGCCAGACCGGAACATCCGGCATAACCACATCCACCACAGTTATTTCCCGGCAGAACACCAATAATTGCTTCTTCTCTTTCGTCTACTTCAACCTTGAACTTTTCTGATGCAAAGCATAAGAAAAATCCCATCAAACATCCTGTGCAGCCGACAATGACAGCGGCTACAATAACTCCTGTTACGCTCATCTGTCAGCCCTCCTACTTAATAATTCCTGAGAATCCAAAGAATGCGATCGCCATAAGTCCTGCTGTAACAACAACGATGGCAGATCCCTTAAATGGCTTTGGAATATCATTGAATTCGATCTTCTCACGGATACCAGCCATGATCACGATAGCGATGGTGAAGCCTACTGCTGTACCAAATCCGTTGATCACGCCCTCTAAGATATTGTATCCCTTGGTTACGTTCTTAAGTGCGATACCAAGTACAGCACAGTTTGTTGTGATCAGCGGCAGATATACACCAAGTGACCGATACAGTGCAGGGATCTGCTTCTTTAAGAACATCTCAACAAACTGAACCAATGCAGCGATCACAAGGATGAATACGATCGTCTGCAAATAAGAAAATCCAGTCGGCTCCAAAATAAACTTGTAAATAAGTCCTGTTACAAAACTTGAAATGGTAATAACGAAAATAATGGCACCGCCCATACCGGCAGCTGTCTCAATCTTCTTGGAAACGCCAAGGAAAGGACACAGTCCAAGGAACTGGCTAAGCACAACGTTATTTACGATTGCAGATGCAACCAATATCAAAAGTAATTCTTTCATTGCTCTTCCTCCTATTCCTTATCCTTTGCTTCTGTCTTTGTTTCTGCCTTTGCTACGCTGACATTAGACTTGCCTGAGCAAGATCCCATACCACAAGACTCGCAGTCTCCTGCAAGACATCCGGTAGCCGGTGCGATATGTTTGCCCTTCTTCTCTGCATTTGCACGAATCACATTCATCAGTGCGATCAAGAATGCCAGTACGAAGAATGCTCCAGGAGCAAGAACAAAAATAGTGATCGGTGTATAACCTGCTTTTCCTGTTGCAGCATCTGCAAGCGGAAGGATCTGGAAACCAAAGATCTGACCTGCTCCCAGGATCTCACGTACGATACCGATAGAGGTAAGACCTACGGTAAATCCAAGTCCCATACCAAGTCCATCAAAGATAGACGGAATGACAGGATTCTTAGAAGCATATGACTCTGCTCTTCCTAAGATGATACAGTTTACTACGATAAGCGGAATATAGATACCAAGTGCTGAGTAAAGACTTGGAATAAATCCCTGTACCAGGAACTGTACGATCGTTACGAAAGATGCAACGATAACGATAAATGCCGGCACACGTACACGGTCCGGAATAATATGTCTCAACAAGGAAATCATTAAGTTGGACATAACAAGTACAACGGTTGTGGAAAGTCCCATACCAAGTCCGTTGATCGCAGATGTGGTAACAGCAAGTGTCGGACACATACCAAGCATCAGGACGAAGGTAGGATTTTCTTTGATAATACCGTTCTGTAAACGTTCTACGATCTTATTCATTTGACGCACCTCCTACAAGGCTGTTGTAATAAGTAAGACCAGCATCGACACCATAGGTAACTGCCTTAGATGTGATCGTTGCACCACTGATGGCTTCGATCTCTGTATCGGCTGTCTTGCCAGACTTGGTAACTTCCAAGATCTGCGCAGGGATCCCGGCGAACTGGCTCATAAAGCCATCTTCTTTTGCCTTCATACCAAGACCTGCTGTCTCACTAATATCTGTAATGGAATAACCATTTAAAGTACCATCGTTTGTCACACCCATAGAGAATGTGATGTCTCCGCCGTATCCGGCATGAGATGTGATCGTGATGACATAACCGATCGCCTGCCCTGCATCATCTTTTGCAACCACGCAATTTGTAATATCATCGTCTGTATAACCTGCATCAGCAGCGATCTTTGTTGCTGCGTCAGCATCAAATCCTTCCAAATCTTCAAAGGAAGCAGCATCTGCAAATACAGCCTTGTAAGACTCCTGGGTTGCAGACTCCTGTGCCTTTGCGATCGGATCCTTTGTGATCTCATATACACCACCAAGGCAGACACCGGCAATAAGAGTAATTGCAGTAAGGACTAATGCGTCTTTTACTAATTTATTCATTATTTGTTGCCTCCCTTCTCCTTGACAACGCCAAAGGCTCTTGGAATTGTGATGCGCTCGATCAAAGGAACCAAAAGGTTACTGAAGATGATCGCATAGGAAACACCTTCTGCGGATGCACCATAGATACGGAAGATACCGGTCAAAATACCAAGAACGATACCGTAAAGGATCTTGCCGTTTGGTGTGATCGGTGAAGTCACGTAGTCGGTTGCCATAAAGAAGGCACCAAGCATAAGTCCACCACCACATAACTGTGCAACCAGATAGTTCATATCAAATCCATGTCCACCAAAGATCAATACAAAGATGGCAAAAGTAATGATATAAGATCCCGGAATACGAAGATCGATAACCCCGAATAAGATCAGGATGATCGCACCGATCAAAAGTGCGATAACAGATGTCTCACCGATGGTTCCGGCTGTCGTACCAAGAAGCATTGACATGGTATCTACGCTCTCACCAGCCTTTAAAGCAGCAAGTGGTGTTGCACCTGTCACGCCGTCATAAGTAAAACTTGTCATAGATCCGGTAAAGGAGATCAAAAGGAAACATCTTGCTCCCAGTGCCGGGTTCATGAAGTTCTGTCCCAGTCCTCCAAATAACATCTTGACGATAACAATAGCAAATACACCGCCAAGGACTGCCTGCCACCATGGTAATGTTGGTGGTAAGTTGAGTGCTAACAGAAGTCCTGTAACAACTGCACTCAGATCATTGATTGTGCTCTTTTTATGTACGATCTTCTCGTAGATCCATTCAGAAGCCACACAGGATGCGATAGTCACAAGGATCAATACCAGTGCATGCAATCCAAAATTGCAGATACCGAAGATAGATGCCGGAAGCAAAGAGATCACTACCAATGCCATGATCTTCTGGGTATCCATTTTATCTCTAACGTGTGGCGAAGATGTAACGTTTAATAAATCACTCACAAGATTCACCCCTTCCTAATTTTTCTTTCTCTTTTCAGCAAGAACAAACTTTTTCATTGTCTTGACTGACTGTGCCAAAGGTCTGCGTGCCGGGCATACATAACTGCAACTGCAACATTCTACACACTCAAGACCATACCATTCTTCAAATTTATCCATCTGCTTGTGCTCAGAGTAATCAGCAAGTCTGGATGGAACCAATGCCTCAGGACAAGCCTCCACACAACGTCCACAGTTGATGCAGGCGGTTGTCTCATACTTAGAAGCCTCATCCTCTGTCATACAAAGCAGGGCTGACGTTGTCTTTGTTGTAGGAACATCTACGCCAAATAAAGCAAATCCCATCATAGGACCACCGGCGATCATCTTTTTCGCTGGTGCTACCAGTCCGCCTGCTGCCTCTAACAACTGGCTGTAACTTGTACCAATGCTGATATAGAAGTTTCTCGGCTCACATACCGCATCACCGGTAACTGTGAAAATACGGTTGGTCAGCGGACGACCAAAACGTACTGCATTATAAATAGCGACCATGGTCTCTACGTTATCAACGATACAGCCTGCGTCTGCCGGCAACATCTTGGAGTTGATGCTTCTGCCTGTGGTAGCAAAGATCAACTGACGCTCACCACCCTGTGGATACTTTGTCTGCAACGGACAAACTTCCATACGGGACTCTCCTGCAACCAGTGCCTGTAACTTTTCGATACAATCCGGCTTGTTGTCCTCGACACCAAAGATACCCTTGGCATGTGGGAACAACTGCAAGATAATCTTCATACCTTCGACCAACTTTTCCGGTTCCTCGATCATTCTACGATAATCGGATGTCAAATATGGTTCACACTCTGCGCAGTTTGCAATAATATACTCGATTTTGTCCGGCTCCTTCGGAGACAACTTGACATGGGTTGGGAAACCTGCACCACCCATACCGACAACGCCGGCTTCCTTGATCTTTCCAATGATCTCTTCATTAGAAAGTTTGGTCACATCTTCTGTCTCTTCGTAGGTAACCTCATTGAACTCACCGTCACTCTCGATAATAATGGAATTGACCATATCACCAACAGTTACACGTCTAGGCTCGATCGCCTTGACCGTTCCTGAAACAGATGAGTAGATTGGAGATGACACAAAGCCACCTGCCTCTGCGATCTTCTGTCCTTTTAATACAGCATCGCCAACAGCAACGATAGGTGTTGCTGGAGCACCAATATGCTGAGATAAAGGAAAGACTAATTCTCCTTCCGGCAGCAATTCTTTAATCGGCTTGGACTTGGATAAGTCTTTGCCATCCTTAGGATGAACGCCGCCCTTAAATGTCTTTAGGCCCATGAACTGTACCCCTCTTTCTTTCGATACTTATGTGATTACACACTTTGAATACATTATATCACTTTTGTAAACAAATCAAGACATACAGACGCATCTTTTTGTATCTTTTTGAGTACCTTTTCCATATGTGTTATACTATGGAATATACAGGCTTTGTCTGTTAAATTTTTAACCAAAAGGAGGCTCTCATGCTTACATTTACGGACACCTATACTTATACGCCCCGCTATCAAGAACTGGACTTTTGGCAGGAAGATCAACTCCTGTTTGACATCGAGACCACCGGTCTTTCTGCAAAATATAACACCATATATCTGATCGGCTGTGCCTATCACAAGGGCAGTGAGATTACCTTACTGCAATACCTTGCTGAGACACCCGCCGAGGAATCTGAGGTCTTAGAAGCCTTTTTGGAACTGTGTAAAGATTTTCAAGGTCTTCTTTCCTTTAACGGCATCCGTTTTGATGAAAGATTTATCCTTGACCGCTGTCAGAAACTGCAAATTCCTACCGACGCTCTGCCCGATCAGCATTTTGACATCTATAAGGCATGCCGCGGCATGAAATCCATCTTAAATCTGCCATCCTACCGGCAAAAAGCCATCGAATCCTTCCTTGGTATCCACCGGGAGGACAAATACTCCGGCGGCGAGTTGATCGCTGTCTACCAGTCCTACTGCAATGAGCCGGATGACGAGGCTCTGACACTTTTGAAACTACATAACTACGAAGATGTGGCTGGCATGGTCGAGATCCTGCCCATCCTATCCTATGCCCACTTAAAGGACATGCAGATAAGGATTACAGATCTCTCCCTGTCCTCCTATACCGATTATCAGGGCATACAACATCAGGAACTCACTTTTACCGCTTCCACTTCTTTTCGTCTGCCCGCACCCCTACGTCTGCACACGGATGATATTACATCATCTTAGAAGACGATAGCATCAAAGGCGCGATTTCACTTTATCACGAGAAAATGTATCATTTCCTGCCGGATGTAAAGTCCTATGTCTACCTGCCGGAAGAAGACATGGTCATCCCCAAAGAACTGGCATCCCATATTGCCAAAGAAAAAAAGCAGAAAGCCACCCCGGCGACATGTTACATTGCCAAAGTCGACACCTATCTCATGGTGCCGGATGCTTTAGAATGCAGTGATGACATCTATTTCTTTGCCAGAGCATACAAGGATAAGAAATCTTTCATCCCTTACCAGAAATCCTATGTGGATGAGACTTTCATCGCCCGCTACATTTCCTGTCTCCTAAATTGAGTATTCTTAATACAAAAAGATCCTAACCTCCCAAAGGAAGTTAGGATCTTTATTTTATTCCTGACTTTTTTCGTAGTAGAAAGAATATCTACGCTTATAGCCCATGCCCTTGTAATCTGTCACCTGCTCTGTACTGCCGATAAAGAGGATACCGCCATCTTTGAGAGATTTTGCGAATTTCTCGTAAACCTCATTCTTGGCTTCTTCTGTAAAGTAGATCAATACATTGCGGCACACGATCATGTGGCAGTCTCTCGGATACGGATCAGATAATAAGTTGTGTTCTCTGAAATCCACGCACTTCTTGATCTGTTCCGAGATCTGGTATGAATTTCCTACCTTGGTAAAATATTTACGTTTGAACTCATCCGGCACATTGGCAATACTCTTTTCGGAATACAGACCCACCTTGGCTGTCGCGATCACCTGCTTGTCAATATCCGTTGCTGTGATCTTGATCTTGCTCAGATCTAAATGCTTGGATAAAGCCATGACCAGCGAATACGGCTCATCGCCTGTAGAACAGGCTGCTGACCAGATATGTAAATTGGTCCCGAACTTCTTAATGAGTTCCGGTACAAATTCCCGTACCAGTAAATCCCATTGTTCCGGATTACGATAAAACTCTGACACATTGATTGTCAGGAAGTTGACAAACTCCTCAAAGACGACCGGATCTGACTTCAATAACTTGACATAAGCATCATAAGATGCGCATTTGCGCTTTCGCACCAGAGAATCGATACGTCTGCGCATCTGCTTTTCTTTATAGGAACTGAGGTCGATCTTTGTCAGCGAATATACCGCTTTCTTGAAAGATTCATAATCATCCATACTTATATGTCCCCCAGTAGAAAAGAATTATTCTTCTGTCTCTTCCATTTCATTTGCTACTGCATCGATGTCAACGTCAGCGAACTCCGCATCATCAGCAGCCTTGTCTTCTTCCGGTGTTGCAAGAAGTGCTTTCATGCTCAGGCTGATCTTCTTGTCTTCCTCACGGAACTCTACGATCTTTGCTTCTACTTCCTGTCCTACAGAAAGAACATCTGAAGGCTTGTCGATGTGTTCCTTTGCGATCTGTGATACATGAAGAAGTGCATCTACACCAGGAGCAAGTTCAACGAATGCACCGAAGTCTGTCATTCTTGCAACCTTACCAGTTACAATTGTTCCTACTGCAAAACGCTCAGAAGCGTCCTTCCATGGGTTCTCATCATCAAACTTCATAGAAAGTGCGATCTTCTTGTCGTTGATATCCTTGATGAATACCTTGACCTGATCTCCTACATGGAATACCTTCTTAGGGTTCTCAACTCTGCCCCAAGACATCTCAGAGATATGTAAAAGTCCGTCTGCTCCACCGAGATCGATGAATGCGCCGAAATCTGTCACGTTCTTGACAGTACCTTCTACAACATCACCAACATGGATTCTTGCGAATAATTCTTCTGCAAGTTTTTCCTTTTCAGCAACCAATAACTGTTTTCTATCACCGATAATACGTCTTCTTCTAGGATTAAACTCTGTAATAACGAATGAGATTTCCTGACCATTGTACTTGTTCAGATCCTTCTCGTAGGTGTCTGATACAAGGCTGGCTGGGATAAAGATCTTTGCTTCGTCGATAACAACGCTAAGACCACCGTTTAATACCTGTGCCACCTTAGCGGTAAGTACTTCATGATTCTCAAATGCTTCTTCCAGACGCTTGTTGCCCTTTTCAGCAGCAAGTCTCTTGTAAGAAAGTGCAACCTGTCCTTCGCCATCGTTTACCTTGATGACCATAGCGTCGATCTTGTCACCAACAGATACAAGCTGTGTCAGGTCAACGTTTGATTCGTTTGTGTATTCGCTACGATGGATGATTCCGTCTGATTTGTATCCAATGTCTACAGCGATCTCATCAGGCTTAACATTGATAACGGTACCTTCAACTACCTCTCCATTTCTTATTGTTTTAAATGATTCTTCTAACATTTGTTCAAAACTCATTTCTGACATATCTTTTGAACCTCCTCAATAATTTTGTTTGGGGTAGAAGCCCCTGCGGTAATACCTACGTTGCTAATGGATTGAAGTACCGACAAATCGAGATCTTCTTTTGTCTGTATATAGTAAGTATCTTGGCATTCTTTTTTGCATATTTCAAATAACTTCTGTGTGTTGGAACTGTGCTTGCCGCCGATCACGATCATTGCATCTACATCTCTTGCGATCATAGCCGCCTCGCTCTGGCGCTCCTCAGTAGCATTACAGATAGTATTCAAAACAAGTATATCATACCCTTTTTTTCGGATAATTTCAACTAATTCTTGAAATTTATTGTAGTTAAATGTCGTTTGTGAGACAATACAGATTTTTTCTCCAGCCAAAGCCAGATCCTCAAGATCCTGCGGCGTAGAAATAACGGCATAAGAATCGTTTGGCATCCAGCCGACGATCCCCTGTACTTCCGGGTGGCTCTCGCTTCCGACGATCAGGACGAAATAGCCTTCTTCGGCATATTTTGCCACATATCTGTGGATCTTTTGCACAAAGGGACAGGTGGCATCTACAATGGTAAAGCCTGCATTTTCCAAGTCTTCCTTGACCTTGCGTCCCACGCCGTGAGACCGGATGATGACTGTCCCCGGTTCCAGCCCATGCAGATTTTCATCCTCCGCAATGACCCGAACACCTTTTTCGGCAAGTTCCTTTACCACTTCTTCATTGTGGATGATAGGACCATAGGTATAGATAGGTCTTTCTTTTGCATCCTCGATCTGCTCATAGACCATATCCACAGCCCTTTTTACACCAAAGCAAAAACCTGCACTCTTTGCCAATGTCACCTTCATGCCATACGCTCCTTTGCAAGGTCTATGATCTTTGCTACCACTTCCTCGATCGTCATATCCGATGAATCTACCAGAATGGCATCCTCTGCCTGTGCAAGTGGGGAAATCTCGCGATGCATATCCCGGTAATCGCGGTCTTCGATATCCTTCATGATCTCGGTCAGATCACAGGTCTGTCCCTTTTCCTGCAATTCCTGATAACGTCTCTTTGCCCTTGTCTCAACACTTGCGGTCAGATATATCTTAAGCGGTGCATCCGGCAGGACACAGGTGCCGATATCCCTGCCATCCATGATGACATCCTCACGCGCCGCCAAATCCTGTTGCAAAGACAAAAGTTTTTGACGCACACAAGGATAAACGCTTGTTACGGATGCCATATTGCCGACTTCTTCCTTACGAATCTCTGTAGATACATCTTCTCCGCACAAAAGGACCATCTGGTTGCCATCCACATAGCGCAGTGCCACGTCGATCCGGTCGCAGACTGCAGCAACCGCACTTTCTTCTTTTTCATTGACACCGTGGCGCAAAATGTAGAGTGCCATAGCACGGTACATTGCCCCGGTATCGACATAGATAAATCCCAATTCTTTTGCCACTCTCTTTGCGATCGTGCTTTTTCCGGCACCTGCCGGTCCGTCAATTGCAATATTCATACTCATAATCTTTCCACCTTTATTTTATACTGATCCCAGCCAAATATCCCGTTGACCAGGCAATTTGTAAATTGTAACCTCCGGTCAGTGCATCAAGATCCAGCAGTTCTCCGACCAGATATAGATCCTTGATCCGCTTGGATTCCATGGTCCCCGGATCGATATCCTTGACCGAAACACCGCCCTGGGTAATGATGGCTTCCTTAAAGCCCCGCGTACCGGTGATGGTAAAAGGAAATGCCTTAAAAAGTCCGACCAGACGCCTGCGCTCCTCTTTTGTGATCGCATTGACCGGTTTGTCCATGGATATCTGACTCAATTCTATCATAACCGGTATCATTTTTGCAGGTAGTAATTGCTGGAAAACTGCCTTGATATGCTGGTTTGGACGTTCCGAAAATTCACGCAGCAAGCGTTCATTCAAAACTTCCTCGGAAAGCGCCGGTTTCAGATCGATATAAGCCTGATATTCTCTCGGGAAATGCCGGCTCAATACAGAACTCGCAGATAAGACCAGAGGTCCGCTCACACCAAAATGCGTAAAAAGCATCTCACCAAAAGCATCATAAATAACTCTTTTTTCATCCTTGATCTTTAGGGAGACATTTTTTAAGGAAAGTCCCTGCATCCGCAGGATGTATTCTTCTTTCGTCGTCAGCGGCACCAGTGCCGGTCTCGGTGTGACGATTTTGTGCCCACTATTTTTTGCCATAGTATGACCATCGCCGGTCGATCCTGTCGTCGGATAAGACAGTCCGCCGGTCGCGAGGATCAAGCTGTCTGCCATGATCTTATCCCCATCTGTCAAAAGAACACCAGTCGCCTTATCATCCTCTATAAGAAGTTCACGCACCTGGGTATGCAAACGGATGCGCACGTTCTGTTCCTTCATGGCACGCTCCAGCGCACGGATGACATCAGATGCATGATCCGATACCGGAAAGGCACGGTTGCCCCTTTCTATTTTATAGGGCATGCCTGATTTTCAAAGAAATCCATGACCGCATCATTGGAAAAGGTATAAAAGGCACTGTACAAAAACTTGGGATTGGAAACCACTGCCTGCATGATCTCTTCTAATGGCGAGGCATTGGTAAAATTGCATCTGCCCTTTCCCGTAATGTAGATCTTTTTGCCTAATTTTTCATTCTGCTCTAAGAGGGTCACCTCATGACCGCACATACCTGCCGCATAAGCCGCCATCATTCCGGCAGCACCGCCACCGATCACAAGAACCTTACTCATCCCCATCTCCTATCTTTGCATAGCGCATCTTCAGCGAGTCGTCCACCTGGTCGATCTCGTCATTTTCATAGACCTGATACTCGTCCCAGATATCCTCTAAGGCTTCTAAGGTCTCTGCGACCGAATCCTGTTTTTTCATGCAAAGGGCAACGATCAGGGCATTGATCACGCTCAGCGGTGCCACCAGGGAATCCACAATAGATGCCATATCACTGCTGGCGATCAGATTACAGGAGGAATAGAGGTTCATCGGGGAATGTACGCTGTCTGTCAAGGTAATGACCTTGGCACTGCGGTTGTTGGCAAATTCCATCGCCTTTAAGGTACGCATGGAATAGCGCGGAAAACTGATGCCAATGATGACATCAGACTCATTCATATGTATCATCTGTTCAAAGATCTCACTGGAATTGTTGGTCTGCAAAAGGATGACATTATCAAACATCAGATTGAGGTAAAAAGCCAGAAAAGATGCCAGCGGTGCGCAACTGCGAATACCGATCACATAGATCTTTCTTGCATTTAAAATGGTATCAACCGCCTGTTCAAAGACATCCTCATCCATAGACTCCATGGTCTCCCGGATCTTGTCCGCATCAGAGGACAAAACAGAACTGAGTACAGCATTTTTTTCGATCCTGCCATAGGTAACTTCCATACGCTGCACGGAATTTAATTTATTGCGGACAGTCTCCTCCAATGCCTTTTGAAACTCCGGATAACCCTTGTAGCCTAAGAACATGGCAAATCGCACCACGGTAGATTCACTGACGCCGACGGTCTCACCCAATTTTGCTGCCGTAAGAAATGCCGCTTTATCATAATTGTCCGTGATGTAATTTGTCAGAAGTTTCTGTCCCTTGCTCATGGACTTGTAGAGTTCGTTTATCTTTGTATTCAGATCACTTTTATTTGACATAATAACGATTCCTTCTAAACATAAAAAATCCACTGGCATGTCGCAACACACACCAATGGATTTTATTATACTACTTTTCTTTTAAAAATTAAACTGGATAAGCACCATTTTTTGTATCAGCAACAGCCGGATCAACACCTGTCTGCTGTGCTTCACGATACTTGAAGAACTCGGTAGCAACCTTTGGGAAGAGTGCATAGGAAAGAACATCCTCATCCTGCTGCTTCCACTGCTTCATTTCTTCCTCAAACTTAGCCAGTCCCGGCTCTAAAAGATCAGCCGGACGACAAGTGATCGCCTGATCCTTCTCATCGCCAAGAACCTTTTCTACCACTTCCGGATTGAACGGACGAACGGTCTGTCCATACTTTCCGAGAAGCATATCCTTGGTCTCTTTGGTAGCAACCTTGTATCTCTCGCCCATGAGGACATTGAATACAGCCTGTGTACCAACGATCTGGGAAGAAGGTGTTACCAGTGGCGGCTCACCAAGGTCTTTACGAACACGTGGTACTTCTGCAAGTACTTCTTCGTATTTGTCTTCCTTGCCCTGCTCCTTCAACTGGGAGATCAGGTTAGAAAGCATACCACCAGGTACCTGATAACGTAAGGTGTTGATGTTTACGCCAAGTACCTTTGGATTCATAAGACCGGATGCCAATGCTTCCTCTCTCATCGGACGGAAGTAATCAGCGATCTCAGCCAGTTGGTTCTGATCTAATCCGGTATCAAACTCTGTACCCTTGAAGGTCTCAACCATAACTTCTGTTGCCGGCTGACTGGTTCCCAGTGCAAATGGAGAGATTGCGGTATCAATGATATCGCAGCCTGCCTCTACAGCCTTTAAGTAAGTCATAGAAGCAACACCGGAAGTATAGTGTGTATGCAGGTCGATCGGAAGTGAAGTTGCTTCCTTTAAGGTACGGACAAGTTCGTCAGCCTTCTGTGGAACTAAAAGTCCTGCCATATCTTTGATACACAAAGAATCAGCGCCCATATCCTCAACACGCTTTGCCATTTCTTTCCAGTAATCCAGTGTGTAAGCATCACCTAAGGTATAAGAAAGGGCAACCTGTGCATGTCCTTTTTCCTTCTTGCAGGCATCTACTGCTGTCTGTAAGTTGCGGACATCATTCAGACAGTCAAAGATACGAATGATATCAATACCATTAGCGATAGACTTCTGAACGAAATATTCTACAACATCATCCGGATAATGGCTGTATCCTAAGATGTTCTGTCCTCTGAAAAGCATCTGTAACTTCGTATTCTTGAAGCCATCACGAAGTTTTCTCAAACGCTCCCATGGATCCTCTTTCAAGAAACGCAGGGAAGCGTCGAAGGTAGCACCACCCCAGCACTCTACTGCGTGATATCCAACCTTATCCATTTTATCAATGATTGGTAACATCTGCTCTGTCGTCATTCTGGTAGCGATCAGAGACTGATGTGCATCTCTTAATATTGTTTCTGTAATCTTTACAGGTTTTTTAACTACTTCTGCCATGTCATCCTCCTTATATTATACACCGAAAATAGCCATGAATACACCAGCGGCAACTGCTGTACCGATAACTCCGGCAACGTTTGGTCCCATTGCATGCATCAACAGGAAGTTGGTAGGATCTTCTTCTGCACCGACCTTCTGTGATACACGTGCTGCCATAGGTACTGCCGATACACCTGCGGAACCGATGAGCGGATTGATCTTGCCCTTTGTAAGGAAGCAAAGCAACTTACCAAAGAGTACACCTGCAGCGGTACCAACCGCAAAGGCAACCAGACCCAAAACAACGATCTTGATCGTTGTGATGTTCAGGAAGGCTTCTGCACTTGTAGAAGCACCTACAGAGGTTCCCAGCAAGATAACAACGATATACATAAGAGCATTGGATGCAGTCTCGGTCAACTGACGAACCACGCCTGACTCGCGGAAAAGGTTACCTAACATCAGCATACCAACCAGTGGTGCTGTGGTAGGAAGCAGTAAACATACGATAATGGTTACTACGATCGGGAATAAGATCTTTTCCAACTTGGAAACCGGACGCAGGTTCTCCATATGGATCGCACGTTCCTTTTTCGTTGTAAATAACTTCATGATCGGTGGCTGGATAATCGGCACAAGTGCCATGTAAGAATATGCCGCCACCGCGATCGGTCCCATCAGACTACTCTGTCCTAACTTACCGGCAAGGAAGATAGATGTCGGACCATCGGCACCACCAATGATGGAAACCGCTGCTGCTGCCTGATCACTGAATCCGAGCAGGATAGCCAGAAGATATGCGGTAAAGATACCGAACTGAGCTGCCGCGCCGAGCAGGAAACTGATCGGATTGGCGATCAAAGGACCGAAGTCGGTCATCGCACCAACACCAAGGAAAATAAGGATGGCAGGATGGACCACTCGTCCAATGTATAAAAGTAATAAAGCAAACCGCCTACACCGTTAGACGTTTCCTCCGGGCTTGCAATAATATCCGGGTAGATATTAACAAGAAGCATACCGAAAGCGATCGGAACCAGAAGTAATGGCTCAAATCCCTTGCGGATAGCCAGATACAAGAACACGCATGCAACTGCGATCATGATAAAGTTCTTGTAGTCCAAATTTGCAAACGCCGTCTGGGATAGAAGGTTACTTAACGTTTCTGTAACGTAACTCATGAATTGTTCCTCCTAATAATACCTGTTGCCTGTTACTCGTTCATTGTTGCAAGCAGATCGCCTGATTCTACAGCCTGTCCTTCTGCTACATCAATTGTTGCAACCACACCATCCTTAGGTGCAACAACAGGAGTCTCCATCTTCATAACTTCAAGAACTAATACGGTATCGCCAGCCTTAACCTTTGTACCAGGAGTTGCCTCCAACTTGAATACCTTTCCGGCTGCGCCTGCTTCGATCTTGATGCTTCCGGCGCCTGTAGCAGCCTTAGGTGCTGCTGCCTTTGGTGCAGGTGCGCTTGCAGCGACCGGTGCTGCTCCTGTGCTTCCCTTTTCTTCTACAGTAACATCATAAACATTTCCATTTACAGTAATTGTATAATTCTTCATTTATAATTCCTCCTAAATTAATATCTTCTCTTGATGGAACGTACTACAAAGTCATCTGTAGAACTTCCTGTGCTTGCAGCGATTGCTGCAGCAATAACTGCGATCAATTCTGTATCATCCGTCTCCTCTGCGGCAACTGGTGCAGCCGGGGCAACCTTGACTGCCGGAGCACTTTCTTCCTTGGAGAACTTCGCCTGAATGACCGGGATCACCTTAAACGCACTGATGACCAGTGAGATCAGGATCAGGATCACAAATACGATGGAGATTGACATGACCGTATTAAGTCCTGCCTTTGCCATCGTCTCTCCCAGAGAATAAACGATCTCAACATTGATCGCTGTCGTCTCCAGACTGTTGGCGTTGATAACATAAGTAAGTTTGATGTCTCGCTTGGTATAAGAGATCGTCTCTACCGCAGAAATTGTCTTTCCTGCCTTCGTCACGCTAAAGTCCTTATATCCAACGAAATCTCCGATCTGTGGCTGTACGTCAATCCACTGTTCCATCAGATCGGCATAGATCTTACCATCATCCTGTGATGCATAGTAAGAATAGTACTGTTCGCTCTCGTTTGCATCGAGTCCTTCCAAAACTCCTGCTGTCTGCTCACATGCGCTTTGTAACTGAGTCTCAGATAAACCGTTCAGATCTACCTGACTCTTACCGCAGGAGCATAACGCGAGCATACATACTAAAGTACTGACCATTAATATGATTTTCTTTTTCATATGCTCACCTTTCTATTTTGTTCCGTGTTTCTTGTATGGGCCATCTACCCTCTTTGTAAAGAGCATCTCAAATCCGGCGATCAGATACTTTCTGGCATCTGCCGGCTCTACAATGCGATCTACATAACCACGTCTTGCCGCATTTGCCACACCGCAATTCGTGTTTGCATATTCCTCAGCCTTTGTAGCGATCACATCTGCGGAAGCATCTGCGTACATGATCTTGGCTGCAAGTTCAGCATCCATCGGTGCAACATCTGCATCAGCAAAAGCAAATACAAGATCTGCGCCGAGTGATTTTGCGTTCATGGTCACATAAGCACTGCCAAGTGCCTGTCCACAGAGGAAAGAGATCTTTGGTACTGTGGCATTTGCGAATGCATATACCATCTTGCCAAGTGCCTTTGCCAGATGCTTTTCAGCACATACGGAAGCCTCGTAACCTGTTGTATTGGTAAGTGAAAGTACCGGGATATCAAAAGCATCACAGAAAGAAACGAAATCTGCTGCCTTTTCGCATCCGTCAGACGTAAGTTTGGTTCCAAGATCTACGACTTCATCACCTGCCATAGTCTCCTCACGGTTGCCTACCACGCCAACGGTAATACCGTTTAACTTGATAAAACCGGTAAGCATTTCTTTTGCAAATCCAGCCTTGGTCTCAACAAAGAGATGATTGTCTGAGATCTCCTCTGCAAAAAGTGCAAGATTTTTAACCTTGCCATCTAAGCCTTCTGCGGCACGGTTGAGATCATCCATACATTCCTCAACACAGCCTTCTTCGACATTGCATCCCGGAAGGATGGTAACGAAACGACGGATCTCTTCCATGACCTCTGCCTCATCACCGACAAAATCAACATTGCCAGCCTCTGCATACTGGAAGTCTGCGCTTGCTGTGTCAAGTTTGTCTGCACGATTGCCGGAAATAGCATCTGCGGAATTGACAAATAACTTGGCATCCTTTGTCATAAGTGCGAAATCGCTGACAGAAGTAAGTACGCTGAGTCCACCGCCACAAGAGCCGAAAACACCCATGATCTGTGGGATCACGCCAGATGCGGCAACTGCCTTTGCATAAATGGCTCCGATGCTCTCAAGTGCGTCTACAGATTCCTGTAATCTGACACCTGTGGAATCCAAAAGTCCAATGACCGGTGCTCCCATCTTCATAGCCATATCATACACAGACATGATCTTCTTTGCATGCATCTCACCAATGCTTCCGTTTAATACAGAAGCATCCTGACTGAATACGAATACCAGATTGCCATCGATCAGACCATGTCCGATCACTACACCATCAGAAGGTGTCTGCTGCTGGTTCAGATCAAAATCTGTGTTTCTTGATGTTACCAGCGCGCCTAATTCGACAAAACTGTGCTCATCAAGTAATTCATTCATCCTCTGAATAGCAGGATTGTTTGTTACATTACTCATGCTACTTTTCCTCCATATATATAAATTCAAAATTTCTCTACCGTAATAATAACGTTTTGTCCTTCCTTTTTCAACCACTTTTGTTAATTATTTCACTATATTTTTACAAAGTTATTTTGCTATCTTTTGTTAGAAAAACATAGCCCATTTTTTCAGGATCGCCTGGAAGAACCATGGCATATTTTTTACTGCAAGACTATCCTCCAAAAGGATGTCACAGGTATCTATGACCACATCATCCACCAGAAGTTCTGCGTTTCCGATCGCTCGAAGTCCCTTGCCTGTCGCTTCGATACTGCGCGGATAATGTAAGCGGATCGCCATGGTCTCCCAGTCTGCCAGAAGGACTTCCTTTCGCATATCCGTCAGTTGTGGCATGGCAGACTTTTGGGTTTTGAGATCATAGTCCGGGTTCTGGGCTCTTTGGAGCCTTACGCTTTGTAAGCCCTCTGCCGGATCCATGACCTTGCGCATCTGATAATAGGTCGTGGCATATTGGTAGATCTTATTGCAGTCCTGCCATTTGTAGGTCTTATTGTTTGGCCAGCCACTCGCCAGCAAGGCAATGACAAATTTCCGCCCGCCGGAAGAAAGTGAAGTCACATAGCAGTATCCGGCATCCGCGGTAAATCCTGTCTTTCCCGACAGGCAGTCAGGGTTCTGGCTCAAATAGGCGTTGTGGTTGGTACAGGAAAAGTTCCGTGTCCCCGGGATCATACTGCCGTCTGCCTGCTCCGTCAGCGACGTAAAAGAATAAGCATTTGTCTGCGTGATCTCTAAAAAGCGCTCCGCCCGGGGTGACTGCCAGCTACAGTAACGCATGATAAGCGCCAGATCATGTGCCGTCGTACCATGGGTATCTTCTCCAACCGAAGCATCCAGACCGTTTGGTGTCAAAAAACAGGTATTGCTGCAGCCCAGTTCTTTTGCCTTTTCATTCATCAGGGCAGAAAAGCCCTCCACACTCCCGCCAATGTGTTCTGCGATCGCCACGGCAGAATCATTATGGGATTCCAACATAAGAGAATACAAAAGGTCTTTGAGGTAATACTGCTCGCCTTCCTCGATATTTAACTGCACATTGGGCATGGATGCCGCATAGGCAGATACCGTGACGATATCATCTTCCTTTCCGTTTTCCAGTGCCAGAATACAGGTCATGATCTTGGTCGTGCTGGCATTGGCACGCTTGCACTCACCCTCTTTTTCATAAAGCACCCTGCCGCTGTCTCCATCTAAAAGTACCGCAGACAAGGCATGGATAGAATTTGCATCGATCGTTTGCTTTTCTGCTGCGCAGATGGTTTGCGGCTGCCATAACAGGATGACAAAAAGGACAATAAAAAAAGACCGCATCTTTTTTATAAAAGGCAAGACAAAATCCTCCCAAACAGACTTTATAAAAAACTATGAGATCTTCTTTCTTTTATGACATTTTCGGTAGAAAAACTATTCTCCGCCTACATCCAGTTTGATTTCCTGCTCAGCCTCCTGCTTAAAGGTCTCCATCTGGTCGGTCGTCGGCGTCGGCAGTTCATCAATGGAAGATACGCCAAAGGAACGTAGGAATTCTTCCGTGGTTCCAAAAAGCATCGGTCTTCCTGGTGCATCCAGACGTCCAAGTTCGGTCACCAGGGAATATTCCACCAGTTTGCTGACGGCATGATCGCTGGATACGCCTCGGATCTTTTCGATCTCCGATTTGGTGATCGGCTGCTTGTAGGCAATGATGGATAAGGTTTCCAAAAGGACATCCGTCAACACCTGCTTGCGTGGCTGCTTTGCCATGCGGATCAGGTATTCATAGAGTTCCGGCTTCGTGCACATCTGATAAGAACCGTCCAGTTCCGTCAGTTGCACCCCGCGTCCTTCTTCTGCCCATGTTTCTTTCATATGTTCCAATGCCTTTACGACATCTTTTGTCTCTACTTCCAGTGCCTTTGCGATACGTGACGGTTCCACCGCCTCGCCAAAGGTAAAAAGAATCCCTTCTATGATGGACTCCATCTGTTTTTGATCCATAACGTCACTCCTATTCTATGCCGCGATCTTCGACTCGATCAGAATATCATCAAAGGTATGCTCCTGCGAGATCAGAATCTTTCCCGATTTCATCAATTCCAATATCGCCAAGAAAGTCACGATCACTTCCATCTTACTGCTCTGTTTTTCCAATAACTGACGAAAACTAAAGTTTTTATGCTGGCCGGCGTACTCTGACAAATAGCCCATCTTGTCCTCCAGTGATACTTCTTCCTTGCGGATCTCTCCGAATTTGGAACGGATGGGATCGATCTTGTCCTTCTGTCGTTTCAATACGGATTTAAAAATATCGTTCAACTGGTTCAAGGTCAGGTCTGATACCAGTTCCTTGGTATCAATGGGCGGTGTGTATGCCAGGACCTCCTCCGGAACGGTCGGCTCTTTGTAAAAAATATGGGAGGCATCCACCTGGCGATCCTTTAATTCAAACGCCATGCATTTATATAATTTGTATTCCAGCAACTGTTGCACCAATTCTGCCCGCGGATCTTCCTCATCCTCTTCCTCGGAAGGATCTGCCGGAAGCAGCATCTTGGACTTGATATCCAGAAGTGTCGCAGCCATGACCATAAATTCACTGACGACATTCAGATCATGTTTTTGCATCTGTCGGATATATTCCATATATTGATTTGTAATCTCCACGATGGGAATATCATAAATGCTGACTTTATTCTTATCTAGCAGGTGTAAAAGAAGATCCAGAGGTCCTTCAAACACCTGTAACTTGAATTCTAATTCCATATGCCTACCTCTTTGCAAAATCTTTTCTATTATACTGGGTTTTCCCATGAATTTCAAGTTTTTGGCATAGGAGACATTTCTTTTTATATACTAGGTAATAATGTAATTTCCTGAGGTATTTTATGAAATCCTATAAATCCCTCTTATGTCTGCTTCTATCGCTTCTTTTGCTCCTGCCTCTTTTTTGTATGCCCGCACTTGCAGAAGAAGCAGACGAGACGCAGGATACTGCCCTGACCTTGTCCTGTCCTTCCGCGGTTTTGATGGAAGCCTCGACCGGCTGTATCCTATACGAAAAGGATGCGGTCGCAAGACTTCCCATGGCAAGTGTGACCAAGGTCATGACCCTGCTTTTGATCTTTGAATCCATCGAAAACGGACAGATCTCTCCGGAAACCCAGGTCAGCGTTTCGGAACACGCTGCCTCCATGGGCGGATCACAGGTCTTTTTGGAAGCCGGTGAGATACAGACCGTAGAGACACTGATCAAATGTATCAGCATCGCCTCTGCCAACGATGCAGCCGTTGCCATGGCAGAGACTGTCGCCGGCTCGGAAGAAGCCTTTGTTGCCCTTATGAACGAAAAAGCCGCCGCGCTTTCCATGGAAAACACGCATTTTGTAAACTGCTGCGGTCTGGATGACACTGACCATTACTCCTGTGCCAAGGATCTTGCCCTTTTAAGCCGCCAGTTGATCCTGCGTTTTCCAGCCATCTACGACTATTGCCAGATCTGGCAGGAAGATATTACCCATACGACCAAGAAAGGACAGACTCCTTTTACACTGACCAACACCAATAAACTGCTCAAATCCTATCCTTATGCCACAGGTCTTAAGACCGGTTCGACCAGTCTTGCCAAATTCTGTCTGTCCGCCACAGCCAGCAAAGATAACATCGATCTGATCGCTGTGATCATGGCGGCACCGACCTCCAAAGACCGTATTCGGGATGCCCAGTCACTGTTTGCCTATGGCTTTGCCAACACTGCCATCTATCAGGACAAAACGACCGAAAAAATCCTGCAGATTCCGGTCAAAAAAGGAGTCGCCGATACCCTGCATGCAGTTGCCAAGCAGGATTTTTCCTATCTGGATCAAAAGAAGGCAGATCTCAGCCAGATCACCAGTAAACAAAACCTGCCTGAAAACCTCACGGCTCCCATCAAAAAAGGTGATACCGTCGGCTCCATCGACTATTACCTGGGTGACAAGCAGATCGGATCCATCCCGGTCGTAGCCAAGGAGTCCATTGCAGCCGCCGGTTATGGAGATATTTTACAGGAAATGTTCTGCTATTACTGCTTTGTATCCAAGAGTGTCGGCAGGTAAATGGTGCCCCAGTTGCCACCACCGTCCATATGCCCCCGCTTCGCCCGTTCATAGAGGCGGAGTTTGACATCGACCGGGCTAAGATATGGTTCCTGTTGTAAGAGCAAGGCAATGGCTCCCGTTACAACAGGAACTGACATGGAAGTGCCGGTCTTTTTTACATACCAGCCTGCTTGCTGCAACTGGTGATATTACTTCCCGGTGCATAGATTTCCGGTTTTTTGACGCAATCCGCTGTCGGTCCGCGCCCGCTGTAATCGCTTGGAGAAAAAGTACCCTGCCGGTAATCTGCACTGCCTACCGTTATGACCTTGGGCTGGGTGCCCGGTATGGTGACACTCCCCTTGCCCGGTCCATTGTTGCCTGCCGCGCATACCGTGACAATCCCTTTGTCCCAGGCGGCTTCCACTGCGCCTAACAGGTCTCTCTGCCAGTCTTTGGCAACACTTTTTATCAGACCGACCGAAATATTTAAAATGCGAATGTGGAATTTTTCCTGCATCTGCATACACCAATAAATTGCCGCGATAAAGTCCTCAATACGTCCGTCGCCCTGGTGATTTAGGACCTTTCCTATGATCAGATTGCTATGTGCCGCAATTCCGCGATACCTGCCCTTGGAACGCAGTCCGCTGCCGGAACTGATGCCCGCAATATGGGTGCCATGTCCGTAATCGTCATATAAACCCTGACGTTCCTCTACAAAATCCCGGAACAAAACAATACGTTTTCCAAAATCAGGGTGTGCCTCCACACCGCTATCCAAAATACAAACACCAACCGGCTGGTCTCTATCCCCCAGCCGATCCATGTTTTCTTCAAATCCTATCCAATGCCTTACATGATTCATCTGTATTTTTTCGCTTTTTTTCAGTATATGAAAAAAACTCCCATCGGTTCAAACCGATGAGAGTTCCTGTGTTTATAGATTATTTTACATCCTTGATAGAGAAGGAAATTCTTCCCATCTTGTCCTTGCCAAGACATACAACCTTAACAACATCGCCAAGGGTAAGTACATCTTCTACATGCTCGATTCTCTCTTTGGAGATCTTAGAAATGTGAACCATGCCTTCCTTGCCAGGTGCGAACTCGATGAATGCACCGAATTCTTTGATACTTACGACCTTACCGGTAAAGATCTGTCCCTGTTCAAAGTCGGTTGTGATGATCTTGATCATCTCTACGGCTTCGTCCATCTTTTCCTTGTCCGTACCGCAAACAGATACGTTACCTTCATCTGTGATGTCGATCTTAACGCCGGTACGCTCAATGATCTCATTGATGGTCTTCCCACGCTGACCTACAACATCGCCGATCTTTGCCGGATCGATCTGGATCTGGATGATCTTTGGTGCATACTTGCCAACGCTCTCTCTAGGTGCAGAGATTGCCTTTGACATACACTCATCCATGATGAAGAATCTTGCTTCTCTGGTTCTGCGGATCGCTTCTTCTACGATCGGTCTGGTCAGACCATGGATCTTGATATCCATCTGGATGGCTGTAATACCGTCTTTGGTTCCTGTAACCTTAAAGTCCATATCACCAAAGAAATCTTCCAAGCCCTGGATATCGGTAAGTACGATATAATCATCATCTGTCTCTCCTGTAACAAGACCACAGGAAATACCTGCAACCATCTTCTTGATCGGTACACCGGCTGCCATAAGTGCCATACAAGATGCACAGGTAGATGCCATAGATGTAGAACCATTGGACTCAAATGTCTCAGAGACCGCACGGATCGCATATGGGAACTCCTCTGTAGAAGGAAGTACCGGGATCAAGGCTCTTTCAGCCAATGCTCCATGCCCGATCTCACGACGTCCCGGTCCACGGGATGGCTTTGTCTCGCCGACAGAGTATGACGGGAAGTTGTAATGATGCATGTAACGCTTTACGGTAATGTTCTCATCCAAACCGTCAACCTTCTGAACTTCAGAAAGCGGCGCTAAAGTAACAACGTCACAGATCTGTGTTTGTCCACGTGTGAACATAGCAGATCCATGTACTCTAGGGATCAGATCTACTTCTGCGGAAAGTGGACGGATCTGGTCGATACGTCTGCCATCCGGACGCTTGTGATCCTTCAAGATCATCTTGCGGACAGTCTTCTTCTGATACTGATATACAGCCTCACCTAAGACTTCCAGCCAATCTTCTTTATCTGCAAATGCTTCTTCAAATTTCTCGGTAACCTGACGGATATTCTCCTCACGTACCTGCTTCTGGTCTGTAAATACAGCCTCTTCCATTTCTTCCGGTGTCACGATCTTGCGCATTTCTGCGAACATCTCTTCCGGAATGGCACAAGAGGTGTAAGAATGTTTTGGCTTACCAACTTCAGCAACCATCTGGTTGATAAATGCGATGATGGTCTGGTTGACATCATGTGCCTTGTAGATAGCCTCGATCATCTTGTCTTCCGGGATCTCATTGGCACCGGCTTCGATCATGATGACCTTCTGTGCTGTAGATGCAACGGTCAGTTTCAGATCTCCGTTGTCCCACTGTGCCTGTGATGGTTGATGATGAACTCGCCATCGACCATACCTACCTGTGTCATAGCACAAGGTCCGTCAAATGGGATATCGGAAATACAGGTTGAAATTGCTGCACCAAGCATGGCAACAAGTTCCGGACGAGCCTCCGGGTCAACACTCATGACCATGTTGTTCAAAGTAACGTCATTGCGGTAATCCTTTGGGAAAAGCGGACGCATCGGACGGTCGATCACACGTGCGGTAAGCACAGAATTCTCAGATGCCTTGCCCTCTCTCTTATTAAATCCACCAGGGATCTTTCCTACGGAATATAATTTTTCTTCAAATTCCACACTCAGTGGGAAGAAATCAATACCTTCTCTTGGCTTCTCTGATGCTGTAGCCGTTGAAAGTACGGTTGTCTCACCATACTGGATGAATGCTGCACCATTTGCCTGTGCTGCCACACGACCAACATCAACACGCAGGGTTCTTCCTGCAAGTTCCATTGTAAATGTCTTTGTCATTTCTTATCTCCTTATATTATATTTGTTAAGACAGAAACCCGAAACTACTGATAAATCCCAAGCCAGCCTGACACTTATCAGTGGTCTCGGATCATCCTCCTGTCTGATAACCGGTAACTTATGGGCAATCCCATACGAAAAATTGGGCGGAATAGAAAACTACCCCGCCCATGCAAGCAAATTATTTTCTTAAACCTAAACGCTCGATCAAAGAACGATATCTCTCGATATCAACGTCCTTAAGATATGCTAAGAGATTACGTCTCTTACCGATCATCTTTAACATACCACGTCTAGAATGGTGATCCTTTGGGTTTTCCTTTAAATGCTCGGTCAACTCCTGGATTCTTGCTGTAAGAACTGCTACCTGAACTTCCGGTGAACCTGTATCACCAGGTGTTCTAGCGTATTCTTCCATAATTGCTGTTTTCTTTTCCTTTGAAATCATGTTTCTACCTCCTAAAATTTCATACGCCTGTACTCAGCATAAGGTCGGAGTTTCCAAATACCGAATACGGGTAAAATCATACCAAAAGAGTATAACACAGGTTGTATATCCTGTAAAGATATTTATTGTATCAATCTAACAATCTTGTGCAGCAGATCGGTGATCTGTTGAAGGCACTGGAAATAATGATACCGGTACGTTCGGTGCTGGCATGCACGATCTGTCCGCCGCCGATATAAATAGCCACATGGCTGATACTCTTGCCACTGCCGTAAAATATCAGATCTCCCGGCATCAATTCGGAAGTGCTGACTCTGGTACCGTAATTTGCCTGTGCACGGGAAGAATGTGGCAGACTGTAACCGTATTTTGCAAAAATGGAAAGGACAAAACCGGAACAATCCGCACCATTGGTCAGGCTGGTGCCGCCCCAGACATAAGGATTGCCTACAAACTGGGTCGCATAGTTGACAAGATCCACACGGACATCCGATACACCCTGTCCGTATCTTGCCTCTGACATAGTCATGGCATCTGCAAGAGTCGTTGCACATGTCACATAGTCACCGCTGACATAGCCATATTCGCCATCGATATTGACCTGCACCCATCCATCGGTCTCCGATACGATCTCTAACTCCTCGCCCTCCGGCATGGTCGCTAAGATCTCAGATGTGGTATTTGGCTCTAAGCGTACACGCAAAGAGTCAGTATTGACTGTGGCAGTATAACGTGCCACCTCGTTTGCCTTGGTGATCGCTGCATCACCGGTCAGAAGATATTCGGATAAGACATAGCCTTCTACCTCACCGGAAGAAATATGTGTCCAGTCTCCCTCTGTGCCTAAGATCTCACATCCGGCGTTTTCCGGTAACTTGCCTACCATAGAAGCATCGGTTGAGGCTGCTTCTCTGATATTGATATTGCCCTCTACATTGGCTAGTCCTAAATTAACATAGCCAAAGGTATCTAACTGTGCCGTACCGGTGGTCGCCACATCCGCATCCGATACCTGCGGCATGGCTGCCGCTTCCTCTACATTGACTGCAGCAGATGCCACGATACCTGCAGTCAATCCCTGCGACTGCATCTGTTTGTTGCTATAGCAAAAAGAAAATATAAGGCATCCTGCACATGCCACCGAAATTGCACTAATCAATCGATTCTTCACAATGTCCTCCCAAATCCAAACTGAATTTTCCAAAATTTCCACTAAAAAAACAGCAGCAAACACTGCTGTCTTTTTGCATTATAGCAAGACATATTTCATCTGTCAACAAATTTGTAACAATTATGTAACAAACTAATGATTAAAGTAAGAAAGTGCCGTTTCTTATCCCTCTCCATCTGTGCAAAGAGTTCCTCTACGGAGTCGAACTTCTTTTCATCACGGATATGGGAAAGAAATACCACACGCGCGTCCTTTTCATAGACATCCTGATCAAAATCCAAAATATGTGTCTCGATCCCCATTTGATTTTCCCCGGTCACCGTCGGCTTGACACCAACATTGGTCACACCGTGATATATATGATGCTCGATCTCGATCTTGGTCACATAAACGCCGTTTTTCGGCAGTAACTTGTCCTCCGGCGGGATCAGATTGATCGTCGGCATCCCCATCTTGCTTCCCAGATGATAGCCATGTACGATCTCGCCCCAGACAAAGTATTCATAGCCCAGAAGTTCGTTGCCCTTTTCTATATTACCGGCAGCGATCTCTTCACGGACATAGGTAGAACTGATATCCCTGTGATCCTTTTGCAGTTTTTCCACGACCTCCAAGGTAAAACCATAGGTCTTGGAAAGTTCCTCCAGCATCTTGGCATTGCCCCGTCCCATCCTGCCAAAGGAAAAGTCGGTGCCGCAGACTAAGTATTTCATGTGAAAATTCTCAACCAATAGGCGGATAAATTCTTCCGGTTCCAACTGCATGATCTCCTTTTCAAAAGAACACTGCGCCAGATAATCGATTTTTTCTTCTTCCAGAATATGTGCCCGCTCTGCATTTGTAATCAAGAGTTTGGTCATATCCTTTTTCAGACGGATCCGCGGTGATACATCAAAAGTCAGGACACAGGATGCCAACCCCTTTTTTTTTTGCCCACGCAGTTTTTCCGTTAAAAGTTCATGCCCCTTATGTATACCGTCAAACTTACCTACCGTGACGGCTGTATTTTCTGAAATCGTCTCATTTACCAGCGAAGTAATTATCTTCATGTCGTCTCCAAAAACATCTTTTTTAGTTTGAACTGATGCTCATTTAAGTGATATATCCCAACAAATCTGCCATCTGACAGATATATGCGTACCAGATCTCCCTCATCGATCGCCTCGTCTGCCCTTGCCTGCATCTGCTCGATCGCGTTGCCGTTTACCAGTCTCTTATCTGCTTCCTCTGATGCATATACCTTGGGATAAGCAGAAAAGACCTGATCGATCGGCAGCAGGATCTGATCCAGCCGGTCTTCCTTTTTGGCTTCCTCGATCTGGGCTAAGGTCAGACTGTCTGCCAAGGCAAAAGAAGCCACCTGCGTACGCACCAGACTCTCCATACAGCCTCCGCATCCCAAAGCCTGTCCGATATCCTGACAAAGGGTACGGATATAAGTTCCCTTGGAACAATGCACTTCCATGGTAACCAGAGGCAGTGCAATATTTTTTATTCGGATCTCATAAATGGTGACCGGTCGGGGCTTTCTCTCCACCTCGATCCCTTTTCTCGCCAGATTACAGAGTTTCTGTCCTCCTACTTTAAGAGCCGAGTACATAGGCGGAACTTGCTCGATCTGCCCCACAAACTGCCCGACTGCCCGCTGGACCGCATCCTCTGTCACAGTAACAGCATGCT
This sequence comes from Roseburia sp. AM51-8, assembly GCF_003478275.1. NCBI lineage: Bacteria > Bacillati > Bacillota > Clostridia > Lachnospirales > Lachnospiraceae > Roseburia > Roseburia sp. AM51-8. The sequence continues at coordinate 473,842 of NZ_QUEY01000001.1, read as the reverse complement.
CCTCTAAGACCTGCCCTGTCATATCCTGCGTATCGGTAACGACCCCCAGCCGCATGACCGCCTCATAGGTCTTGTCCTTGTCTGTCAAAAGATCACAGACCTTGGTCGCCTTTCCGATACAGACCGGAAGCACCCCTGTGGCATCCGGATCCAGCGTACCGGTATGCCCTATCTTTTTTATACCAAGGATGCCGCGCATCTTCGCGACCACATCGAACGAAGTATACCCGGCTTCCTTGTAAACGTTTATAATTCCACTTTTCATATGCTACCTATTGTGCTAACTGTTCCTTGACATCCGTCACGATACCATCGATCAATGCCCATGGATCATCCCCTTCGACTGTAAAGCCTGCGGCCTTTTTATGTCCGCCGCCATGGTATTTCATAGCGATCTGTGACAGGTCGACCCGGTCTCCCTTGCAGCGTGTGCTGACCTTATAAGCCCCCGGTTCCAGACCATAAAGAAAGATTGCCACCTCGGCTTCCTTCGTCATACGGAGTTGGCTGACAATGCCGTCCAAATGCTTTGGCAGAACTGAAAATTCTGCCATTTCCTCCTGTGTGATCACAGAAGCGATACACTCTGCATCTTCATAGAGCCGGCTCTTTAAGAGTGCCTGCCCTAAGATCTTGTTCTGGGCAAAGGTCTTTTCATAAAAAGTCTTATCTACGATGGTCGGATAATCTATCCCCAGGTCCATCAGACACCCCGCAACTTCCATGGTATGACTGGAAGTACAGGAATACTGAAAGACACCGGTATCATGGATCATGCCTGTGTATATGCACTCGGCGATCTTCTTTGTGATCTTAGTCGGATCCATGCTATCGTAGACAAGTTCACTGGCAGAAGATGCATCTGCCACGATCTTATTCTTATCCGCAAATGCCTGATTACTGACATGGTGGTCAATGCAGATCGTCCTTTTTGCTGTCTCAAAAAATTTGACCGCATCCCCAAGTCTTGTCGCATCCCCACAATCTAAGACAATGCAAAGGTCAAACGACTCCTCGCTATCCTTTGCCTCCAAGATCTTGTCTGCGCCCTGTAAAAACTGAAAGATCCTTGGGATCGGCTCTAAGAACACACAGACCTTAACTTGTGGGTAATAGGTGGTGATGTAATTGTAGGTTGCCAGGCAGGAGCCCACGCAATCTCCATCCGGGCGGATATGTCCGGCGATCGCCACACTTGATACATTTTGCAGTTCCTGATCTAATTGCATAAGATCCTCCTTAGTTGCCCTGATTCAGATCATCGATCATCTTTGACATTCTGACGCCATATTCAATCGACTGATCCAAAATAAACTGAATCTCCGGTGTATTGCGCAAATTGATATTGGATGCCAAGAGTTTGCGGATATAGCCCGCAGAACTGCGCAAGCCCTCCATCGTATCAGCCTGGGCTTTTTCATCGCCCAAGACGCTGATATAGCTTTTGCCGTCTTTAAATCCGGTGCCACCTCTACAGCCACAACACTGCAAAGGGAACTGACACGCGGATCCTTGATCTCACCGCGGATGATGTTGCTCAATTCGCGGTGAACCTCCTCATTGATCCTTGTATTTTTAATACTTCTTTTTTTCATATCCTACCTCGGTACTTCTACCATAATATATGCTTCGATCACATCATCTTCAGCGATGTCATTAAATCCGTCTAATACAAGACCACATTCAAATCCTGCCTTAACTTCCTTCACGTCATCCTTGAAACGCTTGAGTGATGCCAGATCACCTTCAAAGATCTGCTCGCCCTCACGGGATACGCGGACTTTACATCCACGCTGGAAGTAACCGTCCAAGACATAAGATCCGGCGATATTTCCGACATCAGATGCCTTGAAGATCTGACGTACCTGTGCATGACCGATAACCTTTTCCTCATAAACAGGATCCAGCATACCCTTCATGGCTGCTTCCACATCCTCGATGGCATTGTAGATGACCTTATAAAGTCTGACGTCTACGCCTTCTCTGTCCGCGGTAGCCTTAGCCATGGCATCCGGTCTGACGTTAAATCCGATGATGATGGCATTGGATGCAGATGCTAAGATAACATCACTTTCATTGATGGCACCAACACCGCCATGAATGATCTTAACCACAACTTCGTCGTTGGAAAGTTTTACCAGAGACTGCTTCACTGCCTCGACAGAACCTGTACGTCTGCCTTGACGATGATATTGAGTTCCTTCACATTACCGGACTGGATCTGTGAGAAGAGATCGTCTAATGACATTCTGGTCTTAGTATCTTCAATTAACTTATTCTTACTCTCGGAAATAAATGTCTCCGCAAAGTTTCTTGCTTCTTTTTCAGAATCCATGGAAACAAAGATCTCACCTGCATTCGGTACATCACTCAGTCCTAAGATCTCTACCGGTGTAGATGGTGTTGCTACCTTGACTCTGCGTCCGTTTTCATCGATCATGGCACGGACTTTACCATAAGAACTTCCGGCTGCGATCGGATCTCCCACATGCAGGGTACCCTTCTGTACCAAAACGGTTGCAACTGCACCGCGGCCCTTATCCAACTGTGCCTCAATGACAAGACCTCTTGCCGTACGCTTTGGATTTGCCTTTAATTCCAAGACTTCTGCGGTCAAAAGGATCATTTCCAGTAATTCATCGATACCTTCATGTGTATGTGCAGATACCGGTACGAAGATGGTACTTCCGCCCCAATCTTCCGGGATCAGTTCATACTCGGATAATTCCTGCTTTACACGTTCTACATTTGCGTTTGGCTTATCGATCTTGTTGATCGCAACGATGATCTCAATGCCTGCTGCCTTTGCATGGTTGATCGCCTCAACCGTCTGTGGCATAACGCCATCATCGGCTGCAACAACCAGAATTGCAATATCGGTAGAATTGGCACCACGCATACGCATAGCGGTAAATGCCTCATGTCCCGGTGTATCTAAGAAGGTGATCTTCTGTCCATTGACTGATACCATGTAAGCACCAATGTGCTGTGTGATACCACCTGCCTCGCGGTCTGTCACCTTAGTGTCACGGATAGCATCCAAAAGGGATGTCTTACCATGGTCAACGTGTCCCATAACGCAGACAACCGGTGGACGGGCAACCATATCTTCTTCTGACTCTTCATCCTCGCGAAGAAGTTCCTCGATCACATCTACCTTGACTTCCGGCTCACAGATGCAGTTGAACTCAAGTGCGATCTCTTCTGCCTGCTCGTAGTCGATATCCTGGTTTACGGTAACCATGATGCCCTTCATAAAGAGTTTCTTAACAATCACAGATGCCTGCACTTTCATCTTGTCAGCCAATTCCTTGATCGTAATATGCTCAGGCAGGGTCAGTGTAATGATCTCGTTCGGGTCCTTTTCTGCCGGCTTTGGCTGTGGCGCCTTATTCTTCTTCTTGCCACCGTTCTTCTCCAAGTTTACATAGCGTTCCTGCTTCTTAGAGCCAAACTGATCGTGCTCATGTTTCTTTTTATTGTTGCGGTTGTTGTCGCGGCTTCCCTTTGCATTCATATCTGCAGCTGGCGCAGCTGGAGCAGCATTGTTTCTGCGGTTGTCACCGGCAAATCCACCACCGTTTGGACGGTTGCCGTTTGGTCTGTTGCCACGATTGCCGTCGTTATTGCGCGGTCTGCGGTTGTCGCCTGCGTTTACGCGGCTGCTCGGACGGTCATTTTCTGACATTTGACGTGGACGGATCGGACGATTACCGTTTGGTCTGTCACCACGGTTGCCATTCTCACGTCTGTCCTGGCGTTCCTGTCTGTCCTGACGCTCCTTGCGCTCCAATCTCTCCTGACGTTCCTTCTCCTCCTGTACGCGGTGGGAAGGTCTGACGGTACGCTCACTCTCCGGACGGATTGTGATTCTTCCCTGTGCCGGACGTCCGGAACCGGAACGGTCACCACGATTGCCATTTTGTCTGTCACCATCCGGTCTTCTTCTCGGACGGTCACCATCACGGCGAGGTCTCTGCTGCTTGCTGTACTGGGCATTAAAGACAGCGGAAATGCTTGATTTCTTCTTCGGACGTGCATTTTCTTCCTTATGCTCTGCCTTCTTTTCCCCTGTCTTTGCCCCTTCTTTTGCAGGTTCTTCTTTTACCGCTGCCTCTTTCTTTGCTTCTGTCTTCTTCTCCGGTGCTTCTTTTACTTCTTTTTTGACCGGTTCTGCCTTTTTAAACTTCTTTTCTACGATCGCGATCGCAGCATCCTCAATGCTGTTTTGGCTCTTTACTTCTATTCCGTTTGCAGCAAGTGTTGCAACAACTTCTTTTGTTTCTACACCTAACTGTTTTGCTAATTCATATACTCTAACTTTTGCCATACTATATCCTCCATTATTCAGTTGTTATACCAATGTGATTTTCTTTTTTACAGCCTGTGCCAGATTTTCATCTGTGATCGCAACGGATGCCCGGAACTCTTTGCCGATTGCATGCCCCAGATTCTCTTTTTTGCCATAAAAAATAAGGTCGCACTCATAAAATTCACACATGTTCGTAAAACTCTTTTTGGTATTGTCAGATGCATCTTCTGCAACCAGCACCAGCCATGCCTTGCCTTCTTTGACAGCCTTTTCCACGGAAAATTCTCCGCTGACTACTTTTCCCGCTTTTGTTGCCATACCAAGCATCGCCAAAGCCTTATCCTGCATTTAGATCATCTCCTCTTCCAATCGTTTTACAATATCTTCTGGTATCTTACACTTCAATGAACGTTCCAATCCCTTATTCTTCATCGCCTTGTGAAAACATTCGATGTCTTTACAAATGTAAGCCCCTCTGCCATTGGCTCTGCCGCTGGCATCCACAAGAAAGGTATCCTCCGGTGTCTTTACCACGCGGACTAAAAGGGATTTGTCTTTCATTTCATTACATCCCACACACTTGCGCTGTGGAATTTTTTTGCCATTCATTTTATTCTTCACTTTCTGATGCTGCATCATCATCGTAGTCATCTTCTACATAATCATCTTCAGACTCGTCATACTCATCATCATAGTATTCATCGTCGTCATAATACTCATCATCATACTCGTTTTCATAATCCAAGAAATCGCCTGCTTCTCTTGCCTGCGTCTCGCTCTTGATGTCGATCTTAAATCCTGTCAGACGGGCTGCAAGTCTTGCATTCTGTCCCTCCTTACCAATGGCAAGTGACAACTGATAATCCGGAACAACAACTTTTGCTGTCTTTTCATCTGCATCTGCGATAACAGAAATGACCTTTGCCGGACTTAAGGCATGCTCAATGAGCATAGCCGGGTTTTCATTCCATTCGATGATGTCGATCTTTTCTCCGCGGAGTTCATCTACGATCGCATTGACACGGCTGCCGTTCATACCGACACATGCGCCAACCGGATCCACATTTTCATCCTCTGCCCATACAGCCATCTTTGTTCTGCTGCCTGCTTCACGCGCGATCGCCTTGATCTCTACAACGCCGTCACGTACTTCTGCGACTTCCTCTTCAAACAGACGCTTTACCAGTTCCGGGTGGGTTCTGGAAACTAAGACCTTCGGTCCTCTTGTCGTATCCTTTACTTCTAAGATCAATACCTTGATACGCTCTGTCGGCTCAAAGTGCTCACCTCTGACCTGCTCATTCTCTGCCAAGAAAGCATCGGTCTTACCAAGATTTACACTGATGTTCTTGCCGATGTAACGCTGTACGATACCGGTCACAACCGTTCTTTCCAACTGATAATACTCGTCAAATACCATCTTTCTTTCTTCTTCACGGATCTTCTGTAAGATCGTGTTCTTTGCACTCTGTGCTGCGATACGTCCAAAGTTGGTTGACTTGATCTCAACATTGACCACATCGCCGATATTGTAAGATCCGTCCATCGCCTGTGCGTCCTCCAAACTGATCTGCTCTACCGGATCTTCCACATCTTCTACAACCGTCTTGGCTGCTAAAACATGATATTCACATGTTTCCGGATTGATGTTCACGGTAATGTTATCATTCTTTCCAAAATGATTTTTGCAGGCAACCTGAAGCGAATTCTCGATCGCTTCCAAAAGGACATCTTTGCTGATATTCTTTTCAGCCTCCAACACATTTAACGCTTCTAACAATTCATTGTTCTTCATTTCTTGTTCATCCTCCTAAAATTCTTGTTATAGTACGCTAAAAATCAAATGCCAGACGGATCAATGCAATGTCTGACTTATTAAATGTAACTTCTTCATCGTCTTCGGATAGGACAGTGACACTATCATCATCATAGGCATGCAGGATACCGTAGAATTCTTTGGAACCGTCGATTGCTTTATAAGTACGGATCTCTACTTCCTGTCCCAGACTGCGTTCAAAATCCCGCGCTTTCTTGAGCGGTCGTCCCAATCCCGGTGAACTCACCTCAAAGGTATAGGCTCCCTCTACATAATCCAGTTCATCCAGCAGGACATTCATCTCTCTGCTGACCGCAACGCAGTCATCAATGGTAATGCCTCCCGGTTTGTCAATATATGCCCGAAGGAAATAATCCTGACCTTCCTTGACATATTCCACGTCCACCAATTCAAAGCCTTTTTCGTCCAGAATCGGAAGGATCAATTCTTCTGTCTTCTTTTCGTACTGCTCCCTTTGTGACATATGTCCACCACCTTTCTTTTTTTAAAAAATTGAGAGTGGACAAAATGTCCACTCTCAATTCTAGCAACATATCTACTTGCGCTCAACAGTTCGTAGGGGAATCGAACCCCTGATTCCGCCGTGAGAGGGCGGCGTCTTAACCGCTTGACCAACGAACCATGATGTCTTGTTACCGCATTGCGACAACAAGACAATGATATATCAAATACTCTTCCTCGTCAAGTACTTTTTTCAATTTTTTTGAAAAAATTGAAATTCAAGAAAATTCTTAGTCTTCATAGCCGTTTGGATTGTTCTTCTGCCATCTCCAGGAGTCTGCACACATTTCCTTGATACCATACTTTGCAGTCCATCCAAGTTCTTCCTTTGCCTTGGTCGCATCGGAATAACAGGTTGCGATATCGCCGGCTCTTCTCGGCTTGATCACATAAGGGATCTTGACGCCGGTCGCCTCCTCAAAGTTCTTTACAATATCCAGAACGCTATAGCCGACACCCGTACCCAGATTGTAGATACAAAGTCCGGCATTCTCTTCGATCTTCTTTAATGCCTTGACATGACCGATCGCAAGATCGACTACATGGATGTAGTCTCTGACACCGGTACCATCCGGTGTATCATAGTCGTTACCGAAAACGCCAAGTTCTTTCAACTTACCAACTGCCACCTGTGTGATATATGGCATGAGGTTGTTCGGGATACCGTTTGGATTTTCACCCATGGTTCCGCTTGGATGCGCACCGATCGGATTAAAATAACGAAGTAAGATCACATTCCACTCCGGATCTGCCTTTTGCATATCGGTAAGGATCTGCTCCAACATAGACTTTGTCCATCCGTATGGGTTGGTACACTGTCCCTTTGGGCACTCCTCTGTGATCGGGATCTGTGCAGGATTGCCGTAAACTGTTGCAGATGATGAAAAGATGATGTTCTTTACGCCATGCTGTCTCATCACATCCACCAGTGTTAATGTTCCTGCGATATTGTTGTTATAATATTCCCAAGGCTTCTCAACAGATTCACCTACCGCCTTTAAGCCGGCAAAATGAATACATGAGTCGATCTGCTCCTTGTCCATGATCTCATTTAAGATGTCACGATCCAAGATGTCTCCCTTGTAGAAAGTAACCTCTTTGCCCGTGATCGCCTTAACACGATCCAATGACTTTTCACTGGCATTGGATAAGTTATCCAAAACAACCACGTCATATCCTGCCTGCAAAAGTTCTACACAAGTATGACTTCCAATGTAGCCTGCACCACCGGTAACTAAAATTGCCATCTGTCATTCCTCCTAATTAAAATATTCTTCACTCACCAAAGGGCATTATAGCATAAGTGCCTTTATAAAAAAACCTTTATTTGGTTAAAAAATTGACAAAAAAGGACTCCGAATACGTTCGGAGTCCTGCATTATCTTTAGGCAACCTTTGTCTTTGCCAATTCAACTAATTCAGCAAATGCTGCTGCGTCATTTACAGCCATCTCTGCTAACATCTTGCGGTTCATCTCAACACCTGCAAGCTTTAATCCATACATAAACTTGCTGTATGAAAGACCATTGATTCTTGCTGCTGCGTTGATACGAGCGATCCAGAGCTGACGCATCTGTCTCTTTCTCTGCTTTCTACCAGCATAAGAACTTGTAAGTGCTCTCATTACTGACTGCTTTGCTACACGATACTGCTTAGATCTAGCACCTCTGTAGCCCTTTGCCATCTTTAATACTCTATTATGCTTCTTCTTAGCGTTCATTCCGCCTTTAATTCTTGCCATTTTGATATCCTCCTTAACCTATTTATTAGCAGTAAGGTAAAACCTTCTTCATATTCTTAACATTTGTAGCATCTGTCATTGCTGCTTTTCTAAGATTTCTCTTTCTCTTAGTTGTCTTCTTGGTTAAGATATGGCTCTTGTAAGCTTTATTTCTCTTTAACTTTCCTGTTCCTGTTGTAGAAAAACGCTTTGCAGCTGCTCTTTTTGTCTTAATTTTTGGCATGTTATTTTCCTCCTTAAATTATCTCTTTTCTGCCAACACCATGCTGATGCTTCTGCCTTCTTGCTTTGGTGCTTTCTCCACTACTGCCATATCTTCGACTTCCTTTGCAAAGTCATCTAAGATATGTTTACTCTGTGCGATATGCGCCATCTCACGACCGCGGAAACGAAGTGTGATCTTTACCTTATTGCCCTTGGAAAGGAACTTCTTGGCTGCATTGACCTTTGTGTTCAGATCGTTGGTATCAATATTCGGTGACAGGCGGATCTCTTTGACTTCAACTGTCTTCTGCTTCTTCTTCGCTTCTTTTTCCTTGCGTGCAAGTTCGTAACGATACTTACCGTAATCAATGATCTTGCATACCGGTGGCTTAGCATTCGGGGCAATCTTGACAAGATCAAGTTCTGCTTCCTCTGCCAATTTCATTGCTTCTCTTGCTGACATAATGCCAAGCTGTTCTCCGTTTGAACCAATCAGACGAATTTCTCTGTCTCTGATCTGCTCGTTAATCATTAAATCGCTAATGGTCTTATACCTCCAGATTAAAATAAAAAAAGTGGATAGGCAGACTATCCACAATCAAACTCACAACACTTCAAAAAGTCGGAATATAAACGCTGAGTCACCTCTGTGCTCAGGTGAGAGTGGATACTCTACTTTGTTTTCACAACATTGGTACTTTATCACAGATTCTATGGGGCGTCAATACTTTTTTCGGATTTTTCTGCTAAATTCGCACAAAAGGAAAACGACAGAAATCCTGCCGTCTTCCCCCTTGTCCTTAGACCTTGCCTGTCTCTTGTTTTAATTCATCACAGGCGACTCTGAATATGTTTCCGAATTCACCAGAAGACTCCCTTCTTCTAGTATGCCATATCAGTCGTCCTTGTCCGGAATCTTCGGAACCGGAATACTCGACTACCGCCGATACCTTAAAATACTCATCTAAACCGATTGCTTTGATCCCCTCCTCGGTGCATATTTTAAGTGGTTCCTAAGTATCCTCTTCAATACTTGTATATACCATACCATGCTTTTGTACCTTGTGCAAGGCAAAAGCACTATATATTGTGTTTTTCGGACAATTTTGTACAATTTAAATCTAACAATAAAATCTTAGGCTTCGTGTTCTTCTTCATCAAAGGCCCAGATCGGTATAAAGCGTCTGCCTTTCCAAACTGTGGTCTCCTCCTTCGCTCCTTCCATTGCCTCACGACAGAATGTCATCTGGGCGCCGATCGCCTGTTTGCCGCGTCGGCTCATCTTTGCATAAGTGCCATCCGAAAGCATGGCATATGCCTTTAAATTATCGCGCAGGAGAACATCTAAGATATGCTTGATCCGATCCTTGATCACATCATCTTCCACCGGGAATACGATCTCCACACGCCGATCCAGATTTCTAGGCATCCAGTCCGCACTTCCCATATATATATCTTCCTGTCCATTATTATAGAAATAAAAGATACGGCTATGTTCCAAAAAAGTCCCCACGATCGAGGTCACATGGATATGTTCGCTTACGCCCGGTATCCCGGTACGAAGGCAGCAGATTCCGCGGATCACCAGGTAGATCTCTACACCGACAGAGGATGCCTCGTATAATTTTTCAATGATCTGCCGGTCGCACAAGGAATTCATCTTGGCAACGATATATGCCTCTTTTCCTTCCTTGGCATGAGCGATCTCCCGATCGATCAGGGCGATAAAGCGGTCACGCAGCCAGATCGGTGCCACGACCAGTTTATTCCATCTTGCCGGCTCCGAATAACCGGACAACATGTTAAAGACAGCCGTTGCGTCTTCTCCATAATTTTCATTGCAGGTAAAGATACCGCAATCTGTGTAAAGTTTGGCGGTCGAGTCATTGTAATTGCCGGTACCAAGATGCACATAACGTGTGATGGCATCCTCTTCCCTGCGGACGACCAGTGCGATCTTACAATGGGTCTTTAAGCCCACCAGTCCATAGATAACATGACAGCCCGCCTTCTCTAACTTTTGTGCCCAGACAATATTGTTTTCCTCGTCAAAACGTGCCTTTAATTCTACCAAGACCGTGACCTGCTTTCCGTTTTCCGCCGCCTTGGCAAGCGCTGCGATGATCGGTGAATTGCCACTGACACGATACAGGGTCTGCTTGATGGCAAGTACATCCGGGTCAACTGCTGCCTGCTTGATAAAATCAACGACCGGATCAAAGGTCTCATAGGGATGGGTCAGGAAAATATCTCCTTTTTTGATCTCGTCAAAAATGCTCTCTCCCGGAAGGATTCTTGGATTTTTCTGCGGTACAAAAAGTTTCTCCCGCAGATCATCACAGCCGGACAGCCCATACATCTTCATCAAGAAGGTAAGATCCAAAGGTCCTGCGATCTCATAGACATCCTTACCGCTAACAGCCAGTTGTTCTTTTAAGACCTGCAAAAGGCGTTTATCCGCCTTATGTTCGATCTCCAGACGGATCACCTCACCCCACTGCCTTTTGACAAGCTGCTTCTGGATCTCTTTTAAAAGATCGCTCGCCTCATCCTCATCAAAGGACAGATCGGCATTTCGCATGATACGATAAGGATAGGCACACACAAGGTCATAGTTCAAAAAGAGTTGTGCCATATTCTTTTCTATGATCTGTTCCAAGAGTGTAAAAGTATAACGGTCGTCCTCGCCCGGGATCGGCACCAGTCGTGGCAGAACAGACGGCACCTGCACGGTAGCAAATTCCAGTTCCTGCTTACTTCCCTGCTGTAATTTTGAATTTGGATGCTTGGACTTGATGAGTGCCGCAATATTTAAGGACTTGTTGCGCACCAGAGGAAAAGGCCGGGAAGCATCTACCGCCATAGGGGTCAGCACCGGATAGACATGCTCCATAAAGTATTTATCTACATAGGTTGCCTGCTTTTCGTTGAGTTCCTCATAAGCGCCTATGATCCGAATGCCCTCCTTGCGCAGAATCGGCATTAGGGAACGATTGTAGGTGTTGTACTGCTTTTCAACAAGCGCATGGACTTCCTTTCCTATTGCACACAACTGTTCCGTTGGATCCATGCCGGCAATATCTTTTTTGGTATAGCCTGCATGCTCCATGTCCTTTAAGGAAGCAACACGTACCATAAAGAACTCATCCAGATTGGAAGATGTGATGCTGACAAATTTCAGGCGATCCAGAATCGGTATCTCCTTATCCTTTGCCTCGTTTAGTACACGGTGCTCAAATTTGATCCAACTCAATTCTCGGTTATCATAATATTTTGGATTTTTGAATTCTTCTGCCTTGCTCATTTTTTGATCCCCCTCTATTCAAACACGCGCAATTCCCGCAAGATCGGACGGATGGAAAATACACTTTCAAAGAAGTCTGCCTTTTCTTCAAACATGCCTTTTTCCAATGCGATGGAATCCGTCGCCTCAATGGTGATGTGCAAACGATTGCCCCGCACCGCCATCTTGATGTTCTTGAACTTCTGCCTGTGGCTGCGGTCGAGCGCATTAGCCACTTTTAAGATAGCAAGCAGTTTGACGATCGTCATATACTCATCCACGCTAAAACGATCCGCCATGCTGTCATAAGATTCCAGACTTTTACGGTTCAAAGATACGACCGTAGCAACCATCTCACGTTCCTTGTGGGATAGACCCAGGATCTCCGATGACATGATAATGATATAGGAACAATCGGACGCATCCGAGATACTGATGTATTTTCCACAGTCATGCAAGATCGCGACCAGACGCATCAATAATCTTTGCCTTTTATCCAGCCCGTGAAACTTCTTTGTCGCATCAAAGATCTGGGTCGAGATCTTATCCAGTGCCTTTAAGTGCGGCTGGTAACTGCCGTAGCGCTTGGCGATCGACCATGCCGCAGAGATGATATCCTGGTCAAAGTCATGTTCTACCTGCAGATAATGTTTTGGTGCAAAATAGTGATATGCCATACCGTCATTGACAGATACGCCCGGCACATAGACATATTTTGCCGGCAGTTTTTCTGCAATGGCATGATGCAGCATCAAAAAGGGTTCGATCAGTTCCTCATGATCGTTTAAGACATCAAATTCCCGGATGATGCTCTGCAAGGTCTTATCCCGCATATTCTCCAGAAGTTCCATGTAATGCTCCATCCTGATCGGTTCCCTGGTCGCATCATCTACGGCGCGTTCCATCAAAGTCGATACATGGTCGCCTAAGATGATCAAATATTTTAACTTGACATCCTGCATATGCATGGTGACAAAGGCATCCAGTTCCTTATACATCATCTGAGCGATCTGCTCTTTATGGTTGGTCATATAGGATAAACGTTTCATATTCTCGCTCATGATGACCGTTCCCAAACCGATATGCTGTGTCGTTCTGACCTTTCCATGATAAAAGAGGGTGATCTGTAAACTGGCACCGCCGATATCCACGATTGCTGCACTCTCCGATACCATGGCATCAAAATTATCCTGGGATGCCACCGCGCGATAACTCATAAACCTATGCTCGGAATTGCTGAGCGCCAGCACCTTCATACCGGTGCGCAGTTTGATCTGTTCCATGGCAAAGAGGCGGTTGTCTGCCGCCGTAAAGGTAGAGCCGGCATAGATCTGATAGTCCTCCGTCAGCCGATACAGGGCAAGGGTGCGTTTCATATCTTCCAGCACATTGCAGATCCTATCTACAGTCTCCTTTTTCAACTGACCGCTGGCATAGATATCCTGTGCCGTATCGATCGGCGTACGCAGGCAATCCAGTTCCTTCAAGCGTTTCTTTTGTGTGATCTGAAATACTTTCAGAATAATCTCATAAGATCCAATATAGATCGATGCATATAACTTCATAATATCCCCCTTTACATAATCTCCACCTTAACATATCCATGTAAAATCCCCATAAAATTTTTAAAAAATCTAATTTCCCTTTGCAAAAGACTGGTAATTTCCCAAAATGCGGAAAGAAGATGTCTCCTCCTTTAAGCCCCGCAGAGCATTGACGACCGCTTCCTGTCTCAGATTCCCCTCAAAATCGATAAAGAATTGGTAGCCCCAGGAGCCGCCCTTGCTCGGACGGGATTCGATACGGGTCAGGTTGATCCCATTAAAGATAAAATGTGACATGATGCGATACAAGGCACCAGCCTCATCATCCGGGAGTGCAAAGCACAGGCTGACCTTATCCGCAGATTGCAGATAGGTCTTATCCTTTGCCACAATGATAAAGCGTGTCTCATTTTCTTTATTATCCTGAATGGCTTGGTCTAAAACATCCAGATCATAAATACCGGCATTATGTATGCCTGCAATGGCAGCCTGGTTTTTCAGACCGTCCTCTTTGACCTTCTGGGCTGCAAGGGCTGTATTCTTCAATGCCTTGCGCTCCATTTTTGCATGGTCATCCAGATAGTCCGCACACTGCATCAGGGCTTGTGGATGGGAATATACCACGGTAATATCCTCGATCTTTGCCCCCTTGACACCTAAGAGTGCATGGTCGATCTTAATGATCTGCTCGCCCACGATCGTCACGTCATATTCCATCAAAAGATCATAATTTTCCGCCACAATACCGGCGGATGAGTTTTCGATCGGCAGGACCGCATAATCCACGTATCCGCTCTGGATCGCCTCCATAGCATCCCGCCAGGTCGCTACTGCCTCACCCGGACATTCCTTGCCAAAGAACTGTTGCATTGCCATCTGGGCATAAGCCCCTTCGACTCCCTGATAAACGATCCGCTTATCCTTGGCATCCAGAGCATCGATCGCCCGAAATCCCAACGGCTCGATCTGTCCTGCTTCCGCTAACATCTGGTATTGCTTTTTGCGGCTGGTCGACATGATCTGTTCAAAAAGTTCGACCACGCCCTGCTTTAAAAATTCATCCGGCACCAGCCCCGCCAAGGTCTTTAATTTGTCATCCTCGCGTGCCTTGTCATAGACATTTTTATGGTTAGCGATCTTGTATTCTGCCACTTCCGCAGCAAGTCCCATTCTCTGTACATACAACGATACGATCTGACGGTCAATCGCGTCAATATCACATCGGATCTCACTTAAATCTTTCATGTAATTCCTCTCATAATCATCTCTTTTTATAAATAGGAAAATCCGTGGAATTTCCTAAACTGCTTCATCCTACGCCGTAAAGTCGAAGAAGGATAACTGGTTGGATTCCGGCAGATCCGAAATAATATCCAGATCGGATAAAAGTTCAATGATCGATTTACTTACCTTGCCACGCTCCCGCAGGTCATCCTTGGATAAGAACTTGCCGCCACTGGCTGCAATGGCAAGCGACTCTGCCGCCTTGTCTCCCATGCCGTCGATCGAGTTGAAAGGCGGTAATAATTTACCGTCGACGATCTGGAAATATCTGGCATCTGACTTATACAGATCCAGTGGTAAAAATTCAAAACCTCGCGCATACATTTCCTGTACGATACGCATATCACGGAGAGTTCCTTCTTCTTTTGCCGACAACTTGTCTTTTTTCTTGTATTCTGCAATATAAAATTCCAGTTTATCCTTGCCCTGACACATGAGTTCATAACTGAAGGATGTCGCGCGGATACTAAAGAATGCCGCGTAGTAAGCCAGGGGATAAAAGACCTTACAATAGGCGATACGCCATGCCATCATAACGTATGCCGCCGCATGTGCCTTCGGGAACATATATTTGATCTTTTCACAGGACCAGGTGTACCATTCCGGCACGCCATGATCCAGCATATCCTGTTTCCACTCCGGCCACTGCTTGCATTTGCCCTTGGCAATGATACCCTTTCTGGTCTTTTCCATGATATCAAAGGCTTCCGCACTATCCAGTCCCATATGGATCAAATAGGTCATGATATCATCACGCGTACAGATACAGGTAGAAATCGTAGCCGTACCATTTTCGATCAAAGTCTGGGCATTACCCAGCCATACGTCCGTACCATGGGACAAGCCGGAAATACGGATCAGATCCGTAAACTCCTGCGGCTTTGCATCCCGGAGCATCCCCATGGCAAAATCGGTACCAAACTCAGGGATACCCAGCGTTCCCATCGGACAGCCGTTCAACTCCTCCGGTGTGACCCCAAGGGCTGAGGTATTTTTAAAGAGTGACATGACCGTCTTATCATCCAGCGGAATCTCCTGCGCATGCAGTCCGGTCAGATCTTCCAACATACGGATCATGGTCGGATCATCGTGTCCCAGAATATCCAGTTTCAAAAGGTTGGCATCGATGGAGTGATAATCAAAGTGGGTCGTAATGATGTCGGATGTCATATCGTTTGCCGGGTGCTGGACCGGTGTAAAGGAAAAAATGTCCTCTCCTACCGGAAGTACGATGATACCGCCCGGATGCTGTCCGGTCGTTCTTCGCACGCCCACACAACCCTGTACGATACGGTCGATCTCACAATTTCTCTTGTGTATGCCACGTTCTTCATAATAATTCTTGATGTAACCAAAAGCGGTCTTATCAGCAAGCGTACCGATCGTACCCGCCTTAAAGGTCTGGCCTTCCCCAAAGATAACCTCGGTGTATTTATGCGCCTTTGACTGATAATCCCCGGAGAAGTTCAGATCGATATCCGGCTCCTTATTTCCCTTGAATCCCAGGAAAGTTTCAAACGGAATATCAAATCCCTCTTTTTTCAGATCCTTGCCACAGACCGGACACTTGCGGTCCGGCATATCACAACCTGCACGCCCGGAATAAGCCTTGACCTCTTCGGAATCAAAATCAACAAAATGACAATATTCACACAGATAATGCGGACTGAGCGGATTTACCTCGGTAATACCTGCCATGGTGGCGACAAAGGAAGATCCTACCGATCCACGGGAACCTACCAGATAGCCGTCCTCATTGGACTTCCACACCAGTTTCTGTGCGATGATATACATCACGGCATAACCATTGCCGATGATGGATTTGAGTTCTCTTTCCAGTCTCTCTTCTACGACAGGCGGCAGATCATCGCCATAGAGCGCATGCGCCCTATCATAGCAGATCTTTCTCAGCATGCCGTCTGAGTTTTCAATGACCGGTGGACATTTGTCCGGTCGCACCGGCGAGATCGGCTCACACATATCGGCGATCCGGTTGGTGTTGGTGATAACGACTTCCTCCGCCTTGGCAGAACCAAGATAGGAAAACTCCTCCAACATCTCCTCGGTAGTACGCAGATACAAAGGTGCCTGATCGTCGGCATCCGAAAAGCCCTTGCCCGCCATAATGATACGGCGATATACTTCATCCTGCGGATCCAGAAAATGCACATCACAGGTCGCAACAACCGGCTTTTTAAAGATTTCTCCTAAGGAGACAATCCTGCGGTTGATATTGCGCAGGTCTTCTTCGCTCTTGATCAGTCCGTCATCCTTACGGAGCATAAAGGCATTGTTTCCGAGCGGCTGGATCTCCAGATAATCATAGAAATTCACGATACGCGTGATCTCTTCTTCCGGTCGGCTGTTTAGGATGGCGCGGTATAATTCTCCCGCCTCACATGCCGAGCCGATGATCAGACCCTCCCGATATTTCTGCAACTGGCTCTTTGGGATCTTTGGTCTTCTGTAATAATACTGTAAGTGTGACATGGAGATCAAACGATAGAGATTGATACGTCCAATGTCATTTTTTGCTAAGACGATACAGTGGTAAGACGGCATCTTGCGGATGGTCTCATCAGATGCCATACCGTCCTTGTTGACATCATCCAGTGTCTCAAAGCCACGGTCTTTTAACATTTCCAAGAACTTGACGTAGATCTCTGCGGTACAGCCCGCATCATCTACTGCCCTATGATGGTGTTCCAAAGATACACCCACTGCCTTTGCCACATTGTCCAGTTTGAACTTGCTGAGTGACGGAAGCAGATAACGCGCCAGAGCCACCGTATCCACATAGGTAAAGTCACATGGCAGTCCCAGTCGTTCGCAATTTGCCTTGATAAAACTCATATCAAAGTCTGCATTATGGGCAACCATGATAGCACCCTTGCAAAAATCCATAAAACGTGGCAGGATCTTTGTAATATCCTCCGCATCAATGACATCCTCATCACGGATGCTGGTCAGTTCGGTAATACGGAAAGGAATTGGTTCTTTCGGATTGACAAACTCGGAAAAACGTTCCGTGATCTGCCCGCCAACGACCTTGACCGCTCCGATCTCTATGATGTTATTATTTTTTGCATGAAATCCTGTCGTCTCCAAGTCAAAGACACATAGGTATCATCCAGACTCTGGTTCTTGGAATCCGTCACAATACCCTTGGTATCATCCACCAGATAGATCTCACAGCCATAGATCACCTTGAAGTCCGTATCCAGATCATGCACGGTATGGTCTGCATCCGGGAAAGCCTGTACGGCTCCATGGTCGGTAATTGCGATCGCCTGATGTCCCCAACCGGCTGCCCGCTTGATGATATCCTTGACATCCGATACCCCATCCATATCACTCATCTTGGTATGACAGTGTAACTCTACACGCTTATCCGGGGCATGATCATGACGGGAAGTCGTAAAGTCCGGGATACGCATAATGCCAAAGACCGAACTCATGGTAAGGTCATGGTCAAATTTATCGATCATCGGTGCGCCTTTTAACTTGATAAAAGCACCGTTCTTGATTCCCTGACAGACCTCGTCCACCTGATCATTTGCCACAAAGATCTTGCTGACGATCGTATCCGTAAAGTCCGTGATGGCAAACATTAAAATAGTACGCTCATTGCGGATCTCTCGACTTTCAAAACTGAT
Organism: Roseburia sp. AM51-8; assembly: GCF_003478275.1. NCBI lineage: Bacteria > Bacillati > Bacillota > Clostridia > Lachnospirales > Lachnospiraceae > Roseburia > Roseburia sp. AM51-8. Next base: position 455,480 of record NZ_QUEY01000001.1, on the reverse strand, counting down.
GATCTGTCCGCGGATGGTTACCTCGCCGATCTCACCGGAAATCTCTTGAATTGGAATCGGTTCATCATCAAATTCACGTCCATAAATAACATCCGGATTGTTTGATTTTTTCGCTGCAAAGCCACCGCGTCTGCCGCCGCCTTTGCCAAAGGACTTCTTTTCGTTTCCGACATCTTTGCCGGCAGGACTGGCTGGCTTCTCGCTGCCGGTATCCTGCTCGCCTTCCTCTGCATTCAGCAGTTCCTTCTGCTGCTGGCGCATGCGGTTTTGTCTTGTAATCTCCGCGATCTGGTTGTCGATCAGTATCTGTGAATTTTCACGATACTTGCTTGCAACCGGTTCTTTATAGGAAAAATCAATGATGAGTTTCTGCCCGCAGCGCTGACAAAAGATCTTATCTAAGATATCGTGCAGTTCCTGCTCATAGCCATGTGCAATGACCGTATCTTCCAGAGTGACCAGAAGATGATCCTCTGAAAAGGTAAAATCCGCTTTTTTGAATACGCCAAATAAAAGGGCACTATAGGCATTGATCTCCTCTAAAATACTGTCCTTATAAATATCGTATAATTTTTCCGGCGTATATAATGCAGATAATGAAAAAGACTCTATGATATGTATCGTTACATTTTCTTTTGCAAAGCACTGTTTCTTGATCGCATCTTCCATCTTCCAGATACGGCGCTTGGGAACAAGGGAATCACAATGAAGGTAAATACGAATGGCACTTCTGTCCCGGTTCGTACTTACCTTCTGAATCATTGCTCCCTGCATGATCTGCATTAAGTCATTATCTAATTGTAAGGATGGAAAAACTTCCTGAAAACTTTTATCCAATCTGCTTCACTCCAACTAAGGGGCTACTCGCCCCAATGATCTAATTCGTATTTTAATGCCGGGAGTAATTCTTCTTCCGGCATTTTCTTGACTACCTGACCATGTTTGATCAAAAGGCCTTCGCCAATGCCCCCCGCAACGCCAAGGTCTGCCTCTTTTGCCTCGCCCGGTCCGTTGACCACACAGCCCATGACGGCAACCTTGATATCCAAAGGATAACCTGCCACAAGATTTTCTACGCGGTTCGCCAGTCCGATCAGATCGATCTGTGTACGTCCACAAGTCGGACAGGATACGACCTCAATGCCGCCCTTGCGCAGCCCCAGAGTGCGCAGGATCAACTTGGCAGACTTGATCTCCTCGATCGGATCTCCGGTCAGAGAAACGCGGATGGTATCGCCAATGCCCTGGTGTAAGATCAGTCCCAGACCGATCGATGACTTGATGTTGCCACTGGTCAGTGTCCCCGATTCCGTGATACCGACATGGAGCGGATAATCCGTCTGGCTGGAGATCAGTTCATGTGCCTTGACACACATGAGAACATCAGATGATTTGATGCTGATGACCAGATTATCATAGCCAGATCCTCGATGATATGCACCTTATCCAGTGCGCTCTCCACAATGCCTTCCGCCGTAACGCCGTGGTATTTTTCTACCAGTTCTTTTTCCAGGGAACCACTGTTTACCCCAACACGAATCGGGATGTTGCGCTCTTTTGCCACATCCACGACTGCCTTGATACGATCCAGTGACCCTATGTTGCCTGGATTGATACGGATCTTGTCCGCACCATGCTCCATGGCTGCGATCGCAAGACGATAGTCAAAATGAATGTCTGCAACGACCGGGATCTCCACCTGCTTTTTTATTTCTTCCAAAGCACATGCCGCTTCCATAGTCGGAACAGCACAACGGATAATATCACAGCCCGCCTGTGTCAACTGCCGGATCTGTGCGACTGTTGCATCGACATCTTCTGTTTTTGTATTGGTCATAGACTGGATCAGGATCGGATTGCCTCCACCGATCACACGATCTCCAATATGGATCTCTTTTGTTATCTTTCGCTCCATAGCAAAAACCTCCTAGACGAACAATTTCTGAATATCGTTAAACATGACGACGACCATCAATACCATAAGCAGCATAAAGCCGACTAGATGGATCCTTCCCTCGATCTCCTCATTCATCTGCCTGCCCCGGATAGCCTCGATCAAAAAGAAGAGAAGCCGTCCGCCATCCAGTGCCGGGATCGGGAGAAGGTTCATCACGCCCAGATTGGCGGATAAGAGGATGGCAATATTGATCATATTCATGGCAACATAAAAAGCACCGGAAGATACGGACTCGTCATAGGTATCGCCGATCGTCTTGACGATCCCAACCGGACCGGACATATCATTTACAGATAACTGCCCTGTCACCAGCATTTTCAGACTCTCAAAAGTCGCATAGATCTGGTATTTCATCTCGTAAAATCCATAGGCAAGTGTCGTCGGTATGTTGCCCTTGATCCTGGTGTAGTCCCCCTGTAAGCCCAAGAGGTATCTGCCCGCTTCCTCGTTATACTGCGGAGTTACCTGAACACTATATTCCTTACCGTCTCTTTCATAAGTCACATCCATGGTCTTTCCCGGATGAAAAAAGGAATAAACACTGATCTCCTGATAGAAATGAACACGGTAACCGTCCAGCGCAAGAATGGTATCTCCAGCCGCAAGTCCCTCTTCTTCTGCGGATGAGCCTTCCATGACACCGGCAAGTTTCGGCACATCATAGCCGATAGCCCCGATCAAAATAACAGACAGAACATATGCCAGAATAAAGTTAAAGAAAGGTCCTGCCGCTACGATCGCCGCCCTCTGCCAAAGGGGCTTATGGTTAAAAGCACGGTCATCCTGACTGTCCTCGTCCTCACCCTCCATCATACAGGCTCCGCCAAAAGGCAGAAGTTTTAAGGAGTATGTTGTCTCTCCCTTGGTAAAATGAAGGAGTGTCGGTCCAAGTCCCAGACAGAATTCATTGACCTTGACATCGCATTTCTTGGCAACCAGAAAATGCCCCAATTCATGAAATATTATGATAAAACTAAAAATGATAATTGCAAGAATAATACTCAATTTACCACCGACTCTCTATATATTCATAGGTTGCTGCTTCTGTATCTAAGATCTCCTCCAAGGTCGGATCTTCCTTGTAGTAAATTTCTTCCATGCTGGCTGCAATGATCTCCGGTATCTCGATAAAGGAGATCTTGCCGTCCAGGAACTTGGCTACTGCACGCTCATTTGCCGCATTAAAGACAGTCGGCACATTGCCGCCGGCATCTAATGCATCATATGCAAGGGACAGACCATAAAATGTCTCGCGATCCGGTCTTTCAAAAGTCAGACTGCCTACCTTGAAAAGATCCAGTTCCTCTGCATAAAGCATACGACGATTTGGATAAAATAATGCATAAAGAATTGGAAGTCGCATATCCGGTGTTCCCATCTGTCCGATCACAGCGCCATCTTCATACATGACTGCGGAATGTAAAATACTCTGCGGATGTACGACGACCTCGATCTGGGAAGGCTTTACACCAAAGAGCCACTTTGCCTCCATGACCTCCAGTCCCTTGTTGACCATGGTTGCAGAATCAATGGTGATCTTCTTTCCCATGCTCCAATTCGGGTGCTTTAGGGCATCTTCTAATGTCACATGTTCCAATTCCTCGTATGTCTTTCCACGGAAAGGTCCGCCGGATGCTGTCAGTAAGATCTTTTTGATCTTATTGTGTGCATTGCCCTGCAAAGACTGGAAAATGGCACTGTGTTCACTGTCGACCGGCAGAATAGATACTCCGCATTTTTTTGCCAAAGGCATAATAATATGACCAGCCGTTACCAGGGTCTCTTTATTGGCAAGTGCAATATCCTTTCCTGCCTCGATCGCCGCGATCGTCGGACGGATGCCAAGCATGCCAACGATAGCCGTCACTAAGATCTCGGATGCCGGATGAGTCGCTACTGCCAAAAGTCCGTCCATGCCGGATACAACAGAGATCTCTGTGTCCTTTAAATTTTCTTTTAATTCTTTGGCACACGCCTGGTCCCAGACCGCAACCAAAGTCGGCCGATACTTTCTCGCCTGCTTTTCCAGTAAAGTAATATTGCTGCCAGCCGCAAGGGCTACCACCTGTAAGTCTTCTTTATTTTGATCTACAATATCCAGTGTCTGAGTTCCGATCGAACCCGTGGAACCAAGAATTGCAATATTTTTCATCTTATCTTCTCCTACAAAACTCTTGATGCTAAAAAGAATATGATCGGTGCGGTAATGATCACGCTGTCAAAACGATCCAAAATACCGCCATGTCCCGGGATCAGTTTTCCATAGTCCTTGATATCGTAATTACGTTTGATCGCAGAAGCCGCCAGATCTCCCACCATAGAAATCAACGCTCCAATGGCAGAAACGCCTGCCAAGAGCCAGACTTCTGTTATCGTAATGCCGAGTTGGCTGCGGAAGATCGATACATAAAGTGCAGTTAAAAGTGCGGCTCCAACCACACCGCCCACGGCACCTTCTACAGATTTCTTCGGGCTTAAGACCGGTGACATCTTGTGCTTTCCGAAAAGCATACCCACACAGTAAGCACAGGTATCACTTCCCCAGGAACAGAGAAAGATCAGCCATACCAGATACTCTCCACCGTCCAACATTCTGGTCTGGTAAATAAAGGAAAGCATCATTGCCACATAAAACAGGGCGAAAAAACAAGCCATGATCTGATCTGCCTTATATTTGGGGTAAGAGAACACATAGACCGCCAAAAGCAGGATCAAAAACAGCATAGGCAGGATCATAGGATCCGTAAAAAAGCCAAAATATAAATTCAGATAAAAAGCAATGGCTGCCAGATAGCCAACGACTGCCGCCAATGACTTTTCCATTTGAAATACACGGTATAACTCAAACATACCAATGAGGGAAATGATCCCCATAACAGAAAGCAGGACATTGCCCCCTGTGATAATTACTACCAGGGCGATCGCAACCAATACGATACCACTGATCAATCTAGTCTTAAACATTGTAAAACCTCTTAAACCTTTCCATATCTTCGATCTCTATTTTCATATGCTTCCACAGCTTTTCTTAATTCCTCTCCATGGAAATCCGGCCATGCGACCGGAGTAAAATAGAATTCTGCATACGCTAACTGCCACAATAAGTAATTGGATAAGCGCTGCTCTCCACTGGTGCGGATCATCAGATCCGGGTCCGGCAGGTCCGCGGTATCCAGATATTTGCTGACAGTATCCTCACTAATGGCATCAGCATCTAATTTATGTTCTTCTACATCCTGATACATCCGCTTGATGCCACGGACGATCTCATCCCGGCTACCGTAATTGATAGCGATGGTCAGGTTGAGTCCGGTATAGGATGCGGATTCTTTTTCCAAAAGGCAGATCTTTTCCTGCATGGATGGATCGAGTCTTGAAATATCCCCGATCACGCGGATACGCATATTATTCTTCTTTGCTGTCTTTAAACAGTTCTTCAAATACTGGTTCAGCAGATTCATCAGGGCTGTAACCTCTTCCTTGGAGCGGTTCCAGTTCTCTGTCGAAAACGCATAGAGAGTCAGGTACTCGATTCCCATATTGTATGCTTCCTCGCAGACAACCTCTACATTTTTTGCTCCTGCGGTGTGTCCTGCCGTCCTCGGCAGACCTTTCGCCTTTGCCCATCTGCCATTTCCATCTAAAATAATGGCAACATGTCTTGGAACACTCATATTGTCTCCTTTCTGCTTGTAAAAAAAGGACACTTACGCAAGTGTCCCCTTTTCGTCAAAAGACTATACCGTTAAGATCTCCTGTGTCTTAGCCTCAATGGCCTTGTCCACTTCAGCAATATACTTGTCTGTAAGCTTTTGTGCCTGATTTTCCAATTCTTTTACTTCATCTTCAGACACATCTGCTTCCTTGCCATATTTCTTAAAGGAATCATTTGCATCTCTACGGATATTGCGGATAGCAACCTTGGCATTTTCGCCATGCTTCTTGACATCCTTTGCCAATTCCTTACGACGTTCCTCTGTCAGTTCCGGGAATACCAGACGGATGACCTTACCATCGTTGGTCGGGTTCAGTCCAAGATCTGCAACTAAGATCGCCTTCTCAATATCCTTTAACAAAGAAGACTCCCAAGGCTGGATCTGGATCATACGTGCTTCCGGCACACTGATATTTGCCACCTGCTGTAATGGTGTTGGTGCACCGTAATAGTCAACTACGACCTTGTCTAAAACATGAGGATTGGCTCTACCAGCACGAATGGTGGTGTACTCCTCAAGCAAATTGTTGTAAGACTTTTGCATCTTATCTTCAAATACTTTTAATTTTTCGTCCATCATTATCCTCCATTATACGGTCACTTTTGTGCCGTTAAAGTCGCCCGAGATTGCTTTTACAATACTATTTTCTTCCTGTAATGCAAAAACATACATTGGCATTTTATTTTCCATACACATGATAGAAGCCGTCAGATCTACACTGCAAGTTTCTGGTCGATCACATCCTGAATCGGCAGGACATCATAACGCTTGGCATTTGGATTGGTCTTTGGATCACTGTCATACACACCATCCACTGCCTTTGCAAGCAGAATCACATCTGCCTCGATCTCGATCGCACGCAAAACGGTCGCTGTATCTGTAGAGAAATACGGATGTCCCGTACCACCTGCAAAAAATGCTACCTTTCCTGCTTTGAAGCATGCATTGGCTGCATCCTTAGAAAACAAGGTTGTAAAAGCACCACAGGTAAATGGTGTCAGTACCTCGGTATCCATCCCAACATAACGGAAGATCTCAGATACATAGATACAGTTCATGATCGTTGCAAGCATACCGATCTGGTCTGCCTTGGTACGGTCGATCGTCTCTGAAGTACGTCCACGCCAGAAATTACCGCCACCGATCACGATACCGACTTCTGTACCGGCATCTACCAACTGCTTGACCTGCTTGGCCACCTGAATACAGGTTGCCTCATCAAATCCAGTCTTCTTCTCACCTGCTAAGGCTTCGCCACTTAATTTTAATAAAACTCTCTTCATCGTTCTACCTTCTTATCTCTTATGCAAACAAGCCTTCTACATCAACATCTGCATAGCACTGTGAACAGAAACCTTCGATAACAGCACCATTGTTGATCTGAACAGAACGTGACTTGATATTACCCATAACAACTGCGGAAGTATCTACAACAACCGGTCCCTGCACATCGATATCACCCTTTACGGCTCCGGCGATAACGGCTGATGTTGCTGTGATATTGCCAATGATAACAGAACCAACACCGATCTTGGCTGTACCGGATGTATTGACCTCTCCCTCGATCTTGGCTGCATCTGCAAAGAACTCAGAAGATGTGCTGTTTCCATGAACGACACCGGTAACAACCAACTTGCCGTTGCAGGTAATGTTGCCTTCGATGCCACCCTGGACATCTACAGAACCGGTAGACTCGATATCACCCTTGATGGTCATGCCTGCGGTGATCACTGCTGTCTCATCATCAACAGGTGTGCTCGGTGCTACGACCGGATTTGGTGTCACATTGACTGCTGGTGTCACCTCGCGAACTGGCTCATTTACTACTTCTCTTGTTTCCATTGTCACTGTATCCTCCACTGTGTTTTCTTGTTTTGCTGTAGCCGGTGCCGCCTCTTCCGGTGTGCCGTCTACTCTCTTTGTAACCTGCTCCAATAAACCGTCCAGTTTTGACAATTCGGATTGCACATCGATCTCTTCATCCAATGTATCTGTTGCAGTGTCTTCTGTATCTAATTCCTCTGCTCCAGGGACAAGATCGTTGACTGCCTCTGAAAAGTCATCCTTAAAATCCTTGAAAAATCCCATTTTCATTCCTCCGTATATTATTGTTGGATACTGACATGTTGTATGACCGTTGTATCCTCATCAATCGGTAAAAGCATGGCTCCGGATTGCTGTAATGCCTCAATCATTGCCGGTAAAGCCTGTACCGTTGTTGTCTTTGCTGTTGCATCATGTAATAAAACAACCGACGTTTTGTATTTTACCACATCCGACATGACATTTTCAACTAATTCATCTGCAGTAAATGCATGTGATGTTGCATCACCGCTGGAAACATTCCAGTCGAAATAAGTAATCCCCTGATCATTCAGATAAGAAATAAATTCTGACATATCGGTATTGCTGACTTTATTGCTGCTGCCACCCGGAAATCTGTAATATCTGCACTCCACTCCAGTCGTGTCATAGATCAGATTCTGGATGCGCTCAAAGTCATTTTGAAAGGCCTCCTTGGATGCATAAATATCACTGTATTTGTGTGAATAAGAATGCATAGCGATCGTATGTCCCTCGTCTACGATACGCTTGTAGGCTGCCTTTGATGCCTCGTCTTCTTTGCCTGTCACAAAAAAGGTTGCCTTGACGTTATAGTCATCCAGAACATCCAAAATTGCATTGGTATTATCACTTGGTCCGTCATCAAAGGTCAGATAGACCTTATGCAGATCTTCTGCAGTCGCCAAATTTTCTTTGTCTGATGTATTCTGGGTCAGTTTTATATCTGCCGTATCCGATGCACTCTGGTTGACCTTGGCTGATACTGCCGTGGACGAATCGTAGTCCCCGGTCAGGATGTTGATCTGCTTTTGCAGTGATACAACCTTGGCGCAAAGAATACAGGTGATCACGATCGAAAGGATCATCCAGACAGAGATCACGGTAATGATCCCTATTCTGATATGTTGCACACGCTTTCTGCGATTCCTTTGCTCTTTCAGGACTTTATGTTCCTGTTCGCTCATATTAGTTTTCTCCGTCTTCTTTTTCTTCCAGTTTGAACCTGCTGACTACGCCAGTCAGTTCTCTTGCGATGACATCCTCTTTCTCTGCCATCTCAGAAACATTGTCCACATGATCTGCCACAACTACAACCTTTTCCGTCATATTGCCGCTGACCTCTGTGGTATCCTGCGTCGCTTCTGCAATGCTCTGTACTGCGGCAGTGACCTCCTGCATGATCTGCTTGATATTGTCTGACATATTGGAGATATTTTCTGCCGTACGTTCGATGGATGCTGCATCCTCGCCGTATTGCTTTGCCACCTCTACAAAATTGCTGTAATCCGGTGTAACATCATTTACCACAAAGCCCAGCATATTTTGTGCATCCTTGGTCAGGGAATCAAAGGCATTCTGTACCTGTGAGATCGTATTCTGGATCTGTCCGACAGCCTCTGCCGTGCTGGTTGCCAAAGATCCGATCTCTGATGCAACGACGGCAAATCCCTTACCTGCCTCTCCGGCGCGGGCTGCTTCAATAGATGCATTTAAGGATAAGAGGTTGATCTGCTCTGCAATTTCAGAAATGACATTTGCCATTTCCTCGATACTGCTGACAACCTTTGCATTCTCAATACTCTCAGCCAGACGTTCTTCAAATTGCTTTGCCAATGTGCTTGCTGACTCAAAGGACTTGCGGCTGGTCTCGCCGACCTCTTTGGCACGTCCGCGGATCTCCTGTGCCATTGCCGTACTGTTCTGCGTCTCTTCGTTCAAAAGATTGACATTAGAAAGCACTTCTTCGGTAGAAGCATTGACTTCCTCTGTCGCAGCACTGGTCGTCATCATCGCATTGTTGACTTCTTCTATATTCTTCTTGATCTCTGCAAAGTTCTCGGATAATTCAGTCGTAGCACTACGCAATTTCGTACTTGCTTCGTCAATATCTGTCGCATGCTCCGCAATATTGCTGATTACGTCTTTGTTGCTGTCATACATGGCATTCAAAGAGCCGCTCATGACGCCAAGTTCATCCTGGGTCTTTACCTGTATCGGATCCACGGTAAAGTCACCTTCTGCCAAAGATCCCGCAAAGGCTTTGACACGGTTCAGTCCCTTGGAAATGGAATTAACACTGAAAATAATAACCAGGGCTACCACGATCAGGGCAACAATACAGATACCAAACAGTTTTGCCAAAAGCTGCATGATCGGCTGGGTCAGTTCAGCGTTCGGCATAGTGATAATCAGTATCCATCCTGTAGCATCCACACGGGAATAATACAGATTGATCTGTCCGTCACTGCCTTTATAACTTGTCTCTCCACTATCACCGGCTAAGATCTTTTCTGCTGCCTTTGCCAGTGCCGGCGCATCCTTGTCCTCTGTGATCACAACGCTATTCTGAATCTTGTCACCCGCTGCACCGCCGATATAGACACCCTCTGCGGTAAGGAGCATGCCCCTGCCTGCATCGCCTACTTTTATATTGTCAATCAATGTCGTGATCGCATCCAACTGGATATCTACGGTCACACAGCCGATAAACTGATCATTGACTAAGATCGGCATCGCACAGGTCGACATAATACTATCAGAAGTTTCATCATAATAAGGATCGGTAAATACCGGTTCGGTAGACGCCTTGGCAAGTTCGTAATATTCCTGGGCGAAATAATTGTATTCCGCATTGCTGTAATCATAGGTCGTCGCCAACTGGTCGCCATCCTTATATACATAAGGTCCCATATACTCAGCATCTGCCTGATAAGCATAAGGCTCAAACCAGAGTCCACTGCCGGATACCATATCATTGTCCTGAATCAGTTCTCCTAACATCTTCTCATAGGTATCCATCGATGTCGTCTGGTAGGTAGTCGCTACCACACGAGAGATCGACTGTGCCATAGAAGAAACTGTGTGCAGATCTTCGCCCATGACGCCGCTCTGCGCAGACAACTCCTCCTGCATCCTGCTGTCGATCTGGTCGTTTATGATATCACGACTGGAAAAACCGATGACGGCTGTCAAAAGAAGCATTGCCAGAATCACAACCGGCAAAATAACAACTAACATTTTTGTCCCGATCTTCTTAAACTTCATAGAGACTTCCTCCGTAAAAATATATAATATTTCACGTTTATTCTATCATAATTTTCCAGGATGTATATACTGATTCTGCATAATTTCTACATTTTTCGTCTATTTTCGACAATTAAAAAAATATCAGTCGCATCTCATTTGAGAACTGACCGATATTTTTTGATCTTTTAAAGAAAAAGCACCACGATTGGAATGGTAATGATGGAAAAAAGTGTCGTCATCAAAACGCCCTTGCTGCATATGTCCTCTTCTTCTGTCTTTCCGCCATATTCCCGGACGATCATGGCAATAATACTGCCCGACGGCATGGCAAGCATAAGGATAAAGATAACAAAGAGCATGGTATCCCTCTTGAGTGGGCGCAGCAGAATGGCACAAAGAATTGGGATGACCAAAAGTTTGATAGCACTAAAAATATAAAGTTTTACATGCCCGAAGATCTCTTTCCAAGGCATCTGCGCAATGGATATGCCAATGATGATCATGGAAAACGGAATCACGCATTGCCGACATAATCAAAGAAGGTCACGGCTCCCTGCGGGATGTTTGGATGGAATACAAAAATCAGTATGGCAAAAACAGCAGAGACCGTCCCCGGATTGATCATCTCTTTGACTGCATTTTTCCGCTCCTCTTTGGGCAGACTTCTCTGGGCAAAGGCGATCCCCAGCGTATAGATTAAAATATTATAGATCAGGATATAAAAGGTGATATAGATCACACAGCCATTTCCAAAAATGGAACGTAACACCGGAATGCCCATAAATCCTACATTAGAAAAGATCAGCATCAACTGGTAACGATTTTCCATCTTCCCCACCCGCAAGACTTTAGCGATTGGAAAAGAAAGTCCGATCAAAAGCACAAAATAAAGGAAGATATAGAAAAGATTTTCCAGCAAGAGGTCTTTTTTTGCCACGACTGTCTTATCTAAGACGCCATTGATCAAGAGTGCAGGATTTAGGATGTTGACCAGTAACTTTGACAAACGGTCGGACGTATCCTGCGTCACCCAGTGCACCTTATATGCATAAAATCCGATAAAGATCATGGCAAACAATGCCAGCATCTGTTGTAAAACTACAAAAAAATTCATCTTTTCTCCTACTTTTCTTTCGCCCATGCCCCGCTGTCATCGGAAATACCAAATTTTGCCGGGTCAAATACCGGGCGCTTTTTCTCTTTTTTTTGCACTTCGTAATCTTTTAAAATGGCAGAAGCCTGTTTGGATAACAATAAAATGGCAATGATATTTGCCCATGCCATCAGTCCATAACCGATATCTCCCAACGCCCACATGGCATCTGCGCTGACCAGACAGCCCATAAAGGATGCCAGCACAAAGATCATGCGGCATAAGGTGATGGCACGCTCGTTGCCCCCGGTCAGATAACGGATATTCGCCTCAGCCTGGTAACAATAGCCTGTCATGGAGGTAAAGACAAACAAAACGATAATAACCGCTAAAAGTTTACCGCTCCAGGAACCATAAGAAGACATCAGGGCGTGCTGGGTCCACTTGATTCCAGCCTCTATGCCTCCGGTCTGGTCTAAGAGCAGGTTTCCCGCGCCGTCCGTCACATCATAAGTACCGGTCAAAAGGATGATCAGTGCCGTAGATGTACCGACCAGAAGGGTATCTACATAGATGGAAAATGCCTGCACCAATCCCTGCTTTGCCGGGTGGGAACACTCTGCCGCTGCCGATACGATGGCGCCACAGCCCATACCCGCCTCATTGGAATAAATGCCGCGCTTGACACCCCAGGCAATAGCTGATCCCAGGATACCGCCAAACAAAGGCTGTAAACCAAAGGCTGACTGAAAGATCATGGCAAAGGTTACCGGAACCCTTGTGATATTCATGCCCAGAATGACGATGGCAAGCCCCATATAGATGGCGCACATCAGGGGTGCCAAAAGTTCTGCGATCTTTGCAATGCGCTTGATACTGCCAAAGACAACAATCGCAAGCACAATACAGCAGATGACACCGACAATGACTTTATCAACCGAAAAAGCCTCCTCAAAAACCGTTACCAGAGAGTTGATCTGGACTCCCGGCATCAAAACGCCCGGTCCCAAGAATGCGACCACGGCAAAAAGAATGGCATAAGGCTTGCATTTTAAGCCACGTTCTATGTAATATGCCGGACCGCCGACAAACTCACCACCGGCATGGCGCACTTTATATGCCTGCGCCAGCGTCGATTCCGTAAATGCAGATGCCGCGCCGATAATGGCAATGATCCACATCCAGAAGATCGCGCCCGGACCGCCATAAAAAATTGCCGATGCAACACCGGCAATATTTCCCATCCCTACTCTTGCTCCAACAGTGGTTGCAAATGCCTGAAAAGGCGTGATGCCATTTCCGTCTTCCTCGCCGTTTTTAAGGACACGGCCCATCTCTTTTAAAAGGCGCAGTTGTGGAAAACGCATGCGCAATGATAAAAAGAGCCCCACGCCCAGACACAGTGCCACCAAAAGCATACTCCAGATGGCATCATCCATCCGGGTAACGATTGCAGAAAATCTATCCATCTTTTCTTATTCCTAACCTAATAATTTTTCGATCATAAGCGGGTCAAAGACGACCTGCTTCTTCTGATCCACCTCAATCTGATACAGAGCATTTGCGGCGATATGTTCTGCCGCCTGTTCCAGATCACGAATACCTGAGGTATTGGCGTAAAGTTCGATCACCTTATCCAGTGCTTCCTCAGACAAGACACATTCCTCCTGCCGCATGCCGATACGCTTTAATACTTTTGGCAGTGCAAAACGTGAGAAAATGATCTTCTTTTCTTCGTCGGTGTAGTCCGGGATCTCGATCACGGCAAAGCGCGACATCAATGGTGCACTGATCTGATCTTTGTCGTTTGCCGTTGCGATCGGATAGACGCCATTGGTCGGGATCATACATTCCATGTAATTGTCGGTAAAGCCAGATTATCCAAAAGGGTCAAAAGCACATCTGCCGGATTGCCGTTACCCTTGCCGGATGCCGCCTTATCCAACTCGTTGATGATAAAGACCAGATTGGATTCTCCTGCCATGGAAAAAGCATCCATGATGATACCCGGTTTTGCGTTGGCATAAATGCGGGAACTTCCGGTCAACTGCTCCGGATCATTGATGGAAGACATATCCAGTGTCGTCCAAGGCATGCGAAGGATCCTTGCCACAGCATAGGCGATCTGGGATTTTCCCGTACCTGCCGGTCCGATCAGAAGCAACCCATAGGCAGGCAGTGTATGGGTACGGTTGATCTGGATGATCGTCTCGATAATTCTTTGTTTTACCCGCTCCATCCCATACAATTCTTCATCCAGAATACGTCTGGCTTCTACCGGATCGATGGCTTCAAAATATTGGTTCTTCCATTGAATATTCATCATAATGGAAAGAGCGCGCTGCGCGTGTCTGCGCTCCTCTGGTGAGACTTCATGGGATTTGGCAACTGCCAGATTTCTCCTTGCCCAAAGCCGGATATGATCCGGCAGGGTCTTGCCCGCACAGGTCATAAAATCCGTGATGCTCTGGATGCTGGTCAGTTTCATATCATCCCCGGACTCATCCATCTCATCATCCTCAGTCAGATCTACCGGTGCCTGACTTGCAAAAAGCCTCTCCATCATAAACTGTAAAAAACCGTCCTCCGCAGATAACTTGGTGCCACCACCAAAAGCCATTTCGCGGATGCGGTAAACTGCATAGCCCACGGTCGTATTGACTCCCGATAACTGCACCTGAATGTGGTTTTCTCCCAGCCATTTTAAAAGGCTTACAAAACGGGCATCCACGCGCAGAATATCTGCATTTATCGTCATCCCATCCACATCAAAGGCAAAGGCTGTCTGCGTATTCTGGTTCAGAAACGTACCGTTGGAATGATGCTTCCACTCCTGTCTGCTATGATCGAGGATCAGGATCGGATGCTTTTCATCCGCGTACGGTTCATTGGATGAAAAGACCGTATAGGTACATTGGCTCTTTTTGTCTTCCTTTGGTTTATCTACAAAATCAAACACCGGCATGTGTTTTTCCTCCTTGCTTATCTTATGTCTGCAATAATTATTTTATTATAGCACAAAATAGAAGGATCATGCTCGCTTTGTACCATATCTGCCAAAAATTTTGTAAGTACTATTTTTCAGATATTTTCCATATATCTTCTTTATGATATTTTCTTTGCATGGCAAAAGTATGCTCTGTTCAATATTATTTTCTGAATATTTAACCCACATAAAAATAACCCCTACGAACCGTGTCACCACCATTCGTAAGGGTTAAAATCATTTCAATATTTAAGAAAAGATCCGATTATGCGTTCATCTGTGCAGCAACTTCTGCAGCAAAATCTTCTTCCTTCTTCTCGATTCCTTCGCCTGTCTCAAAACGAACAAATCCTTTGATCTTGATGTTAGCGTTGTTAGCCTTAGCAACTTCATCTACATACTTAGAAACGATCTGCTTGCCATCTTCAGCCTTAACATATACCTGATCAAGAAGTACAACTTCTTTTAATTCCTTGTTGATACGTCCCTTGATCATACCTTCGATAACCTTCTCAGGCTTCTGAGACTCCTTAGGATCGTTAGCGATCTGTGCACGAAGGATCTCTTCTTCGTGAGCAAGATATTCATCACTTACTTCAGATCTGTCTGTGTACTTAGGATTTAATGCTGCAACCTGCATAGCAAGGTTTCTAGCCATTTCCTTTACAGCATCGTTGATAACGTCTGTCTCAACGTCAACAAGAACACCAATCTTACCACCCATGTGAACATAGTCAGCAACAAAACCGTTGTTCTCTTCTACCTGAGCGAAACGACGAATCTTTAAGTTCTCGCCGATAACAGCAATCTGGCTTGCAAGTTCTTCGTTTACAGTCTTTGTTGTATCAAGAGACCATGTCTCAGCCAGAAATCCTTCGATATCTGTAGCCTTTGTATCCATTGCCTGCGCAGCAACCTGTGCTACATAGTTCTGGAACTTCTCGTTCTTAGCAACGAAGTCTGTCTCAGAGTTTACTTCTACGGCGACTGCCTTCTTTGCATCATCAGATACCTTTAATGCAACGATACCTTCTGCTGCGATACGACCAGCCTTCTTCTCAGCCTTTGCAAGACCTTTCTTTGCAAGGTACTCTACTGCAGCGTCCATGTCGCCATCAGTCTCGCCAAGTGCCTTCTTACAATCCATCATACCTGCGCCTGTAAGTTCGCGCAGTTCCTTAACCATAGCTGCTGTAATAGCCATTGTCATGTCCTCCAAATAATAAAATTATGCTTCTTCGTTCTCTTCTACTTCTTCTGCGTTATCTACATCAACAGTTCCCTGCTTTGCTTCGATAACAGCATCAGCCATCTTACCAACGATAAGTTTTACGGCACGGATAGCATCGTCGTTACCCGGGATCACATAATCAAGTTCATCCGGATCACAGTTTGTATCTGCAATACCGATAAGTGGAATACCAAGTGCATGTGCTTCCTGTACGCAGATTCTTTCCTTCTTAGGGTCTACGATAAAGATAGCATCTGGGATTCTTCCCATATCCTTGATACCACCAAGGTTCTTCTGTAACTTCTCTAATTCCTTCTTGAGGTTTGTAACTTCCTTCTTAGGAAGAACATCAAATGTTCCATCTTCAGCCATTGCTTCGATCTCTTTTAATCTAGCAATTCTGCTCTCGATTGTCTTGAAGTTTGTAAGCATACCTCCAAGCCATCTCTCGTTTACATAGTACATACCGCAACGCTCAGCCTCCTGCTTGATCGCATCCTGTGCCTGCTTCTTTGTACCAACAAAAAGAATTGTTCCACCCTGCTCTGCAATATCAAATACTGCATCGTAAGCTTCATCTACTTTACCTACAGACTTCTGCAAGTCAATGATATAGATACCATTTCTCTCTGTGTAGATGTAAGGAGCCATTTTAGGGTTCCATCTTCTTGTCTGATGTCCGAAATGAACACCTGCCTCTAATAACTGCTTCATTGAAATAACACTCATTTTCTTACCTCCTGGTTATTTACTTCCACATAATTCATCTTGGTAAAAGACCCGTATTTTGGGCACCGATCTACCAATCCTTATGTGTGATTAATTTTGAGCCGTTGACAATTATATCACAGCCCCCATGGCATTGCAAGGACTTTTTCTACTGTGCCTGCTTGGTCGTCAGCAATTCTCCGATCTCAAGAAAAGTGGCTCCCTCCGGGATCTGATAGGTCCCCGGCAAAAGTTGATTGTCCAGATCCTGGTCTGAAAGATAGAGATCAAACGACTTGGCATTATCGACAAGTCCTACCTCCTGCAAATGCTGTGCGATCGTAGCCGATGTATCGCCGGATGCGATCGTAAATTCTATGACATTCTTTTGACCGCCATCTTCTGATGTCGTTGCATCATCCGTATTGCTGTCACTTGCATCGGCATCATCCTTTTGATCCTTTGCTGTCTTTGTATCTTTTTTATCTGCACTGTCGCTATCATCCGCCGGCATTTCCATGCCCAGTGCCTCTGCCTTTTGCATGATCTCATCATCCGAAAGCGTCGGCTTATAAACGGCAAATGCGATCGTAAAGATCAGGGTCGTCAGGATCACGCCAATTCCGGCTCCCCGTAAATAATATTTAAACCTCATGTGCCTGCTCCTCACCAAACAATCCCAAGACCAGTTTGACCTCGCCCAGACCTCTGCCCAACTGCTTGGCGATCTCCACCTCACTCATGCCTTCTTTATACATAGAAAGGATCTGTGCATTCTTCTTGGGTTCCGTCGTCTGTTCTTTTTCATCCTCTGTGACTACCTGTGAACGGAAAGCATCTTCTAAAGAAGTCTGCTTTTCTTCCTGCGACGCCATTTCTTCCTCTAAGGTCTCTGCCTCCGCGTCCATAGAAACACCGGTCACCTGCAACTTGTCATCCAGTGTCTCCTCCATCTGTGCGACCGCAGACTGCATCAGGGTCAGTTCCTTCATGAGTTCTGTCACCCGCTCCTGCTTGTCATTTAGCATATCGTACAAAAAGACGATCTCATCATGCGACTTGTTCATGGATGTAAGCACCGTATCCGAATACTCGCTGATGGCTAAGATCTTTTCATTGGTCTCCTTTTCTCCGCCACGCTCGATCTGTGCCACGGCATCCTCGACCTTATCCTGGATCTTTTCATCGATCTGTGCCGAAGCGTCCTGCATTCTGGCATCCAAGATCACTTTGATCTCCTGCTCGCTCATTTTCTTCATTTCTTCCAGATCTGCTTTCGATAACTTTTCCGAAACAAAAAAACTACCGATCAGGCAGACCATGCCAATCACGATCATGGCAATCTGTAACCCTGTCATTTCCTGTGCTCCTTATATCTTGATATCAAACGAAGGCTGTCCCGTCTTGATGCGCACGACACCATCGCTATCCATGTGTTTTTTCTTTCTGGCTCTCTTTCGCCCCTTGGCATCATAGCCTCTGCCATTGCCCTCGCCGTCTTCATAATTATACTCATGCTGCTGGGATTTTTCCATCTGTTGCACCATAGAACTGGCATTCTGCTCCTCGTGCATGACCGCGACCTGCACATTCTGCTGTTGCAGATTGGCTTTGTTGTCTTCATTCGCCTTTGCCTGAGAAACCTCATGCGTATTCTGAATCATTCCGTTGAAATCCACCGGTCGAATTGACATAAGACATCACTCCTTATTACATGTTGTTGATGACGATCTCGCCGTTTTTGCGTTCCAGACAACAGAAAGATCGTTTTTCCTGCATCACGCAGGAGGCATCTGAAATGCTGATCTGCGTTCCCGGATAAATATCCTTTTTGACCACCACTTTTGCATGCGTTCCCGTCATCATCTCACGCTGCAAGGCTTCGTATTCTGTCTGATTTGCCTCCAGTTGCCGCTTGGCTTCATTGACCGTCGCAAGGATCTGTGTAAAGTAGATTTTATGTTTTGCATCTAAAGGCTGACCTGTCTTGACATAGGCAACGTACTTTTCCATGACCGGGCGATATTTTTCCAAGGTCTTTTTGTCTTCTGCAATATCCTTTTGCAACTGGTTGAATCGTTCCTTTTTCTCCGGCGGCATACCGACCTCGATCACGGTATGTGCTCCCATGGAAGAACCGATGCTGTTTGCCTCGACCTTTCCACCGGCGCGGATCACACCGCCATTGATAAATCCTTTTTTTTCTGCCACAATGACATCTTCACCGGCAGAAACTTCACTATAGATAATGGAACCGGTCTCCACATAACCACCGGCAAAGACCTTGGCGTTTTCAATGTATTTGGTGATGACATTGCCTTTTGCCTCTAGCAGTCCGCGCTGCATCCCCTGGATACCGCACTGGACGATGATGTCACCACCTGCCTGTAACATGGCATCTTCCACACTGCCGTCAACCACGATATCGCCCCGCGAGGTCACGACAAATCCACCACGTACGCTTCCATGGATATGCACACTTCCGGCATAATTGATATCACCTGTAGAGGTATCTACATCCGCCTGCACTTCATACACATCCGATACAAAGACCTTGCCGCCCGTCAAAGATACATGTCCGGTCACATCGGAAAACAGATGCAGTCCGTCCTCGGAGATAGAAATATTTCTTCCGTATTCCAAGACTTTATTTTTGACCGATCTCGGCGGCAGCGCCTTGCCAAAGACATCCATGCCCGGCTCGCCCTCGTCCACCGGATGAAGTGTCGCCAGTTTGTCTCCCTTTTCGACCGCACAGATCGTATTTAAGGCATGATAATCGACCGAGCCATCCTCATTGTGCTTTGGTTTTAAGGATGGATTGATGTTAAAAAAGTATTCTATCTTTGCGTCATGTCCGTGGCGCGGCTGCTTGCCCTCTGCGACCACGATCTGTGTGCAATAGATGGGATTTGCCAGAAAATCTGCAATATTTTCCTGACAGATGCCAAAGCGTATCCCCATCCCCTTAAGATAAGCAAGAATATCCTGCTCATTTAAGGAAGCGCCGCCCTGTGACGGCGGATAAAAGGTTGCCGTGATCTTCATCTTATCCAAAGAGCAATGCATATGCATGGTCTCCGCAAACTCCAGTCCGTCTCCACTACCTACCGGCACCACGCAATCGCTTCCCATAGCGATTGCCTCCGCCAGTTCGCGCTCCCTGTAGCCGCTGATCCCATGATCGTCCAAAAAAGAAGCCAGTTCCTTATAAGAAACTGGCACACCTTCTGCTTTTGGCGCAAAGAGATGGCATACGGCTAATTGCTCTTTCCAAGTAATTCTAAAATACCCATTCCGTTGCTCCATAAAAGCCCCCTATTCAATATTTGTCAGGATCCCCAGATAATTGCCCATGCGCTTGCGCAGCTTTGCGATCGCTTTTGTATGTAATTGGGACACTCTGGACTCTGATACCTCAAGTACCATACTGATTTCCTTTAAGGTAAGATCCTCATAATAATACATCAACACAACTTTGCGTTCTTTTTCTGTCAAGGTCTCCAATGCCTCAGAAAGCATCTGCTTTAATTCCTGCTTGGAGATCATTTCCTCCGGCTGGATGAAATGCGAATTGCGATGCGTATCCATCGCCGGTTCTGTGCCTTGCTCGACAAATTCGTTCAAAGACACCACATTGGTCACTTTTAACTGTGACTGCCAGTCTACAAGTTCATCCTCGGATAAGCCAAGTTCTGCGGCGATCTCCTCATCTGTAGCGGTCTTTCCGGTACGCATCTCCACCACCTTGACGGCTTCGTCGATCTTTTTTTGCTTTTGTCTTACCGTTCTCGGTATCCAATCCATCTTTCGAATCTGATCTAAGATAGATCCCCGGATACGCAGGCTGGCATAGGTCTCAAACTTTACATCCTTGCCAAGATCGAACTTGTCGATCGCATCGATCAAGCCAAAAACACCATAACTGACCAGATCGTCAAACTCCACGTTATTGCCCAGATACATGCTAAGACGTCCGGCAACGACTTTTACAAGCGGCGCATATTCGATTATAATCTGCTCTCTTATCTCCGGTGTGGGCTTTTTTTGAAAAGCTTCCCACAACTTCTCTTTGTCAACCGTCTTCATCTATGTGTCTGCCCCCGACGTTTATTCTTCTTCCTGGTCTGTCTTATCCTCCGAGTCTGCGCTATCATCCTCTGCCGCTTCCCCGGACTCGCTATCCTCTGTATCTTCTTCCATGACACGGAAGGAACGATCCAGAAGTACCTTGATCCCTGTACCGATCAATGCAAAACATATCACAGCAATGAACAGTCTTTTGGTATAAACAGAAAAGGATACATCCTGGATGGCAGAAACCAAACATGTGATTCCAGCCGCTAATAGAGTTATAATGATCGGAATCTGTTTTGTTTTCATAGGTCCTCCATCAGATGTATTTTTCCTGTCTACCGACGGACTTGATCAAGAACTGTCCTGTCTCACTGTATAATTCTACGGTCCGTCCAAAATTCAATCCGGTATCTTCCGCGATCAGCGGAATCCCCAGTGCCTTTAACTTGGCTCTGGATGCAATGGCATTTTTCTCTCCGATATTGGTTCCCGGCGAACTGGCATTGCTGAGTTCAAACATCTTGGCACCACCGGCGATCTTGGCTACTAATTTGCTGCGGTTTGCTCCCGCCTTTATCATATCATCGTATAACTTTTGTATTCCCGTATCGGCAAATTTGGCAATATTGGAATTATTTCTGATCTGTGTACTATCCGGTAACATGATATGTGCCAGTCCACTGATCTTTGTCGTCGGGTCATACAGGGCAATCCCGATACATGACCCAAGTCCAATGGTGGTAAGCACATCCGGCGACTTACAGATATTCAGATCTGCCATACCGACTTTTATAACTTGTCCCATAGACTCCCCCTATAATGGCAATCCAAGTGAAGATAAGATCTTCTCGTAGGATTCTTCTTCCGGCATCAAAATGAAATAGCCGTTGATCTGCAGTTCATCGCTGAACTCCGTCTTAATCATAAGGCGTTGTCTCCAAACATACCAAACTGAATGGCTGGCACACTCAAGATGGCTGCTGCCATATCCACCGCTACGAAAGGTACGGTCGGTGTGATCGTAAGCCCGGTCAGACCGGACAAAGCAGAAAGATAAGATCCTGCTATGATGTTACCGACTTCTTTGACTGCGGACAGATCCATTTCGTCAAAATCTTCCATGTAATCATCCGGACGCATCATCAGGCGATTGACAATATGATGTGCAGACTCCATGTCCATCAAAAACATCATGCTGCCATCAATATCACTGCCAACACCAAGCATGATGCCGACAATGACCTCGTCCTCTGCTCCGATCGATGTTCCGATCTCTTCCACCGGCAAAAACTGTACCTGTGGAACACTCATATCAATACGAAGTCCAAGCATATCAGCAACAGCGGTCGTTGCATTGCCTGCACCGATGTTACCGATCTCTGCTAAGACATCACGGTATTTTTCATTTACTTCCTGTAAACTAATCATGTATTCCTCCCGCTTTATGAAGCATCTACTTCATCTAAGATAGATGAGATTTCAAGGATAGAGATCAGTTCATCTCCATTCTTTCCAATGCCGTTGATGTACTGTGTCTTGTCTGACTGCGAGTTCTGTGTATTGCGGTCGATCTCATCCTCTGCAAGAGCAATGACTTCCTTGACCTCATCCACAACGATACCGACCAGTCCCTGCTCCTCTGTCTTTAAGATGATGATACGGGTAATGTCTGTAAAGACATCATCCTCCAGGTTCATCTTGCGACGCAGGCTCATCAGTGGAACGATCTCACCACGCAGGTTGATAACGCCGATATAATGTGCCGG
The DNA here is from genome assembly GCF_003478275.1 of Roseburia sp. AM51-8. NCBI lineage: Bacteria > Bacillati > Bacillota > Clostridia > Lachnospirales > Lachnospiraceae > Roseburia > Roseburia sp. AM51-8. The sequence continues at coordinate 432,855 of NZ_QUEY01000001.1, read as the reverse complement.
AGCCTTTGGCACACGTGTGATCTTGCACATGCGCACGATATTATCTACATAGGAAATATCCAGACCATACTGCTCATTTCCGATGGATACAACTATATATTGTACGGTTTCTTTTTCTACAACATCTAATCCGTTTTCGTCTTTCATGTCCTTCTACCCCCTATTAAAAGATTGCGTTTACATCAATGATCAGTGCGACTTCGCCATCGCCAAGGATGGTAGCACCATTGATGATCTTATTGTTGTCAATACATTTGCCAAGTGACTTGATAACGATTTCCTGCTGTCCGATGAGATCATCTACGACAAGACCTGCGTAATTGTCGCCCTTGCGGACAATAACAACGGTCAAGTTGTCCGGCTCTTCCTCGGATGGTGCAGAGTCTAACATCTGATCCAGACGGATCAATGGAATGACCATGCCTCTCAAGTGGATCACTTCTTCTGCCTGCACATACTTGATATCGCTGACAGGAATATTCTCGATATTCTGGATAGATCCCAAAGCGATCGCATACTTCTCGTCTCTGACCTCAACCATGAGTGCCTGGATGATGGCAAGTGTAAGTGGCAGGCGGACAATAAAGGTTGTACCGGTTCCCTTGACACTCTTGACCGTAACATCACCGCCCAAAGCCTCGATATTGGATTTAACGACATCCAGTCCAACACCTCTGCCTGAGATGTCTGTGATCTTCTTTGCCATAGAAAAACTTGGCATAAAGAGGAAATCGATGATCTCTTTCTGGGTTAGATTTTCTGCCTGTTCCGGTGTGACAAGACCTCTTTCGATTGCCTTTTCCTTAACCTTTTCTGTATCAATACCGGCACCGTCATCCTTAACCTCAATGATGACATTGTTGCCTTCCTGAAATGCGTTTAAGATGATGCTTCCTGTCTCAGGCTTGCCTGCCTTCTTTCTTTCTTCCGGTGACTCGATACCATGATCTGCAGAATTACGGAGCAAATGCTGCAAAGGATCGCCGATCTGATCGACTACGGTTCGATCCAACTCTGTCTCTTCACCGGACATGTAAAGTTCCATTGGCTTGTTGAGTTTACGGCTCAAATCACGGATCATACGAGGGAACTTGTTGACAACGCTCTCGATTGGAACCATTCGCACTTTCATGACTGACTCATGCAGATTGGTCGTAATACGTTCCAGATACTCGATCTGATCATGGAAGGACTGGTTGTTGCCCTCGCCGTTTTGCTCGGAATCACTCAGAGATACCAGACTGTTCTTTGCGATGATAAGTTCGCTGACCTGATTCATCAGAGCGTCTAACTTTTCAATATCCACACGCACGGTTCTTGCTGTCACCGGCTTGTTGTTGTTTGCCTTAGCAGACTTGGCAGATGTCTTTGTTGCCTTGGCTGCCTTCGGTGCCTCAGCAGGCTTGCCCTCTGTCTTTGTCTCTTCCTGCTTGGTCTCCGGTGCTGCTTCCGGTTCTTCTTCCTGCATAAATTCTTCGTGGCTGGACTCCTTGGCATCCACACCCTCGATCTCGGAAACTGCCTTGATCGCATCTACGATCGGCTGTAATTCCTGACTGGATGCAACAACCAGACTGAAATCCAGATCAAACTTTTCATCCTCAATATCCTGTGAACTTGGGTTGTAAGCAAGAATCTCGCCGAAATCCTCTACTGCCTTAAATACCAAGAAAGCTCTTGCCGCCTTTAAGAGGCAGTCTTTTTGGATATGTACGGTAAATTCATAGATATGGAGTCCGGATTCCTGTGCTTCCTTGATCTTGCTATAGGTCACATCATCCACTTCCATATGAGAAAGTCCATCTGATGCAGCCTCTTCTTTGGCAGGTGCAGCCTTGGTCTCTACTGCTTCCTCTGCCGGTGCTGCTGTGGCACCGCCGTTTAAGTAATCATTTAACTGCTGGATCAGGCTTCGTTGCCGTTGTCTCCCTCATCCGAAGTAGCCTTGACCGTCTCAAGGTATTCCTCGATCGCATCCAGACAACTGAATAAGATATCGATCAGGTTGCTGTTGACCTTGATATTGTCATTGCGGATCTCCTGAAATACATTTTCCATATCATGGGTGAGTCGCTGCATCTTCTTGAAGCCCATGGTTCCAGCCATACCCTTTAAAGAGTGTGCTGCACGGAAAATCTCATTGATGACGTCTTTATTCTCCGGCTCTTTTTCCAGAATCATAATATTGTCATTGAGTGCTTGAATATGACCATTTGTTTCGTCGATAAAAATGTCGAGATATTGACTTACATCCATCTTTTAATCCCCCAGTTTCTTAATAATTGCATCTGCTATTTGGTTTATAGGAACTACTTTATCACTCAGACCCTGTTGTTCGATGGATCTGGGCATGCCATAGACAACACATGTGTCCTGACTTTCTGAAATCACATAAATCTTCTTGTGCTTTTTGAGCATCTGGATCCCCTTGGTACCGTCTGCACCCATGCCTGTAAGGACAACGCAGAGGATCTCCTTGTAATCCGAATGGCAAAGGGACTCATACATAAGATCTGCACAAGGCTTGAGGCTGCCGATCGGCGGTTTGTCATTGAGGCTTACCATAGGGCGACCGCTTCTGTCCTTGCCGATCTCCATATGCTTGCCGCCGGGTGCAATGTAGACCCAGCCAGCCCTCAGTACCTCCTGATCTTCTGCCTGCTTGACATGATGGCACTTGTCTGATCCAGTCGTCTGGCAAGAGAATCCGTAAATCCTGCCGGCATATGCTGTACCAAAACCAGCGGAACCGGAAGATCTGCCGGAAGCATAGGAATCAATACCTGCAATGCCTGCGGACCTCCTGTAGAACAAGCCAGAGCGATCAGGGTATCCTTCCGCATACCGGAAGATGTTGCGGTCGCATCCTTGTCCACATCCCGGTGCACTGTCGTATCTACGGAGCGATCCAGTTTCTGAGATACGCGCTGGACCATCTCCCGTACACGCTTGGTAGCCTCATAAGGATCCACCGGCTGTGCATGCTTTGGTGCCGGCAGACCACGGGATGCATTGTGCAGTGAACGAAGGAGTTCACTTGCTACCTTATCTGTCATACCATGCAGGCGATTCTCCCGATATACATAATCATAAGCCCCCAGGCTCATCGCCTGACGGATGGTCTGCATATCTTCCGCAATGGAAGACGTCAAAAAGATGACGCGCGGGCGGTTCTCCAAAGTCTGTAACTGTCGCATAAAGGTAAGTACATCCATGCGCGCCGACAGACCGATGACAACGATCGCATAGGCATTCTCTACTATTTTGTTGTAAGCATCTTGTGTGTTCATGCTCATCTCAGACACTTGAAAATCTTTGTCTGTATTGATTATATCACAGATTTTCCTTCTCATGAGTGCAGAGTTATCAACAATCAATACCTTTTGCATTATATTTCCTGTTCCTTCTTTCTGATCCTACGTTCTTCCTGAAAAACATAGCCGATCAACTGCTCTTTCATGCGTGGATCCTTAAAATAGAATTTCACACGATGCGTATATTTATCCTTGGCATCTGTCTGCTTGGAATCGATCACTTTTGCAACCACATCGATGTCCAAAGATGTTTTTTTGTTCTCCTGCGGCAACTGGAATTCTAAAAGGAGATATTTTACATTGGCTAAAGAGTTGCTGGATGTAAACCTTGCGCCACCGCCGCTGATATCTAAGATGGTTCCGATGCCGCGTATCGTCATCTCATTGCCTGCGGCCATTTTTTCTCTCACGGCATCGATCGTGCCCTCCATAGCCGCCTCTTCCGTCACGCCCATAAAGATCATCGGCACCATACAGGTGATCCGATAGTATTCCCGGCGCTGAAATTTTTCCAAAGGACTGGTCAGTACGATCTTTAACAAATAAAAATGCTGTTTTTTGATATGATCTGTCACCGTCCCCTGCGCCTTGTAAAGTCCCATCGGTGCGGAGAAGATAAACTCATAGCGGATGTTCTTTGGTAAAAGCTGCAGCCTGCCGCCGACCATAGGCATTTGCAGTTCTATGCTGTCTTTTGTCACATCAAATATACTTGTATAATAGATGCCCTGTGCTGCGTCTACATCCTCTTTTTCCATCAACTGGGTAATGCGGATATCAACCTTGCAGCCCGGCATTAAGTCTTCCATTCTCATATGATACTCCCGAACGCTCCCTGTCTTTTAAGAACGCCCCATAAAATTATTAAATAATTGCGTGATACCCCAGCGGTAGCGGTTCTTGTCATCGCCGGTCAAAAGATTCTGAGCGATGATCTCAAATGCCTTGGTAGACTTTGCGTTTGGCGCGACCGTCGATACAGTCTTTTGGTTGCGCACCGCCTTTTCCAGGGACGGATCGACCGGTATCATGCCCAGATAATGCAATTTTCCATCCAGAAATTTTTCCACGACAGAATTTAATTTCTGATAAACGGCATTGCCTTCCGCCTCCGAGGTTACCTTATTGGCAACCAGATGCACATTGGTGCCATTGCGGATAAACTTTGGATTTTTGTAAAGTGCCTTCATCAGGGAGTAGGAATCAGTGATGGAACTTGGCTCAGGTGTCGTCACAAGGATCACTTCCGGACTAGCAAGCACAAACTCCAAGACACTGTCCGCCACACCTGCTCCGGTATCTATGATCAAAACATCACATAGATCATTTAAAAGCGACAGGCTGTGCACCAGATAGGAGATCTGTTCTTTTGTCAGATTGTTGAGTCCGACAATGCCGGATCCACCCGAGATAAAACCGATATCCATAGGTCCTGTCGTGATGATCTCACGGATGCTTTTCCCGCCAAAGATCAGATCACTCAGATTGTATTTTGGTACCGTTCCAAACATGACCTCGACATTGGCGAGTCCAAAATCCGCGTCCAGGATAATGACACGCTGCCCCATCTTACGGAACATAATCGCCAGGTTTACCGCCATATTGGATTTGCCAACGCCCCCCTTGCCACTGGTGATCGTGATCACGCGGGCATTGCCAATATTATTTTGATTTTTTTGTTTGATAACATTTCTTAATTGTTCGGCCTGATCCATATTTATCTGCCTCCCAACAAGAGTTTTACCAGTTTTTGTGTATCGACGACCTCAATGTCATCCGGCACATTCTGGCCTGTTGTCACATAGGAAAGCTGCGCTCCCGTGTGCAACTTGATATTTAATATATTACCATATGCACTGGTTTCGTCCAACTTGGTAAAGATCAGATGGAAATCGCAGAATTCATCATAGATATCTGTGATCTCGATGAGGTCTTTGTACTTTGTGGTCGCACTTAAGACCAGATAGATCTGTCTTTCGTATTGTGCCGGAAGATTTTTCAGCAGACGTTTCATATCTTCTCTCTGCCCATCATTCTTGTGTGAAAATCCTGCGGTATCCACCAGTACCAGATCATAATCTGCAAATTTTTCGATCTCTTTTCCAATATCTTCCGGTGTATAGATAATGGATAAAGGAGTATCCAGGATATTGGCATAGGTGCGCAACTGCTCCGCCGCCGCGATACGATAGGTATCGGCGGTAAGAAGTGCCACCTTTTTTTCCTGCTCTACTTTAAAACGCGATGCGATCTTAGCAATGGTCGTTGTCTTGCCTACACCTGTCGGTCCGATAAAAAATACGACCTTGGGCTTGTTCTTGGTCAGCGAGATCACTTCCGGCTGTCCCAACTTTAAGATCATCTTCTGGTAGACACTGGAGATCAGATAGTCCAGCCCGTTGGTGCTGTGGGACACACGATCCAGATCATCCATGAACTGATTGATGTAGATCTCATCCACTTCATTATCCAATAAAACCTTATATAAGACTTTAAAGAACTGATGGCTCTGCTCGTCTCTCTCTGATCCTAAATCTTCTACAAATTCCACGGAAGAAAGCGGACGGAATTCCTCTGCCTTTGGCTCGGCTACCATTTGCGCCGCCTGTGATTCACGAAGCGGAGCGATCGGTTTGTGTCCGTTCTTTTCCATGACCTCGTTGACAGCGGCAAATGCCTCTTTTAATGCCATGGTATCACCGGACAAGTCTTTTGAACCGGTTCTGCCTTTGCTGCACGCAGACTTGCCTTTGGTGTCTCCATACGATTGTCAGCCGTTTCCTGACTTTCCAGATCGCGTAGGGAGATCTCCTCATCTGCAACGGCATCAAAGCCATGGGATGCCGGTCTGGCTGACGGTGCCGGCGGTATGCTAAAGGAAGGCTGTGGCATGACATCATCTTCCAGTGCGGCTGTCACCTCGTACATGCTGCCCTTGAAAATGCCAAGAAAGCCCTTTTGCCGCACTTCCTTTACATTCATGATCACAACCGATGCGCCCATTTCCTCTTTTGCCAGAGCGATCGCTTCTTCTTTTGTTTTTCCCTGAAACTTTTTAATGGTCATCTTATCCTGTCACCATCCCCACTGATTGTAATTCAACATCGGAGTCGATCTCATTATATGAAACCACAATCAGATCCTTTACATAATCTTCTGTCATTTTCTTAAAATACATACGCACGATTGGTGATGTCACAACGATCGGTGTCTTGCCGGTCTCCTCGAACTTTGCGATCTCTGCCTGCAAAGAATCCATAATGGCACGGATGCGTTCCGGATCTAAGGTCAGATATGCTCCCTGCTCCGTCTGCTTGATGGATGCCATGATATCCTGCTCTACCTTTGGATCCAGCGTAATGCAGGAGGTCACTTCATTCGGCACAAAGTAACGGCTGGAGATTGCACGTTTTAAGCCCTGACGGACATATTCTGTCAGGACATCGGTATCTCTGGTTGTCGCTGCATGGTCAGCAAGCACTTCAAAAATAGAAAGCAGGTCGCGGATGGAAATCCCCTCTTTTAAGAGATTCTGCAGGACCTTCTGGATCTCGCCAAGACCCAGCAGTTTTGGTGTAAGTTCGTCCACCAGTGCCGGATTGCTCTCTTTGAGATTGTTGACCAGATTCTGCACATCCTGACGGCTCAAAAGTTCTGCGATGTGGCTGCGGATCACCTCTGTCAGATGTGTTGCAATGATAGACGGCGGATCGACTACGGTATAGCCCAAACTTTCCGCACGTTCTCTCTGGCTGTCTGTAATCCAGATCGCCGGCAGATGGAAGGACGGCTCAAAGGTCGGAATTCCGTTGATCTCCTCCTCCACAAAACCCGGATTCATCGCCATATAGTGGTCAAAAAGGATTTCGCCCTCTGCCACCTGAATACCTTTAATCTTGATGATATATTGATTCGGATTGAGTTGGATGTTATCGCGCAGACGGATGATCGGCACAACTGTACCAAGTTCCAGCGCGATCTGTCTTCGGATCATAACGACACGATCCAGAAGATCCCCGCCCTGATTGACATCCGCAAGCGGTATGATTCCATAGCCAAATTCCAGTTCAATCGGATCCACCTGCAAAAGGGAAACGACATTCTCCGGTCTGCGGATCTCCTCTGCCTCGGACTCCTCTGCCGCGACTTCTTCCTCGATGCTCTCCTCGCCGATACTCTTGGAGATCGAATAGCCGGAGATCAAAAATGCTGCACCAAAGGCACCGAACAAGACCGGGTTCAGCGGTGTTACCAGACCCAAAAAGATCATAGATGCACCAACAATATAAAGTACCTTTGGAATACCAAATAACTGTTTGATCAAAACACCGCTGAAATCGGCTTCTTTGGATCCCTTGGTAACTAAGATACCGGTTGCCAATGAGATCAAAAGCGATGGAATCTGGGAGCAAAGTCCGTCACCGATCGTCAACAGACCATATTGCTGGATGGCACTCGTAAAATCCATACCACTTCGCATAACTCCCATTAAGGTTCCTCCGATCAGATTGATAAAAGTGATCAAAAGACCTGCTGTCGCATCTCCCTTGACATACTTTGTCGCACCATCCATAGAGCCAAAGAAGGAGGATTCATCCTGTAACTTCTGTCTTCTCTCGCGTGCTTCCTTTTCGGTAATGGCTCCGGTATTTAAGTCTGCATCGATCGCCATCTGTTTACCCGGCATAGCATCCAGCGTAAATCTGGCAGAAACCTCAGCAACACGTTCAGAACCCTTATTGATAACCATGAACTGCACAATGATAAGGACAATAAAGATGATGGCACCGATCACCAGATCGCCTCCACCAACGAACTGTCCGAACGTCTCAACGACATTTCCCGGCGAACCCGTACTTAGGATCAGACGGGTAGATGAAACGTTTAGGGAAATACGAAAGATCGTCGTAAACAAAAGCAGGGTCGGGAAAAAGGACATATCCAAAACTTCCCGCACAAACAAGACATTCATCAGAACGATCAATGCGACGGAAATATTGAGCGCCAGCATAACATCCAATAATATAGAAGGAATCGGAACAATGAAGAAAATAATTGCCGCCAATAGATATGCTGCAACGCCGATATCGGTTTTTTTAACACCGGATAGATCCATTCCGTTTCCTCCTTTCCATCGTATATCTCATCTCATCTTATCTTAAACTATTTATCTTTTACTGTAAACCAGCGCAAGGATCTCTGCCACTGCCTGATACAACTCCGGTGGAATCTGCTCTCCCACCTCGACCGTCGCATAAAGCGCTCTGGCAAGCGGTTTGTTTTCCATGATCTCCACACCGTTTTCCTTGGCGGTTTCTTTGATCTTTGCCGCCAGATAATCCTCACCTTTTGCGACCACCGTCGGTGCATTTTCAATCTCTGCATCATAGCGGATGGCTACCGCAATATGGGTCGGGTTGGTGATAACGACATCCGCCTTGGGAACATCCTGCATCATACGACGCTGGGATGCTTCACGCATCCTTTGCCTCTGCTGCCCCTTGATCTGCGGATCACCTTCGGTATTTTTATATTCATCCTTGACTTCCTGTTTGGTCATCTTCATGTCTTCGTTAAAACGATGGCGCTGGTAAATATAATCAGCCAGTCCTACCACCAGATAGCAAAGACTGATACGGAGTCCTGTATCTATGATGATATCGCCGATCAAAGAGATCGCCTGGTTGAGCGGTATCTCGTATAAGATGAATAAATTATTTGCCTGTCCCTTGATGCAGGTATATGCCACATAAAAGACCAGTACGATCTTTAGGATGGACATCAAAAGGTTAAAAAGCGAATCTTTGGAAAAAATACGCTTGAAGCCATTGACCGGATTAAACTTATCCAGTTTGGGCTCTAAAGGCTTGGTCGATACCTGCCAGCCGACCTGTACGATACTGATCACAATGGCAAACACAAAGCCTGCCGCCAAAAAAGGGGCTGCCAGACGGAGCAGCTGCAGATAACCCTGGGTCAAAAGTCCGCTCGCCGCCTGTACAGTCATGCCATCCCGCTGGGTATCGATGACATCCGGTATCATCCCATAAAAGAGGTGAAAGACACTGATAAAGCCCTCACCCAGATAGGACACAAAGATACGCAGAGACAGGAATAAAGCGATCAGCATTGCCGCCGAGTTTAATTCCTGGCTTCGGGCAACCTTACCCTCTTCACGGGCATCTTTTAATTTTTTTGAAGTCGCCGGTTCTGTCTTTTCTCCGCCCGGTCCGTCCTGCGCGAACCATTGCAGGTCATAAGACAGAAGTAACACTTTGTCTTCCTTCAAGTTAATACATTCCTTCTATAAATGACACTGTCATGACTTTGATCTCTTTAAAAATAAAATTGGCAATGTCCGGTAATAAAAACGTCGTGATGAACAAAACTGCCAGACCAAGCAGGAGTTTCAACTGGACACCAACGGCGAACATATTCATCTGTGGTGCCACCTTTGCCATGATACCCAAGATACTGTTGAGAATCATCATGCAGGCAAAGACCGGCAAAACAATACGAAATCCAATGACAAAAAGATCCGTACAATACTGCACCATGGAGGCAAGCAAGGAGTCCATCTGAAACTGTGCTCCTCCCAGCGGAAACAACTGAAACGAATCGATCAGCGCACGCAAGATATACTGATGCATATTGGAAACGATCAAAAGCAAGAGGATAAAGTAAGAATATAAATTTCCCGTGATACTGACCTGGCTGCCTGTCGTCGGGTCAAATACCATAGCCATGGAAAGCCCGATATCCATATCAATGATCGTACCTGCAAATAAAATAATGGAATTACAAATATATGCCGCGAAACCGATCAGCAATCCTGTAATTCCCTCTTTGAGCACCAATATGGCATAACCGACTTCCGAGGTGTATGCTGTATGTTCTACCGGGACGGCATAAAAAACAAGAATTGCCACAAATGCAGATAATCCGATCTTTACCCTCCCCGGTACTTCCTTCGCGCCAAAAAAAGGTGCTACAAACACAAAGCAGGAAATCCGTACCAATATCAGTAAAAAATATTCAAATGTACTTATATCAAATGTATATTGTAACATACCAAAACTAGCCTAAAAACGTGCTGAAGTTTGTCCACAATTCCGTCATGTAATCTGTCAATGTTGTCAATATAAAAGCACCAAAGATCAGCATTCCCAGGAATACGGCAACGATCTTTGGTACAAAGGTCAGCGTCTGTTCCTGAATGGAGGTAACGGTCTGAAAAATACTGACGATCAGACCGACGATCAAAGAGATCAAAAGCAGCGGTGCCGCACATATGATGATATTGTAGATCGCATCTCTGACAATATCCAATACCTGTCCTTCTGTCATAAAAATCACGCTCTCTTTCTATTTATCAGTAAAATGTCTTGACCAGTCCGCCAATGACAAGATTCCATCCATCTGCCAGCACAAATAAAAGTATCTTAAACGGCAGGGAGATGGTCGTCGGCGGCAGCATCATCATACCCATGGACATCAACACGGACGAAACGACCATATCGATCACGATAAATGGGATATAGATCACAACACCGATAATAAAGGCTGTACGCAGTTCGCTTAAGATAAAACTCGGAACCAATACGACAAATGGGATATCATCATAATCTTCATAGGTCGTATCTGAGATCTCACAAAAGAGTTTGAGATCCTTTTCCTGCGTCTGTCCGTACATGAAATTACGGATCGGCTCCACGGCACGATCCAGCGCCTCTTCCTGTGTGATCTCTCCATTGTCCAGCGGTGTAATGGCATTTTCATTGATCTGCGTAAAGGTCGGCCACATGATAAAGAATGTCAAAAACAATGCCAGCCCGATCAAAATCTGGTTGGGTGGCGATGTCTGCGTACCGATCGCGGATCGAACAAAATGCAGGACAATGATGATCCTGGTAAAAGAGGTCAACATGATCAGTATGGACGGTGCTAGAGCCAGAATCGTTATAATCAGTAAAATACGCACATTTGCGGATAAAGATCCGGAATCTGAATCCAGGGTCAATGATACCCCGCCCTTGCCTGTGACCCAGTCACTGGCATTTGGTGCATTGTCCGTTGCTCCGTAGGAAGACGCATAGACTGTACTGCCACAGGCATACCAGACGCTGACACAGATGGCAAAGGTTGCCAGGATCAGACTAAAGATACAATATCCTTTTTTTAATTTGTTTTTCATATTCATGTCTACTTCTTCGGTAAATGTTCTTTGAACTTTTGTAAGGCATCGGCAAAATCGCCCTTAGCCGTCGGGATCGTCATATTCTGGGAAGGCATTTCTTTTAACTGCTCTCCGCTGAGTTGTCCCAAGACTGTGATCTCGTCCTTGCCGATGGCAATGACATAATAGGTGTCCTTGCCTGCCTGTATCAACTGTATGTACTTATTGGTCGTCAGTTTCAAGGTCTCAACAACCGAAAGGTTCTTGCTGATGCTCTGGCTTTTCTGGTAACCAGCAATCCATCGGGTCACATAGTAAGTCAATGCCAGAACGATCAAAAAACAAAAAAGTACAATGATCAGTTGAAAGATATTCTCACCTGTCGATGATAGTAAAATCATTCTTAACCAATAACCTTCTTTACGGCTTCAAGAACACGCTCTGCCTGGAACGGCTTTACGATAAAGTCCTTGGCACCTGACTGAATTGCCTCGATAACCATTGCCTGCTGACCCATTGCAGAACACATGATAACGCAGGCATTTGGATCCTTTGCACGGATTGCCTTTAAGGATTCGATACCATCCATCTCCGGCATGGTAATATCCATAAGCACCAGATCCGGCTTCAACTCCGTGTACTTGTCAACTGCTACCTTACCGTTTTCAGCTTCGCCTACAACGTTGTAACCATTCTTTGTCAAGATATCCTTGATCATCATTCTCATAAACGCAGCATCATCACTAATTAAAATATTTTTTGCCATCTCTTACTCTCCTTTTTATCTCTTATTTCATTATCTCGGTAATACGAATACCGAAAGATTCTTCAATGACTACTACTTCACCTTTTGCAACATATTTACCATTGACCAATACGTCGATCGGTTCGCCGGCGATCTTGTTTAATTCTATGATCGTTCCCGGTGCAAAATCCAAAATATCCTGAATGGATTTGTGTGTCCTGCCTAACTCGACAGTCACTTCCAATGGAACGTCCATGATCAGATCTATATTTTCCGGCTGGTATGGTGCCTGATAATTGCCGGCAAAAGGTTGGAATTGTGCAGGCTGCACATTGACCTGCTGTTGTGGGGGATACGGTTGCTGCATATATGACTGTTGCATATACGGCTGTCCCTGCATGCCCATATCCGGCATCGGCTGTTGCGGTGGTATCTGCCCTAGCATGGCTTGTTCCTGCATCTGCCCCTGCGCTTGCGGTGGGGTCTGTGGTGCCGCCTGTGGCTGTGATGCCGGTTCCGGCTGCGGTGTCGGCATGTCATCTTCCACCGTAGATGCTGTATCACTCTCCATATTTGACACAATACTGTGGCACATGTCTTTGGCTAAGGATACCGGATAAAGTTGCATGATCTCACTATCCACCAAATCACCAATCAGCATTTTAAAGGTAATCTTAACGAATCTTCCCTCCAGAAAATCTTCGATTTCTCCTCCATCGGTTGTATCCTGCAGATCCATCAAGGTTGAGGATGGTGGGCTGATATCAATCATGGTATTTAGCATGGATGACATCGATGTTGCAGAAGATCCCATCATCTGGTTCATAGCTTCACTGATTGCACTCAAATGCAGTTCTGTAATCTCACCATCTGTGTTTGAGCCATCGCCTCCCATCATCAGATCCGTAATGATTTTTACGTCATTTTCCCGTAAGACTAAGATATTGCTTCCATCTAATCCTTTGGTATAAGCGATTCGTACCAAAACACATGGTTTTTCATATTTATCTACAATCTCATCCCACGTTCCCATGGAAACAACGGGCGTTGAAATTTCGACTTTTTTATTTACTAAGGAAAACAGTGTTGTCGCTGCCGTTCCCATGCTGATATTGGCAATCTCACCAATGGTATCAACTTCATCCGGTGTGAGTTCTTCACCTGCTGCCGCGTCAGACGTGTCAGCATCCGGTATCCCACCACTCAGGAGGGCGTTGATCTCTTCCTGGGATAATACGCCGTCACTCATCTATTCCTGCTCCTCTCTTATGACTGATGTTATTCTAACTGCATAATCTTCTCCGGTTGCGCCGGGAAGTGCAGTAAATTTCTTGATATCTCCGACATAGACATCCAATTCCTGGTTGACCTTGGTATTCAGGCGGATGATGTCTCCCACCTGCAAACCCGAAAAATCGTTAACGGAGATCACGCTTTTGCCAAGGATCGCCTTGACCGGAACGATCGCTTTTGCGATCAAAGACTCGATGGTGTCTGCATACTCCATCTCCACCCGCTCCTGCATGTTGGAATACCAGAACTTGGTGTTTAACTTGTCCATGACAGGCTCTAGGGTAATATACGGAAGACAGATGTTCATAAAGCCTTCCACATCCCCGATCTTGATGCTGATCGTCACGATCGCGATCATTTCCGATGGAGAAATGATCTGCGCAAACTGGGAGTTGGTCTCAATACGCTCCAAGCGCGGATGTACATCCAAAACATTGGTCCAAGGCTCACGCAATAACTGTACGCAGGCAGTCATGATACGTTCAATGATCAGAAGTTCGATCTCGGAAAACTCTCGTACTTTATCAAGCGGTTCTCCCTCGCCTCCTAACATACGATCCACGATCGCATATCCCAACTTGGATGCCATTTCTACAATGATATTTCCCTCTAAGGGTTCAAAGTTGACAATACCAAGCAAGACCGGATTGGAAAGGGAATTGGAAAATTCCATATAGGTAACTGCCTCCGAATTCATCACCTCTACCTGTATGTTCTTGCGCAAGTAGACCGGAAGGTTGGTAGACAGTAATCTGCCATAATGTTCAAAAATAATCTCAAGGGTTCGTAAATGTTCTTTGGAAAACTTGGATGGTCTGGAGAAGTCATAGTTCTTGACCTGCTTCTCGCTGCTTGCCTTGATCTCTTCAGCATCTACTTCACCACTGCTCAGTGCCTGTAATAAGTTGTCTATTTCATTTTGGGAAAGTATATCGCTCAAGTATTCTCACCACCCACTGCAAATTTCTCCTTTTTACTGATATTGTGCCGTTGGGAATCCTACCGCTACAATAAAATCAGACCCAAACATCTTTTGAAGATCTTTCAAGATCTCATCCTGAACTGCTGACTGATTATTCTTGATCTCGTCTATCGTATATTGTGAAACAATGTTGTTGATGTCGCCCTTGATCAGATTGACCTTTTCTTCGACCTGTGGCTTAAGATCCTTATAATCACTGTTCTTGGTATCCATGGAGATAGATACGGTGATCATAGCGAAATGATCCTTGCCGTCCCCATCCTGCTTAAGGTTGATGGTCTGTTCATCATCAATATTATAAACCTCGATCTGGTCGATCGGGATATTGGCGTTGCTGGTCGCACTGCCGGACTCCAGATCCAGATCAATGGCGCTGCATACCTTAGTGATCAGTTCATTTGCTTTTTGTGTCTCCGGCAAAATCGTGATCGTCAGGATCACGGTGAGTACCAAATTGACAACCACGAGTGCTAATGTAATAACAGTAATAAGATTTTTCTTCATGATTGACCTCTCTAATTATTTAAAGATTCTGAATTAAGCGAATTGTAGATCTTGATCTCTACCCTTCGGTTCTTTGCTCGTCCTTCTGCTGTCGAATTGTCTGCGATCGGCACGTAAGATCCTCTGCCGGATGACTTGATATGTGCCGGATCCAGTGTCGTATTGTCCCGGATATAATTTGCCACATTCAAGGCACGGTACATGGAAAGGATATCATTGTCACTATACTGCTCTCCTGCCGCCGGTGGCACATTATCCGTGTGGCCTTCGATCTCGATCAGATTATTGGTGTAGTTATTAAGGATCACGGCGATCTTTTCCATGACCGGAAGAACTTCCTCCCGGATAGTCGCCTCACCGGAATTAAAGAGCAGGGCTCCGTTTAAATTGATCAGCGTGTAGTATTCATTGAACTCTACATCCACCTGATTCTCAAGACCATAGGATTGCAAAAGACGGCTGACCTGTTCTGCCATCTGCTCACTTTCCGTAAGCCCGGCATTTTCCAGTGTCTCCTGCGCTTCTTCTGTCGTTACCGTCGTATCCGGATTCGTAACCGAATCATCCGGTTCCTCGTCTCCCTTAGGAAGGGCTGAGGATGAATTGAAATAAATATCAAACTTTTCCAGCATGCTCACACCGGAAGATATCAATTCGCCATCTCCGATCGTCGAACCGCCCGACGGTAAAATACTAAAGGTACTCTGCAAAGACTGCACGACCATTTCAAACTTTTCTGTATCGACTGTTGACATAGAAAAGAGCAATACAAAGAAGCATAACAGCAAGTTCATCAGATCACTAAAGGTCGACATCCACGCCGGGGAACCTTTTGGCGGATCCTCCTGTTTACGCTTTGCCACTATGCCTCACCTCCGTCTTCACTACCGGCATTATCTCGGTCAGATGGTGCTAGGAATGACTTGAGCTTTTCTTCGATAACACGAGGGTTCTCTCCTGCCTGAATAGATAAAAGACCTTCTACGGTAATCTCTCGCATCATGATTTCCATATCATTGTTCACTTTTAACTTTGCTGCTGTCGGACCTGCCAGCCAGTTTGCAATCAAGGAACCATACAATGTTGTCAAAAGTGCTACCGCCATATTCGGTCCGATTGAAGATGAATCTGTTAAGTTCTTCAACATATTTACCAGACCAATCAACGTACCAATCATACCCCAGGCTGGACCAAGTTCTGCCCATTTCTCCCAGAAGCCAATGACCTTTTTATGTCTTGCTTCCAGATTAATCAAATCTGTTTCCAAAATACCACGCACAAGATCCGGATCCGTACCATCAACAACCAGATTGATACCTTTTTTTAAGAATTCATCATCCATATCGTGTGTCGCTTCTTCCAATGCCAGAAGGCCTTCTTTTCGAGATATATTGGATAAATTGATAATATTGGATATGACTTCCGATGCATCACCTACGGATGGTTCTTTCATCGCCAGTCCAATACTCTTTAGGCCGCCGATAAAATCCGCCAGCTTATGGGATGCCAAGGTACCCGCCAAGGAACCACCAATCGTAATAATAACAGATGGAAGATCCATAAAGTCATCGACAATATTACCGCCGGACGACAAAATACCAAAGACAACCATGACCGCGCCTAAGATCAGACCGACTAACGATGCTATATCCAAACTATTCACCGCCTTACATATAAAATACTATATCTTGTGTTTTTCACACAAAAACCCATAGTTACACGTTTATTTAATCTTACTAAATTTTATCTATCTTGTCTACTTGTAATTCCATTTATTTATCATATTTCTACACAAATTGCGAAAATTTAAATAAAAAAAAGCCCACTTTATAGCAGGCTATTTTTTATACATTATCGTTTCAGATTAACCAGTTCTTCCAGCAATGTATCCGAAGTTGTAATAATTCGTGAATTTGCCTGGAAACCTCTCTGTGTCGTAATCATATCTGTAAACTGCTCAGAAAGATCAACATTAGACATTTCCAGCTGTCCTGTTGTCATGCTGCCGCCATCTGCTGTAACCTCAACACCAATACCATCGAAATCACCGGAGTTTAATGTTGTTCCATAACAGTTATTACCAAGACTTTCCAGACCAGATGCATTTGCAAACTGCGCTACCGGAATCTGTCCCAAAAGAACAGTATTACCGTTATCATAAGAACCATAAATCTTTCCGGTTCCATCAATTGATACTCCTGTTAACTGTCCGAGTTTCTTTCCGGTTCCGTCGGTTGCCTTTTCTGCAGCGCCTTTTTCAAACTCTGCTGTAGAACTTCCACCATGATTCTGGTTTAAAAGATGGCTGAAGTCAATGGAAATATCCTCAAAGTTATCACCCAGAAGTGACATATTTAATGAAACAGATGCCGTTCCTGCGGAATCGATAAAACGGAAAGTCCCGTCGCTGGTATTAAACTGCAAAGTATAATTTGTCGTATCATAGGTCAGGTTCAACATACCGGTTGTCGTATCTACTGCCAGTGTTCCGGACGCTGCCGTATCTGCATCGATACCATAGATATCTGCAATGGAACGGAAGGTCTGGTTGCCGGCGCCATCCGTAAAGTTGTAGCCCAGTTCACCGCCTACGGTGACCGGTGCGCCGTCTGCACCTGTGACCATGGTATAGGTCGTACCATTTTCCGTATAGGTAATGCTTGCCGGATTGGTAGAGTTGTCCAAGGTATAATTCTTGCTTACGGAGAAGGATTTTACCGCTGTGGTGTCGTTACCGAAGATCTGGTCAAGGGCATCACTGCCGGCTGCGTCCAGCCCCTGCTTATCCAGCCACTCAGCAAGGATATCATTGTTATCACTGTCATAAATATTGGTCAGTTCCACGGAATATGTACCGGCATCCGTATCAACTGCCTTGTATGCAAATTTTGCAGTATAAGAATATCCCAGATTATCAAAGAAAGATAAGGTACGGACATAACCTGCATCGCTGGTCACGTTGGTATCGTTCTTATCGATCAATCCGGAAACGTTTGCCTTTGTTGTTGCCTCAGGTGCGCTTGTCATATTATCTGCCTGCATGATACGAAGGCAGATACAGTATCCTTGCGGATATCCCCTGTCAAAGGATCAACCTGCCATCCCATGACAGTATAACCTGTAGATGTCATTGCAAGGTTTCCCGCACCATCTAAGTAGAAAGATCCTGCTCTTGTAAAAAGATTTTCTGTTCCATTATTTACGATAAAGAAATTGGTAGAACTTCCGTTGGTCAGGCGGATATCCAGGGCATCGCCTGTGGATTGTGCTGCACCGGGAGAAGTGATGCTGACCTTTGTTGCTGCTGTTGATACACCAAGACCTATCTGCATGGCATTTTTTCCACCCGTTGTTGCTGTGGCTGCCGTAGCCCCTGATGTTGTCTGATACATAATATCAGCAAACGTCGTAGATGACGCTTTAAAGCCAACTGTGTTGACGTTTGAGATGTTGTTACCAATAACATCCATCTTTGTCTGGTGTGTTTTTAATCCTGATACACCAGAATACATTGCTCTCATCATAATAAATGACCTCCTAAATTGCTGTGTTGCCGTATCTGTCAGTCAACGGCATTAGCCTCCATAAGGTCCGGCTAAATAATTACAGCTCCGTCTATATTTGTAAATACATTTTCGTCAGACTCTGTCTGATCCATTGCGGTTACTACTGTCTGATTCGGGACATTTACAATAAATGCCAAAGAATCAACGATAACCAAGGATTCTTTTATTCCTTTTTCACTGGCTTTTGCCACTCCTGCTTCCAAGCGCTGGCTCTGGTCTGCGGATAAAGCGATATCTCTTTGTTCTAGGCGCATATTGGCATGCTTGGAAAACTTGAGTTCTGATGTCGACTCTGCCGTGCCACCCATCTGCTGTCGTAAGACATCTTCAAAGGAAAGTCCTGTGGTCTTTTCTTTTGTCTTATTATCCTGCGTCTTGAGATACTGACCGGTGACCTGCTCGATCGAGGTAAAGGAATTGTTGATCGGATTCATTTGCATCACGCTCCTTACTCTGTTGCAGTAGTTGTATCATCGGATGTGGTCGTATCATCTGTACTGTCCTTACCGACTTCTGCTTCTGCATCTTTGAGTGCCCGTAAACGTTCTTCCAGTTTCTCCAGTGACTTGACCGTGTCAGCAGAAACAAATGATTTCTGTGAATCTGTCATTGCATCATAGAACTGTCTTGCTTCCTTGATCTTGTCCTCATCCGCTGTCGTAAGTGTGTAGACCGTCGGCAGTTTCTTGATCATATCGGCAAAAGTCTGTGCACTGAGCACGCCTTCATAATAATCGTCATCGCAAACACTATCCAGTTTATCGATACTGTATAATTTGTTGTTCACAGATAAGAACATCTTATTGTCTTCCGTCATCACATAATCTACTTTTCCGGAAATGTACTGATCGTCATCCAGTAAGATAACATACTTTCCGACCAGTGAGTTTGCCTCGATCGTAGACATCTGACTCTGTACGGACTGTACGGCTTCGATCTGTGAAAAAGATGCAAGTTCGGATACATACTCTGTATTACTTGTCGGTTCCAGTGGATCCTGATACTGCATTTCAGCAACCAGTAACTTTAAAAACATCTCCTTGTCATAGGTGTTGGACTTGCTGTCCGTGTCTGTCTTTTTTGACTGACTTGCGCTGCTATCGACCACTTTACCATCTTTAATCTCCTGTACAAGTGCCATAAATCTCCTCCTTTCTCATATTCCTATGCGGTGTAATTGACGGTGTTACCCTGATCCCGCATCATCTTTGTTACTAATTCTTCCTCTTGTGTCATGAGTCCCTGTAGATCATCCAGATCATTCATATTCAGGTTTCTCATCTTTTTCGGACGTTGATTCTGTCCTTCCTGTCCCTGTTCCTGATTCTGCTGACCGGCTTCCAGATTTCTCTCAAATTCATGGGTTCCCACGGAAATCTCTACAGACTGTACCTTGGTCTGTGACTGGTTCATCTGCTCTTTTAACTGGAACATCTGATTTTCCAAGGCTTCCTTGACCTGCTCATTCTGTGTGTAGATATGAGCCCTGACCTGACCATTTTCCTCGGTCACTTCCATCAAGACCTTTCCCAGCCCCTCCGGGTGCAAAAGCATCTCAACCGTCGTCTTATCGCCATCCATCGTTGTGCGGCTTGCCTCAACGATCTGGTCGATGATGGACTGAACGGAAACGCTTTCTCCTGTAGGCAGTTCTACGGTCGGTTCCATGTGCGAGGCAAATTCCGTAATCGGACTTTCTGCCTGCATCGGTGTCAGATCCTGGGTCGGATGGATCTCAGTTTTTGTCTGCTGTTTTAAAAAAGCATCTGTGTCCTGATCTGTGGCATCTTCCTGCCCCTGATCGGTCTGCTTTTCGGTCGTCACATCCTTGGAACCTGCTGTTACAAGTTCGTCTGTCTCGTCCGTCTTAGTCGGTTCGATCGTTTCCTCTGTCGGGATCTCTACCTGCTCGGTCGCCTCTTCGGCTACCACCGTATCTTTGACGTCCTCTGTCTTTTGCATGGTTTCTTCTGTCCCCTCTGTTGCCTTGGCAGGTTCATGCAGATTGTCTGTCGTTCCTGCTTCCTCCACATCGGTCGTTACCAGTTCTGCCATCTGCTGTAAGTCTTCCATAGATATTCCAAGATCTTCCTGCAGTCCACCAGCCAGATCATTCACTTTTAAAACGATCTGTGGGAAAGCATCGCTTACAAGAAGACTTGCGGAATCCTCACTGCCGGACAACTTTGTTACCAATGCTGCCAGATTCGACTGATCTGTCAGATCAAGAAATTGTAATCCCAGATCTTCCATGGCTTTTTCAATCTGCTCATCTGTCACATCCAATTCGTCCTTGATAGCATCTTTGACATCCTTTGCAAAAGCATCGGTCTTGTCTTTGACGTCCTTTGTCTGGGCCATGCCTTTATCATCCTGCTTTGCAAGTGATACATCAGACCGCTTGTTCTCCATCTGCGGAGCACGTTCAATCTTACCGGCATTGTCTGCACTTTGTACTACCTGTGGTGCTATTGCAGAACTTTTTTGCATCTGCATCATCTGCCGGAAATCTCCACCGGATGCGTCTTTTGCACTCGTCTGCTTGGCATTTGCCACCGTAGCCGTCGGCATCAGGATATTTGCTATTCCTGTGCTTGTCATGGCATCTTCCTCCTTCCATATGCAGTTATCAATGTACCTGTCTCATAAGATGAGACTATATATTCTTAAGGCTCCATCAACTTGGTCACAGCCGCAGCCGTATCCGCATTCATGGCTCCCAGAATATCACCTCTGGATTGGGCATCCATAGCCCAAAGTATCTTGCCTACCAATGGCAGATCATCTGTCATTGTATCAAAATAGCAGCTGCCTGTTTGGCTTTCATGGAAGAATACGTCGATGCATAAGACTTGATCTGTTCATCTTCCTGCAACTGTTCTACACCTGCTTGTATATCTCTTCTGCCTTTTCCGGCTCGATACTCTCATAATATTCCTTATATGCACTTATATCGGGTGCATTGTCCGAAAAAACAACCTCTTGATAGAATTTTTCTTTTTCTTCTTCAAAAGCGGCTTCGTTTTCTTTATAGTTCTGCAGTTCCTGTGACTGCGCCTCTAAATCTGCCACATGGGCATCCGAGTCATCCTTGCTTGCCTTGACATCCGCCAGTTCCTTTTCCAGTTCCTTGATGCGCTTTACCGCATCCTCAACAGAATCATAGGCATAGGCTTCGTCCTCTTTTGCATATTCCTGCACATCCGGCAGGATCTTATTGATCACAGGTACATCCTTTAGAACCGGATATAAGACGGTCGAGCCAAAACCGCCGACATCCATCTTTACCAGCAATCCCAAGATCAAAAGCCACAATAATACGATAAAGACAGCCACAACGCCGATCAGGACTTTGCCGCCTAAGGTTTCTTCTTCCTCTTCGCCGTTTTCTTCTTTCTTTTCTTTCTTACGGGCGCGCTTTGCTTCCTTTACCGCCTGTCTCTTTGCCTTCTTGTCTTCCTTTTCGTCTGCCATTCTTTTACTCCTGTTCTTCTTTGCTGTGATAGGTGTAACTTACCAGTTCATCCGTCATCTTGCCTTCTTCTGCCGCCAATTCTTCTTTGAAGGCTTCAAATGCTTTTTCCTTGAGGTTTTCATGGGTCTTTCTCTCTTTCATGACCTCATTCAAACGCTTTCTTGCCATCTCCAGATTTCGCTGTGCCGTGTGTACCGCGATCATCTGGTCGCGGATCATGGATTTAACGGAATCGCTTGCCCGCTTACAGGTCTGGATCTCTACGATGTCAAGTTTTGCACTTGTTAGTTCTTTTAATCTGGCTTCATAACCGGCTTTGCGGACAAAAAGTTTTTGCAGTTTTTCCTGTTCCTCCAAAAGCCTTGCATTGGCGATACCGTAAGCCACTTTTTCCTGTTCTTCCATCTTTTCTTTGATTTCCAGAATATTCTGCATGCGATATCTGAATTTTGCCATCTGCCGTCACTTCCTATATCTATGCACTCTCGCCGAACATCTGCTCCAGTGCGCCAACTACCTCGTCAAAATCAAACTTATCCTCTGTACTCTGGCAAAGGAAAGCATTGACCTGATCTATCTTTTCGATCGCATAATCGATATTGTTGTTGGATCCTGCCTTGTAAGCCCCGATATTAATCAGATCTTCCGCTTCCTGATAGGTTGCCATGACATTCTTTAATTTGCCCGCCATGGTCTTATGTTCCTTGGTCGCAATCGAACTCATGACACGGGAAATGCTTGCTAAGACATCGATCGCCGGATAATGGTTTTTCTGTGCCAGTTTTCTGGAAAGGACAATATGTCCGTCCAAAATACCACGCGCCGTATCCGTAATCGGTTCATTGAAATCATCGCCGTCAACAAGCACCGTATAAAGACCGGTGATCGATCCCTTATCGGAATTGCCGGCACGCTCTAAGAGTTTTGGCATCTCCGAATAAACGCTCGGCGGATAACCTCTTGTTACCGGCGGTTCTCCTGCCGCAAGACCGATTTCTCTTTGCGCCATGGAAAAACGGGTCAGCGAATCCATCATCAAAAGGACATCCTTGCCCTGGTCGCGGAAATATTCTGCGATCGCTGTTGCCGTCTTTGCCGCACATTTACGGATGGACGCCGGTTTGTCTGATGTCGCCACCACAACGACACTGCGCTTCATGCCTTCCGATCCCAAGTCCCTCTCGATGAACTCACGTACCTCACGGCCACGCTCGCCGATCAGGGCGATCACATTGATATCTGCCTTGGTGTTTCGTGCAAACATACCCATCAGGTAGATTTTCCAACACCGGATCCTGCAAAGATACCGATTCTCTGTCCTTTGCCGACCGTGATCAGTCCGTCCACTGCCTTTACGCCCAGCGGCAATACCTGTGAAATGATCTCACGGTTCATAGGCTCCGGCGGCGTTGCGTCGACCGGATAATGCTGGGGCAGATAGAGGTCCTCTGCATCCGTCGGTCGTCCGATGCCGTCTAGGGTGTGCCCTAGAAGTTCGTCCCCGACCGGAATGGAAAGCGGTGCCTTGGTATTTTCAACAACCGCACCAATACCGATGCCATCGACACTGTCAAAGGGTGTCAGAAGCAGATGCTTATCACGAAATCCAACCACCTGTGCCATGACAGCCTGCGAACGGTCGCCTCCTACAAAAATACGGCATAGATCGTTCAACTTAGCATCCGGTCCGACAGACTCAATTGTGAGCCCCACCACTTTCGTGACGCGGCCCAGACAGTCAAAATATGTTTCATTTGTAAGTGCTAAATATTTGTTACGATCAATTTCCACCTTATATCTCCATTAACTAAGGGATTTTATATCCTTGATCAGATTGCGCATCTGGGTATCCATGCCACAATCAAAAAGTCCACCATCGGTCTCGATCATGCATTGTGTCTCATCCAAAAGCGGATCTAAGACAATATCTAAAGTCATGTCCTGCCCTACTTTTGCCTGTAACTCCTCTTTATGCGCACGTAAAAATTCCAGATTGGCTTCGCCGACACGGATCATAAACTCCTTACTGCCTTCTATGTTGGCAAGTGCCTGATCGACGGCATGCCAGATGATCTCTTTTTTATCTCCAAACTGCACCAGAAAAACTTTTTCTACCACATCACAGACCACATCCACCAACTCGTGCTCCATGTTCTTTTGTTTCTGGTCGTAGTCCGCCTGCAACTGCTCTTTTTCTGCCTGCATCCGGCTTTCTAATTCCCGTTGTCTGGCAGCGGCTTCCTGTATGCCCTGCTCATAGCCCTCTTTTTGTCCTTCGGCTTCGGCATGGGACCGCATGGCATCTGCCTGTTCTCCTGCCTCTGCCAGGATAGCATCTGCCTGCTCTCTCGCCTCAGAAAGAATGGCATCCGCCTCTTCTTTTGCCTGTGCGACATAGTCTATCTCCGGCTCCGCTTCCTCGGCCTCCCCCGGCATCTGCTGGCCAAGACATTCTGTATCTTCATCCAGTGACTCCCCGTCCATAGGTACAAAGGCATCTTCAGAATTCAGTGCCTGCATCTGACGTTTTTTTTCTTCGCGTCGTCTCTCCTCGATCTTTTCTCCGACCAGTTCATTGGAGTCGATGACGCAGGTCTTTTGTTCTTCCTGTGGTGCCATCTGCACACGATATAATATATTAGACAACGAGTTCGTCACCTCCACCTCTGGAGATTACGATCTCAGCAGAATCCTCTAACTTGCGGATAATACCAACGATCTTCTGCTGTGCTTCCTCGACATCCTTCATACGGACAGGACCCATGAATTCCATATCTTCCTTGATCATGGTAGCCATACGTGAAGACATATTCTTGAAGATTGCAGCCTGCACTTCTTCGTTGGCACCCTTTAGGGCAACACTCAGATCACTGTTATCCACATCACGCATAACACGCTGAATGGCTCTGTCGTCCAGAAGCAGGATATCTTCGAATACAAACATCTTCTTGCGGATCTCGTCGGCAAGTTCCGGTTCTTCGATCTCGAGGGACTCCATGATACGCTTTTCTGTACCACGGTCTACGGTATTTAAGATTGCTACGATGGCATCCACGCCACCCGCGATCGTGTAATCCTGATTGATGAGGATGATAACTTTCGCTCCAAGACGCGCTCCACCTCCTTGATGACTTCCGGTGAAGTACGATCCATGGTCGCAATACGTTTTGCCACATCTGCCTGCTTGTCCGGATCCAAAGCACCCAAGATCATGGATGCCTGTCCCGGTGACAGGTAAGATAAGATCATGGCTATGGTCTGTGGATGTTCATCCTGGATAAAGTTGAGCACCTGTGAAGGCTCTGTCTTTCGTATAAACTCAAACGGTCTTACCTGCAAAGAAGCCGTCAACTTGGTGATGACACGTGTTGCCTCATCCGCACCCAGTGCCTTCTCCAAAAGTTCTTTGGCATAACCGATACCACCTTCTGCGATATACTGCTGTGCCAGACAGACCTGATAAAATTCGTTGATCACGTCCTCTTTTAATTTTGGAGATACACTCTGTGTATTGGCGATCTCTAAGGTAAGTTCTTCGATTTCATCTTCTTTTAAATGTTTAAAAATGTCCGCAGATTTTTCTGGTCCTAATGTGATCAATAAGATTGCCGCTTTTTGCACACCGGATAATTCTTCATTTGCCATAATTAACCCCAATCATCATTTAACCAGTTGCGGAGCAAGGAGCTACCGCCTCCGGATTTTCATCTACAAATTTTTCTATCAGAACTCTCGCCTCAGACTTTTCATTGAAACCGATATCATCCAACTGGTCTTCCTGTGCCTCCAATAAAGATTCCACGGTAACTTCCTCGGCAAGGTCTTCTTCCTGCTGTGGGCGCATACTTCTGAATACCACAAAAGCAAGCATTGCAAAGATCAGCACTGCCAAGATGATCTGTAAATAATCCGTCCAGTCTCTGCCACTGCCCTCAGAATACTGGAACATCGGGATCTCATAGGCAACAATGGAAATATTGTCGGTAGAGATACCGGTCGCTTTGGATACCATATCATAAAAATCCTGATCCACATCCGTCTTTACACGGTCAGAATTCTGTGCCACAAATTCATCGAAGGTCATATTATCAAGCGTTCCGTCTGCCTTTAACTTGTCCTCGTTGTAGATCACCCGGTTGGTTGCAACAACGGTCAGGGAAGAATTGTCCAGATCGATCGTTCCGACTGCCTTTTCCGTTGTCGTGATCGTCTCGCTCGGCAGATAGTCCTCTGTAATGTCCGAAGTCGTAGAGGAAGTGATCGTACCGTCTTCCAAGACATAGGTCGTATCATCATCATTGGTATCGGTACCCGGTGTACCGCCGGCACCCGAGGTCGATTCGGAAGTAGACTCGGTACGGCTGTCCAGATAGCCCTGTGTCTGTCCGTCGTCAACATAGTAATGATAGTCCTCAACCTTTTGCTGATCGAAATTCATATCCAGATTCATACCCACTTCTACATTGTCATAGACATTGGTACCCAAGATAACGCTCTTGACCGCACTTGTCACATTGGCTTCTGCCTTTTGCTGGACTGTCAGATTGGAAGATGCCTTTCCCGCAGTCGAGGATTCATCTCCGCCGGAGAAAAGCGTATTGCCGTCTCCATCAATGATCTCGATATTTTCAGTCGACTTGTTGCCCAAAGCCGTTGCCACATAACGGGCGATACCTGCCGCCTGCTCCTCGCTCATATCATCACTCAGTTGCAGATTGATGCTGGCGTATGCCTCCTCATCCTTGGAAAGGATGGTGCCGTCATCTGATGGCAGGGACAAGGTCACATATGCCTTGGATACATTGGAAATGGTCTCCAGATCATCCGCCATCTTTTCCTCTAAATATAACTGGTACTTTTTGTTCTTGTCCGCCTCAGTCGTACTAAAACTTCCATCGATGGCATCACTGATGCTGTAGCCGTCCGATGGGATGTCATTGCTTCCCAGGAGGATGGTCGCATTGGCACGGTCTTCCTGCTTGACCGTGTAGGTAAGACCGTCATCCGAAACTTCATAAGTGATACTGTTACTGTCTAAAAGATCCTTGACAGAAGATGCCTGTTTTGCCGAATCACAAGTGATCAGATTGACCATGGTCGGTCTTGTCATGACAAATCCCAAGATGGAAAATGCCACGGCAACGACAGCCGCGATACTGATAATCAGCACCTTTTGTCTGGTGCTAAAATTCTTCCACCACTCCACTATTCGATTTAATATCTGTTGTATTCTCTCAGGCATGACTTACTTCCTTCTATTCTTTAGATCTGCATATTCATAATCGTATTGTAACCGGAAATGAACTGGTTACGGACCGCAACTGTATATTGCAGTGCCAGATTCGCCTTCCGCTCTGCGATCAAAAGATCGTGCACATTGTCCGATTCTCCCAAAGCAAAGGATACCGCCTCAGCAGAGGCATTGTTCTGCAGACTGTTGGTATCATCCACCATTTTCATGGCATTGCTCAAAATAGTGTCAAAACTGCCGTCCGTAGCCGAAGTCTGGTTTGCCTGCCGGACCGAAGATTGATTGTTGGTTGTCTTGTAAAGCCCGTTTAAGGCTGCTGCTGATGTAACGTCCATTGTTTTCTCCTAATGCATTATGACTGACCGATGTTAAGTCCCGCCTGTACCATAGACTTCATGGCATTAAAAGCGGTCGTGTTTGCCTCATAGGCGCGGCTGCTGTCGATCAGATTGGTCATCTCGGTTACCGTATTGACATTTGGATAAGAGACATAGCCATTCTCATCCGCATCCGGATGGGACGGATCATACTCCATGGTAAAATCAGTCTCATAATCCTCTGTCACGGAAGCGACCTTGACACCATTGCCCTGAAACTTCTTGGTATCAGATAAGATATCTGAAAACGACGGTGTGATCTCCTTTTCCTGAAAAGTGACGATCTTACGCCTGTAAGGCGTCCCGTCCTCGGTCCTTGTTGTATTTACATTTGCGATATTCTCTGCGATCGTATCCATACGGAAACGCTGTGCGCTCATGCCGGATGCGCAGATGTCAAATGATTGAAATAATCCCATGGTCTACCTCCTTATGGTGTCTGCATTGCCGTGTTCATGCGGGTAAATTCATTGCTGACCGCAGACGTCAATGTCTGATAGCGTAACTGTTCCGATGCCAGTTCCACATTTTCTGTATCAATATCTACATTGTTGCCATCCAAGCGGTAGGAATAAGACGCATAATCAGTATAAGTCCTGCCTTCCAACTTGTTTAAGGACACATTGTCCACGGCTTTTTGCAGGGTATCATACTTAGAACTTTTGAGTTCTCTCTTTAAGACATCTTCAAATGCAACATCCTGTCTCTTGTAGCCGGGCGTGTCAACATTAGCGATATTGTTGCCGATCACCGTCTCGCGCGTCCAACTGGCATCTGCTGCCCGATCTAGCACATTGATATAACTAAAGGCATTTGAATTGATCATGCTCCTACCTCCTTTTGGTACATACTTAGCCTAATCTTATTATATTATAAATTATATCTATGAAAACACAAGTGTTTTTTACATGATATTGTGTCATTTTCTAAAGGGCGACACAAGTATTTGTAAAAAAAGAAAAGGAACCTACGGTCGTCCATAAGTCCCTTTTACTATCATCCATCCTTGCTCTATGCAGTTTAACTATTGCGTCTGACCTTGTCCAACTCATCAAACACAGCATCATTTAATACCTTGATGTAGGTTCCCTTCATACCGGATGACCGGGATTCGATCACGCCGGCGCTCTCAAACTTGCGGAGTGCATTGACAATCACTGATCTTGTGATTCCTACACGATCTGCAATCTTGGAGGCTACCAGGATTCCTTCCTCTCCCTCCAGTTCATCAAAGATATGAATGATGGCTTCCAATTCGGAAAATGAAAGCGTACTGATCGCTGACTTCACGATCTGTATCTTGCGGTTCTCCTCTGCATTCTCTTCATTGACAGACCGCATCATTTCCAGTCCGACAACGGTCGTTCCATACTCGCATAAAATGATATCGTCGATATCATATGGCTTGTCATAACGATATACAAAAAGTGTTCCCAATCGCTCACCCGCAATATCCAGCGGTGCGATGATGGCAGAATAACGATTGATATCTGCCCCCTCAAAGCCCAGAGTCTGTAAGTTGACATTCTCCTTGGTGGATAAGATGCCAAGCAGACGCTCGTTCAACATCGGATCAATAAAACCGCCTACCTCATCAACAATGAGTTCGGTGATGTCCGGTGTAGACTTGCTGTGGCTGACACCTAAGACCTTGCCCTTTTTACTGATAACCAGGATACAGGAATCCAGAATCTCGGTCAGGACCTGACAGATATCGTTAAATACTACTTTTGAGGAATTGTTGTTATGCAATAATTTGCCGATCTTCCTCGTCTTATCTAATAATTGAACGCTCATGTTCTTCCTCCTCGCGCAACATACTACATTTCCTAATAACTAAAGAGATTTTAGCACAATAGCATAACAATTACAAGAGTATTCTGAAAACTCCATATACTTATACGAATTGTGTCACACGAGAGAATATTTTAAATTAAGCCTCGTCTTTATCCGCTGTCTCGACATGCCGACATTCCTCATTGGCACATACGAGTTTGCTGCCCTTGCGTACCATATAGGAACCGCACTCCGGACATGGCTTTGCCACCGGACGTGCCCATGACATGAAATCACAGTTTGGATTGTCCTCACATCCGTAAAATCTTCTTCCCTTTTTGGACTTTTTCATAACGATGTCTTTGCCACACTTCGGACATGCCACACCGATCTTTTCCAGATACGGCTTGGTATTGCGGCAATCCGGGAATCCCGGGCAGGCTAAGAACTTGCCATGCGGTCCGTATTTTACAACCATATTTCTGCCACATTCCTCGCAGACAACATCCGTTACTTCATCCTCGATCTTGACCTTTTGTAACTGGCTTTCCGCGATCTCAACAGCTTCCTCCAGATCCGGATAGAAGTTGCTGATGACTGACTTCCAGTTGACAGTTCCCTCTTCTACCTCATCCAAAAGTCCTTCCATATTGGCGGTAAAGTGTTCATCCACGATGGACGGGAAAGATTCTTTCATAATGCCGTTGACCACTTCACCAAGTTCTGTCACAAAGATATTCTTTGCTTCCTTTGTGATATAGCGACGCTTCAAAAGGGTCGAAATGATCGGCGAATAAGTACTTGGTCGTCCAATGCCAAGTTCCTCTAAGGTGTGCACCAGCGATGCCTCTGTAAAATGTGGTGCCGGCTGGGTAAAATGCTGCTTTTCTTCAAAGGACGAAAATCCCAATTTTGTATCTTCATGTAATCCGTGCGCACTGAGTTTCTTGTCGTCCTTCTCCTCATCGGAAGCCGTATATACTAACATAAAGCCGTCAAAAACGCGCTTGGAATCTGCTACGGTAAAACGATAATCGCCTGCTGCGATCTTTACATTGACAGTCTCATAGGCAGCACTGCTCATCTGGCTTGCCACAAAACGCTTCCAGATCAACTGGTAGAGACGGAACTGGTCTCTGGATAAGGAGTCCTTGATCTCGGACGGCAGTCTTGTGATATCGGAAGGACGGATCGCCTCATGGGCATCCTGTACTTTTGTCCCGTTTGCCTTTGCCTTGGCAGCCCCTTCCTGCAAATAATCCTCTCCATAATTCTGTGAGATAAAGTCAACTGCTGCGCTCTTTGCCTCATCCGATACACGGGTGGAATCCGTACGCAGATAGGTGATCAGACCAACTGTGCCGTTGCCCTTGACGTCCACACCTTCGTATAACTGCTGGGCGATGCGCATGGTCTTCTGGATAGAAAAGTTCAATGCCTTGGAAGCCTCCTGCTGTAAGGTAGAGGTCGTAAATGGCAGAGGTGCCTTTTTCTCTCGCTTGCCCGTCTTTACAGACTCTACCCGGTAACTTGCCGACTGCAGTTGGTCCATGATCTTGTCTAAGGACGCCTTGTCGCCGATATCCAGTTTGCCATTCTTGTCGCCATAGAACTTTGCCACAAATTGCTTCTTGGCATCCAGATTATCCAAAACGACATCTAAGGTATAATACTCCTGTGGGATAAATGCCTCGATCTCCGCCTCACGGTCACAGATAATACGCAGTGCTACCGACTGCACACGTCCGGCTGAAAGCCCTCTTTTGACCTTTGCCCAAAGCAGGGGACTGATCTTGTAGCCCACCATACGGTCTAACATTCTTCTTGCCTGCTGTGCATCCACCAGATTCATATCGATCTGACGCGGATTCTTCAAAGAATTTTTGACCGCCGTCTTTGTGATCTCATTAAAGGTGATACGCTCTACATCTTTGCCCTCTAATTTCAAGGCTTTTGTCAAGTGCCAAGAAATGGCTTCTCCCTCGCGGTCCGGGTCAGTTGCCAGATAGATGCGGTCTGCTTTTTTTGCTTCTTTTCTAAGTCCTGCTAAAAGTTCCCCTTTTCCTCGGATCGTGATGTATTTTGGTTCATAGTCATTGGACGGGTCAAAGCCCAGTTGTGACTTTGGAAGATCTCTGACATGTCCATTGGATGCCATGACCTCATAATTTTTCCCCAGAAATTTCTTGATGGTTTTTACTTTTGCCGGTGATTCCACGATCACAAGATATTTTGCCATTACTCTCTCCTTATATGTAATCCGCTATCGTAAGCGGACGTATTGATTCTTAAAACATTCCTGTAACATCTTCTTGTCACACAAGCGCATGATGACAGACAATAGATACAGGAGTTCCAATCCACTCTCCGCAAGCACCGTCTCAATGCTTTTGGGATAGAAATCAAAGCAACTATACACCAACAATTCATCTTTTTCAAGGATAATTTCATTTGCCTCAAAGGCATTGCCACAGGTCAGATCGCTAAAATGTGACTCCTCGATTTCCTCAATAAAGCCACTCAGCGAGGTGATGATCCCCGCTCCCTGTGCGATCAGACGGTTGCATCCAGCACTCATGGCATCCGTGATCCGCCCGGGGATCACATAGATATCCTTGCCCTGTTCCAAGGCAAAATCCGTCGTGATCAAAGACCCGCTCTTTTCCTTTGCCTCTACAACGACCACATATTTTGCGATTCCACTGATCAGGCGGTTGCGCGGCGGGAACTGCTTGGCGATCGGCTGGCTGCCCATGGCATATTCCGACAAAAGGCAGCCGTTTTCCATGATGCGTCCATACAGGCTTCTGTTTTCTGTCGGATAACACACATCCACGCCACAGCCGAAGACCGCCATGGTCTTTTGTCCCGCCTGCAGACAGCCTCATGGGCATAGGCATCAATCCCTCTTGCCATACCGCTGATCACCACATAGCCCTGCTTTCCCAAAAGATACGCCAGTTCCTGCGCCATCTTTTTGCCATAGGCACTACAACGTCTGGCACCGACGATGGCAACGATCTTTTTTGTCTGCGGGATCTGTCCCTTGACATACATGCCATAGGGCGCATCAAAGACCTCTTTTAAATAGTAGGGATATTCCGTGTCCTCAAGTGTCACAAAAGATGCCCCTGTCTGTAAAAATGTCTGATATGCCGTGTCAAGATCTGCCTTTTTCCTTTCCCTTAAAAAGATGTCCGCCTGCCTGGCGTCTAAAAGTCCGTCCTGGCGCAGGCATTTTTCGGACAGATCATATATGGCATGTGCACTCTTGTATCTTTCTAATAGGTTGCGCTTTGTCCGGTTGCTCAAGCCCTGCAGACACATCCACCAATATTTATATTTCATATCCCACTCTCCCAATAATTCTTTTGAATTCCACGATAACAGACCGCCTCCTGCAAATGGCTGACCGTGATCTTCTCACTGCCCTCCATATCCGCTATAGTCCTTGCGACACGCAGAAGTTTGTGATAGGTTCTTGCCGTTAATGCCAACTGCTCAAAGACAAGTTCCATATAGGCTTCCTCCTCCGTGCCCAGTGCACAATACTCCTCCATCTTTTCTGCCGGGATTTGGCTGTTGAAACGGATTGCTGTCCCTGCAAAACGTTCTCTTTGTAAGGCATGGATCCGACAGACCCTCTGGCGTATGGCAGCGGAAGACTCCTCACTATGATCGCTTTTTTGCAGATCATGAAACCGACGCCCGCCGCCTCCACGCACAAATCGATGCGGTCTAAGAGGGGCTGGCTGAGTTTGCTATGGTAGCGCAACAAAGATTGTCTGGAGCAATGACATTTTGCCAGATCCGGATAATAACCGCAGTTGCAGGGGTTCATGGCTGCCACAAGGACAAAATCCGCTGGAAAGCAATAATTTCCGCTGACGCGCGCCACACATACCTGCTTGTCCTCCAGCGGCTGACGCAGGACTTCCAGCGTACTCTTTTTAAACTCTGTTAATTCATCTAAAAAAAGGACACCGCCATGCGCTAAAGAGATCTCCCCCGGATGCACCATACTGCCGCCACCGATCAGCCCCTGTTCCGTGATCGTATGATGGGGACTGCGGAAAGGGCGTTTTTGTATCAACTGATCCATCCCCTTTAGGGCACCACACACACTGTAGATCTTGGATACTTCTAATTGTTCTTCCTGACTCATGGGCGGCAGGATGGTCGGGATGCATTTGGCGATCATGGTCTTGCCTGCCCCCGGCGGTCCTACCATAAGCATATTGTGCATACCGGAAATGGCAACCTCGCAGGCTCTTTTTAAGAGTCTCTGCCCATGGATCCGGGCAAAATCATAGGCCTTTTCCATAGTCTCTTTCTTGATCTCTTCCTTATTTTCTTCCTTATCTACGCTAACCTCTGCATCCCCACGCAGATAGGCTAATACCTCCTGCAAATGGGACAGACCAATCACCCGTATGCCCGGCACCAAGGATGCCTCCTTGACATTTTCTTTGGCAACGATACAGGTCTTTAAGCCTGCCTCCTTGGCACAGATGACCATGGGAAGAACTCCATTTATCCCAATGATCCTCCCTTCCAAGGAGATCTCCCCCGCAAAAAACATATCCTCTAATATGTCCGTCGGAAATACCTCCATGGCAGCCAGCACCGCAACGGCAACCGGCAGATCAAATCCGGATCCAGACTTTCTTATATTTGCCGGTGCCAGGTTGACCGTGATCCGCTTAATGGGCAGTTCGTATTGACAATTTTTCAGGGCGGTGCGCACCCTCTCCTTGGACTCACGAACTTCTGACGCTAAAAGCCCCACCATTTCAAACATGGGCATACCATTGCTGATATCCGCCTCCACTGACACCAGACAGGCATCAATGCCGGACAAAACAGCCGTATGAACTACACTATACATAGACTCCTCCCTTTGTATTCTTCTCACTTGGAAAAGCACCGCGAATCACGGTATAACGAAAAAAGATGAAATTATCATAACATAAATTTCACCTTTTTCAAGAAATAATTATGATTTTTTCAAAAGAGCCCCGCGTAATTTTTCCAAGGCTCTTTTTTCTATCCTCGATACATAAGAACGGGAAATCCCTAACTGTCCAGCGATCTCTTTTTGCGTCGCCGCGCTTAGTCTGCCAATGCCATAGCGCTTGCAGATGATCTCCTGTTCTCTGGCGTTTAAGACCTGTGGCAGGATGTCACGCAGGCGAAGCAGATCATTTTGCTGATCCATCATGGCTGCGATATCCATAGGCTCCTGCTCCAAGACATCATACAAACTGATCTGGTTGCCTTCCTTATCGCTTCCGATCGGTTCAAAGAGGGAAACATCCTTTGCCTGTTTCTTACGCCCGCGGAAATACATCAGCAACTCATTATCGATGCACCTTGCTGCATAGGTGACCAGTTTGTATCCCTTGGTCCCATCGTAGGTATCGACTGCTTTCAACAGTCCGATCGTCCCAATGGATACCAGATCCTCGGGATCTTCGCCCGAACCATAGTATTTCTTAGCGACATGTGCGACCAAACGCATATTGTGCTCAATCAGACTGGACTTTGCCGTCAGATCTCCATCCGCCATCTGTCGCAAAAGTTTTGCTTCCTCTTCTGTGCTCAGGGGGGATAAAAATGTTTTCATGTCGCCTCAGAAAATCATTTTTTATATTGTATGTACGCATCCCCCTGCAAGTGCCTTTCCACTCCAAAATTTAGCGGATCAATCCGGTTAAGCCAATCTTTTTATGCACCTTGCGCAAGGTCTTATTGGCAAAATATGCTGCTTTCGCATCATTTTCCTTGATACAGCCGTCAATGTAAGCCTTATCCTTTAAGAGTTCCTCATAACGCTTTTGCAGTGGTGCCAATTCATCTGCAACCGTCTCACCGACTGCCAGTTTGAAGTCTCCATAACCTTTTCCGGAAAATTCTGCACTGATCTCGTCATCGGTCTTTCCGGTAATGCAGCCGTAGATCTCCATCAGGTTGCTGATGCCCGGCTTGTCCTCTCCATAGCGGACTTCTGCCTCTGAATCAGTCACGGCACGTTTGAACTTTCGGATAATGGTGTCCTTGTCGTCCAAAAGCAAAATAGTCGCATTGACATTTTCATCGGACTTTGACATCTTCTTGGTCGGATCCTGCAAACTCATGACCTTGGCACTGTTCTTTCCAAAATATGCCTCAGGAATGGTAAATACCTCACCATATAAATTATTGAAACGTTCTGCAATATCCCTGGTGATTTCCAGATGCTGTTTCTGATCAACACCGACTGGTACAACATCTGCCTGATACAAAAGGATATCTGCTGCCATCAGTACCGGATAGGTATAAAGTCCGGCATTGATGTTGTCCGCATGTTTGGCTGCCTTATCCTTAAACTGGGTCATACGGTTCAACTCGCCCATATAGGTAAAGCAGTCCAGAACCCATGCCAACTGTGCATGTGCCGGCACATGGGACTGATAATAGATGCAGTTCTTCTCCGGATCAAGACCGGCTGCCACATAGAGGGCATATAATTTTCTGGCATTCTGACGAAATTCTGTCGGATTCTGACGTACCGTCAAAGAATGCAGATCCATGACACCATAAAAACATTCGTAATCATCGCAAAGGCTGACCCAGTTCTTGAGTGCTCCCAAGTAGTTGCCCAAAGTCAAAGTTCCTGTTGCCTGCATTCCACTGTATAATACCTTTTTCTCTTTTTCCATTTTGTCCTTCCTCTCTTTTCTATAAAATCTATGCATTATGCAAAACTTGATATCTCACATAAGAAAATGTTTCTTCCTCGCCCTTTTCTGCTAGCATGACAAGCAGTTTTTCCAATAATTCCGCTGTCTTTGGATGCATGATGTATTTATGGCATCCCTTCTTATAATACTCCAGTGCACTGGCATCCGTATAGGCATCTTTCATATAATTGCGGCTGGCAGCAATCCGGTCGACAAACATCTCAACGACATACTGTGTCGGCATTTCCATACCGACCATGCCTTCCCCGGGATTTAGGCTATAGTCGATCCAGTATTCAAAATGATGTTTGTTGCGTCCTTTGTGATGCAGCCATGCCATCGATACGCCTGTGGCTTCCCGCTCCGCATTGTTGGGACTGCGGTCGCCTGATAGTAGCGGCAGCCGACTAAAAACTCGACCGGGGCATACTTGGACAGATCATGCAAAAGTCCCTGTTTATATAAACCTAATTTAAAACAATAGCCCATGACCAGATGTCTGTGATGGGTGATCGTCTTAAAGTGCTCTAACGCTTTCATTATACTCCTTTCCCTGCTCCGCGCAAGAAATCAAAATACTGATGGATTGCGGTGCCACCTCCACATGTCCCTGCTCCTCTAAAGCGACCGGCTCAAAGGTCTGCCCTATATGATCAGCCGTATTCATGACCTGCATCCAGCGTTTTTCCTGCGACAGACGCGGCAAGGCGATCCTTGCCCTTTCATAATGAAAATTATATGCCACATAGACATCTTCTGCTTCCCCTGCATAGGCTCCGGCATAAAGGATGCCAATGGCTTTTTGCTCATCCCCGACCTGCATGAGCCATGGTTCTGCACCATGATAAGACAGATCCGGCATGCCCAGATGCTTGTAATCGTTAAAACACATGGCATTTTCCTGTCGCAGCACGCGGTGTTCTTTTCGGAAAGCGATCAGATTTTTTACAAAAATGCCTAACGCCTTGGCATCCGAAGACCGGTTCTGATACTGTACCCAGCCAATGCGATTGTCCTGACAATAAGGATTGTTATTGCCCTCCTGGGAATTGAGGCACTCATCCCCGCCCACAAGAAGCGGTACTGCCTGTGATAAAAAGGTCATACATAATCCGTTTTTGACCTGTTGGAAGCGCATCTTCTGGATCTGTTTGTTCTTGGTCGCACCCTCTGCGCCGTAATTAAAACTACAATTAAAATTGTTGCCGTCTCGGTTTTCCTCGCCGTTGTCCCGGTTGTGCTTTTCCCCATAACTGTAGGAATCCAGCAGGGTAAAACCTGTCGTATTCGCCATATAATTGACAAATCCATAGGAGACATTCTGTCTGCGCAAATAATTGGTAAACTGCACCATAGACCCCTGCATGTGATTTTGTAATTGACGGCCTACATATTGAAAATCATCTTTATACAAAAAGATGTGTTTTTTCCCTTTTTGTTCCAGCAAGATCTCCTCCGGCAGGTTTTCGCAAAAGATCTTGGTATGACGGAAACGATAGGATCCTGCGATCCGCTTGATCGGGATATTACAGCCCAGCAGGTGGAAACCATCCGCGCCATAATATCTTACCCAATACCAGAGACAATCCAGCATCATGTCCTGGGAAACCTCTGATGCAAATGCCATTTCCAGAATCACTTCCATGCCCGCTTCGTGGATCCTTTGGATCATAACCCGGCACCGCTCTACGGCATGTCGGCCGCCAAAATAGGATGCCTTTGGTGCAAAATAATAAGCATTGCCATAGCCCCAGTAATTGGTCTTATCCAATGTCTGCCACCGGGTGTGGCTGATTCCCTTTTCGTCCAGAAGCGTTTTCTTTTCACAAAAGACTTCTTCAAATTCGTAGATGGGCTGAAATTCTATGGATGTCACTCCAAGTCTCTGCAGATAAGGAAGTCCGGCGATCAGTCCGGCATCATTGCCCTTTTCGGATGCCTTATAGCCATGCTGCATGGTAAAGCCACGCATATGTAACTTATACATGACCATATCCCCCGCCTCAATAAAATGCCGGGGTGCTGCAATCTCCTGCCCACCGGATACAAAGCCGCCATATAGACCGTCATCTGCTCCGATGCGCGATGCATCCTTCCACTTTTCACGCCCTACAATGCTTCTGGCATAGGCATCAACAAAAAAGTGCTCCCCACACCGGATCCGATAACAGCAGCGTTCCCAATGCTTACCCAAGATCTCTACCGAATAGACCTGGCCGATCCGATATGCCTCGGACAAATCTATTGTTTGGATCAGTTTCTTGGATCTACGGTCATACAAACAGATGGCGCAAGGCTGGTCCTCTCTTACAAAAAAGGTAAACATCATGCCGTCTGCTGTTTCTTTTGTACCATAACTTTCAAAATCTCCGATTCTTATTTTCATATGCCCCTTCTTACGCTTGCTTAAAACTCTCAAAAATCTCTATTCATTATACTTGAAATGTTGCTTTTTTCCAAATCCTTTCGTATAATCTTGTTTGTTTCTATAAGATATCATACAAAAAACAAGAAAAGGAGACGGTTATGGCAAAAGACGAAGTTTTTCCGGTAGATGAAAATGATGATGATGTGGTAGTGACCATCGAAATGGATGACGGTTCTGAGGTGACCTGTGAGATCCTGACCATCTTTGATGTCAAGGATCAGGATTACATCGCCCTTCTTCCTTATGAGGAAAACGGCAAGGAAGTCACAGACGATACTGTTTATATCTATCGTTATCACGAAGCAGAAGATGGTACACCTGACTTAGAAAATATCCAATCTGATGAGGAGTACGAGGCTGTGGAAGAACGCTTCGACGAACTCTTAGATGAGGCTGAATTTGACGACATGGACTAAGTTATGTCTGCACCTTTTCTATTTCCTTTAGGAAACGGGAAGGGTGCATTTTTTTGCCTGTTCCTGCCGGATGGCAAGCAGATAGAGGTTTTCTTTTGCCCGGGTCACCCCCACATAAAAAAGTCTGCGCTCCTCCTCGATCTTTTCCCTGCTATCCGCCTTTTTGGACGGCAGGATGGTCTCGTTGCAATCTAAAATAAAAACTGTATCAAACTCTAAGCCCTTGGCTCCGTGCAGGGTGTATAGTCCTACCTTTCCCTCTTTATCCAGAGATTTCTCCTGATTGATGCGGTCTATGGCGTCTCTTTCTATCTCCCACTGCTCTATGATCTGCCCGGTCGTTTTCGCATTTTTTGCTGTCTCTTTTAATAGTCCAATGCTCTCCTGCCACTTTTGGTATTCCGCATCATCCCTCGCCTGCTTTTTAAGAAAAGCCTCATAGCCCAGCCTTTTGCAGATGAAGGTGATCGCCGCCGGACCGGACAGGCTGCGCAGGAAGTTGATGTCCCCTTCCAGTTTTTCTATTGTCCTCTGCATTCCGGGCTGATCCTGATAAAAATGCTTCCATGCCTCAAAGGTCGTCCATTCCCGCGTCACACTTGCCCGCTGTAAAAAACGATCCGGCCGATTCATGATGCGGAACAGATCCGGGCGGTGCAAAAGCGGGGAGCCCAAACGCAGATAGGCGATCAGGTCTAACATAACAAAGTGCTTGTAGGGATTTGGCACAGCATCCTTGACATAAAAAGGAATCTTTTCATCCTGCAATGCCTCGATGACGGATCCAATCTGGGCGTGATTGCGATATAAGACCGCCATATCTTCCCAGTTTTTCCCTCCTGTTCTCTGCTGCTTTAGTATTTGCACCAGGTATGCGGTCTCCGCCTTTTTATCCGCAAGCGACACGACCTCTAAATTGCCCTTCCCCTCCTTCTGTCCCAGGATCTCTTTTGTAAAACGAATTTCATTGTGGGAGATCAGGGCAAGGGATGCCTGTAAGATTCGGGCTTTGCACCGGTAATTATCCCGTAATTGTAAGATCTTTACCCCCGGATAATAGTTTTCAAAAGAAAACATGAGATCCGGTCTGGCACCGCGAAATCCATAAATGGACTGGTCATCATCCCCGACAGCAAAAAGGTTATTGTCCGGCAGTGCTAAAAGACGGATGATCTCAAATTGCAGGGCATTCATATCCTGCACTTCATCCAGCAAAAGATAGGAAAAACGCTTCTGCCATTTGGCAAGGAAAGATGGATCTTTGTAAAGAAGTTCTCTGGTCTTTACCAAAAGGTCATCATAATCCAAAAGGTGATAAA
This sequence comes from Roseburia sp. AM51-8, assembly GCF_003478275.1. Taxonomy (NCBI): domain Bacteria; kingdom Bacillati; phylum Bacillota; class Clostridia; order Lachnospirales; family Lachnospiraceae; genus Roseburia; species Roseburia sp. AM51-8. The sequence goes on along the minus strand of NZ_QUEY01000001.1, from coordinate 392,511 downwards.
CCTCTTTTCTCGCTTCATAATGTTCATACAATTTTATGATCTTTTCATTGGGAAAATAGGGTGATGCATACTCGGCTAAAGCGACCATGGTATTTTTGATATAGGAGATCTCCTGTTCCATATGCATAAGATCGTCTTCTGCACAGGACATCTTCACCACATAAGCCGTCTCTTTTAAGATTGCCTGCTTGCTCTTATGATCCAGCAGGCGATATGTCCGAAAGCCCGGTTCCTGCCTGAGCATGCCGTAAAAAACAGAATGGAACGTTCCAAAAACGACCGGGTACTCCTGCCCCATCAGTCCTATGAAACGTTCCTTCATTTCCAGTGCTGCGGCCTTGGTAAAAGTGATCACAAGGATCTGTTCCGGTGGAACGCCTCCTTTTGTAATAAGATGTTGGATACGTCTGGTAAGCACATAGGTCTTGCCACTGCCCGGACCGGCCAGGGTCAGACAGGGACCGCTACCATGACATACTGCTTCCTCTTGCGATGGACTCAGCATATAGACTCCTTACTACTCTTCTTTACTTTTCCTCAGACCTTATATAGATTTTAGATTTCTCTCTGCAACTTTTGGATCGCTGCACGGATCCTTGCTAAGGATTCCTCTTTGCCGATGACTTCCATGATCTCGGTTGCGCCACCCGGAGTCATCTGTTTGCCGGAAACCGCTGTACGGATCGGCCATAATACATAACCATTTTTGTAGCCCTTCTCCGCTACGAAATCACGGATGCATGCATAGATTGCATCATTGGAATAATCATCCAATGCTTCCAATACCGGAAGGATCTCCTCTAAGACAGTAAGGGAAGATTCCGGGCTTGTCTTCATTTTCTTGTGAGCGTACATGGAAATATCGTATTCCGGTACTGCCTCAAAGAAATCGATATGATCTGCGATATCCGGGAATACCTCGATCCTTGTCTTTACCATGGCTGCGATCTTCTTAAGATCATAGTCCTTGGTGATGACCTGACGGATATACGGCTCAGCCATCTCGTAGAACTTGTCAAAATCCATGGCTTTCAAATACTCGCCATTCATCCAGCGCAGTTTTACCGTATCAAAAACAGCCGGGGACTTGCTCATATGGTGATAATCAAATACCTTTACCAGTTCCTCTAAAGAGAAGATCTCCTGATTGTCTACCGGGCTCCAGCCCAAAAGTGCCACAAAGTTGATGATGGCTTCGGTCAAAAATCCCTGGTCTAAAAGATCCTCATAAGAAGAATGACCGCTTCGCTTGCTGAGTTTCTGATGTTCCTCATTGGTGATCAGCGGACAGTGCACATAGATTGGCACTTCCCAGCCAAATGCCTCATACAGGCGGTTATACTTCGGAGAAGATGATAAATACTCATTTCCGCGAACTACATGGGTGATCCCCATCAGATGATCGTCTACAACATTGGCAAAATTGTAGGTTGGATAGCCGTCCGACTTGATCAGGATCATGTCGTCCAATTCTGCATTGTCTACGGTAATGTCGCCATAGATCTCATCTTCAAAAGTGGTTGTGCCTGTTCTCGGGTTGTTCTGACGGATGACATATGGCTTACCGGCAGCCAGATTGGCCTCGATCTCTTCCTTTGATAATGACAGGCAATGCTTGTCATAAATGGAGATCTCTTTGCCGGCAACCGTCTGCTTTAAACTGTCTAATCTCTCCTGATCGCAGAAACAGTAATATGCCTCGCCCTTGTCGATCAGTTCCTTGGCATACTTTAAATAAATACCCTGTGCCTGACGTTCGCTCTGGACATATGGTCCAACGCCGCCATCCTTGTCCGGTCCCTCGTCATGGATCAGTCCGGTACTTTTCAAGGTACGATAGATGATATCTACCGCTCCCTCTACATATCTCTCCTGATCTGTATCTTCAATACGGAGAATAAAATCTCCGCCCTCATGCTTTGCGATCAAATATGCATATAATGCGGTACGAAGATTGCCCACATGCATGCGTCCTGTCGGACTCGGTGCAAATCTTGTTCTTACTTTGCTCATTTTAAAACCTTCCTCATCTAACAATTTCTATCTAATACATCATAGGAAAGTTGGCAGGTTTTGTCAAACAGGAGATGGCAAAACCTGCAATTTATTTTATCCGATCTGCACTTGGATCTCTGCGCTGAAATCTTCTCCGATACTTTCTGTCCATCTTTATAACTGATCGCTGTGAGTATTCCCGGATGGTATGGGAGTTCAAACAATACAGCATTTGACATTTCCTGACTGCGTGTTACGCCATCGACTCTTTTTCGGGCAACCGCTTGTCCATTACATACCTGTTCTACTTCCTCTGCTTGGGAAAATACCAGCACTTCTACCATCTGCCCTTCTCTTACATCAATCTAGCACCTTTTCTTAATTATTTCATATGCTAAAGAATGAATCATGCAGAAAGGATTTGCGAATGAAGCAAAGACAAAATCAAGATCATCCCTCCTGCCGTGCAAAGATGCATCCCGGCAGTCTGGAGAACTTCGCTGTTGCCATGGGCTACGTTCCCTGGCAATATCTGTCCAACTTGTACGAACCAGATAAGGCACTGAAGATCGGTACCATCTTTCCGGAACTCAACAAACCATTTGACGGAAGGAGAATACGCTCATGATGCAAAATCGCAGTCAGGAACAACTGCTCTATTGGATCGACATGGTCAGCATGATGCTCGTGGATCTGACCGAGTATTTAGATACGCATCCTTTCGACGAGGCGGCAATGGATCATTTTAACCATTACCAGTCTCTCTATCAAAAGGCCCTAAAAGAATACGCTGAGGCCTACGAGCCACTGACACTGTCTACAGCACATCCGGAGAATATGTGGACTTGGGGACTGTCAAAAAATCCATGGGAAAGGAGTGCCAACTAATGTTTCAATACGAGAAAAGATTACAATATCCCATTCATATCAAGCAGACAAACCCGCAGGCTGCCGCCATCATCATCAGCCAGTATGGTGGTCCCGACGGCGAACTCGGAGCCTCCCTCCGTTATCTGTCCCAGCGATATACCATGCCTTATCGTGAGGTTGCGGGGCTTTTGACTGATATCGCGGTAGAAGAACTCGGCCATCTGGAAATGGTCTCCACCATCGTCTACCAGTTGACTGACGGTCTGTCCCCGGAGGAGATCAAGGCCAGCGGTTATGATAAATACTTTGTAGACCATACCTTAGGTGTCTATCCGCAAGCTGCCTCCGGCACACCATTTTCCGCAGATACCTTCCAATCGACCGGCGATACCATTGCCGATCTATACGAAGACATGGCGGCGGAGCAAAAAGCCCGCACCACCTATGATAATATTCTTCGTATGGTAAAAGATCCCGATATTGTAGATCCGATCCGCTTCCTGCGTGCCCGTGAGATCGTTCACTTCCAGCGTTTCGGTGAAGCCATGCGCATCGTCTGCGATCATCTGGACTCCAAAAACTACTATATGTTCAATCCGTCTTTCGACTCTTAATTGGTCTTGGCATCCTGTGGAGGCTGCATATTGCCGCCTCCCTGGGCAGGACCGCCCTGTCCCATCTGTGGCATATCGCCATTCTGGCTCATATCACCCTGTGGTCCGCCACCCATATCGCCGTTCATATCCTGTCCATCCATAGGTCCGCCGCCCATGGTATCAACGCTTCCTCCGGCAGAGATCACCATAGAATCTACCGTAAAGGCTGGTCTTCTGTGCCGTCCACAGTCACAGTGTAAGTCTCTCCACTGGTCCATGCCATATTTTGAAAATGATGTATTGTAAATGCCATATTTGGATAAAAGATCCACGAACCATTTTGGCATGGCATCTGAGATCTTTACTTCCATCAGATAATAGCCCGGTGTCAGCAAAAGTGTCGTGTTCTCGTCACTTTGCAGAGTCAGATTATCGGAGCGGCTGCGGATCGCCACATCAAAGGTAACGCGGAAATCCGGGTCGTCCTTTCCAAACATTGTCAGCCTGTCATAAGCGATATAGCGCTTTGGTCGGATCCCATAATGGGTAAAAAAGTAATCCACTTCCCGATAGATCTGACCGGTTTCTTTTGGCGCATCTCCTTCTTCCAGATACTTTTTGGCTTCTTCCCTAGATAAGGGGATCCGTCTTTTATTGACCAGTCCGTTATATTTTTTCTTGATCTCAAAAAATAGGTAGAATCCTCTGCCATATAGACATCCAATTCCTTTTTAAAGACCTCATAGGTCTTTTGATCCAGCAGATATTTCTTTTCGTAACGGTTAAAAACTTTTTGGATCATATGCCCTACCTCCTTATCTGCTTTTATTCTAAAAAGGCAAAGTGATGGCTATGTGAAGATGACCTGAAAACTAAAAGAAGTCTTACGACAACAGGTTTTCTGCTGTCATAAGACTTCTCATTTTCTGCTATTTTTCTACATCTGATAAAAATTCAGATTTTCACGGAGTTCCGGTGTGATCGTACCACCCTCGCGTTTATACTTTTCATATAAGCCTTGCAGGCGTTTGTAATTTCTGGCATTGTTTGTTTCCAATTTACCTATCGCATCCGCAAACATAGGATTGGTCTTTAGGTCTGCACGATATGCCTTGGAAAACGGACAATAGGTAAACATGATCTGGCGCACATAACGGTTGAGACGGAAGCCGCCCTTTGCCTCATATTTGATCCAGTTCTGATAATCCTTGACAAAGATCTCCCGGAAATTGTTCTTTGCCCTGGCCAAAGCCCCCTTGATCTGGTCTTTGGTCTCTGCGGACAATTCCCGGTTCTTGCGGTAGAACTGCAGATAATCATAGTAATCGCTTGTCAGCGACCGTTCGCGGATATCATTCCAGCGCACACCCTGGATCTTTCGGCACATCTCCCAGCGGTATCTGCCACAATTTTCTAAGATAGCCTCCTGTAGATCCACTGCGGTAAAGATCGGTATCATAAAGCGCGCCGGTGTATCGTTCCTGACACTTGCCGTCTCCTGCCACATCATGGCTCTGGTGCCGGCATTTGGCATGAGGATGACATCCGGCAGGATTTCCTCCATGACCATCTCATTTTTGATGAGATCACTTGTCCCGGTCCTTGGCAGCATCGGACGGTAAAAGAGGGAATAATCTATCTTTCGTACCGTGTTAAAGGCATCCTCGATCCGATCTGCCGTCACGACCATTTTATCTAAACTGTTAAAGAGATCTTTTTCGCAAAGAACCGGTGAGAACATGGTGATATTACCATAGGTCACACGGTTGACGGATGTAAACATATTTTCCAGTTCATAGCGTGCCTTTGCCTTTTGATCCTGCTTTCTCCTTGCCACTTCCTCTTTTGTCCACTCGCCCCGGCGCAGACCATCATTGAGATAAGCCGTATAGTCCATATCAAACTCGTTCTTGGACGGCTCCTTTTCTCCCTCGTAGACTGCCCGCAGCCAACGGAAAATGGTAAAGACATGGTCGGAAGCACACATATCCAGATGGGCTGACAACTGGTAAAGTTCGCTGGTCTTGTCCTCGCCTAAAAAGCCCTGATCAATATAGGCAAAATTGAAAAACATCTCCATGACCGGCGTGATCTTTTTCCTGCCCTCCACTGCCTGTAAAAAGCAGTCCCAGTACAGTTCATAAAAGACTTTTCCCACCTGCTTGCGCAGACGATAGGCTACCTCATCCTTATTGTCTGCATCTTTGACTTTTTTGTATGCCACAAAGAGTTCCTGCATTTCCTGATACTTGTCTCCCTCGTATCCGGCAAACTGCAAGATATACTCCAGATCTGTCTTGCACTCCTGGTCCACAGCCGTCTCTTTTTCTGTATTGGACGCATATTCTTTTGCGCAGGAAACCAGCAGTTCCTCCTGAAAAATGCCCAGTTCCTTGGCATAGCCCAACTGCTTTTCGATCAGTTTCTTGATCTCACCATCATCCCCGCCTCTTGCCTTTACTCCGCTTTGCAGTAAAAGGGAAGCATGAAAAAGATCGCTTCGTACTTGACTAAAGAGAGCATCCCGGTTGTTGCGCAGATAATTTGTCATCTCCCGGATACCTCTGGCGATTCGATGCATCTGGGCGGATGCTCCATGATCGAGCCAATGCAGAGGTCCTCGTCCGTCTCCATAAGGTTCAGATATGCATCCAGTGCCCCACGGATCAGGCTGTTGCTATTGTTGATCTCCCAGTTTTCTGCCTTATGCTGCATCTCCAGTGGCGTGATATTTGCCACATCCAGAGATTGCTTTGCCTCGACCTTACTGCGGGCACACAAATAAACATACTCCTCATACAAAGTATCCGAAAGATTTTGAAACTGCCGGACCTTGTGATACATGTCCGCATAGGCACAGAACAACTGGTGCCTTTGCAAGAGGGCACTGCGCAAAAAGATCCTGCGCATCTTTGGCTCTGCCGCCAGAAACTGCTTGAGATCATTGACCCCCTCACAAGGAAAGACATAAAGTGTAACATCCGTACTGGCATAATAGTCACAGATAAACCAGTCCTGCTCCAAAATACCTATGATAGCATTTGGTCCCAGTGTCGTCTCCTCAAATTCGTGTCGTAAGGTAACATTTCCCTCCTGTACGATATACCAGGCACTTACCTTATCTTTTCTCTTTGCTACATTCTCCCCTGCTTTCAGATGAATGACTTCCATCCTCCGCTCCTTTCCACAGTCCAAACCACAAACTACTCCTGCTTCAGACCGCACAATTTATCCACGGAGGAAATGATCTCTATGATCTCCGGTACATAATGTTCATGTTCCGTCATCAGACGATCAATCTCATTTCTCTCACTCTGCACGATCTTCCGGTTATCCTCGATGTGTCCCCTGATCTTTTGTCTTCGTTTTACCAGATTGTGTTTGATCTCCACCATCTCGTCTTCATCTATGAGTGCTTTGGTCTGATCCAGCCAGATCTTTCGATCATACAGATCGATCCTTTGTAAAAGTCGGATGAGGCGGCCGTTGAAATATTCCAGATCGTCATTGTTGCGCAGGAATTTTTCCTTTTCTTTGACAGCCGTCACATACTGTTCCCAAGTGTAATTGAGTTCGGTCGAATTGTGTACGCCGTACTTATCCTTTGTATATTCCACCGCTTTTGTCACATTGGCATATTTCATGCATACGACATTTAAGAGGTTGATCGCCTGATTTTCATTGCGAGTCGCCTGCCGCATCTGTTTTTGCAGATAAATGCTGCGGAAATAAATGATAAAGCCGCCCAGAGCACCCACGATAAAAAGTACCAAAAAGGCAACCGTCATATCCATCTTTGTCGCAAACTGTATGACAAATAAGAGGATCAAAAGCGTTGCATAAAGCAAAAATACTAAGAGAGATGCCCGCTTGATGATCTTGCGTTCCTGGGTAATGTCCTCGCGCTCGATCTCCCACTGGTTCTTCTGTGCCTCTAGGATATTTTTGTCCCGCCGCACCTTGTCCTGATAACGCTCGTTTTCCAACATCCGGTGGATGGTCTGCGGTACATCATCCTCATTCTGCTCCATCAAAAGGAACTGGCTGTCCGAAATATTGTAAGAGGCATTCTCATAAGCCTGACGCGCAGCATTCAACTGCTCGATATTGGATGCCGCTTCCCGGATTGCCTGTCTGGTCTCATCCGGCAGCCCCTCAATGGTCTGGATATCCGTCAGATAGGAAGTGACAACACGGTATTCTGCCTTTTCTTCCTCGATCTCTTTGGTCAAGGCAATGATCTGCTCGCAGGAATCCAAAATGTAGTGTTCCAACTTCTTGGGATCATTCCAGTTGTCGATGGTCTCGATCTCCTGATATACCTTGGCAAAAGCCTCATCGATCTCCTGTTCTTTTTTTCGTTTCTTTCCAAAAAATAACATGCCTTTCTCCCAGCTGCTGTCTTTTTAAATGCGACACAAGTGATTGTAATCGACTTTCCAACTGCTCAAAATAGATCCGATCACCTGTGATCTGCCCGTTTCGGTCGCAAGTGCCTTTTGTATTTTTTCATCGAAAACATGGATCTCTTCGAGGGTACTGAGCATGGTGACTTCCTCGCAGATCTCATCTACCATATCCTGCGGGATAAAGTATTTGTCTACCAGTTCGTCGAAATGCTTCTGATCCTTGTTGCAGCGCAGTGCCGCCAGCATAGACCGGAGCGACTGCGTTTTGTGGTTGCGCTTGTAAGCCTCCTCAAAGCAGAGGGATGCCTCGCCAAAGAAAAACAACCTTCCGTAGGCAACGCCCAAGTTATGCCAGATATCTCCTTCAAAAGCGGTCGGTCCATGTGTGACCGCCGGGTCATCTAACATCTTTTCATATTCAAAAATAGCATCCACAATCTTATCTTTTTCCATCAGGCGGTCTGCCCGCATTTTCTGGCACTCTGTCGGACTCTTGTTCTCAAAAGACGCTATCGCCTGCAGCAGGTCACGGATCTCCACACTGGTCAGATAACCACTGTAATTTAGAATCTGTCCGATAAAAATATGCAACGGTGCCTGATTGGATAGGGTATCCAATAACTGCTTTTCCAGATCACGTGCCCCCAGTTCCCCGCCGATCCACAGACAGAGTTCCTTGGATGCAAATTCTGCATTTAAAAGATAAACATTGTGTGCAATATAATAACTCAATTCTTCCAAAGAATAGACATTCAGCGCGCCATCCTCGATAAAATAAGGATTGGCTGCTATGGATTGTCTACATAAAATCAATTCACCCATCGGATGCCTCCTTATTCTTCCAGACAGACGGTATGCTCCCATGTACGGTTGGACGATGGTGCGATCTCCCCAAAGCCTAAGTCACGGATCGTGATCTTGATCTTACGGTCAGAGATCGGTTCTGCCGTAATACGAAGCCTGCTGGTCCTGCGTTCTCTTTCTACCATGTCCGTCAATTCCAAAAGTTCTACGTGAGCCTCCCTGCTCTCCGGCCGTTGGATCCAGACCTCGATCTCCGGTGTTCCGTCCAAAATGACCTCACATTCGCCCACCTCATCAAACCAGGACTGTCCGGCTGTGATCAGAGTAAAAAACTGCATTTCATTGCCCACCAAGACCTTGAGGTAGAGATTTAACTTGAGTTCATTGTCTCCGATATAGACAAAAGGCCAATCCTGCTTCCCATCCTTGATAAAGCCTGCATAACAGGCGCCCTTGGAGTAAAGATTCTTTCCCACAAAGACCTTTCTGGTATGGCAAAGATACTGCAAAGATGCCTTCATCCAGTCTCCGTCAAAACCATCTCCGATCAGATAAACCGCCGAAACGACCTGTCCGTCGATCACATCCTGGGCGATCTTTTGAAACTCGCCGTCCTTTTGGTCTAAGAGTTTGCCATGATTTTTCTGATCTAAGTTGATGACCTGAGGTGTCGTATGCATATTACGCCGCAAGCGGCAGGACACCATATCCGACTCAGTATAGTCAAACATGACTACATCATGTAAAAAGGTCTCCGGTCCCTGGCTCAGTGCATAATAGTAAAAACTTTCCCTGCGGTCGATCAGAAGCAGTTTGTCTGTCTCGATCCCCAGTTTTACCATGATAGCCGAAAAGAGTTCCATGTATTCCACACTGACCTTGTCCAGACAGATGACCAGTTTTGCTAAAGGCATCATGGCTTGGGCGCTTCCTGCCAAAGAGAGGACACGCTTTAAAAAGATGGCAAGCAGATCACTCGCCGCGTACTTTTCATGCTCCAAAAATACTTCTTCCCCAGTTCTCGCCTTATCAAGAAGATCTTCTACGCCAAGCGCTTCCCCGGATTTAACACGCACTTTTGCTTCGCGTCCGAAGAACCACTGACCAACGCCCTTTTTCTTGGCAAGGGCGGTCGGGATCTGATAGGACTCGCTGCCCATGATCGTGCTGATCGTCTGTGGCTCTTTCATATGCTGTTGGTAAATGCTGATCATGGTATATTTTTCACTGATATCCATACCAAGATACAAGCCCACATTCTCCTGTTCCATAAGTGCCTCTTATACTGTCGTAAATAGTTCCTTTGTCACCTGATCCAAGCCCTGATACTGCTTCATCAGTTCCAACAACTGCCCGTCTTCATGATAGAGGTAGGCATTTTGCATGGCATTCAATAGATCGTAGCGATCCAGATTACCCTCCTGCAGATCACTGGAAATGGTCAGGTCATCCGCACATACCGGCAGGTCTGCTACCGCATCTGCATACAGGGCATAATGAATGGTCTCTCCGAAAAAGACAACGAACTGCTTGACGAAGATTCCCTCGTACATCTCGATCATTTCTTCCGTGATCGGCTGCCCATCATCAAAACGATAGGTGATGGTGATCCGCTCTCCCGGATTGCCCCGGTATTCCACAAAATGTTTGTCATACAGATGATACTTGATGATCAGTTTATGATCGACATTCTTGTAGAACTGGAAATAGACATTCCGCAAGATGTAATACTGCAAGAGTTGATCCAAAAGGGCAAACTCTTTTTCATCCAAGGTATCCTTGCCGGATAGATATTTCATGTATGCCAGATTGCAACTTTCCTTTAACTCGATGCCTTTTGCAAAATAATAGGAAAGATAGTCAAACAACTTGTCTGGCACATGTTCCTTTGAGAGCATATATGCATGCGCCCAGTAATTCAGATAAGCCTCGATCAGCATGCGGTCTTTGCCACGCGCCAGATAGGAATCATAAATAGCCGCCGTTTCCTCCATGCAGTTTTCCGCATACAAGGTCTGGAATAAAATATTTTCTTCCAGCGCCACCACGGACATTTCTTCTGCTTTTGCCGCCTGCCAGAGATAGATCATATCCGGGCTTGGTCCCACATAGTTTTCTGCCAGATAGGATACCGTTGCCGGTGAAGTCTGCTTCTGTCCCAATAAATAGCCACACAAAGAAAGTAAAAATTCATCTTCTGCAAATTCAGTCGTCAACAGCCTTTCGGTGCACATCTGTAAGAGCAGGCGGTCATCCACCTGCAATCCGTAATAGTCCTGCATGAGGGCATAGGCTCTCTCATAGTCCTGCCGCTGGATGAATAAGGAGATCACAAAACCTCTGGTCCTTGCATCCAACTGCCCAAAGTCCACATGCTTTGCAAAATGTTCTTCTAAGACTTCTTCCCTGCAATGATCCTGTAAAAAGCCAATAAATGCACTGTATTTTTCCTGTTTATAACGCTTGGAAACCAGCGAAGAATCCAAAAATACCTGCATGCGTTTTACATCATCCAAGGTATAGTCTTCCGCTTCTTTTTTCTCCGCAAAATCCGCAAGGATAAAAGGAAGGGAAAGCGGTGACAAGTGTTCCAGCCTCTTGATAAAACGCTCCGGGTACATAAGCCTTTGTAGGGTGTATGCCTTGTGATCGCTGATCAGGGTGCCATTCCCCGTCTCAAGCAGTAACCGGTACTGTCCCGGCAGGATCGGAATACATGCCTGATGGTCTTGTACCGGGATCACGATCGGCATTTCATACTGCTCCTGATAGATAAATGCTCGGGTGATGCCCGGATAAAGGCAGACCAGTTTTTTCATAAAGACCATGCCCGAGATCAGATGCGCCATCTCCTCATCGACTACGCCCATCTCCAGAACATTCTGATAGATGATCGCCAGATTGTCATTCATACGATTGGCTTTCATCTGCTCGATCGCAAAAGTTTCGATGTTGCGCAGATACTGCTCATAAAGCCCCGGTGCCTTGCGTCTTTCCGAAATGATATTGGCATAAAGAAGTGCCTTCTTTTGATATGGCAGATTGCAACTATAGCGGAAGTACATAGTCACCATCTGCGGCAGTTCTTCCGTACTGTTGTCCGGCATGGAAAGCATATAAGCCTCATACAAGCCGCTCAGACGCAGATCCAGACGGATTGCCTCGCGATACCAGTCCAGATACTTTTCCTGAAACATCTGGTTGCGCAACAAATAAGATACCAGAACAGAAAAGGCTTCCTCGCTATGCTCCACCTCGTATGCCTTCTGTGCGATCAAGAAAATGTGCGGATCAAAATCTTTGACCTTTTCCATCACATGCAAGACCTGCATTGCCACATCTTTGGTAAAGGTCACATGTCTTGCTGCCCAGTATAAGATCTTGGTCGCATGCGCATCAAAGGCATGCAAAAGATAAGGATCCTGCACATACATGGCATATGCCTCAATATATAAAAACGGTGTATCGTTATCTGCTTCGATCCATTGTAAAATGGCTTTGAGTTTCCGCGCCGGATTTTCCATATATTCTTCCCGCAAAAAAGATAAAAACCAGAAGAGTCTGACATCCTCCGGGTGCTCTCGAAAGATAGTCTCGATCTCTTTTGTCAGGCGGTCGACATAGGACTTTTCCTGCTCGATCAGGGTGCAGAGATACAAAAGATATGCCCAGAGAACGCTCTGCTTGTCTGCGATCTCCCGCTTCATATCGGAAATGATCCAAAGTGCCTCCTGCCGCTTTTTGCCCACGATCAGGCACTGCGCCTTCATCAGGCGATACCATGCATTATTCGGGCGGCGCTCTAACAGTTCATCTAAGATCTGTACCGAGCCATCACACCACTCGCCTGTCGTGATCTGGCGGAAACGATACGCTTTGTAGGTATCCGTCAAATCTGCCAGACACTCTTTATCCCTGCGCCATGGAAATTCCTTTTTTTCATCTTCCTGATCAAAGGTCGCCATGATGTCAATGACACGCACCGTTCCCTTGCAGGAGAATGTGATCCGCGCACGGTTAATGCCCGCGTGCATGCGGTTCTTGTGTATATAATAATTGAGAAGCATGGTAGAACCAAGAAAATAGTCTGTCGTAATCAGATCTTTTTCCACAGTGACAAAAGGGCTGTCACTCTCCACTGTGATCTCAATATAGCCCCATGTATTCTTGGCAACTACTAAGGTCTCCTTGCGGTTTTCGCTCACGCGGTAAAATTCTTCCTTGCGCTCGCGCACCGTAAAATCGACGGCATCTTTTAAGCCCACCGCCACTAAAAATTCTTCTAAATTGGCTGAAGACGGTAAAGCCTTACGATAGCCGGTATAGACCATGCGGACTGCCTTTTCCTGTCTTGCAATGAACTTTTCAAAAGCCTGCGAATAAAACAACTGCATGGCTTCTGCCCAATGTCCCTGTGCAAGACTTGCAAAATCGGATAAACTTGCGATCTCGCCTGTAGATGCATACAGGCGGTCTGCCTCAAATTGCACATCAAAAGGAAGGCGACACTCCCTCTGGTTACATACAATGGTAAAATAACCGGTAAGCCTGTCCCCTTCTTGATAATCCTGACCCAGCACTTCAAAACGGATCGTTGCTTCCATCCCGTCAAACTGCGGCTTTACGATGCGCACATATGGATTGGAAGAATAGACGATTCCCCGGATAGAGACCTCATTGGTAGAGTGCATGAAAAACTCACCCTGTAAGCGTTCTCCCTGCCTGCCACGCACGGTAACTGTCTCCTCTGAAAATGCTATCTGCGGCCTTCTGTTGTCAAATTTATCTTCTGACATCCGCCAGATTCGTTTTCGCAAAATATGACACCCTTTTCCTGCCGTTTTGTCTTCTGTCGGTTGCAATTTTCGACGCAAAAAGACTATAATGAATTATAAACTATTTAAGAAGGACATGCAATAAACTTTGTCCTTTGCAGGAGGAAAGCATGCTTACACATAAAGACCATTTCCATGGCAGCGACTTAGAAAAAATAGAGCAGATCTACGGTATCCGCAAGGAAGATATTGTAAGTTTTTCAGCCAATGTCAATCCCCTGGGTATCTCACCGAAGTTGCGGGAGCATCTGGCAAAACATATCGACTGTATCACGACCTATCCTGACCGGGAATATTCTTCCCTGCGTCAGTGCATGGCAGATTATGTCGGCACAGAAAAAGAAAACATCATTGTCGGCAACGGCTCTACCGAACTGATCTCCCTTTTTATACAGATCGAGCATCCAAAGAAAGCCATGATCTTAGGACCTACCTATTCCGAATATGAAAGAGAAGTCTCTCTCGGTGGAGGGACGACCGTCTACTATCCGCTCAAGGAGGAAAGCGGTTTTAAACTGGATACCACCCACTTTACCTCAAAACTGGATGATTCCATTGATCTTTTGATCCTCTGCAATCCAAACAATCCTACCTCCAGCTGCATTTCCCTGGATGATATGCGTACCATCCTAGATGTCTGCAAGGAGCATGGTATCTATGTCATGGTCGATGAGACCTATATCGAGTTCGTTGAAGATGTAGCTCATACCAGTGCCGTCTCACTGACTGCCTACTACAACAATATCATCATCCTGCGCGGCACCAGCAAATTCTTTGCTGCACCGGGTCTTCGTCTCGGCTATGCCATTACCGGCAACGAAGACCTGCTCCGTAATATGAACCAGCGCAAAAATCCATGGATGATCAATTCACTTGCTGCGATCGCCGGGGAACTCATGTTTCAGGATGACGAATATATACAGGCGACCAGAGATCTGATCAGCACGGAACGCGCCCGCTGTTATCAGACAATGCTAAATTCCAAGCGTTTCCATCCATACAAGCCGACTGCGAATTTCATGCTCATGCGCATTATGGATGAAGACTTAAACAGCGGTATCCTGTTTGACCGCGCCATCCGCGAAGCTTATGATCCGGGATTGCTCGACTTTCCCATTCTTAAATGACAAGTATATCCGCTTCTGCTTTATGGATCCTGCGGATAACGACCGGCTTTTGGATTGTCTCTTACGTTAGATCACTTATTTCATATGATGCAAAAAAGAGAAAGGCGAATGCAAAAGATGCAAACGCCTTTCTCTTTTATTCTGTTCTCATAAATTATTTATTCTGGAAGTATTCGTGAATACCCTTTGCAGCAGCCTTTCCTGCACCCATGGCAAGGATAACTGTTGCTGCGCCTGTCACGGCATCACCGCCTGCGTAAACAGCTTCTTTTGAAGTTGCGCCATCGTCCTCACAGATGATGCATCCTCTCTTATTCACATCAAGTCCTCTTGTCGTAGAAGAAATGAGTGGATTTGGAGAAGTACCAAGTGACATGATGACGGTATCTGCCTCGATCTCATACTCAGATCCAGGAATTTCCACCGGTCTTCTTCTTCCGGATTCATCCGGCTCACCCAGTTCCATCTTGATGACGCGAACGCCCTTGACACAACCGTTTTCATCTACTAAGATCTCGGTCGGATTCTGCAATAGATCAAAGATAACGCCTTCCTCTTTTGCATGATGTACTTCTTCCACTCGTGCAGGAAGTTCTGCTTCACTACGACGGTAAACGATATGTACTTCTGCGCCCAGACGGAGTGCTGTTCTTGCAGCATCCATAGCAACGTTACCACCACCGACAACAACGACTTTCTTGCCGCGTGCGATCGGTGTATCATAACCTTCCTTAAATGCTTTCATCAGGTTATTTCTGGTAAGGAATTCATTGGCAGAGAATACGCCCTTTGCCTGCTCGCCCGGGATTCCCATAAATCTAGGAAGACCTGCACCGGAGCCGATAAAGACTGCCTCAAATCCTTCTTTTTCCATCAACTCATCAATCGTTACGGAACGACCGATGATAACATTTGTCTCAATCTTAACACCAAGAGACTTTACATTTTCTACTTCTGCGGCAACAACCTTGCTCTTCGGCAGACGGAACTCAGGAATACCGTAAACCAGTACACCACCTGCTTCGTGCAGTGCCTCAAAAATAGTAACATCATAGCCAAGTTTTGCCAGATCACCGGCACAGGTAAGTCCTGCAGGACCGGAGCCGATCACTGCGACCTTGTGACCATTCTTTTCGCTAGCGCCCTGTGGCTTGATGCCATTTTCTCTTGCCCAGTCAGCCGTGAAACGCTCCAGTTTTCCGATGGAAACGGCTTCGCCCTTGATTCCACGGATACACTTGCCTTCACACTGGCTCTCCTGTGGGCAGACACGTCCACAAACGGCTGGAAGTGCAGAAGACTCGCTGATCACTTCATATGCCTTTTCGATGTCGCCATCTTTTACAGCTGCGATGAAATCCGGGATCTGAATGGAAACCGGGCATCCCTTGATACACTGTGCATTCTTGCAGTTCAAGCAACGGGATGCTTCTTCCATAGCCTCTTCTTTATTGTATCCTAAACATACTTCTTCAAAGTTAGTGGCACGAACCTTTGGATCCTGCTCACTGACCGGAACTTTTACTAAAACATCACCCATTACTTGTCACCTCCACAATGTCCGCATCCGCCGTGGTGTGTATCACCTTCCTGTAAAGCAAGCATCGCGCGACCTTCTTCTGTCTTATACTGCTGCTGTCTGGACATAGCCTGATCAAAATCAACCAAGTGACCGTCAAACTCCGGTCCGTCCACACATGCAAATTTTACCTGATCTCCAACAACCAGACGACAAGCACCGCACATTCCGGTACCGTCTACCATGATCGGGTTCATAGATACGATCGTCGGGATACCAAGTTCTTTGGTAAGTTTGCAGACGAATTTCATCATGATCATAGGTCCGATGGCTACACACCAGTTGAACTCCTGACCTTCGTCTACCAATGCCTGCAACTGATTGGTTCCCATTCCATGGAAGCCATAAGAACCGTCATCTGTTGTAACACAAAGTTGTGTGGCAACTTCACGCATTTCATCCACATAGAACAAAAGATCCTTGGTACGGGATCCCATGATCACGGTCGTTTCTACGCCATGCTCTTTCAGCCATTTTACCTGTGGATAGATCGGTGCGGTCCCCACGCCGCCCGCGATAAAGACGATCTTTTTCTTCTTTGTCTCCTCGAGGTTCTCCTCTACACACAGTTCTGACGGCTGTCCCAGCGGACCTACAAAGTCCATAAAGGCATCTCCCACAGCAAGGTGTGACATTCTCTCTGTGGATGCTCCTACGGTCTGGAATACGATCGTGATCGTACCAGCCTCTCTGTCATAATCGCAGATCGTCAGTGGAATTCTCTCTCCCACTTCATCGATCTTGGCGATAATGAACTGTCCCGGCAGACAATTATCTGCCACTCTCGGTGCCTTCACATCCATCAAGAAAATCTTGTCAGCAAGTTTTTCTTTTTTTACGATTGGATACATAGTTTTCCTCCCATTTTCTTATTTTCTATTTGATATGCCGATCCTTAGCGGATTTCTCGCCTCCTAAGTGGAATACACAGCATATAAAATACGATTCTTCTGTTAACCCTGTGTTAAGCCTGTCTTTAACTAAAGTAAACCAACTCGTCCTGTGGTTTTTCTGCCGGTTTCATCTCGATCGGATAAAGGATCGGACCCTTGCCCTTATATTCTCTTGCAAATTCAACCTTGATACGTGCGGTAAGGTCGATCCAGGAGCGATGCTCCGGTGTATTTTCCATGCCGGTCTTGCACATCATGCCAAGGAAGGTAATGTCCTCCACGCAACAAGTCATGGCAAAACGTCCCGGCACGATAACGCCGCGCTTTAACTTACCATCCTTTGGATTGTAGACCAAACCTAAGAAATGCACTTTCTTGCCATCGTATTTCTTTGGATTTTCCATGCAGTCCATAAACCAGAGGGCATAATCTGCATCGGAAATCTCGATCACATCTGCATTGATGTCAAAAGGAAGTTCTTCCTCACGATCGTCGATCGTACCATCGGCTCTCTCATAAACGATCTGCGCCGGACGGTTGACTGCCTTGATATTGCCACGGAACTTGCTCTTTGGCGTGTTGTCATCACAGCGGTTGAAGATAACAACTTCTGCCTGAAAGAATTGCTCCATCATCATGGAACGCATATTTGCCATATACATCTCAAAAGTCGTTGCATCCACAGTAGCGAGGGACTGCACGATCACCCAATTCTTTGGAAGTTCCATCTCATAGACTTCGCCTACGCCCCAGGTTCCATTGTATTCAACGAAAACGACATCCGGACGGTACTGGTCTGCAATTTCCTGTAAATGCTCTGTATTAAACTCTGCTTCTGTATCAATGGTTGCGACAGATGCGTTGATCGTCTTTAACTTTTCGGTGTCATACTCCACATCGCCGTCTTCACAGGCAATGATGAGAATACGGTCATCATCTTCAGCAAAGCCATTTTCAAATAGGGTTTCCTGGATCAAAGTGGTCTTACCACTATCCATAAAACCCGTGAAAAAATATACCGGTATTTCTGCCATAATCTTTCCTCTTTCTTATAATTCTATGTCCTATCAGAAGATAAGGTATCGCCATATTTAGGCGATACCGAAGAGTTCCTCTAACTGATGTTCGTCAATATCTGTACCGATAACTACCAGACGTCCTGTGTAATCCGGCTCACCGGTACGCAGTTCGTACTCGCCATCTACCAGATCAAAGTAGATCCATGTGCCGTCAGTAGACTGTACCATACCCTTGGAACGGATGACGGTTCCGTAGTCTTCTGTCTCAGCAAATGCCTTCAGAGCATTCTCGATCGTTGCACGTTCAAAGATGTGCGGTGTCTCCTTGCCCCAACTTGTGAATACATCATCTGCATGATGATGTTCATGGTCATGGTCGTGACATCCACAAGTACATCCTTCGCCATGCTCGTGATGATGCTCGTGCTCGTGGTCATGATGGTGTTCATGCTCGTGGTCGTGATGGTGTTCGTGCTCGTGGTCATGGTCGTGATGATGCTCATGGTCATGAATGTGGTCATGCCCATGGTCATGGTCGTGATGATGTTCATGCTCATGTGCCTCGTGTGCTGCTTCTGCCAATGTCTTCATTTCAAGATTATCCTGTCCTTCGATAACCTTTAAAATCTGACTTCCCTGAATTTCATCCCAAGGTGTTGTAATAATCGCAGCTTTTGGATTGAGCTTTTGAATCTGTTTTACGCAAAACTCCAACTGTTCCGGTGTAGCCTTCTGACTTCTGCTCAATACAACCGTTGTTGCATATTCAATCTGGTTGTTAAAGAATTCGCCAAAGGCTTTCATCTGCTTCGATGCCTTTAATGCATTTACAACCGTAACAAGTGCGTTTACCTTAACATCATGTGTCTTTTCTAAATCAATCACAGACGCCATAACATCTGATAATTTGCCTACACCTGATGGCTCTATCAAAATACGGTCTGGTGAAAATTTATCTAAAACTTCCTGTAAATTCTTTGCAAAATCTCCTACCAATGAGCAGCAGATGCAGCCAGAGTTCATCTCTGAAATCTCAATACCGGAATCTTTTAAAAATCCACCATCAATACCAACTTCACCGAACTCATTCTCTATTAATACAAGTTTCTCACCAGTGTAAACTTCATCAATCATTTTCTTGATAAATGTTGTCTTACCTGCTCCTAAAAATCCAGAAATAATGTCAATTTTTGTCATAATTTCATCCTTCTTTCTCTTGACTTTCTGCTTATAAATATAGCAACATATATTATAGCATAAATCCATTTGTGTACAATGGTCGAAATTTTCCTTTTGTGGAAAAAAAGATTATGCAAAAACCACAAAATATTTTTTTAAAATGGAGGGTAATTCTATGGATCCAAAGAGAGAACATCACAAAATATTAGCCAATCAGTTGATTAAAAATCTGGCAAAACGTCATATGGAAGGATTTTACTGTGAAACACCAGAAGAGGCATGTAGCCTTGCTTCTTCGCTTATGAAACAAGGTTCTTCTGTATCCTGGGGTGGTACGATGACCATGAAAGAAATTGGTTTGGACAAAGTAATTGCCAACCGCTCTGATTTGATTGTCTATGACCGTGCTAACGCAAACTCGCAGGAAGAAATTGATGAAATCTATCGCAAAACTTTTTCTGCAGACAATTTTATCATGAGTACAAATGCCATTTCCCTTGATGGACAACTCGTAAACATTGATGGCACAGGAAATCGTGTTGCTGCACTTATCTTCGGACCAAAGCAGGTCATTGTTATTGCCGGCATGAACAAGGTCTGCCATGACTTAGATAGTGCTATTGTGCGCGCAAGAAATATCGCATCCCCACCAAATGCTCTTCGATTTGACAAAAAAACACCTTGTACTGCAAATGGAAGCTGCGGAGACTGCCTCTCTGGTGATTGCATCTGTAATCAGATTGTAATCACCAGAAACAGTCGCGACGAAAACAGAATCAAAGTAATCCTTGTAGAAGGTGAATGGGGTTACTAAAATAACCCACAAATGCCTGCCATTCCTGTTCTCACAGAAACGGCAGGCATCTTTTATCTGTATCCTAAATATTCTAAGAACCCTTCGCATCCAGCCACAATATCGCGATATGTTGCTTCGAAGTCTCCCGTATACCAGGGGTCCGCCACATCATCTGTTTCCTGCAATCACTGATTTTTCTTATAATCTGCAAAAGAAAGGTTGAAATCCGTGAAGAGCAAATCAACATTTCCGATGCTTCTCCCAGAATGCGACTGCATCCCGCAGCCAGCCATCTGCCGCAGTATCTATCCCCAGGCCAAAGCCATGACCCAGCTTATCATACATGACGATATCGACATTTTCCTGCCCCAGCGCTTTCCTGATGTCCGGGATGATTTTCTCCACGGCCGCAAAACCGGTAGGGTCATCCCGCCCGACCCTGGAAAATACAGCAAGCCCCTTGTCCTTCTCGTGAACCTTAAGCTCCCAGTGCAGGCCATAGATGGGGAAGATGGCGGCGGGCCTTGGCAGATTATGTTTATGGCAGCAGTCCTTATAATCAGAAAATGCGTAGGCTGTCGTCATCAGGCCTCCAGCGGAGAACCCGAACATACCAAAGCCGTCCATCGTATAGCCGTACTCTGCCTGATGCCCTATCAGATACCTTACCGCCGGCAGCACATCCTTGGATGCCTCCTCGCCCTTGGCCTGCGGTTCGGTTTCATGCAGCTCCACATTCACACGGTAGACCAGCACAAACACACTGTATCCCCTCCTGTGCAGCTCCATGGCTGCCGGGATGCTCTCCAAATAAGAGGCTACGCCGTCAAACCCGCCGCCCGCAATCTGCACAGCCACGGGCTTCCCTGGCTTCCCCTGGAACAGGATCCCCTGTACCTTTCCCTTGTCGGGATCACGCCTTACCTCATCCTCCGCATAAAGCCCGCTGATGAAATGCACCTTTTTCAGCCCTTTCTGCTCCACGACATAGTTGAAACCATCCACGATGCTCTGCGCCTGTGCGGGCTGCCCGATAAGATTGCACAAACCATGGACGCTCATGCCTGACATGGCATATATTTCCTTTGGCGACCCGGTCTTCATAAAAAGCTCCGGCCTGCCCTCCATACGGGATGCTGCAGGAAGAACGCCATCTTGTCATTGATCGTAGCCCTGCGGAACCCTCCCGCGTCATTGTAAAACTCCGATTCCTTTACCTTCGGCATATGCTTGACGCCTAAGATTGCCGGCCAGAACAGCCCTTTGTACTTACCCATGTTTTTTCCCTCCTTATCTATTTCAGAACGGTCTCGGAAACTCCATAAAGCCCGAATCTCCGCTCTTTTTGTACTTGTTACTTTTTTCGTTTCCTCCCATTTTCAGAGAAGGATTTTAAATTTTTTCAGCAATTTTTCAAAAAACTATTGACATTTCTCGTGAATTGTGAGTTTCTTTATCCTGTTTTTTCTGCTCATTTCTATGGGACTTACTCCACCCTCTCTTACTCTTTGGAAAGCTCAGGAAATAAAGCCTAAAATTACGGAGGTTCTTGTAAACCGCCTGCTTAACGGAAAAATTATTCATTTTAATTTCGAGGCTACCCTTCAACATCTCTTTTATTCCGTTGCTGTTCTTCCCTCCGTTCAATGCGGTCTGATTTCTTCTGAAAACCTTACGGTTTCCGGCG
This sequence comes from Roseburia sp. AM51-8, assembly GCF_003478275.1. Lineage (NCBI taxonomy): Bacteria > Bacillati > Bacillota > Clostridia > Lachnospirales > Lachnospiraceae > Roseburia > Roseburia sp. AM51-8. Next base: position 370,722 of record NZ_QUEY01000001.1, on the reverse strand, counting down.
ACGGTACCGCTGTCCATACTCATGCCACCCCGAGGGACACCGTTTAAATCCTGACCCCGATAAACCATACAACCCGGATGTTCCTCGCCATTTTTCAGCCCCCGATGCCTCATGGGGATGGGACAGCGATATGGAAAAATACTATTACGGATATACCCTCTTTCAGCTGTCCTGCCATAACCATTCACTACACGTTGATATTCCACTCCTTTTGCGGTTTACCAGTGCCAAAAGACATGATTCTGTCAGTTTTCTGGTAGCTTTCCATGAATTTGAAAAACACATGCCCGACCTGCACATATCAAATATGTGCCTTGATTCTGCCATGGATAACTATCCAACATATAACCTGTTAAAAGATCGGCATATTCATGCTTTTATTGACCTTAACGCTAAGTGTGGTCGCCCGAAATCTATTCCGGATAACATTCATATTGATAAGGACGGAACCCCTATCTGCCAACAGGGAGAACGCATGGCTCCCAATGGCTATGACAAAGCCCGTGGTTGTCTTTTATGGCGATGTCCTTATGGTAAAAACCACTGTTCTAAATGTGAGCACCATAGTTGGGGGGCTTTTGACCCCAACATCTTTTAAAAAGGTCAAATGTTTTATAATTTTATAAAACACTTGACCTCTCAAAGTTCACTCTTCCTGTTCTTGAAAAAATTATTTCCGATGTGCCTCCCAGAATTCCACTGCCTCTTCAAGCCAATGAGGTACTATGGTATTGGAACCAATACCAAATCCATGTCCGAGATTATCGTAAATCCGTACAGACACATTGTCCTCACCCAACACGGATTTCAATTGCGGAAGTCTCTTCTCTACATTTCCGAATCCGTATTCGTCCTCGCGCCCTGCGATGGAAAATACCGCCAGTCCCTTATCCTGCTCAAGCGCTTTCACATTCCAGTCCAGACCATACATCGGGAAAATCACTTTTGGTCTCGGCAGTTTTACTTTGTGACAGCAGTCCTCGTAATTTGCGAAGGAATATGCCGTAGTCATCATGCCGCCTGCCGAGAAACCGAATATCGCATAGTCATCCATATCCACAGACAGTTCCTGCTCATGCTCCTTTAGATAACGGATTACCTGCACCAACTCCCTGACCGCTGCCTGCCCCTGTTTTTCCTGTTCCGTTTCTCCCAGCTGTTTGCCAATCGGGTAACTGATTACCAATACGGAGTACCCCAACTTGTGTAATTTCATTGCCACGGGATATCCCTCGCAATCCGTCACATTACTGATAAATCCACCTCCGGGAACGACCACCGCCAACGGTTTTCCTTGCTTTCCTTTGTAAAACATTCCGGTCAAATGAGACTGATATGGATTCTGTTCTATCATTTCCTTCGGGTTAATATCGGAAATCAACTGCGCCTCTCCACTTTCCACAAGCCGGGTCAGGTAATGAAAAGCCTCCAGTGCATTTTCCATCTGATCACTTCTGCCCTGCGCTTTTAGAAAATCTGCATATTTTGCCGGGGCAATCGCTTTTAACACGTTATCCTCAACATTAAAAAACATATGCTTATAGCCGCCAAACACCGGATGCTGCATAAAAAATGCCATTTTATCATCTTTTTCCGCTTTCCGGAATGTTCCGTCTGCCTGATAATAATCTTCCTTTTTTATATTCGGAAAACCGCCGATGCCAAACAGTGCCGGCAGAAACATCGCATTTTTCTTATAAACATACCCCACGAAGCCGACTGCCAAAATGAGCAGCACGAGTATTATCATTGCCAGAATTTTCATATGTTCTTTCACTCCTTATCTCTTGTCAGTTCCATCGCATTCTCCTTCAATATGTTACTTATTGCTGCGCGCTGCGATTGCCGTGTTCATTTCCTCTACTGCTTTTTTATCCAACGTATACTGTGTACCAAAAAGAATCGCCCCTGCGGAAGTCAGGATAATCGGAAGTATCAGTACGCAGAGGATAATTCCTGTATTGATACTCTCCGGCTGGACAGCCGAGCCGGTAACAAAACCTGTAGCTGCCAATACATACCCCGGAATCGCTCCTCCGATTCCCTGCGCCACTTTTGTAATAAAAGATGTAAACGATGCGATTGCCGCTTCTGCACGTTTTCCGGTTTTATACTGCACGTAAGTAGTATTATCTGCCTGTATACTGGTTGTCAGCGGTACTATACATCCGCCTGCCACACCTCCTGCCACTGTACTAATATAGATCAAAAGCATAGATCTCACATCAATCAAACGCAGTGCGGTAAACAGGATGGATACGACGATTGCCATTACATAAATCTTTTTCTTTCCAAACCGGTTTGCCAGAATTGGTCCAAGGAAAATTCCCACCAGAGCAGTTATCATTGAAACAAGTGACACCCCTGACATAAGCGTCATATCACCCATTATATATGTGTAAAAATAAGCGCCGGCTCCTCCTGCTATATTACTGCCCACCCCGGCTACCAGTGCCATTACAAACATTGCCCAGACAGGTTTATACCGCATAAACTGTAACAATTCCCTGAATGTATAACTTTCTTCTTTTTTTCCTTCAAAAGCTACTCTTTCCTTTACACAAAGAGCCCCTGCAATAGATAAAACCAACACCATGGCCATGGAACCGAAAATTAACACGTAATAGTTCTGTAACGTTCCTTCCGCCACAAGAATCGGTGCTGCCACAGCCAGTACCGCGCCACCTATCATTGTTCCCAACGCGTTGAAAAGTGACAAACTGTTTCTCTCCTTGTCATCCGCGCTCATGACCGGGAGCAGACTGTTCTTGGAGATATCCATAATATCAAACGTCCAGCCCAGCAGCAGATACGTCACATACACAATCACATATTTTCCGACCGGAATCCAGACTGCGCCAAACCACAGTAAAATATAATTTATAACACAGATGATTGTTCCCAGAATAATCATAGGGCGAAATTTCCCCATTTTTGTGACTGGAAATTTGTCCAGCAAATATCCCATAATCGGGTCGCTGATTCCATCCACCACCTTGGATATTAAAAACAGGGTCGCCAGTGCTGCCGGTTCCAGACCAACCACAGTCGTATAGTAAATCATAAAGAATCCTGACAATAATCCCATCAGTGGAATATTTCCCGCACATACCATGAATAAGCCCATTTTTTCCACGATACTAACCTTTTGTTCTTTACTCTTCCCACTCATTTGTTCTCTCCTCCTTAAAATTGTGATAATGCTGTATTCAACATCTCTGCCTGTCCTTCATCCATCGGTCCAGAAAACATCTCCGCCACCTGCCGAAACGACAATCCATAGACCGCATCCGGTATCATATCCACCTCGGTCATCGTCGACAAAAATGCCCGTATCTGCGGATGGTTCAGCAAATCCTCCAGCTTTGACTCCACGCTGTATATTTTCTTTAACTTCTCAGTTGCCTCATATACGACTTCATAGTTTCCTGCAGTGATATAACAAATACCGTTCACCACTGTTGCGAATAGTGGATTTGTCTTATCTTCAAACAGAATCTCCGGAGCATGCGGCAATCGCACCTCGCCTTCTCCACCAAACGGAATCGTAATTTTGATTCTAATCCTGTTATCCTCCATAATTTCCCAGCCGCACTCATACCGTCCGCTTGCCGAGTCATACACGGTCTTTACCTGTCTCAGGTCATAATGGACATTCGGACAAATTGCAACCCTTCTGCCTCCCGGAGATTCTTCCAAAAGATGGATTCCTCCCACATGGCGGAACATCCATTCCAGAATCGCCCCGTAAGAATAATGGTTGAGACTGTTCATTCCGGTACTGGATATCTTACCGTCTTCATCCAGTGAATTCCATCGCTCCCAGACTGTGGTGGCTCCCAGTTTCACTTCGTGCAGCCACCCCGGATACTCCTCGTTCAAAAGCAGGCGGTAGGCGGTATCCGTCATTCCGTTATCGGTCAACACATTACACAAAAGAGAGGTTCCCACAAATCCGGTATTCAATTTGTTTCTGCTCTCGCGGAAAAGTTTCTTTAACATCTCTCTGGTCAGATCTTCGTCCTCTGACAAATGATATTTCAAAGCCAGCAGAAGTCCCGTCTGTGTCTTTACCGCGCATCTTCCGGTCGGGGTAAAATATTCTTCTTTTACCACACGCCATTGTTTTTCGGCGATTTCCCGATATTGTTTTTCCTCTTCCTTTCGCCCGAGAACCGCCGCTGCCTTCGCTGTAAGCTCCGCGCTTGCCGCATAATAAATATCCGCAATATAGCCTTCATCGGTCGCTCCGTATACATTTCCCGCCGCGGCTCCCACCCGGTCAAGCGCCAGCCAGTCTCCGTAATGGAAGGAATGTCTCCATCCGTGGTGCTCTCCGTCCACCTTACGGATATAGTCCACCCAAGCCTTCATACTGTCAAACTGCTGTTCCAATATGGCAGCATCCCCGCTGAACAGATAGACATTCCACGGAACGATACAGGCCGCATCGCCCCATGCACAGGAACATTTCGACGGACCGAAGGTCGGCACCACCTCCGGAACCATCCCTCCGGCAATCAGCTGTTCCTTATACAAATCGTACAGATATTTTCTGTAAAATGCATAGGTATCCGCCAGATAACATGCCGTACCCGAAAACACCTGTGTGTCGCCTGTCCATCCCATGCGCTCATCTCTCTGCGGACAGTCTGTCGGCACATCTAAGAAGTTATCCTTCATGCCCCATTCCACATTGGAAATCAACTGATTTACCAGTTCATTTCCTGTCTGTATACTGCCGGTACCTTCGTAATCACTGTAGAGTGTCATTCCCGTAAAATCTTCACAGGAGAGATTGGTTACCCCGCTGATTTTTACATACCGGTATCCGTAAAATGTAAAATGTGGGATAATGTCTTTTTCTTCTCCGTCAGAGATATACACATATTCTGATAAAGCGGTTCTTAAGTTTTCGTTATAAAAGCATCCGTCCTGCAGGATTTCGCCTGTCTGGATTCTGATCTCCTTACCTTTCGGCTCATGGACATGTAGTTTGAAAATCCCGGTAATCTCCTGTCCCAAGTCAAACACCCACTCATCCTTCGGGGTGTGGATCAGTTCCTTCGGTGTGAACTGCTCATGCGCTGTCACCGGCAGGGACAGCCGCTCCGTCAGATGACCCTTCGGTGCATCTGCAAGCTGCGCGCTGACAGGTGCGACAGGTTCCAGCGTATCATCCCGTTTCTCTCCGTCATAAATATTGGAAAAAAACAGATTGCTTCTTGTCACTTCCCATGTGTCATCCGTGCCGATTATCTCTTGTGTGCCATCCTCATATTCCAGATGCACCTCTGCCAGCAGTTTCCACTCGTCGCCGTAAAATCCTTTCTGTTCTGTCTGATTGAACCCGAACCTCCCTTTGTACCAGCCATTCCCCAAAAGAACGGACAACACACCTTCGCGCTGCATCTGCGCGGTCACATCATACGTCTGATACTGTAACCACTGATTGTAGTTATTGCAGTACGGGGTCAGATACTCCTCACCGATTTTGCGGATTGAGGAATGTCTGTTTGGTCTTTGTCTCCATCCGTAAAATATGCCTCATAAAGACCCAGTCCACAGATATAAAGACGGGCTTTTTTCACCTTCTTCCGGAGAGTGATCTGCTTTGAAAAAATCGGATGGCGCGCTCCCTGCTGTCGCAGGTAATCCATTTCCCCGCCCATGGCTCGTCCCTCTTTGCCGTCTCAAAGAACTGTACTTCGGACTCCAGCACTTCGTCTGCGTCCGTAGTAACGATTACCTTCCAGTAATATCTGGTACAAGGCTCCAGATTCATCTCCGCTTTTACAGCCAGACTGTCGAGCTTTGCCTCCCCGGTGTCCCAAAGAACATCCGCGAAGGTTTCATCCTTTGCCACAAGGATTCTGGCACATCTCTGGTTCTTTCCCCTGCAGTCTCTGACCTTCCACGAAAAAACCACCGGATTCAGTAAAAATCCCACCGGATTCGTGATATGATTTGTTTTTGCTGCGTAAATCTGATTCATATTGCTGTTTTCCAAGCTCCTTCCTTTTTTCATTGTGTCCACTGTAATTTGAGTATAATGGATTTCCCAAATAAAATCATTTACGGTATTTAATCATTTTACCTACCAAACTTAAGATTTATATTGATACATCCGCAAATGTTTTCTATAATGATAAAAATGCAAAGTGCCAAAGAGCATACCTTTGCATTTGCATGAAAGCCATGACTTTGAAACCTGAAAAACATGCGAAGGTAGCCGATGAAGGCGGATTTTTAAATATTTTTAAAAATATGGGAGGATATACCAATGTTGACGGATTCCGGACTGGATACTTATCTGCGAAAACACACTGCACAGGAAGAACAGAATCTCTTGGGAGCTACCAATGATTATCCCGGTATCGAGACAATCACTACGGCGTCGGGGGAACTCTGCTACTGTTTCACGCCTACCCCGCTCAGTATGCAGATGGCGCTCTCGGAGAACAAGGTTCTGGCCAATTACCAAAATTTTGCAGTCATCAAGCAGGACCGCTTTGAGACGGTTCCCCTGCATATTCACGAATGGCTGGAGCTTTGCTATGTCTATTCTGGTAGCTGTACATTTACGCTCAATGACGTATCCCTCACTTTATCTGCCGGAGAGATTCTTTTAATCAGCCCGAATACGCCTCACCGCACGACAAAATGTAATGAAGAAGATATTATGATTAATTTTTTGATTACCAAAAAATATTTAAACAACTTCTTTGAGAAATTCGCAAAAAAGAATTTTATCACGCAATTTCTCATTGAGGCGCTCAACAGCCAGTCCCGACGGGATAACTATATCCTGTTTTCCGCCCAAAAAAGAAACCGGCTGACATTATTTGCCAACCAGTTTCTGTGTGAATTCTACTCGCCCTCCGTTACGTCCGTCGCCATCCTTGACGCACAGATGACTTTATTGATTTGCGAGTTAATCAATTACTTCCAGCACAACATGGCGCTGGCAAGCCTCTCTTCCTCCAACCATATTTACTCCATCCTGCGTTATATAGAAACCAACTACGCAGACTGTACGCTGGAATCGACCGCGGCTTTCTTCCATATGCATCCGAACTATCTCTCTTCGTATATCAAAAAGCATACAAACTATACATATAAACAACTCATCCAGAACCAGCGGTTATCACAGGCCGCCATGCTGCTGCGTACCACCACGCTGCCGACCTGCGACATCAGCATTGCCGTGGGATATGAGAATACTGGGTTCTTCTTCAAAAAATTTGAAGAAAAATACGGATGCACGCCAAAGGAATACCGCTGCCGGCAAACCATGTGATTCGCCATTGTCCGGATTATAACTTATTGATGTCGCTCTGTGTCACCATCACAATCTCATTTTCACAAAGCAATTCCGCGATTTTCGCTCTTTCCATCTCATCGGATTTCAGCCGCAGCACCATAAGCGCCTTGTTTCCGATAATGTAATTGAGTGAATACATGTACTCAACCGAAATATTATTTTCTTCGATAACCGCAAGCGCTTTGTCAAGACCTGCCGGCTGGTTCGGCACCGCAATACAGATGACATGATTCGTTTTTGCCATTAACAGTGCCTGACACCACTGTGGTCAACTTAATCCACAAAGCTTGATTTTAAAGGGCACTGAAAAAGTCTGATTCTAAAAAAAGAATTATCTGTACCCTAAATATTCCAAGCGGCCTTCACACCCCGCCACAATATCGCGATATGTTGCTTCAAAGTCTCCCGTATACCATGGATCTGCCACATCATTTGCTTCCTTTAAACACTGATTATTCTTATAATCTGCAAAAGAAAGCATTTTATAAATTTTTTCACCGTTCACTGCATTCCCTGCAATCCGCTTCATATTACGGATATTTGCAGAATCCATTCCAATCAGATAGTCATAATACTCGTAATCCTTTTGTGTCATCTGACGTGCGCGATGGGGCACAACTGGGATTCCCACCTGCGCAAGTTTCGCGCGCGTACCATAATGTGGTGCATTGCCTATCTCTTCTCGGCTGGTAGCCGCCGAATCTATTTCAAATTGTGATAATACGCCAAGCTTGTCTACCATGTCGGTAAAAACACTCTCGGCCATTGTACTGCGGCAGATGTTGCCGTGGCAGATGAAAAGTACTCTTATCATAAAAATCTCCTGTTCTGAAATGCCCTGTAATGCCGAGTTTTGCGTTGGTTTATCAGCTTTTTCTGGCATCGTATTTTTCTTCTCTAAAACTACACTTTTTGCAAAATAATGCAAAACGGAGCAATTCAATGCCTTGTGTAGTAGTCAAATCGTAGTCAGTTAAGGGGGTTCAGACTACGGATAGGGGTGTGCATTATTTAATAAAAGGGTGTGCAGAAATCATCTACATACCCTTTTTATTATCGACTATAAAAGATAAAATATCAAGTTTGAAGATTTTGCATTAATCTATCAAACAGTATTTTATTTTCTGCTCATATAAAATATATCAATAGCTTTACTTGCAAACTCTGCTGTGCCAGCTCCACCAACATCATCAATATTTTCTGTAAGTTCTCCTCCACCGGCATACATTCTTCCAAGACCGCATAAAATCTTATCCGAACATGTATAAAAATGATCTGTAATGTAATTCTGAAGTTTCCTTACCTGCAACTGCACCTGTTCATCTTCTGGGTTCATTTCTTTCATCTGTCCGAATTCAACAAATAATTGCATAAACTCATTTGCAACAGTAGTTTCATCATCTTTCGTCCAGTTCTTTGTTTTCTCTTCAAACTCCCTGTACTCAGAGGTTTGTCCCCATTGTTCTTTTGCACGTTTAGAATACTCATCAATCTTTTTTGTATCAAATACTTTAAAATCCATATATTTCACTCCTATTCCTTTTATTCCTCGAGCGAAACTAATAAGATTTTCAAGATGCTCCTTTTTCATAGTAAGTAATTCAATCTGCTGCTCTAATGCCTTATTTCTATCAAAGTTAGGAGCATCGATTATCTTTTTAATCTCCTTAAGCGGAAACTCCAATTCTTTAAACAGTAAAATTTGCTGTAGTCTTTCCAATGATGTATCGTCATACAACCGGTACCCTGACTCTGTATATTCTATAGGTTTTAAGAGTCCAATGGTATCGTAATACTGCAGAGTGCGTATACTCACTCCTGTTAATTTACTTACCTCATTCACTGTCATCATCGTCATTCCCTCCTCTCGATAAGTTTACTCTAAACTATTACGCAGCGTAGGAGTCAATAACTTTTTGAAGAAAAACTCAAAATTCATCAGCTTGATAAACATCTATATCACAAAATTTGAATTTACATTCTAATGCTATAAGTATTTCTTAAATGCCTTCTTCATCTTCATGCAAATATCCATAATATAATCAAACTGCTGTGACCATGTGGCGTGATCATCAAATGTTACTTCTTTTTCTATAATAATACGACTTGCCTTTCTTTCCGGCAGTTCTCTCCAATCAAGAGCAACTCCCATCACTGACTCAATCTCATCTTTGTGAGAAAGAAGGCTTTTAAAAAGTTCCTTATCATCATTTATGTATAGTTCAACATCAATAGCATTTCTTTTCTGAATTTGAGATACTGCGATATGACAAGCTGATGATCCAATACTAAAATCCATCCAATGATCTGTCGTTGGTTTTCTCTTATTAAATGCTTTGTTAAATTCTGTGCTCTGAAAAGCATAATCATTGAACGCCTGCCAATATTCCAGTCTCTGCTGCTGTGTTGGATTTGTAGCAGTTGTCTTCTTAATCTCCTTCGTCCAATCATTTGGTCTTTCCACTACTGTAAATGATGGAGCAATATCAGAATCTCCGATCTGGAACAGCTTTATTTCACATAAGAAGAATCCTATCTTATCATCCGTATGGTTATTAAGCCACTCAACTGCTGCCTTGTGTTCCTCTCGTGCATGTTTTACTACCCAGATAACTACATCCGCATCTTTTCCAGATGCATAAGTAATCAGTTTGCCAAGATGGTCATGATCCGTGTCTTCTAATTGATTTTCAATGATAATCTTTCTGTCGGTTCCTGTTTCAGATGCATAAATATCAACATTGAAATCTCCAACAGATGATTCCGTCTCATCAACTGTAATATCAAGACCAACAGCATCTGCAAGCAGTTCAACATTCTCTGCTACCCAAGGAGTAAAGTTCAAAGCCTCATGTGGCCACACACTTCTTAAATCAGTTATTTCCTTTAATGTTCCAAGGTTAATCATCGTATTCCCCCTCTAGCTTTATTTTCATTTCCGGGATAGTGCAAAGGAAATCTGTTACTGTTTTATCTACAGTTCCCCCGCCTAAATCTCCATGCATCTTTCTCTTTCTATTATCTGAGTATGTAATAGTTAACTCATAGCTACAACCATCACACACCTTGCATTCAATAATCTTCGTCCAAGGACGATACAGCCATATTACATTCTGATAAAAATCCAAAACTCTTTCCGTTTCAATATGGACTACTTCCTTATCAAGAACTCGTCTGCTTGCTCTCGGATAAGCAAAATACTTAATAGTTCCGTCCGGGAACACTTCAAATGCCCATTGGTCTTCTTTTATTGTTTCGAGGTCATAACATTCCCAATTCGACCAATAACGAAATCTTACCTTGACGATATCCTCAACTAAGAAATCATCAACGCACCACTCGTTCTCACAGTCCTCACAATAACGGTCAGCCATTCCACCACCGTCAATATCGTATATCATACAACCACCAAGTTTGAGATTACCTTTTTCTGCCTCTTCCATAGCTTCTGGAGCAGGATATCCATACATGATGGGAATAACATTATTCGATTTACACTTTGGACATATACATCCCATACAATCCCTCCAAACCCCAAAGTACTCAATCACCCTCTGAAATTTTTCTACAATACATACGGGTCTGATAAAATATCATTTCCAGTTTTTTCATCCTCTAATAAAGCTTGTAGCAAAGTTGTTATTTCTTCGAAATTCATTTCTTTCTTAAACCCCTTATCTCCATGTATCCACATATTCCCCTGCGTATTATCAAATAACAATTCACAAGTTCTTCTTGGAAATCTTCCTAACGCAGAATCATAAAAATTGTCAAAAACCGAATAATGGTGTGTATGAATAAATTCTTCCCACGATGTTATAACTTCATCCTCAGGCCTAATATCTATAATTTCTATCTCTTCAAGATTTCTATCTGAAACTTTTCCCCATGCTTTCTTTAACATATCAATGGCTGCTTTATCACTTTTGGGCGCGCTATATCCAAATATTGTTAATCGATATGCGTTCTCCAGATAATGAGACAGTTGTTCCCAACTAGAAGCTATGTATGGATTACGCTCATAGTTTTTCTCTCTAATAGGATAGAGCAGCGGAACCTCCGATAGCTTTTTTCCACATTTTGGACAATAGTCATATGGATTTCCTAAAACCGTGTCTTTTTCACATGTTGCAACAGCTACATTTCCATGTAAAAAAGCGAGCTGTGGTAAATTATTTGTTATTTTTGTGCATCTACTATATGCTTCCACTAATAATGGATCCCAATTGAACGTTGCTATCAGATCCTTTTTTGTCAAACTCAAAACTAACATATCATAAACCGTAGGTTCATCTGGTAATTCAAAATCTGAGAAGTAACTTACAATTCTTTCTTCAAGTAATTTTCTCTGCTGATTACAATCATCTCTCTCATACATTTCCATATAAATATCCTCAAGATTATCACTGTCGGTAGCCAATGATATACTAGAAATGATTGAACTCATTCCTAATTTCTCGATAAATCCTTTCATTGCAGAGATCTTCTTTCCATTCTTATCTCCTCTTGGAATTGTTGCTACACTTGCTCCAGCTCCCAGCAAAACAACATGGGGGCGTTTCTTAAATGACATCTCATACTTAATAAATTTATCATTCCTGCTCTCTGTTTCTTTTTCAACATATTCTTCAAACAAAGCATCCAGTTCTTCTTGACTCATCGGTTCTCCATTCTTTCCAAGGCACGGATTATATAATACTTCGTCATCGTCAATGTTAATTATCCCATTATGTATAGTTCCCATAGCAGTAAGTGTTTCAGAGAAATGGACCCATCCGAATCCTTCAGTCATTGGCGAACCAACTAAAACATCTCTACAAACCGCATTTTTCAAAAGAATCTCTTTATCCTCTGCACATATATCTCCCCAACGTTTGTTTTCATATTTCTTCATATCTATAATCCTCCATATAAAAAAGCATCCAGAACTCGCCCGGATGCCACTTATACTTCTATATGAATACGGGTTGAATTCTTGGTTTTACAAAGCTATACCTCTCAAAAATGGTTACAAAATCACTAAATTATATTATATCATTCAAGTCTCTTTTTTACCAGTCAAAAAGGCACCCAAGCTATAAGCCTGAGTGCCACAAATCTATATCAATATTCTATTATCAAACCACCTTGAACATATTCTGTTTCAAAGGCTTATCGTCCTTGTCCGAAAGCCCCATCTCTTTTCTGGCATTCTCCACCCCCTGCATCTTCTGAAGTTCTTTCTCCGCATCCTCAAGTCCAACGTGGGTGTAAACATTAAGAGTTACTGCTATATCCGAATGCCCCATGAGATACTGCAATGTCTTAGGATTCATGCCAGATTTTGCCATGTTGGAACAATATGTATGACGGCATACATGGGGTGTGATATTTGGCATCTGTACCTTATAAATCTCGTTGTACCTGCCCACCATACTGTTAAATCTGTGTTCCCAGTGCATGGCAACTAGCGGCATTCCGTTCTTATCCAGAAAAAGAAATCCAGTGTATCCACCTACCACTTTCTCCACTTTATATTCTGGTCTGTCTTGAATAATTGCTCGAAACATTTCTGTAACTTCTTTTGTCATTGGAATTACCCTTGTTCCGGCATTCGTCTTTGTCGGCTCAATCACATACTCCATCTTCGAAGTTCTCTGCAACTGATGGTCGATATTGATGGTTCTTTTCTCTAAATTAATATCTTTCATCGTCAATCCACAAAACTCCGAAATACGCATCCCTGTATGAAAAAGAATGTATATTACTTCATAATACTTGCAGTAAACTACATCGTCATGTACAAACTTTAAGAATTTTCGCATCTGATCCTTTGTGATTGCCTCCCTTGTGACAGCATCATTTACCACCACTCCCGCAAGCTCAAATTGGAAAGGATTCTTCATAAGGACATCATCATCTACCGCCATTTGAAATGCCGGACGGAGAACTCCACGCACTGTCTTTATCGTGCTATGCCCTCTTCCGTCTTCCTGCTGCATTTTTATAAGAAACAGTTTTACATCAGATGTCTTAACTTTTGAAATCTTTTGACTTCCGAAAGACTCCTTTTTCAGAATATTTCTCACAAAATTATAATTGGCTAATGTGTTCGGTCGCATTTCCACCTTAGTTCTGAGGTATCTCTCCACCAATTCATTCACCGTAATATTCTTTCATATTTTCATTTTTTGCACGACAAAAGGCAGCCCGCTCTGGACTGCCTTCTGCATAATATATGCTATTTACTTCTTGTTACTAAATTACTATCTAATTCGATTTTACTTATTGCAATTTACTCCTGTCTCCTTTCTATTATTGATAATTATCATGAATATATTTGTCTTTGATAGATTATATAAACTATCAAAGGTTATAATTTTAGGAAATTTTGCTGCACTCTATATGCATTATCTAATTCTTCCCATGTTGAAATACTTAATGAATGGATCTTTAAACAATAATCCATTATAGTCTTTCGCAAATATGTATCCACCTTTTTTATTTCATTAATATCTGGTTCAATTTCAAATATAGATTTTCCTCCATGAAGTATCGGATTTCTATATTTGTTTTTCAGTTGCTCATACTTTTGTTTGTTCCGTAAATAATCCGCCTTATCAATAGCTAATATTGTAAAAACTAACTTTATTACCTTTTCTTTATTATAATTTCGTGGATCGATTCCATCAAAAGTATCAAATAAGTAACTAATTCGTTGTGTCCAATCTCTGACATATTCTGATTCACAAATATTCACCAAAGAACGCTTACACAAATTATCAATATAATTTGCATTACCAAACAATATTTCATATATATCATCTTTATAAAGTTTAATACAATTATATGCCTCGCTAGGAATCTGATACTCACTGAATACCCTTCCCGGTACAAATTGTAAGAACAATTCTTCCTTATCTTCTACAAACTCATAAATTGCCCTAATACCTGTTCTTAACCCAACTCTGGGAGGTAATACTTCTCCGTTTAGAATATCACCCCCTGATAGCATATCATAATACAAACATTCATTGAGCTCATTGCAAATGTAATCCACAAATTGCTCCCTTATTATTGGTGAACGCATGTATTCATCACTGATTTTAGGCAGATTTAAACCTATAACACGCGGATATCCATCATCAGCTCTTTCACAGCGATATAATATTTCTATAATATATTCAAAGTCTTCTATTGAAAAATCATTAAAAATAGATTCATAATCTTTCCCCAAATCTTTTGATACATAATTTTTATAGTATCTATCATATTTGAACTGATTCAAACTTGGAAGAAGTAAATAGTTTCCCCTTTTCTCTGGATAGCTAATCTGTAATCCTTCCAACGTTGCAACATATGTTGTCCTTTGAGAATAAACGACTGGTAATCCCGCAAGTGATTGCTCTTGTGGCATTTTGTATGAATACTTGCTTACTTCATTTAAAATATATTCTTTTAGCGATTCAATACTAGTTATTTCACTATCAATTACCTTTGTACAAAACCGTATTATTATATTAAATAGCTCCTGATTTATCTCATGTGCTTTTCTAATCGATACTAATTCATCTATTCTTTTCCCCTTATGAACAACCTCCGTTCTTATTTCTTTCGAGTAAAAATATAACTGCGAACTAATAACATCAAAATTTGATTGATTTTCAGCAACAATTGATAAAATTCTTTTCTTGTTATCAGTAAAACTATATGTATCACAAAGTCCCATTCCATCTATTTTTGAAAACAAAAAAACAAAACATCTTGTCTCATCAATAATCTGCAATGCCTCGCATGCCTCGCTATATATCGCCTATATAAGTTATATACTTCGTCATTTCTGTGTGAATAAATCACTCTATATAATCTTGTATCATTATTCTCTGTCACACCCAGATCAAGTCCAATTCCTTTTTGCATTAAATAGAACTCTTCTTCTCCATTTATATATGCCCCGATTGAATAATCGTCATTGATTGAAAATAGCCTTCTTTTACCATCTATAAGCCCAGGGATTCCTATAGTATATTCCGGTCTATTAAATGGGCATTCTAATATTCTAATGTAATCAAACCGTCTATTTGCATCATTTAGAATTTTCTCAAAAATAGTAATATCATTATTTATCTCACTAATATCATATTTAGATGATAATAAAAGAAAAGGTAAACCTGTTAGTTGTTCTGTAAAGAAACTTCGATTGTGTTCTACAATTAATCTTAATTTCTCCTTTTCATCATCTAAAAGATTACTATATTCAATAGCCTCATTTGATACATCTCCTGGGAAAAAAATCATATCTCCAAGTTTTAATACGTACTCTAACAGTACACGTTGTACAGGCAAAATATATAAATTCACTTTTTCATAACCCCTTTCTTTACTTTAATGAAACAAGACTACACAATTTTCAGATTCCATCCCTTCTGTTGTAACTTCATCTGCATTTTATCATCCACAAAATCAATAGGAATAGCAAGGCAAATCAACGCTCTTGCTCTTGTCATTGCAACATACTGGCATTTTAATCTTTTCTCTGAAGAACTCTTCATCCTTTTGGGTGGTTCTCCACACAGATAATCAAGTATTGATTTCATATTATGTGATTTCATAAAAGTCTCTAACACCAAAGTAGCTAAATGTGTTCTTCCTTTAACAGAATGGATACTACCAAATTCCATATCAACCTCGCGTTTTGTCTCTTCGTCACAGTACACATAATAATTTGGCAATAGTTTTTTATCATCACTATTTTCATTGCTCTTTTCTTGATCTTCCACCCATTTTCCAAATTTTTTTACATCCTCATTGGGTTCAGTTTCAAATAGAGACAATATTTTTTTCATAATAATAACCATAGACTTCCAATCTTCTTTAGAAATTAGATTACCAAAATCAGCAAGTAACATAAGTAACTTTCTGAAATCCTTTTTTTGTTCATCTGATAATAGTTTCATAATAGCATTGATTGAATTTCCCGTAGCAGGTATATAATTACATTCCTTAGCTTTATTAACTAAT
Organism: Roseburia sp. AM51-8; assembly: GCF_003478275.1. NCBI lineage: Bacteria > Bacillati > Bacillota > Clostridia > Lachnospirales > Lachnospiraceae > Roseburia > Roseburia sp. AM51-8. The sequence continues at coordinate 354,398 of NZ_QUEY01000001.1, read as the reverse complement.
CGTCTAAGACCTTTACAAATCCATTCAATCTGCTCTGATTTTTCTCCATTATTCTGAAATTCTTCAATTCCTTTCCTAAAATAATCAATCAAATTTTTGGGAGTGGTTCTCTTGTTTGCTTTTCTAGCTTCATAAGCATTCCAATAATCATATATTCCTTTGGGAAATTGATTATCTTTTGTCTCTTCTTTTTTATCATGAATCATCCCAATTACATGAACGCCTTCTTTTTCATAAGTTTTCAGTTCCTCATCACTAAACGTATCCAATATAAGTTGTCCAAATTCATCTATTACCTGAGCTGCATTCTCCTTTTCAAATAAAAAGATTGTATGTTTGATTCCCTTTTGCGTAAATTCATTGTCTGTACCATCCATTTGAGTTTTTGAAAGAGCAACAGTATTGGCTAAACTTGATATGGATGAATCAAATCTTCTGCTTTCACTTAAAACAAGTGCATTTTCCCTTGGAAAATTTCCCGTTGTATCATCAGCATATAAATTCCCATATATTGCTTGATTACTATCACCAAATCCCTGCCTTATGCTCAACTCTCCATCACTATTAAAAGCCTTTTTGAGCAAATCCCATTGAAACGTATCTGTATCCTGAGCTTCATCTATAAACAATATAGGAAACCTTCTCTGTATAGCTTTAGGTATCTCATCCCATTCTTTCAAAACTTTTTGAGCATATAAAAGCATTTCCCCAAATGTAAAATATCCATCTTTTTGAGTTTTCTCAATAACTGATAACAAAAGTTCATTTGTTTCTTCATTTTTAACTCTCTCGATATTCCCTATATTATCTCGATATTCACAAATCGTCTCACTTTTATATTGCCTTTCTAAATAGTAACGTTTATTTCTTGGTAGTTTATTCCATCTAAGTGAGTGGACAAGCTCCGTATCTATAATATTGATTTCATATCCGTTTGACTTTAACCATGGTAAAGAAACATATGTATCAAAAAAAGAATGCACTGTACCTATAAAATGCGGATACGATAACAATTTTCGCCCAATCTCTGTGTTTCCTAATCGCTCTTCTATCTCTTCTCTTGCCACATTTGTATGCGATAAAACACAGATGCCAGCATTGGAATATGGCCATTTCTTTGCAAGAATTGCCAACTTAGCAACCAATATAGTTGTTTTACCGCTTCCCGGAAACGCCTGTATATCAACAGAATCCATATTTTTTAGTACATTAACTCTAGTAGAATCAAAATGAACTTTTCCGTCCATCATCTCTTCTACCCACAATATATCTTCGTCAGTAATCTCTATATTTGCTAATTTTTCAATTTCCAATCAATTCACCCCTTAGTAACATATATAATTGCACTTATCAAATAATCCGGTAATACCTTTTTCAAGTCTTCAGCTCTGTTTATATATTTCTTTTCAAGATTAATCGCTAATTCTTGTGCGAAATCAGCTTTTGATGCTTTTTTTGAAGTAAAAAAACTATAAAAGCAAGCTGCTCTTTCTTCTTTAGTTTTATAAGCATTTATCTTTTCAATTAATTTATCCTTCTTACTTGGTCTATTCTTTTTTTCATAGCTTACATTTATTACAGAATCAATTAATATTTCCTTCATTTCTTCATCCTGTAGCCCTATATACGCTAAGTCATATTCTAGTGTCCAATGATTGGCTACAAATGTTTTTACTTTCTGTCCATCTGCTTTTTCTTTTATCTCATTAACATGGTTTTCTGCTCCTAATACTGAATAATCAGCCTCTGCTCGCCATGCACGTTTACTTTTTTCTGGCCATGTATCCTTATCATCTGTATATTTTTCATCTATACAAATTCTTGGAGCACAATTGGGCATAATATCTCTATCTGTAACACATGCAACATTTACATCCAACTGTTTATTCTCATCTTTTCTTTGAAATATCCTTGCATATCTTCTCAATCCGGTACTTCTAACATCAACAAGCGAAGTACCATAATCTGTAAAATTACATCCCAATAATTTGGATAATGTAGGTAACAGCAATGCCTCTCCAGGACCTTCTACAATTATTACACTTCTTGCAAAAAACAGATTTGCTTTAGTTGCATCAAGGTATTTTTCCAAATAAAGATAATCATCTTCATCCAATTTTGTCTGCTCTTTCTCAAGAGAATATACTTTACCCGATTTCACAATCACAATGTTCGATAATTTTACAACAGAAGCCAATAATGGCGAATGTGTAGTAATTATAGTCTGTCTATTCCCTTTCTCAGATTCTTCTTCTAAAGATTGAATTAATTTTAATTGTCTTTGTGCATGTATATGTGCCTCTGGTTCCTCAATCAATAAAAAACAGGATTTATTATCTCCTATTGCCTCATTATGTAATAGTAACTCACATGCCATACTCATAATATTACTTGTCCCAAGTCCAACTCTACCGCACATATCACTGGCATCTTTATCTACTGCAAGATCTAATTTCTCCAATAATGCCATCTCTTTTTTTATTTTATTAGAATTTGACCCTGTAACTTCCAATCTTGTTCTTATGTTATCCTTTTTCAAAAGCATTTTTTCTTGCAGTATTGTCGTCATTTCTTCGTTGATTGAATCCAGTGCTGGATGTTTTACTAAAAGTGTATTTGAAAGATCTGCTATTCCCGCTATGGAAAGATTATGAATATCAATTCCCTCCTCATACTCATCAACTCCTTGATCTACAACAGAAATATGTTGCATAATTTGTGATAGTCTTGAATGTCTTCCAGCCTGCATTTCACTATATGCATTTCTCAAGGCACGCAAGTATGTAGCTCTTAACAATTCTCTTGCTTCTGCAGATGGTGATGGTCCGTTTCCTTCTATTCCTGTTGAGACATTTACCACTGGGCGAGGCGGATTGAATGATGATAAATATCTGCACGTCCAATGTAGATATAAACATGGAATCTTTTTATTTTCATCTTCATATGAGAGGCATTCCAAAAAAGCCCCTCGTTCATCTTCATTCAATTCCTCAAATTTACATGTAATTTTAATTTCTAATGTTGCATCTTCTTTGTAAAAATCTTCCTGCTCCACTCTATACCAGTTCATATCTGTAGTTCCAAGAACTAGTTTTATTGCATCCATGATTGCTGATTTTCCAGAATCATTTTCTCCAACAAGAACATTTAAACCTTTTTTGAAAGTAATACTATGCTCATTTCCATCAAAACATCTAAAATTCTTTATTTGCAACAATGAAAGATACATATTCCTCAACTATCCTTTCTTTTGTTATCCGATTACACCTTATCTTTGTTTTATAGTTTTACAACACTTACAATACTTTCCAGTATCCTGCCTTTTTTGAACCAACCCGCTCTATATACCCATTTTCTCTTAAAAATGATATATTGTTTTCTACTGCTGTTTCACTCACCCCTAATATATTATGAAGTTCTGCAGTTGTAATGTTCGGGTTGTCCCTCATTTCTGAAATAATTTTTTGCCTTCTGGAATTTAAAGGTTTCTTATCCCCAACCTTTTTCCCAACTTTATTCCCAACCTTATTTATTCTCTCAAATGGGATAGTAACAACAATGGAATTCTCCCTAAATGAAAATGCATCTTTTCCATACATTTCCGTAATTTTAGGGACTCCTCGACCAGATTTCTCACTTATATGCAGTTGAAGAAATATCTCGGATAATTTTTCATTTACAGGGATTGATTCTCCTAAGAAAAATCCCTCCATGGTCTGTGCCGGAGCAAGTGTTCCCCTTGATAGTATCTCTATTCTGTCGGAAAATACCGAAATCATAGGTTCATTTCCTTCCACCCATTTATTGTGCAGGACGGCATTAATGACAGCCTCACGAAATGCCTTGTTATCAAATAACGGAACCTCCTTTCGTTCAACGACCCTGTCTGTCTCATCCGCCTGAATCAGGTTCAATACATCTCCATAACGCAACAACTCATCCAAACTGTATAATAAACAGTCATTTCCAAATTCACGTACAGAGAAAAGATTAGAGCCTTTTGTTTCTCCATCAAAAATAGATACACGAAGCGGAAAATGAGAATTATCCGACAGAAGTTGCGCTAATATATTAAACTCGCCTTCTTCTGTTTTTAGCCCCAGATTCTTAATAAACGTCTTTTGATTTAGAACAATACCTTTGGAACCGTAATATCCAAAGAGTTTTTGAAATGTAAGTTCCTGGTATTTTGCCGGTACTGTTTCTATCGTTTCGGTTCTTCCATCCAGTATTTTGAAAAGTTCAATTTCTCTCTTAGGGTAATCCTTAATATTGCATTTTGATGATCCTATTCTTAAAAACCTCTTTTCTTTAAATGCCGTAGGAATGTCAGTTGCCGATGGAATTACTAAAACTACAACTCTCTTTCCTAAAATTTCAGTTTCTTCAAATTTGAAATTGATACTCGGAGATAAGTTCCTTGCAAGATAATTCTGATACGGTTCCTTGTTATATTCACAATACTGGTTAAATGTTGTTCCTACAATTTCATGGGTTGTATCATTTACACCCCAAATGAAAAAGGCATTTTTTTTATAATGAAATGCTGCTGCATTTGACAGGGCAGATACATATTCGCCTAACACTTCAGGCTGAAACCAGTTCGCCTTAAATTCAAACCATTCCTGTTCATCACTTAAGGCACATAAATCTAAAACAATTTGTTTAATATCCATTAGTATGCTCTTACCCAACTTTTATTCCCAACCGAACTAATTATAACATGTTGGGAATAAAGTTGGGAATAAAAATAAAAAAACTTCAGAATATCTCATAAGTTTCTTCTTTTCCCTTTGTCTTTTGTGGCATAGACTTTTCTGAATCTTCTCCAGCAACCTTTGCTTTCATCACCTCCAGCTTCGCCTTCAGGGACACTCTTTCTGCAGGTGCATCTGCATACTGTCTGCCCCCCTTCTCCTGCTCTATACCCACTGTTTTCTCTGCAAGCGGAGTATTCTTCACCGGACTGTCTGCGACCTCTTTTTCGCTCTTTGGAGCTTCCGGCTCATCATCCATATCAATCCCGTCATTACCCTTTTCATCCATGTTAAGCAGGGCATTTAATGCTGACAGACGCTCCAACTTCTCAGCAAGCTTAAATCAAGGTTTTCACGGCATCCTTTAAACACTGCATGGCAGATGAAAAGTATTTTATCTTTGTTTTGTTTGACAATGCTATGCCGATGCAAAGTATCACATCCTTTCTTGAGAACCATAAGTGTAATCACCAAAAGTCCCTGAAAGATGTATGTCCATGTTCCAAGTGTTAGTTTAGGAAACACCTCGCTAAACGCATATGGCACACTTGAATTTGTTTAGAATGGCAAGACAAAATCCTCCTCATGCGAATATTTTCCTAAATGCCGTTCAGAATCAATCCTTACCTCTCCACTTCATGCTTCCGGCTCAGTTCCTCTTTCAACTTCTTCCATTCCGCGCCCACCAGCGGATAGGCTTTCATGGCAATGGCAGAAATGATAAAGAGCAATGCCGGCAGTGCCATCCAGGCAACCTTAACACCAAACTTTGCCATAGCATCCTGCGCCCCTGCCTTGACGGCATTGTCATAGCCAAACCATCCAATGATCATGACAAATGCTGCATTTGCAAAACTGATCGCCGGTTTCGTGATCAGACTATTCACACCTGCATACATGCCCTCTCTACGAAATCCGGTCTTGGCTTCATCATAATCAATCACCTCGCCGTTCATCAGCGGCACCAGATACATACCACCGGAAAAGCCCAAACCAATAATAAAGAAAGCGATCATGGCAGGAATGACATATTGTCCGGCAAAAATAACCAAGGTTGCACCTGCCGCAAAGGCAACACTCATCTCGATAATACACTTGGCAACACCGATCTTTCCCATGCTCTTGATCCAAAGAATGATGCCGCACACCGCACCAACGCCAAGACTGGCATAAGCCAAAGGCATCGGAACCGTGAACTCATCAAAATAATAGACCACGCCCTGCATCAAAATGGTCTGCACAAAAATAACCGTAAAACTAATGACTTCATACACCAGAAATGCCCTGTTTTTAAAGCACTGACAGATAGACTCCCAGAGTCCCGGTGCTTCCTCAGCATCAGACGTATATTTTTCTTTATAAAAGAAGGTGGATAAAAAGATCACCAGAGTCGTAACCACGCCAAGCATGATCATAATGGTCTGAAAACGACTTGCGCTCTCTCCTACATCCGGTCTGACCAGAGGAAAGAGTACCAGCGGTGCTGCCAGCGACAAGAGCGTAAAGAAGATCTTCCAGACAAAGATCCCACTCCTTGCCTGATTACTCTCTGCCATTGTATAAGGAAGCACATACAAAGAAGTTGCGATTGCCGTATAAAACGTATCAAAAAAGAAAAGTGATACTAACATCTGCACAAAGAGAGCCGTCTGGCTGCCGCCCAGAGGCCACAAGAACCAACTTAAGATAAAGATCACGCCATAGAGTAGCGCACCATAACGGATATAAGGGATCCGTCGTCCCAATTTTGATTTCGTCCGGTCCGAAATATAGCCAAATAAAGGATCATTCAAAGCATTCCAGACAGCGAAGATCATCCAGACGATACTTGCCAGTCCCTCATCCAATCCCAGATATTTGGTATAAAAATAGGTCATGCCTCCCCCTGTGATCAGACCGGACAGTGCTCCACACAAACAGTCTGCACTGCACAACCAAAACTTACTGCTTACGCTTACCTTCTCTTCTTTCATCATTTTACCCCCATTTTCTTACAATACCTTTGCTACAAAATCCCTCAAAATGTCCTCATAACGTTCTACATCGGAATCCAGTGACTGCGCATGATCCGCTTTTGGAAATGTATGCAGTTCACTATAGCCTTTATTTATCTTATGCATTCTTTGACTCTGGCTGCACGGAATGAAATTATCATCTTCCCCATGGATAAAACAAACCGGAATCTCATTGTCATACAAGGACTCCTCCGGACTGACTTTTGCCAAAGAAAATCCATACAAGATCCTGCACACCCAGGATGCCGGATAAGCAAAAAACCCCGGTAAATGGAAGATTTCTTTGACCTTTCCACACAAGACCTCCAACAATCTGCCATAACCGCAGTCCGCTACCAAAAACTTAACTTTCGGCTTGTACTGCAAAGCCATAAGACTCAACCCTGAGCCCATAGATTCGCCATGCAGCCCCAAAAGAATGTCATCCCCAAACCGCTTGTAAGTATCATCGATCATTGCTAAAAGATCTTTGGACTCACGGATGCCAAACATGCAGCGACACCTCTTGTTCTCGCCATGCCCCCTGTCATCATAGATAATGCAGTTGAATCCCAACTTCTGGAATAGATAGACATACTTATAAGATCCATATCTGGTATAAGTATAGCCATGACTGATAATCACAAATTTTTTTGACTGCGGGTCTGTCTCAATATACTCCGCATGCAAGACATAATCATCATAAGACCGTACCGTGTAGGTTTCTTTTGCCGGAAAATCCATCCCCTTTAAATATGGCTTTCCCAGTTCAATTTTCCTGGTTTCTTCCAGACCAAACCTTTTCGGAAAAACTGCATAGGTACAAAGACCGACAGACACCAAAAACAGCAGTACGACCAGCACGATCACAATGATAAGTAAGATATGTAATGCCCCCATTTTACCCCCTCCTTCTCGTAAAGCGGCATATTCTTTCGTCTATTCTCGCGCCAACTAAAAATGACATTAGCCGGCACATGCTAACTAATGTCATTTTAACATACTTTTATAAGAAAAATAACGGATTATTTTATGAAACGCTTATGTCCGTCTCGACCGGTTCCAAGCCCTCTCCAGAAACTTTCACATGAATACAGCCCGTTTCATATCCAGCGCGGATAACAGCAAGGGATTTGCCAAGGAAAGTCTTGTGCTGATCGGACACAAAATCATCTGCAATATTTGGTCTCGCAGAGCCATATCCCTGCAAGCACCCGGCACCTGTGACTTCCACCTTTAAGACCTGATCGACAGATGATTTGGTAATACCGTTTTCGCCCACCAGATCAATGTTTAAAAAGCAAAGATCCTGCCCGTTAGCCCGTAGACTCTGACATTCCGGTCTTAAAGAAATCTTTGTCTTTCCACTGGCAGAGACCAGTTTGCTCCTTCCCGTCTCCTTGCCGGAAGCATCGTATGCCACTGCCTCGATCTGCCCCTCTTGATAGGTCACTTTCTTAAACTTCGCCGTATCCTGCTTGGTCTTTTTCTTGCCCAGACTCTGACCGTTTACCAAAAGTTCTACCACCGGCGCATCGGAATAGACGGTTGCCATCGTGCGCTTTCCCTCACAGCCTTCCCAGGACCAACTCTCCACGGCATCCGTGGTACGCCACATGGAAAGCGACTGGAAATGATCTGCATGGGTCAGCGGATCTACCCCAATCGTCGGCACATCCTGCAAGCCCCAGATGATCTTGCCCCAGCCCACTTCCGGACGCATCTTTCCGCAGATATCAATGATACCGGGACCGCCTGTCATAATAAGACCCGGATCAATGTTTTCTTTTGTCTTCTTATCAACATAACGCACGGTTCCTATACCGGACTCGCCCAGATAATCCCAGCCCGTCCACATGAAATCGCCTGTCATGGTTGGCAATTTCTTTACCAGTTGCCAGTTTTCATACAAAGATTGTGGCAGGGTCTCGGATCCGGTCGTTGCTTGGTTTGGACAATCTCTAGCATCTTTTTCATAGCGGCTGGTCGCATAATTATATCCCGGAATATCAAAGATCTCACGCATCTTGACAGCCACGGCATTTGCCTTTTTGGAAGACGCAGCCTTAGTCATCAGTTTTCCCATCTTATTCATGAGCAGATTAAAGAAATCAGAGGTTGGCATAGCATCCATGCCACCAGTTCCACTGTCCTTGACCTGTCCCTTGTCATCCGTTCCGTAAATGCTCTTTTTGCCGCCAGCCATCATAGCAAGCATCAGGTTGATACCTGCGGTCACCGGACGCGTCTTATCTTTTTCATGGCAAAAATCTACCATGACTTTCGCCTGCTTCTGTCCATCTTCCATACCGAGTTCTGTGATCTCATTTCCGATCGAATACATGACAACGGATGGATGGTTGTAGTCTTTGGAGATCATAGCCTCCGTATCCGCTTTCCACCATTCCTTGAATTTATCACCTGCATAGTCATATGGATTTTTGTGGATCAGCCACATATCAAAAGTCTCATCCATCACATACATACCCATAACATCGCAGGCATCTAACATTGCCTTTGAGATCGGGTTGTGTGCAGACCGGATGGCATTAAATCCTGCTTCTTTTAAAATGCGCACTCGCCGGGTCTCAGCATCTGCAAACCCACAGGCGCCCAGCACGCCATTGTCGTGGTGGATACATGCACCGCGAAAGAGGACTTCTTTTCCATTTACAAGAAATCCCTCTTTTCCCCATGCAAGAGTACGCATACCAAAATGACTTTCATCACAATCAAGCACACTGCCGTCCTGCACAAGTTCTGCTCTTACCCGGTAAAGATGCGGATCTTCGGCAGACCATGGTTTCGCATTCGGTATCATGATCGTAATACCCTCGGTTTCCAAGTGTGTCAGATCTTCCACGACCATATCCGTCACGACCGCATTTTGATCCAGAATCGTGATCTTTGCCTGGGCATTTTCCGCCACACAGGCAAGGCGCAGGCAGATACATTCCTGATCCAATACCTGTACCTTGATTCCTTCCGGCTTGATATAAGATGATCCCGCCGTATAAAGTGACACCGGGCGATAAATACCACTGCCGGAATACCATCTGCTGTTTGGCACATCTGCATTATCCGCGATCACCTGAATCTCATTCTGACCGACCGTCAAAAGATCTGTCAGATCTACATAAAAATTCGTATAACCATAAGGTCTTTCCGCGATCTGATTTCCATTGAGGCTGATGCGCGCATTCTGGTAAACTCCCTCAAACTCCAAGATATTGGTCTGCTCTGCTGTCTGGGCATCCACATCCCAAATCTTCTTATAAATGTACTTGCCACCCTCAAAATAAGCACTGGCGCTGGCTGTCTTATTTTCTTTCGCCCTTTTTTCATAGAGCATGGCATCATGCGGCAGATTAACGTGTTCTACCCTCTCCTGCCCTTCTTTTTGCACCGTCCAGTCCCGGTTAAAATCGATTTTCTCATAGACGCTCCTCTTTTCCTCTGTTTTCACGCTAGTATATTTTCATATCTTACAAGTATTATATCTGTTGTCTTCTATCGTGAAAATGTCATAAAGCGTCCTATTTATGTCATTTTTTATCATATCCGATGATTCTATCCCCAGAAGTCCCCGCTTTTTCATCCAGAGTAAAATTTATTTCTATATGCGATAACGGTTAAAGCAGGCATAGATCTCCTGTTTTCTTGGGATTGCCAAGCCTCCGGAAAGCGTACCGCGCCCTGCGGTAAATTGCATGCCCTCCTGCTCCAGTTTGACTTGCAGATATTCCACGACATCCGCAATACTTCTTTTCCCGTCCACCAGATTTTCTACGGCATATTTTAAGAGTTGTCCCAGCGCCGCTGTCTGTTCGCTGTCAATCAGTTGTTCTAAATAACGCAGATCCACGTTTTGTTTTCCCAGTGCAAAACCATCTACACCCAGTATCTTTACCTTAAGATGATCGCCGGCATCTTTGATCGCACCGGTCCGATAATCTCTGCGCTTGACGGCTCCATTTTTATCTTTTTCCATGATACGATGGAACACCGGATTTTCAAAAGGCTTTGCCACATCCGCTGTTATCGGAAATTCCCTGCACAAATCTTTTGCCTTTTGGGTGATATCCACCGGCTCATACTGATCCATCTGGATCACGGTGTCCGCAATATGGAAAAATGCTCCCGAACTCCCGGCAACCAGAATGGTCGAAATATCCATCTTTTCATAGAGTTCCCTTGCTCTTGCCAAAAATGGCGTGATCGGCTCCTGATCCGGACTAACAACCTTTTGCATAAAAGCATCCCGCACCATAAAATTCGTTGCAGAGGTATCTTCATCCAGCAAAAACAGTTGACTGCCTGCCTCGATTCCTTCTACGATTCCTGCCGCCTGGGATGTACTGCCGCTGGCGTCTTTTGTAGAAAAATCATGGGTATCCCTGCCATTTGGCAGATCATTGATAAACATAGAGATATCTACATTTTTGATGAATCTTCCATCTTCAGCACACAATTTGAGCGCCGTATCATCTGCAATGACATACTCTCTGCCATCGCCTGCAATATGATCGTAGACACCAAGTTCCAAAGCATTTAACAGAGTGGATTTGCCGTGATAACCGCCACCGACGATCAGGGTGATTCCCTGTTTCACGCCCATGCCCTTGAACTTTCCTTTATGTGGTAATTCCAAGGTGACCTGTAAAGACTCCGGCGATACAAATGCTTTAGCCCCCTTCATAGGGCGTGAAGAAATTCCGCTTTCTCTTGGCAGAATAGAACCATTGGCAACAAAAGCAACCAGACCTTTCTCTTTTAACTGCTGCCGGATTGCTCTCTGGTCTTCTGCCAGATCAATCGCTTCTTTTATCCGCGTCGCATCCAGATTTTCATAATACAGAGCCTTTTCCACGCAGACCGGCAGAAAATCAAAGAGGATCTTATCCAGTTCTCTGGCATTGATCGTTCTGCCATTTGCCGGAAAACCAATGGAAAAGCGCACGATGATCTCATTGGTCCTGACTTGGCATGCCGTCCGTCGCAAAACTTCCTGTCCCGGATGAGAAACCGAGATCAGCCCACTCTTACCGGATCCTTTTGCCTTAAAAGAAAAGGCATTGACCTGTCTTGCAAACTCCCGCACTAAAAGATCTGCCAGCCGATCTCTCGTCAAGCCATCTTTCATGGCAAAATCGGGAAATCCTGCCTTTGTTGCATCGATGGTCACACGCACATCGGACGGTGCCGCAAAAGGGTCGCCCTGCACATGATCGATATGTAAGATGTATTTTGGAAATCGATAACTGCCCTTTAAAGACTTATACTGCGGATAGGACTTGTGATCGATATTTCGTAATTGCTCTCTTAGTTCTCTGTCTGACTGCATGGCTGCTCCTTACTTTACCCGATTGAATTTATCCATCTCAACTTCCACTTCCGGGATCTTCTTGACCTGCGGATGGTCGTAGATAACGCCATCTTTTACTACCATCTCTACATGACGCAGAACAGAAAGATCCTCCAGCGGATTACCCTTGGTCACGATCATATCTGCACATTTGCCGACCTCAATAGATCCTGTGACATCACCAACCCCGGCAAGTGTCGCATTCAAAAGTGTTCCGGTATAAAGAGCAAAGGCATTGGATACCCCACAATATTTTCCATAAAAATCCAGTTCTCTCCACATATCATACTGGGTCACAAACGGGCAAGCCGTGTCCGTACCAAGTCCCACCGGAACCCCTTGTGCCAGATTTTCTTTTGCCATTTCAATGATACCGTCAAAGACGACCTTACCATTTGCCTTCTGTTCCTTGGTCGCATGCGATACCTGACAATCAAAAAGACCATATGGCAGAGCCGGACACAGTGTTGCCACCTGAAAAGCACCGTTTTCTTTAAATAATGCTGCAATGTGCGCATCCGGTTTTGCCCCATGCTCGATCGAATCCACACCGTTTTCCAATGCTACGGCAACGCCCTTTGGACTCTCCACATGGGCAGCCACCTGAAAGCCCAGTTCATGTGCCCGGTCACAGGCAGCCTTTACATACTCCGGTGGCATACGAAGTACACCCGGTTCTCCGACCACTTCTGCATCCATGACGCCACCTGTGATCATCAGTTTGATCAGATCCGGTTTATCCTTTGCAATCACATCCACATAATCTCTTGCCTCCTCGGCACTATGCGCTATGTATGCCAGCGATCCCGCCATATGTCCGCCCGGAACCGAAATCGCCATACCACTGGCAAGAATACGCGGTCCGATACGTTTACCCGCATTAATCTCATCACGGATCCTTGTATCAAAATCAGCAATTCCTCCCACGGTACGGATCGTCGTCGTTCCACTCAAGAGTTGGGTCTTGGCAAAATTTGCCACCATAGCATGACCGACCGCACGCATAAGTCCTGAGGATGTGATCTGCTTGACAGATTTGACCGGGTCGATCGGCTTCTTTTTGGGTTTACCTGATCCTGCTAAATGCACATGCAAATTGACCAGTCCCGGCATAAGATATGCACCTTGCAGATCAATGATCTGAAAGTCCTGATATGCTTCCTTATCCTCTTTATCTACAATTCCTGTGATCTTGCCATCTTCCACCAAGACCACTCGATCTTTCTGTGGCACCATATCCTGTCTGCCATCCAAAAGAACTCCATCTACAAATGCTTCTTTCATTGTGCTCACCTCATATTTATTAAATCTAAAGTTTATTTCTATAAACCACACAAAATATATCTGTCTTGTATTGTAGCACTTTTTTGCTAAAATCTCATCCTATTTCACAATGACTGTGGTAAGATAGCCTGCATCCTCCTCCAAGACATCCAGACCGATCATGACCTTTTCGTTTTCCATACCACAATTTGCCACGGCATATACCTCCAGAGTTTTCCCTCTTTCCACTTCTCTTTGCAGTCCTGCCTTTAAGTGAGCCAGACTTTTTCCTGCTTTCATATAGATGCGGGTACCCGGATAATCTTTTGCATCTTCCGTATCATAGGATCCCGGGATCACATGGATCTGCTGATCCCGGTCTGCCAGTGAGATACCAAGTCTTGCCGCCACTGCCAGAAAAGAAGGAATCCCGCTGATGATCTTCGCCTCATAGCCCTGCGCCACCACACGTCTGTGGATATAATGATAGGTCGCATAAATACTTGGATCTCCGATCGTGACAAAGACAATATTTTCATTTTTCTTTAACCACGATATAATTTCCTTTGTATTTTGATCCATCTGTGCATCCAGAGCCTTCTGATCTTTTATCATAGGAAAATCCATATAAAGACAGGCTTTCTCTGCCAGTTGTGGTACTGCCTGCACTGCGATCTGATAGGCATAGCATTTCTCCTTTGTCTTTGCTGGCAAAACCAAAAGATCACACGCTTTTAATGCCCTACATGCTTTTATCGTTAACAATTCCGGATCTCCCGGGCCGACGCCCACGCCAACTAATATTCCTGCCATGCTTTTTCCCTTCGACACTCTTCTATAAAATGCTGCACAAAGACCGGATTGGATGGATAATACAAATGTGCAAAACCTAAAAACTGCTTTTGGTTTTCATGCACACATTCCCAGGAACGACCGCCCACCGGTTTTTTTGCTATACAATCCCTTCCATTATCACTGCTATCATAATAGTGAAATTCATGTCCACGGATCTGGTCTGCTTCCGACAAAAAATTGGTCTCTTTTTCTGTGATCCCCACATAGCCAAACCGTACCAGATGCCCTGTATAATGGCAGTCGCCGTCTACGACTCCTACCATCTTGTATCTTTCCCCCTCCTTGGTTTCCAATGTCTTATGCAGATACATAAATCCACCACATTCTGCCAGAATCGGCATACCCTGCGCCACTGCCTGTCGGATGTCCTGACGCATAGAAAGGTTTTCCGATAATTCCTTAGCATAAAGTTCCGGGTAGCCTCCCCCCAAGAGCAGCCCTTGGATTCCCTTTGGCAGATGCCCATCATCCATTGGAGAAAAATAGCAAAGTTCTGCACCCGCGGCTTCTAACAAACGCAGGTTGTCGGCATAATAAAAACAAAACGCCGCGTCTCGGGCAACCCCGATCTTTACTTTTGGAATAGCAGTATCTTGTCCTCCCATGCAGATATGTCCTATTTTCTCTCCCTCCAGATCAGCGGCTTGTCCTGCGATTCCCAGTAACGTCTCCAGATCGATCGTCTCTTTCATCTGATCTGCAATCCGTTCTAAGACCTCTTGCAGATCCCGGATTTCATCCGGCAACTGTAAGCCCAGGTGCCGGCTCTGAAATTGCAGATCTTTCCGCACAGGGAAGTATCCCAATACCGCCAGCCCCACTTCTTTTTCAATCATCCCTTTCAACTGCTCATAAAAGTTTACAGAACAGCGGTTTAAAATGAGTCCTTGGATCAGGTGACCTGTATCCATTGCCAGAAACCCCTTCACTTCTGCCAGAACAGACCTCCCCATGCCATGCACATCAATGACTAAAATAATGGGTGTCTGCAAGACCTTTGCCAGATGATAGGCGCTTGCTCTTTCCTCAATGCCACCCAGTCCGTCATACAGCCCCATGACACCTTCCACCACAGAGATCTGGCTTTCATTTTCTGCCAGAAAAAGCCCCCGTGTTGTCTTCTCATCCGTAAAATACAGATCCAGATTTTTGGATGGCACACCCAAGACACGCTCATGAAACAGGGGATCGATATAATCCGGTCCACACTTAAAAGCCGCCACGCTCTTGCCGCTATCCAAAAGCGCCTGCAAAAGTCCACAGGTGATCAGGGTCTTACCACTGCCACTGTGTGGGGCTGCGATCATAATACGATTGTGAGGATTGTTTTGTATTTCTTTCATATATTAAATCATCCTTTAATTACTCGTAAATTGAAAAGATACTATAGTGACCGGATTCTGTCCCATCATCATATGATAGTCTCCCAGAGTCTTGGCTTTGCTGATCTGTACCTGGGTAATGTCCAGATCCGTCACTTTCCATGTCTTCAGACAGCCCATAATCTCACTCAAGGTCTCCAGACTGATAGCATTGATGACAACACGCATAGATGGATTTTTTGCATACAAGTTTTTTAGGATGGCTGCCATATTTCCACGACTGCCCCCGATGAAAGCATGGGTCGGTTCCGGGAAATTCTCCATCCCTTCCGGTGCCATACCCTGCACCACCTGCACGTTTTTCAGTCCAAAACGATCCGAATTCTTCCTCGTCAAAGCAACCGCTTCTTCCACCGAATCTATGGCATAGACCCGGATCCCCGGCGACAACATTGCCATTTCCACGGAAATGCTGCCACTGCCACAACCGATATCGTAGCAGACTGCCTCCGGTGTCAGACGCAATTTTGCCACGGATAAATGCCGGATCTCCTCCTTTGTCATAGGCACCTTGGTACGCAGCATCCACTCATCCGAAAGACCTGCGCCCGAATAGATCGTCTGCGGCATATCATTATAAAGCATGCCCACATAAAGTCCCTCTTTTTCCAGAAGCAGACACTCTCTCGGTGTCAGACATAAGACATCTTCCTCTGCATAGGACAACTGATAGCCCAGATATATCTTTAACTGCGGTGCGTAGCGCATAAAAAGGCTTCCGATCTTTCTGACATCTTCCAGTCCCGAAGTCAGAAAGAATACTTTTTTCTCGTGCAGACCGATCCATAAAAGACGGCTGATCCATTTATCTTCCGCGACACCATGGGTAGAAATGATCTTGGCATCCTCCCATGAAGTCGGGATCTTGGATGCCAGATAGACCAAAGAGGAAATCCCCGGAATGATCTCCACAGAAAGCCCCTCTATATTCTGCAAAGCCTCATAGAGTTTCTTACAGCCACTGTAAAATCCGGTATCACCGGAAAATAGGATTGCAATATTTCCCCTCTTTTTTTCTGCAAGAAGTTCCTTTATTTTCGGCACAATATCCGCAGCCAGATAATAAGGATATTTTTCCACGCCTGCCGAAAAAGGCTCGATTATACGGCTTGCACCAAAAATATAATCTGCATTTAAAATCGCACCTTTTCCGCGACAGGTCAGATAATCTTCTGCCCCCATCCCGATGCCGACAAGAGCCACATGCATTTGCCCGTATGCCTTATCTGCTTCCGACAAAACCTCTGCCTCATTTTCCTCTGTCAGACCATCATCTGCTTGGAGCCTACAGCCCAGCAAATCTTCCAAGGCTGCTAAGATTTTTTTCTCATCATAGATCTGCCAGTTACCTGTATCAGTTTTCGGACGCGCGATCACATAAGACCTGATCCCCATTTTTCTGGCAGCCGAAAGTTTCTCTGCCATGCCACCAATAGAGCCACTCTCCTTTGTCACCATATGTTGAATGTCGTACTGCCTATAAATGGCAGTATTGATCTCCTCGGAAAAAGGTCCCTGCATGGCGATGATCTGATTGCCCTCCAGACCATTCTCATAGCAGAGGGACAAACTCTCCATCCCCGGCAGGACACGCACGATCAGACGTTTTCTCAGCCTTTCATCCCGGCAAAAAATATGCAGTTCTTTACTTCCTGTCGTAAGCAAAATATTCCCTTGCCTAGCAAGCAGTGCCTGACAGACCGCCTGACTGTCCGCAAAGACTTCTTCCTTTCCAAAGTCTTCCTCCGCATCCAGCCGTCGCTCCAGACGCACATAAGGAATCCCGCGGTTCCGCAGACTCTCTCTTATGTTTTCCGAAACGATCTTTGCAAAAGGATGGGTCGCATCGATCACCACATCCGGTCTGATGTCTGCATATAATTCCTTCATGGCATCGACATCCAATCGCCCCATATGCACCTGCATAAGTTCCGATGACTCCATGACCTGTACGCCATATTCAGTCGCCACACAGACATGGCAAAAAATCCCATTTTTCACTAAAGTTTCTGCCAACCGGCGTCCTTCCGTTGTCCCGGAAAAAATCAAGACATTCTTCATAGCCTATATCCTCTCGGTGTGACCAGATGGTCCCCATCTATCCTTGTTTTTTCATTTCCCACAAAGACTGTGGTAAACATATTGACCTGACACTCCCGCAATTCCGCCAGCGTACATACATGACTCTGGCATCCCTCACGTCCAATATTTTCTACATAGCCACAAGCGCGCATAGGATCGGCTCCAGCCGCCAACATGATATCGCAGGCACGTTTCAGATAATCTTTCCGTTTATGACTGGACGGATTGTAGATGGCAATGGCAAAATCCCCCTGGATCGCCGCCACCAGTCTTGCCTCGATCTTTTCCCAAGGTGTTAAAAGATCACTCAGACTGATCACACAATAGTCATGGTTTAAGGGTGCTCCCAGTACCGCCGCCCCACTGTTTGCCGCTGTCACGCCCGGAATGACCACCAGTTCAACCTCAGGATAGCCTTCTGCCATTTCAAACATAGGTGCCGCCATCCCATAGACACCGGCATCCCCGCTACAGATCATAGCTACCTGCTTTTCTTCCATGGCATAGTCGAAACATATGCGACAGCGTTCGATCTCCTGACGCATAGGGGTCGTCTTAAATTCCTTATCTGGGAAATGCTGGCGCACCAGATCCACATAGACCGTATAACCGATAATCATATCGCTCTTGTGCAATGCCTCCACAGCGTCACCACTCATGCCGCTGATACTGCCCGGTCCCATACCTACAATATAGATCACTTTCTTATTCTCGCTCATGGCTTGCCTTTCTTCTTACTTTGATACGTTCGTCTGCCAAGTTTGGATCCGCGGGATCTGCTTTGCCAAAGCAAAGGTCATACCATCCTTTGCCTGTTTTTTTACCAAAAGCCGTCCCCCCTGCCCTGCACATGCCAGTGCAGCCCGCTCACAGACATTGGATACACCTGTCACATGTGAGACAAAGGCAGACTCGGAAAACTGCCCGTCCACCTCTTGTAAGTCATCTGCCCCATAGGTATAAAAGGGCAGATGATAAAAACAAGCCAAGGTCTCCAAGCCCATTTCTCCCTGCTTTAAGTCAATACTTGCAAGGGCAGCCACCTGATCCATGGCAATTCCTTCCTTTTGCAATTCTTCCAAGGCAAACGTCTGCAAGGCTTCAAAAGACTTTCCCTTCTTACAGCCCATGCCAAGGACATAGGGTTTATGGATCAGTTGCAGGTCTGTTTCCTGTTCCAAGGGGTTGCACCCGATCCACAGATCAACATTTCCATCACCTGCCTCTACCAGATGCAGCCCTTCCGGCAGATCCTCCTTGAAAAAGGTAATCGCAGGATCAATGGCAAGCCGGATTTTTTCACCTTCCAGCAGCCTTTGGGAGATCCTGCGGATGCCAGCCCGGTCACAAATGCAAAAACCGTTTCTCCTTGCAAAGACATCCACGGCAAAGAGATCTTCCACGTCGGTCGCCGTTGTCAAAATAACCTCTGCCCCAACCCGGTCTGCTAAATTCCTCGCGATCTCATTGGCGCCGCCCATATGACCGGACAAGAGGGGAATGACGTGTCTGCCTCTCTGATCCATGACGATCACCGCACTGTCCCGCAATTTATCCTCGACAAAGGGTACGATCAGACGCACGGCAATCCCCGTGGCTCCCACAAAAAGAAGCGGTATGTGATAGGAGAACTTGTCCCTAATCCATGCCTCCCGCGGCATATCCCCATCATAATACAAAGGACTGATCTCCTTGCATTTTTCAAAAAGATCTTCTGCCGTCTTTTGCCCCCGCTTAGAAAAGGTCATCACCCCTAAGATCATTGTTTTTTCCTCCGATATTCGGTTTCAAAGTCCGGCGCATAAAGGCGGGATCTGGCATAATTGCTGTGTGCAATGACCTGCCCCACCAATACCATGGCGGTCTTTGAGATATGATTTTCCTTTGCTACCAGTGGCAGGGTATCCACGGTACAGACAAAAGATCTTTCCTCCGGCCAGGTCGCCTTATAGATCAGCGCCGCAGGCGTATCGGCAGAATAGCCACCGGCGATCAGATTTTCCCGCAGAGTATCTAACATACCGGCACTCAGATAGATTGCCATGCTCGCCTGATGCGCCGCAAGACTCCGGATCTTTTCTTTGTCCGGCACGCCTGTCTTTCCCTCCTGCCTTGTGATAATGAGGGTCTGAGACACTTCCGGCAGGGTAAATTCCAGATTCAGACCTGCCGCCGCTCCAAAGCAGGCACTGACTCCCGGACAGGACTCATAGGCAATCCCCAGATCATCCAATCGATCCATCTGCTCCCGCACAGCGCCGTAAATGCTGGGTTCTCCGGTGTGCAGACGCACCGTGTTAAGCCCCTCTTTCTCGGCATCCTCGATCACGGCAAGCACTTCCTCTAAAGTCATATAGGCGCTGTTATAGACCTTTGCGTCTTTTCTGGCATAACCTAAAAGTTCCGGGTTTACAAGCGATCCGGCATAAATGATCACATCTGCCTGCTCCAATAGATTTTTTCCGCGCACCGTGATCAGGTCCGGTGCACCGCATCCTGCTCCCACAAAATAAACCATTCTTCTATCCTTTCAGTTCCTGTAAAAGACTCTGTGCTCCGGGACTTTCTGCCAAGAGCCCATAATCTGTCGCATACATCATACATTCGATCTGCATCCCATCACCGGCACGCTTTCTCAAGTAAAATAAGATCCGCTCCATGGCACGCTCCATGGTCGCCTCCAAGATGCCTGCCTCCGACAGGAGTTTGACGCCTTCCTCCGTCGTGACTGCATCCAGAAGATCTTTTGCCGTCTTGGCATGACAGCCCGCATAAATAGCAGCCGCCGCTAAGAGTTCCATACGACAGTCGCCCTCTTTGGAATGGGTATTCATCATGCCGCCGGAAAGTTTAATGAGTTTGCCGATGTGCCCGGTCAAAAGCATTGCCTCAAATCCCATCTGCTTTGCCATATCTATAGTATCTCCGATAAAATTCGAGCACTTGACACTGCGATCCAGATCATAGTCATAGGTCTTTTTCATAAAATCCAAACCGTAATTTCCCGGCGAGACTGCCACTGCTTTTTGTCCCAAAGCCTTTTTCTGCCGCAGTTCGACCGCAATAGTGTCTTTGAGTGCCTGCGCACTCATAGGCTCTACGACACCGCTGGTTCCTAAGATAGATATACCGCCCAGGATCCCCAGTCTGGGATTAAAGGTGGATTCTGCCAGTTTCTGACCCTCCGGCACGGAGATTTCCACCGCAAGGTCTTCGTGATAATCCAAAACATGACAGACCTCACGCATTTCCCTTTCAATCATCTCTCTTGGCACATGATTGATCGCCGCATTTCCGACCGGCTGATCCAGTCCCGGCTTGGTCACACGACCGACGCCGATCCCGCCATCGATCAGTATCCTGCCCTCTGTGCCTGCCTCTTGCCCCTCCAAAAAAGAAACTTTTGCCACCACATGTGCCCCGGTCGTAATGTCGGGATCATCCCCGCCATCTTTTATGACTGCACACTGCACTGCCCTCTCACCGCGCAAAATATCCACAATACTCGCATGAAAGGTAATGCCCTTTGGCGTAATGATATCGATCTTTTCTTTTTTTCTCCCGGTCAAAAGCATATAGCAGGCCGCCTTCGCCGCGGCTGCCGCGCAGGAGCCTGTTGTAAATCCGTTTCGCAGTTTTTCTTCCAAAGACCTACCCTCTAATCTCTGATATTGTTGCTTGCCAGATAAAGCAAGGCATTGCAGATGGCAGCCGCAATATTGCTTCCACCCTTGCGCCCCCGGTTAATGATATATGGCACATCGCCGTCAAGGAACAATTCTTTTGCCGCCTCCACATTGACGAAGCCGACCGGAACTCCAATGATAAATGCCGGAACATAGGCTCCCTGCTCAATCATCTCGTGCAGTTCGATCAATGCCGTCGGCGCATTGCCTATAGCAAAAATGACAGGTCCGGGCAGTCTTGCCGCCGTCTCCATGCTGACAACCGCGCGCGTCACGCCGCGTTCCTTTGCCTCTTTTGCCACGGCTTCATCTGCCATAAAACAGTGTACCTGTCCGCCCAAACGAGCCAGAGTCTTCTTATTGATGCCAGCCTTAGCCATATTGGTATCGGTCACAATATGTGCACCACCTTTGATCAGTTCCAGCGCCTGCTCAATGGCTCCCGGCGAGTAGGTCATGGTCTCGGCATAGGAAAAATCGGCACTGGTATGGATAACACGTTTGGTGATCGGCACTTCTTTTTCCGGCAGAACGATTCCTCGCTCCTTCAATTCTTCCTCAATGATCTCAAAACTCCGCTTCTCGATCTCCTGCGGTTTTACGATTTCTATTTCCATCTGACTTCCTTCCCCTCTTTGACTGCCTGCATGGTCTCCACCAGGACCTGGTTTTCTTCCCGCCTGCGGATCGCTATGCGATAAAATCCCTTGGAGAGCCCGGCATAATCACTGCAATCCCGGATCAGTATCTTTTGTTTTAATAAGGCGGTATACCATTCTATGCTGTCTTCATAAAACAAAAGGAAATTGGCTGTCCCCGGATAGACTTTTGCGCCGATTTCCTGCAAACTCTGCGTAAGATACGCTCTTTCCCTTTCCAGAAGCTGCCTTGTCTGCGACAGATAAGTTCCATCTGCCAAGACCTGCATGCCCGCAATGCCCGCCCTCTGCGCAATAACAGAAACATTCCATTCACTCACCTGTTCCTGCACCTTTTTTGCATCCTGCTCCTTAGGACAGAACAGATAGCCCAAACGGATACCAGGGATCGCCATGCTCTTTGTCAGTGCCTGTAAAATAAAGATATTCTTTGTCCCGGAAGATGCCTTTAAGAAAGAATTGTCTTTACCTTCTCCGGTCAGTTCGATAAAGCACTCATCGATCAAAAGCCGAATATTCATGTGCCGGCAGAGCCATGCCACTTTTGTTAAAAATTCTTGTGACAGCATATGTCCACTGGGATTGCCGGGATTGGTCAGGATCACCAGATCCGGTGCTTCCGATCTAATGCGATCCAAAAAGGCCTCGGACAGGGCAAAATCCTCGTCCTCTTTGGTATCAAATAATGCAACATGACATCCAATACTTTTTAGGGCATAGGCATAGCCCGAAAATCCCGGTACCGGCAGGAGTGCCTTCTTTGGCATAAAAGCACGGGCAAAAGCAAGCAGCAGGTCAGATGCCCCATTGCCACAGACAATACATGCTGCGTCCTTTTGATAGACTCCGCCGATTGCCTGACGCAGTGCCTGACACTGAGGATCCGGATAGACCATGGCTTGCGTCAGCGACTGCTGCATGGCATCTGCTATCTCCTCCGGTATGCCCAGCGGATTGACATTGATTGAAAAATCCATATTCACTTCATTGCGATAACAATCTCCTCCGTGCATGCCGTTCCTTCCTATCATCTGCTATGTTCTTAAAATGCCAAGATCAGTCCCATGATCCCAAGGCACAGGAGCAGGCAAAAAACAGCCGCCCCATATGCCAGCCGGTTCATGCGCAGAATATCCTCATAGACGATCGCGCGTGTCGCATCCCCAAGTGTTGGCTTATTTACGATTTTTCCAAAATAAGAAGCGTCTCCCGCAAGCCGGATACCAAGGGATCCCGCTGCCATGGCTTCTGTCTGTGCCGAATTGGGACTGGCGTGCTGGTAACGGTCTCGTCGATAGATCCGCCATGCCCTTTTTGCATCATAGTCCTTGCCTAAGAAAACCGATGCCACCCAGAGGCATAAAGCACTGATCCTTGCCGGCAGAAAATTGACCAGATCATCCAGTTTTGCTGCGCATCTGCCAAAATCTGAATAGCGGTCATTCTTATAGCCCACCATGGAATCCATAGTATTGATTGCCTTGTAGGTGAGTCCCAGAATAGGACCGCCCAATGCCAGATATAGCATCGGTGCGATCTCTCCATCCGAAGTATTCTCCGCAACCGTCTCAATGGCAGCCTTGGCAACCCCGGTCGGGCTTAAATTCTTGGTATCCCTGCCAACGATCATAGATACCGCATATCTGGCATCTTCTAAGGTTTTATCCCGCAGGCATATATATACTTTTTTGCTCTCCTTGCAAAGACAGCGGAGTGCCAATGTCTGATAGGTCAAAAACATTTCCACCAGACATCCTGCCATAGGATGGATCCCATATGCCAAAAACAGAACAAAAGCCGTCACCAGAATAGTTGTTCCACAGACTAGTAGGACCAGTCTGCGCCCACATCTTCTTTTGTGCTCTCCCGATAAAGCCTTGGTATCTTCCTCGCCCAGATCATGCTTTTCGATGGCAGAGATCAGGCGGCCGATCCAGCGGACCGGATGGGGAAAATTGTAGGGATCTCCCATGATCAGGTCGAGGAAAAAGCCACCCACAAAGGCAATCATATGATAGATCAATCTTCCAACTCCTCTAAAGCATCCTGCATGCAGTTATCTTCTTTTAAGAGCGGCTTGAGATCCAGCAGTTTGCCGTCGTCATCCAGCGTCAGACGAAATCCTGCGCCATTGTTTACCATATATTTATAGTAGTCGTCATCAGCCAGTTGGGAAACGATGGACATGATCGTACCGCCATGAGCCACGACTGCCGATCTTTTGATCCCCTCTGCCTGCATATCGCCAAGTACCTGTGTGAAAGCATCCATGGTACGTTTTCCAAAATCCTTCATGGACTCGCCCCCCGGTATGCTGATCTTTCCGCGGGTCGCCACCCATAAAATATAAGATGGTCTGTTCTTTAATTCGGCATGGTTCTTTCCCTCAAAGACACCCATATCCATCTCGCGCAGACCGTCAACGAGTTCCGATGCCTGTCCCGGATAGATCAGTTCTGCGGTCTGTCTGGTGCGCTTCATTGGGCTGGCATAGACCTTTTCCACGGATGGATACCGCCCCAGGTTCTCTTTGATACCGGCGATTCCCTCCTCGGAAAGCGGCTGGTCTGTCCTGCCGATATAGCGCTTCTCCTTATTTCCCTCTGTTTTTCCATGACGGATCAATACGATCTCTACTTGATTTGTTGTGGTATCTGACATATGATTCTATCCACCCTTTCTGCTTTACTTGCAATCCCGATCAAAAGATTTCCGACCAGATCCCGATAGACGCGGTCTCCTTTTTGCAATGGCACGATGCCATTTCCCACCTCATCGCTGATGATGACAAGATGCCTGCATGCCCTGCAGATCGCCTCTATCCTATCCTGCATCTCATCCATCGTCATGCCCGCCTGCTGCCAGTTCCTGACACACAGATGAAAATGATCCCATAGGATGATATCCTGCGTCTGATCCCCGACCGTCAGTCTGCCACCCTCTGTAAGATCCTTTTCATCCAGACAGACGGCGTGCGGGTACTTTTTTTTGACATATGCACTTTTTCCCTGCGCCCTGCCACCAATGACAAGTTCCAGCCTTCCTTCCATTGCATTCTCCTTTTACTTTAACACAAGATAGATGCCGACCACAATCACGGACCACAATTCTGCCATACAGACAAAATAGCCCGCCAGATCTCCCGTGATTCCGCCAAACTGGCGACGGCTCATAAGATAATAATATAAAAACATCAATAGACAGGCTGCCGTGACCAAAATGCCATTCATACCGCTATAGATAAAAAGTGCGGTCACGACAAGAAGCATCTGTATCACCAGCCCGATGGATACGACCTTTGCACCGGAGGTATCTGCCTCGGTATAAAGGCTGCCCTCCTTTTTTGCTCCCGGAAAATGGATAACGGAAAGCCCACTGAGACAACGGCTGAGAAAAAAGGCAGCACTGACTGCGACCACAGCCTTTGTTCCCTCAATGACAGAAGCAAATCCAAGGGCAAGTAAGAGATATGATAGCAAGTGGATAACGGCAAAGGCACCGATATGAGGATCTTTTAAGATCTCCAATTTTTTCTCTTTGCCCTGATAGGAACTTAGAGCATCCTTGGTATCCATAAAGCCATCCATATGAAAGCCCCCGGTCACAAAGAGCGGCAAAAAAACAGCCAGCGCCACAGAAAGGATCTTTCCCACTCCCAGATAGCCTGCCAGATGATACCAGGCGATCTCCAGTCCCCCGATCACAGCACCAATCCAAGGAAAAAAGAGCAGATGGTAGCGCATATCTTCCGACGCCCATACGAAATGCGGCATGGGTATCTTGGAATACATGGAAAAGGCTACGCCTATGGCTTTTGCTATTTTTCGCATATCTGTCCGCCCTCACTTTCCTCCTGCTGGCTCTTTAATGTGACCGGAATACCGACCACCACTTCTATGACTTCATCTGCCATGGCTGCCAATGCCTGATTGATACCCCCCAGTGCCTTGATATAAGATGCCATGGCATCATCATAGTTTTCTCCATCTTCAAAGATATTATTGCTGACGATCACGCCATCTGCAGTCTGCTCTATCAGACTGCCTATATCCTTTAAAATCTTGTCTACCGTTTCTTTTTCATCCCTTATGCCATCTTCCGTAAACATTTCATTTGCCAGAAGATTGGAGACACATTCCAGCATCCAGGCATCCCCCGCATCCAGAGCAATCTCCCCTAAGTCTATCGGCTTTTCTATGGTAAGAAAGCCCTTTTCCCTGCGCATGGTCCGATGCTTTTCTACACGCTTTTTCCCTTCTTCGTCAAAGACGCGCATCGTCGCAATATAATGTTTCTTTTCTGCCTCCATTGCAAGCAGACGCTTTTCGGCATATGCGACTTACCGCTTCCGCTTCCACCAATGACGAATACGATCATATCTTCTCTCCGTATCTATGATAAGTCTCTACCCCTGCATCCGAAAAAGAATTAGTCTCATCATAGACCGCCTTTGCCATGGCAAGCATAGGTAACAGCATCATGGCTCCGGTGCCCTCTCCCAGTGCCATATCCGCATAAATGACCGGTGCCAGGGCAAGTTCTTTTATAAGCGCTATCGTTGCCGGCTCCCGGCTGGCATGGGACGCGATCAAAAAGTCTTTACTTCCGGGCAATAACCTTTCTGCTGCCAGGGCGGCTACCATGCTGATCAAACCATCTAAGATCAGCGGGATCTCATAGATGGCTGCCCCCATACAGGCTCCTGCCATGGCTGCAATGTCAAATCCGCCCACTTTGGCTAAGACTTCTGTAGCAGACGCCTGATAAAGATCACATCTTTCGATGGTCTCCTGAATGACCCGGATCTTTTTTTGTAACTTTACATCATCCAGCCCTGCCCCGCGACCTGTCACCTCCTCTGCCTTTTTCTGTAAAAGGGCGGCTGCGACCGCACTGGAAGTCGTCGTATTGCCGATGCCCATTTCCCCGATGCAGACATAGTCAAGATTATCGCACTTGC
This sequence comes from Roseburia sp. AM51-8, assembly GCF_003478275.1. NCBI lineage: Bacteria > Bacillati > Bacillota > Clostridia > Lachnospirales > Lachnospiraceae > Roseburia > Roseburia sp. AM51-8. Next base: position 327,395 of record NZ_QUEY01000001.1, on the reverse strand, counting down.
AGGCATAGACCGCATCCAATCCGCATTGCAGAGCCTGCCGCATCTGCGTCTCATCCATCGCCGACTCTTTGTAAAAGTCTCTTGTGCCGTGGGCTACTTTTTCATCAATGACATTGCAAAGCGTCTCCCTTGTATTGATCCCAACATCATAGACCCGGATCTGACAGCCCGCAAGGCTTGCCATACGACCGACCGCCGTCTGCCCTGCGGCAATATTTTTAGCGCAGGTCGCCGTCACTTCCTGTGGGGACTGGCTGATCCCCTCCGCAACAACGCCGTTATCCGCGCAAAAGACAAGTAAGCGTCCCACGTCAAACCTTGGCTCAAGCGTCTTTTGTATAGCACCTATCTTTGCAAGCATAGGTTCAAACTGTCCCATGCCATCCAAAGGCTTTGCAATGCCATCCCAATGCTCCATGACCTTATGAAAGATGTCATGATCCCAAGACGTCAATTTATACTCTTTTTCTAAGACCTCATCGATCCTTATCTTTTCTGTCTGCATCTTTTCTTTCTCTCTAAATAGCGGCATCCTGTAACATGGCATAGACGGCATCCATATCCATGCTCTTTCTTATGCCCTCTGCCAGCAGATCATACTGACTCTCCTTAAATGACTGATAATCCGTGTCAGCCTCTGCCTGAAGGGTCAATCCCTTTTTCTCTGCCAAAAGCCTGCACAAATCATATGCCACATCCTTATCATCAAAAATACCATGCACATATGTGCCGTAGACATTGTCTCTTTGCCCGCCGTCTCTTTCCTGGCAGACCACATCATTCTTCTGATCCAGATGGCATAAAGGCTTGATGGCATCGACTGCCATGGTCTCTCCCATATGGATCTCATAGCCATGGATCCGGTGAGAAGAAAATCCCGCCAGCGCGCCTTCCGTGATCTCCATACTGCCGCTGGTCTGTGTGCGGACTTTTTCCGGCTTTAAGACTGTCTCCATCGGAAGCAGTTCCAAGCCCCGCAGTCCTTCTGATCCGTCTGCTTTGATGACATTCTCAATCCCCTCCGGATCAGCGATCCTTTGTCCCAGCATCTGATAACCGCCGCAGATGCCAAAGACCGGTCCGTACTGGGCAAATTTCTTGACCGCACTTTCCATGCCGCTTTCCCGCATCCATGCCAGATCTCCCATGGTATTCTTGGTTCCCGGCAAAATGACCATATCCATCTTCTCGATCTCATACGGATCTCGCACATAATGAACGCTGACGCCTGCGATCTGGTCTAAGGCTGAAAAATCTGTAAAATTGGACAGGCGTGGCAGGCGTACAACCCCGATATTGATCAGATCCATGTCCTTTGGTAAAAGGCTCTCTGCAAGGCTGTCCTCGTCATCCAAGGTCACTGACATATAAGGAACGACACCGACCACCGGCACTTCTGCTTTTTCTTCCAGCATAGTAATGCCCGGCTCCAGAATCGTGACATCCCCGCGAAATTTATTGATGACCAGTCCCTTAACCCGCTTCTTTTCTTTCTCAGTCAAAAGCATCATCGTGCCAAGCAACTGGGCAAAGACACCACCCCGGTCGATATCTCCCACCAAAAGTACCGGAGCATCCACCAGATGTGCCAGTCCCATATTGACGATATCGTTTTCTTTCAAATTGATCTCCGCCGGACTTCCGGCACCCTCGATCACGATGATATCCGCCTTTTCTTCCAAACGTCCAAAGGCTGCCACGATATCCGGCACCAGATTTTTTTTGTAAGAAAAATAGTCTCTCGCTTCCATATTGCCAAGGACTTTTCCCGCCACGATGACTTGTGAGCCATGGTCGTTGGTCGGCTTTAGGAGGATAGGATTCATGTCTACGCTCGGCTCTATGCCTGCTGCCTCCGCCTGCATGACCTGGGCGCGCCCCATCTCCAGTCCCTCCTTGGTAATAAAGGAATTGAGTGCCATATTCTGTGACTTAAAGGGAGCTACCCGGTAGCCATCCTGGGCAAAGACACGGCAAAGCCCTGCGACCAGTAAACTTTTTCCCGCATTTGACATGGTTCCCTGCACCATAATTACTTTTGCCATGGTTTTTCTCCCTCTCTGATCCATTTGCCCTGCTCTTTTGCATAGGAAAGCAGCTCCTTATTTGCCTGATTGAGTGGTCCAAAAGCATCCAGCGTACAGATGCAATAGTCGCAGTCATCGATCCATTTGCGCGCCTGCGCCATCTGCCGGATCTCGATCGGATAAAAGGCAGGCGTTGTCACAAGCGCACTTGCCAGTGCCTTTGCCGCCTTATACTCGACATCCCCCTCGGATAAGATGCCTGCCGCAAAGGGGATCTGGTCTCGCTGTAAGGTATAGTAGGCTGCAATCCCACTGCCGCCGCCCCCGATCACAAAGACCTTTGGCTCTCCTTTTGCCTTCTGCAAAAACATACTGCCGGATACGACATCATAAGCCTGAGAGTTGACCCCATATAGGCATGCAATGGTATCTCCGCAAAAGATCTCCTCCGGTCTGCCGATCTTTGCTAATGTCTCTCCATCCACACAGGCAACCAGATCTGAAACTTTTTGTGCCAGATCCAGTTCATGCAAAGACATAACGACCGCCAGGTTTTCTTCTTTTACCATATTTCGTATGGACTGCAGGATCTCTAATTTATAATGCATATCCAGATAAGACGTAGGCTCGTCCAAAATCAATATCTTTGGTTCCTGACAGATCGCCCTGGCAAGCATGACGCGCTGTCTTTGTCCGTCGCTGACCTTGGCAAAAAGCCGGTCTGCCACCTCAAGTGCATGCAGACTTTCCAAAGCTTTCTGGACTTTTTCCTCGTCTTCCTTTCCCAATACCCCAAATCTGCCGGTATAGGGATAGCGTCCGGTTGCGACCACATCACGACAGGTCATCAGTTCCGGCGAGATCCGCTCTGTGGTCACCATGGCCATCTGTTTTGCCAGCGCGGCATCTGTATAGGCATCCATCGTCCCCTCTGCCAGATAGACCTGACCTGCGATCGTCTTTAATTGTCTCGTGATACTTTTTAAAAGGGTCGATTTGCCGGATCCATTGGGTCCGATCAAAGTCAGGATCTGTCCCGGGCGCACCCAAAAGTTTACATCTTTTAAGACACTCTTTCCCTCATAACCGACAACCAGATCACTGGCCCGGATGCCTTGCATTTTTTCTTCCATATATACCTCGTTTCTATGCCCGCGCATCCTCTCTTTTGACCATCATGACGATGACGACCGGCACCAAAAGCACAGCCGTCACCGAACTGATACTGATCTCTGTCGGGGCGAACAGGCTTCTGGCAATGCCATCACAAAAAAGGGTCACGGCCGCTCCTCCCAAAAAACAACCCGGGATCAGATAAAGCGGTCTTGCCGTTTTCATCGCCTGCTTGACCAGATGCGGAACGGCAATCCCCACAAAGGAGATAGGTCCCGCAAAGGCTGTCACACAGCCGGACAAAAGGCTGGATAAAAGAATCAAAAGGATGCGGAGCAGACGAATGTTGACGCCCATGTTTCTGGCGTATGCTTCTCCCATCTGATATGCTCCGATCGGTTTTGCCATAAAAAAGGTGGCTAAGACCGTAAGTGCGACTAAGACGACGATCATGCCTACATCCTTCCAGTCCGTACCGGAAAAACTGCCCATAGACCAGTTGTGGAGGTTGACGATATTGGAATCTGACGCGAAAGTCACCATAAAGTCTGTGATAGCGGAACAGATATAGCCGATCATAATACCACACACGACCAAAAGCGACATCTTCTGTACGCGCATGGATAAGAGCAGGACAAAGCCCATGGCAAGCAAGGAGCCGATAAAGGCTGCCGCCACCATGCCAAGGGAGGATATCTGCATGCCTCTTTCCAAACACAGGATCATTGCCACGGCGACCAACATTTTCGCTCCGGAAGAAATACCAAGCACATAAGGACCTGCAATAGGATTTTGGAAAAAGGTCTGGAGCAGGAAGCCGGATACCGCCAAGGCTCCTCCCAAAAAGAGAGCCGCCAGAAGGCGGGGCATGCGAATATCCCACACAATATGATAAAAGGTGCCTTCTCTTGTCTGGCGGAGCAATACCTGCCACATCTGCATGCCATCCACCGACACACTGCCGGAAGTGACATTCCAGATCACCAGCAAAAGCAAGGCTATGATAAGACCTGTCATTGTCACGATAAATCGTTTCATCTGTCTTTTCCTCAGTTCAATTTCTTTAAATAGGTCAGGTCTGCATCCGCATCCCCAAGGACATTATGCATGTCCTCCACAAACTCTGCCATACCGGTCGACTCTTGGAAAAAGTTCTTGCCGGTGCAATAGACATTGCCTTTTTTTACGGCGTCAAACTGCGCAAACAGGCTGTTTTTTGCCAAAAGTTCGTCTATGCTTGTGATCTCTCCTTCGATCGCACTGTTGTAGATCAGAATATCTGCACTCTGTGCGGCATTATAAAAATCTTCCATCTGCATATTCATGGTCGAAAGTGCATTTTCTTCCTCGGGAACCACATCTGCCAAAGCATAATTGCCGCCCGCCATGGTGATCATCTGGGTAATGTAATCTCCGGGCTTTCTGACATTGATGGCTCCACTGGAATTGACCGAGAAAAAGGCGACTGTCTTACCGGTATTTGCCTGATCAAGCAGTGGCGTGATCTGTTCCACCTGGCTGTCAAAATAAGCGTTTGCCTCATCCAGAGCATCAAACAAAAGACCATAGAGTTTGATCCACTCCAACCTTCCCAAAGGATGCGTTTCATAGGACGACCGCTCGACCAGCACCGGAATGCCCAGTTCTTCCAGTTTTTCTTTTACTTCCGGTGTGTGATAGATCATGGTATTTTCGATGGCAAGATTGCAGCCTTCATTTAAGATGCACTCATAATCCGGGGCACTGTACTTGCCGGCATAGATCATATTGCCTGCCTCGATCGCCTCTTTTGCCTCTGTGATATACCAGTCCTTTGCCTTGGAGCCGGACAAGCGGATATAAGATATGCAGTCTAACTGGCGGATCAGGTCCATGACCGAGGTCGACACCAGATAGGTCTTATCCAGTGGCTGCTGCAAAGCCACAACATCTTCCGGCAGATTCTTTGGTAGGTCTTTGCCCTCCGGCACCAACAGAAAGCGCTGGTCCTCTCCTATGGTGATCAGGGAATAATCTCCATAATATTCCACCTGATACTGGGTCGCATACGCCAGCGTCATCTGACCTGTTTTCTCTAAACTATCAAAGGCTATCTTGTCCGTAGTATCAGACTGACTCTGCACGCCACATGCGCCCAGAGTCAGCATCATAACCACAGCAAGCAGCAAACTGATCCATCTTTTATATCTCAATCTCATCTTGCAACGGTTCCTATTCTTCAATGTCTATTAACGAAAAATTCAAGGTATATTCAATCTCGTGTGGCTGGCTCATAGCCGTCGTATCACCCACAACAGATAATGGCTGATCCAGATCGTCTACCGGTATCGTAAAGGTCGAACCCTCTCCGTCTGCCGCCTCGTTTAAATACTTTTCTCCACCGACCAGCATATAGTCATAATGACTGCTGCTCCAGATGATCGTTGCGGTGATCTTACCGTTCTTGACCGTGATCTGTGTCGGGGAAACGACCGTTGCCCGTCCAGTGCCGCCTTCTAATGTCACTTCCACATTGTAAGTGCCATCCGCCAGGCTATCGTCTTTTTTTGTGCCACATCCCCATAAGGAAAGCAGTAAAAAGACAGATAAGAGAGAGACTGCCAGTCCTTGTTTTATATGTCCTTGTTTTCTCTGTACTTCCATGATGTCTTACTTCCTTATATCAAGTAATGTCTACTGTGGACTTGCAACGCTGACTTTGTGATCGTACCAGGTACCCTTGGTTCCAAGAAGTGCCAGATCAAATTCCTTGTCCAGATATGGTACCGGAACATCAAATCCATTAACTTCTTCGGTAGATCCGTCGCTATAAGTAACGGTATCACTTGTTGGTTGCAATACGTTCTTGCTGTCTTTTTCGGCATCTGCTGCCAGACCTTCATACAGGTTGACAATCTTCTTTGATGTCAAAGAAATGTGAATAGTCATCTTGCCATTTTTTACGGTAAGTTCTCCCATACCATTGTTTGCTTCATTTACATGAAACATACTGCTGTCGGTTGTAAACTTTACCTGATAAGTACCATCTGCAAGTTTTGTTGTACCTTCTGCGTTTGCTGCAAGGTCTACAATAAGGCCAGTAGATGCAATAGCATCCTTTGTATGGTGTACATAAAGCTTTTGAATTGCTTCGATTTCGCCAAGTCCTGAAATCTGACATTCTACAGAATCAAATGCCTTAGAAGCCTCAAACTGGCTCTTCCAAGAATCATCATCATCCCCTGCCATATCGTTATTTGCATGATCTCCGGCTACCACCATCAGTGGGCGAAGGATAACTTTCTTGTAACCTGCTTCCTTTACAGCCTCGATCACGCTTTCACAAGCGGTCTCTTCCGGCTCGCCCTCTACGGTTCCGATAAATACATTATCATAACCAAGGTCTGCCATCTGAGAAGCCATCTGGGAATAAGAGATCTTTGCTGTATGAGAAGTACCATGTCCCATAAATACAAATGCAACGCCGTCTTCCTTTGCAGCCTCTAAAGAATCATACTCAGCCGTCTTTACAGCCTCTGCTGTGATTGCTTCTGCAACTGCCTTCTTGTCAGCATTGACAGTTGCTGTATCCTCTCCAACCTCACCAAGAAGTGGCTCTGCAACCGTTACGGAATCAAACTTATCCTTGTATTCATTTACTGCTTCTACTAACTCATCATACTCTGCACCATGCATAAGGTGTGTCGCTGAACAACTAAGTTCTTAACGCCATTGTCTACAGCACGCTCTAATGCCTGATCCATATTGTCGATCTTTTCGCCATCTCTTGCCTGCACATGGTTGATGATGATCTGTGCTGTAAAGGCACGTCTTACTGACCAGCCCAGATTTGCCTCTGCGATCGCCTTTTCTACACCACCGATGTCTGCGACACGGCTATCGTTAAAGGATGTACCAAAACTTACAACAAGGATTTCATTTGCGCCGATGTCATCCTGGTTCAAAGGATCATCCTTAGATGCATCCCCGGTATCTCTTCCAAAATAATCCGGATCTGCATTCTCACCACTGACAAGTTCTTTCTGTGCATCTGTCAAAGCATCCCATGCCTTCTTGGCAGCCTCGCACTGCTCGTCTGTCTTGTCTGTTCTCTCCTGCACATAAATGGCATCGATCAGATCTGCAACCTTATCTGCTGCTTCCTGATCGCTTGTGGTATTGTCTGTCTTTGCGGTATCTTTGTCACCACAGCCAGTCATCATACCAAAGGCCAGCATACATGCCATCACGAGTGATACTACTTTTTTCTTCATTGTCTTCCTCCTAATTTTTATCGCTTTTCCATAGGTAGGACGCAGGGCATACAGATCTGAAAAAGCGACACTAAAAGAAAAACTCTGTCCTATTAATAATTAAGAACAGAGTAATCATCAAATATTATGTAAACAAATAAATCCGCACACAAAAAGATATGCAACTTGCTTGCGTTACATAAAACAGTACGACCAATTACTCGTGATCCGGAATGACTCCTGTACCAAACAACTGGCAGGTTTCCTGGCTGAAAGATCATCACACGGCTTTTACCTTCCCAATGCAAGGCATCAGTGGCATAAACAAAAGCCGCACTCCCTAATCACAGTGACGAGATCGTACAGGAATCACACCTGTTTCCCTTTTAACCCTTTCTCAAGCATAAAGCTCCTTGGAAGGGCACCAATTATTTCTCTATGAAATTCGATTTATTCTATCACATTCTACCCTGTATTTCAATCCAAAAGTCACGATCCGTCTCCGTCGCCTGCCCCATAGCCGGTAAAGTCGATCAGACCATCAGAGATCTTCTTGAGGCTGTCCGGTGCCTGATACTCGCTGTCTTCGTAAAGTTCCTGATGCAGTAGCACGACATTGGACTCTAAACTGCAAGGAACAACTGCATCCCCTATGCTGTCGCCAAAGCGGTCTGTAGTCTTGGAAAATGGAAATCCCTTGGTCTCGCCCAGATCGTAATCCATCATATTCTTAGCAAGATAAAGGAGTTGATCCATGTCTATGCTGGTATCGACATCCGGGAAGACACCCGTGATCAAAGATGCCAGTTGTGTCGGACTGGCGCTCTTTGCCTTGGCAATGATCTGGGTCAAAACAGTACGCTGCCGCTCCGTACGCCTAAAGTCATCGCCTGCGGTAGAACGGATCCTGCAATATGCTGTCGCCTGCACACCATCTAAATGCTGGCTTCCGGCAGAGACCGGATTGGCGTCCTTTCCCACGATGGCTCCGACTTCTCCGATATAGCCACCGTTCATGGCTTCCGCTTCTGCATCGGTCAGTTCGATATCAATGCCATCCACCGCATCGACCGCGGCTACCAGCGCCATAAAATCGACTGCTACATAATCCGTGATGTTCAGATCCAGATTGCGGTTTAACATGGCAAGAGCACTGTCAATGCCGCCATGATTGAAAGCATAATTACATTTGCGGAAGGTCTCCTCGCCATCAACATCCATCAAGGTATCGCGATATACTGAGACCAGTTCCACCTGCTTGGTATAATTATTGATGTTGCAAAGCATGATCGTATCGCTGTTGCCGCTGTCAAAATTGCCGTTGGAACGGTTGTCCACGCCGAAAAAGGCAATGGTCGTATAGCCGTCTAACATGGCATCCGTTTTTTCATCCTTTCCGCTGTTGCCAAGAAAGAGATAGGCGATCAAAAGAGTGATCGCTGCTAAGAGGGCGATCACAATGATCGCGATCCGCTTTTTGTAGGACATTTTCTTCTTTTTCTTTTTGTTTTTTCTCTCTTCCATCCAAACCTCCCGTATCCTGCAATTTTTTTCTATAGTTTATCACATCTACTATGGAAAAAAAATGAAAAAGTGTATAAAATATAAGCGTTACATATAGAAAAGGAGTTCTTGATTTACCATGAAACACAAAATACAAAGCCTTATCATGATCACCCTGAGTACCTTTATCATGGCGGTCGGCGTTTACTTTTTTAAATTCCCGGACAATTTCTGTTTTGGCGGTATCACAGGTTTTGCTACCGTGGTCGCCAAGGTCACGCCCATCAGCGCATCCAATTTTACCTTTATCGCCAATACCATCCTGTTAGTCATCGGCTTTATCTTTTTGGGAAAATCCTTTGCCCTAAAGACGACCTATGCCAGTATGCTCTTATCCGTCTTATTGGTCTTTTTTGAAAAATGGATGCCTCTGACAAAGCCCTTATCCAATGAGCCTATGCTGGATCTGATCTTTGCCATTGCCCTTCCCGCCATCGCATCTGCCCTTCTCTTTAATATCGGCGCTTCCAGCGGTGGAACGGATGTGATCGCCATGCTTTTGAAAAAGTATACCAATATGAAAGACATCGGTATCGCCCTTTTTGCCACAGACCTCGCCATGATCCTGGTTGCCTGCTTTGTCTTTGATCTAAAGACCGCCCTTTACTCTTTTGTCGGTCTTGCCGTCAAGTCCTTCATGATCGATGACATCATCACCACGATCAACCTGCGCAAATCCATTACCATCGTCTGTGATGACAAGGAGCCGATCTGTAGTTTCATCACCGCTAAACTCAACCGCAGTGCCACCATCACAGAAGGCGTCGGTGCTTATACCAATGGAAAAAAATATATCATCTTTACTTCCCTCTCCCGCACCCAGGCTGTGGAACTGCGAAATTTCATCCACGATCAGGATCTGCAGGCATTTGTGTCTGTTTCCAGCACCAGTGAAGTATTTGGAAAGGGTTTCCATTCTCTTTAAGCATCTGCACGTAAAAACAGATTGTTTTTTACGTGCATTTTTCTTGATTTTGTGAGGGATTATTGTATAATATGATGAGGGTACTTTGAAATGTCTATTTTTTAACAAAGTACATCTACTATTTTCAAATCATACAGAAAAGAGGTTAAAAGAAATGGCAGAAATCAATTTAAGCAAGTATGGTATTTCCGGAACCACAGAAATCGTTCACAACCCTTCTTATGAAGAATTATTCAAAGAAGAGACCAAGCCGGAATTGGAAGGTTACGAAAAGGGTCAGGTCAGCGAACTTGGCGCTGTAAACGTAATGACAGGTGTTTACACCGGACGTTCTCCTAAAGACAAATATATCGTTGTTGATGAGAACTCTAAGGACACTGTATGGTGGACAAGCGATGAGTACAAGAACGACAACCATCCAATGGACGAAAAGACATGGGAAGCTGTTAAAGATATCGCTAAGAAGGAACTTTGCAACAAGAGATTATTTGTTGTAGATGCATTCTGCGGTGCCAACAAGGACACCCGTATGGCTATCCGTTTCATCGTTGAGGTTGCTTGGCAGGCTCACTTTGTTACAAATATGTTCATCAAGCCAACCGCTGAAGAATTAGAAAACTTCGAGCCTGATTTCGTTGTTTACAACGCTTCTAAGGCTAAGGTTACAAACTACAAAGAATTAGGACTCAACTCTGAGACATGTGTAGCCTTCAACATCACAAGCCGTGAGCAGGTTATCATCAACACATGGTACGGCGGAGAAATGAAGAAGGGTATGTTCTCTATGATGAACTACTATCTTCCACTTAAGGGCATGGCTTCTATGCATTGCTCAGCAAACACCGACTTAAATGGTGAAAACACTGCTATCTTCTTCGGTCTTTCCGGAACAGGTAAGACAACACTTTCTACCGATCCTAAGCGTCTTTTGATCGGTGATGATGAGCACGGTTGGGATGACAACGGTGTATTCAACTTTGAAGGCGGATGCTATGCAAAAGTTATCAACCTCGACAAGGAATCTGAGCCGGACATCTACAATGCGATCAAGCGTAACGCTCTTCTTGAGAACGTAACACTGGATGCGGATGGAAAGATCGATTTCGCAGACAAGAGCGTTACAGAGAACACTCGTGTTTCTTATCCGATCAACCACATTGAGAACATTGTACGTCCTATCTCTTCTGCTCCTGCAGCAAAGAATGTTATCTTCCTGTCAGCAGATGCATTTGGCGTACTTCCTCCAGTATCTATCCTGACTCCGGAGCAGACACAGTACTACTTCTTATCAGGATTTACTGCAAAACTTGCCGGTACAGAGCGTGGTATCACAGAGCCTACTCCTACATTCTCAGCTTGCTTCGGACAGGCTTTCTTGGAGTTACACCCAACCAAGTATGCAGAAGAACTTGTTAAGAAGATGGAAAAGAGCGGCGCTAAGGCTTATCTTGTAAATACAGGATGGAACGGCACAGGCAAGAGAATCTCTATCAAGGATACTCGTGGTATCATCGATGCTATCTTAAACGGTGACATCAAGGATGCTCCTACAAAGACAATTCCTTACTTCAACTTTGAAGTACCTACAGAACTTCCGGGTGTTGATCCAGCGATCTTAGATCCTAGAGACACATACGCTGATGCTTCTGAATGGGAAGAAAAGGCAAAAGACCTTGCTACAAGATTTAACAAGAACTTTGCTAAATACGAAGGTAACGATGCTGGTAAGGCACTTGTTTCTGCAGGTCCTCAGTTATAATTTCTTTAACCGATCAAATACAGCAAAAAGGATGTAGCGAAATGCTTACATCCTTTTTATATAAGGGACGTTCCTTTTGCCATAAGGAGTGTCCCCACTGTGAAATTTATTCGTATCTGAGTGCATCGATCGGCGACATGTTTGCTGCCCTCTTTGCCGGATAATAGCCAAAGACTACACCGATCAGCATAGAGAATACAACCGATATGATAATGGCTGTGATCGATGGACTGACCGTCACATGCAGCATGCTGCCCAATTCCTGCTCGTAAGAAGATACCAGCATACCTGCCACCTGCGACAAAAGAAATCCGTTTAAAATACCGATCACGATACCAATGACACCGCCCATAAGGCAGATCACGACCGCTTCCGTCATAAACTGTCTGCGGATGCTCTTATTCTTGGCGCCCAGCGCCTTTCGGATACCGATCTCTCTGGTTCTTTCCACCACGCTGACCAGCATGATATTCATAACACCGACACCGCCAACGATAAGGGATATGGCAGCGATAACAGAAATGGCGATCGTCAGTACATTTAAGACCTGATCGATCTGTCCCAGTTCCGATGCCATGTCGTAGCATTGCAGTTCAAAGGTACCATTGGCGCTGAAATACTTCTGGTCGAAATAAGTTGCGATATCCTGTGACAAGGCTGTTGCATCTACACCATCTTTTGCCATGATATTAAAAGATTGCAGATCATTCTCCATACCATTCGCCTGATTTGTCTGGGCTGCATAGGTATAAGGGACTAAAATAGGCGTGACCGTATCCTTTTCCGGTGTCTTGGTATCGATTCCACTGCCCTGCTTTCTGGCATCATAATGATAAACGCCAACAACGTAGAACTTCTGTACCGTACCATCCTCATCGGACTGCACCAAGATCTGTCTGCCGATGGGATTCTGTCCGCCCCAGGCATACTTGACATAGAGATCTGATACAAGAGCAGTTGCTTTTGCCTGTTTATTATCCGCGTCACTGATATCACGTCCGGCAATCAAAGTCAACTTGGAGGATGAAAGATAGCCCGGTGTCACTCCGTTGACGGATACTTTCGCACTGCTCTTATCCCCTGTACTGCTGGCAGCAGAAATCAGCATTTCCTCCACAACCACAGCCTCTACCCTATCAGCAAAGTCCGTCTGAAACTCTGACAATCTTTCATATGTCAACTGCTCATCTTTCGTCATTTCCGGATATTGCCAGGCTTCCCACTCTGCATCCGTTTCAAATTCCGGCGTGATCGCACTGACATATGCATAGATCAGATTCGTACCACCAAGTTCGCGCATCGTTGACGCAATCGTTTTTTGCAAAGAGTTTCCGATCGTTGTAATCGTAATCACGGCACTGATGCCAATAATGATACCCAGCATAGTCAAAAAGGAACGCAGTTTGTTGGATTTCAAACTTTCAAAGGAAAGACGTATACTTTCTGTTATATTCATTCCATCTCACCTCCCAGTTCCTTATCTGCGATAATGCGGCCATCTGAAATCGTAATCATCCGCTCTGTTTCATGTGCCAGTTCCTGACTGTGGGTGATGAGCACGATCGTCTTATCCTGTTCCTCATGCAGACGATGGAAAATATCCATGACCAGATGTCCGGTCTTGGAATCCAGCGCTCCCGTCGGTTCATCTGCTAAAAGTATATGGGGATCATTTGCCATAGCACGTGCGATTGCCACACGCTGGTTCTGTCCACCGGACAATTCATTGGGTTTGTGATCCGCTCTTTCTTCCATACCAACCAGTGCCAAAAGTTCCATCGCACGCTCTCTGCGCTGCTTTGGCGGCATGTTGGCATACATGAGCGGAATCTCTACATTGCGCACCGCGCTCATGCGGGGAATCAGGCAAAAGTTCTGAAAGACAAAGCCGATCTCCTGATTGCGGATATCGCTCAGTTCTTCATCCTGTAACTTGCTGATATCCCGTCCGCCCAGAAAATACTGTCCTTCCGTCGGTCGATCCAAAGCACCGATCATGTTCATCAGAGTGGATTTACCGGAACCGGATTCCCCGACGATCGATACAAATTCGCCCTGAAAAACTTTCAGATCGATCCCATGCAGAATCTCCAACTCATTGGGCTCCCCCTCATAATAACGTTTCACGATGCCTTGCATATCAATGACGTTTGTTCTTTCCATAAATACGCCAGCCCCTTTCTAATTTGATGTAGAGAACGTCGTCACTGCGCCATCATCGGACATTCCAAGATCTGTCTGTTCCTCCGGGAAATACAGATCATAAGATTCTCCTTCCGATACATCATATGGATAATTGATAATGCTGTCTCCTTCCTTTAGGTCATCGGAAGAAACAGCCGTATAATAATCATTAGAGATACCGGTTGTCACGATCACTTTCTTGATCTTATATTTTCCGTCTTTTCCTTCTTTACCAACGAATACATAAGAATTCCCGTCATCGTCTGTTGCGATAGAATCATAAGGAACCGCCAACTGCTCTCCTTCTTCATTCAGCATGATCTCCACATTGACTGACATTCCAAGTAAAAGTGGTGTTCCAGGCTCCAGCGTGATCGTCGCACTGTAGCCGCCGGAAGATGATGAAGATCCATCGCTTCCTGCATTCTTGGAGGCAAAATTGACGACCTTATCTACTGTACCGCTAAAGACCTGATCGCTGCCGATCGCATCCGAAGTGATAGATGCCTTCTGACCCTGTGCCAGTTTCAAAATGTCTTTTTCCTTGATATTGACATTGACCATCAAAGAACTGTCATCCTCAATCCGCATCAAAGATCCGTTGGTCGGAATACTTCCCTTGGATACATTTAACTGGGTGATGACACCTGACTGCTCTGCCACTACGGTCAGATTGTTCAACTGCTGATATAACTTGGTCAGGTCGGAGGATCCGGTATCTGCTGTTGTGCCAGCCGCGTCCTCCAAAGCCTCCTGTGCAGATGCCACGGCTGACTGTGCGGCATCATATTCACTCTGGGCGCTTTGTAAGTTTGCCTGTGCCTGGGCTAAGGCACTTGCCTTTTCCTCGGCTGACTGGTCTGATGATCCCAAAAGATTCTGGATGGTCTGATAATCATTTTGTGCTACTGCGACCGCTGCTGCCTTTGCATTTGCCTGTGCCTGCGCGGTCTCTACGGCACGCTGTGCTTTTTGCTTCGTGCTGTCACTGGCTTTTTTTGCAGCGGAATTCTGCTTTTCCAAGTCTGCAATCTGCTGGCGGATCTGCTCATCATCAAAGGTGCAGAGCACCTGTCCCTTTTCCACATGATCTCCCAGAGATACGTTGAGTTCCTTGATGGCACTGGAAACCTCTGTCGTAACCTCTGTCACGTTGCTACTCTCCACCGTTCCACTGGTACTTACGGAACTTGACATGTCCTGCTTTTGCAGGGTAAATGCCTGTATGCCACTGTCCACCTGCGTGATCTCACTGGCACTCTGTCTCATACGGTGCACAAGAATCCCGATCACGATGGCAATAATCACGATCACTACAATCGCAATCATTAGTTTCTTATGCTTTTTGATTTTCTCTAACATAGCCCACTCCTTATGTATGAATCTAATTTTGAAAATGCCCCGCATTTCCTATTCTTGTTTTTCATTATAACGTTTTAGAAGTACAAACGAAATATAGAAATCCTTTATTATTTCTTAAATTTTCTTAAGAAATGGGCAAACCAAAAGGGACGCTCCTTGTGTCAAAAGGAACGTCCCTCAAATCATCTGCTATGCTATTTGCCGGCGGTCGCTTTCAGACGAGCCATGGCTCTTGCCAAAGATGCGCGTGAGTGATAATACTCATGGATGCTCTGCTTCTGACGAAGCTGCTCCTCAGCTCTTTCCTTGGCTTCTCGGGCTCTTGCCACGTCGATCTCCTCCGGTCTTTCTGCTGTCTCCACCAAAAGGGTCACACGGTTGTTGACGATCTCAACAAAGCCCATGCCGACAACTGCATATTCCCAGTTCTCACTGCCCTCCGGCTGAAAACGCATCTCGCCATCATCGATCGCGATGACCATGTCCTCATGATGGGCTAAGATTTCCTTTTGTCCATCATATTCCGGCACGATCAAAGAGCGACATCTGCCCGAATAAAAAACACGGTTTGCAGATATGATCTTTAAATAAAATGTATTACTTGCAGCCATAACATTTCACCTTTCTGCCAGCAGAAAAACTACTGCATTGTCTTTGCTTTCTCAATGACATCCTCGATCGTACCGACATTGAAGAATGCATTCTCAGGATACTCATCCATCTCGCCATCGATGATCGCCTTAAAGCCACGAACGGTCTCTTTCAAAGGCACATAAACACCCTTGACACCGGTAAAGTTCTCTGCTACATGGAATGGCTGAGATAAGAACTTCTGGATCTTTCTGGCACGGAATACCGTAAGTTTATCCTCGTCTGCCAGTTCTTCCATACCAAGGATCGCGATGATATCCTGCAATTCCTTGTACTTCTGTAAGATCTCCTGTACCTTTCTTGCTACCTCATAATGCTCCTCACCGACAATATCCAGCTCCAGAATACGAGAGGTAGATTCCAATGGATCTACGGCAGGATAAATACCTTGCTCTACGATCTTTCTGGAAAGTACGGTCGTTGCATCCAAGTGTGCGAATGTAGTTGCAGGTGCCGGGTCTGTCAAGTCATCTGCCGGTACATAGACCGCCTGCACGGATGTAACGGAACCATTCTTGGTAGATGCGATTCTTTCCTGTAATTCACCCATTTCTGTAGCCAATGTCGGCTGATAACCTACGGCTGACGGCATACGTCCTAAGAGGGCGGATACCTCAGATCCAGCCTGTGTGAAACGGAAGATATTATCAATGAACAAAAGCACATTCTGATGCTTTTCATCACGGAAATACTCTGCCATGGTGAGTCCTGTCTCTGCAACTCTCATACGTGCTCCAGGTGGTTCGTTCATCTGTCCGAACACTAGGGCTGTCTTTTCCAGAACACCGGATTCCTTCATTTCTGTCCAAAGATCGTTACCTTCACGGGAACGCTCTCCAACACCGGTAAAGATAGAATATCCGCCATGCTCGGTTGCGATGTTACTGATCAACTCCTGGATCAGTACCGTCTTACCTACACCTGCGCCACCGAACAGACCGATCTTACCACCCTTTGCATAAGGAGCAAGCAGGTCAATGACCTTGATACCGGTCTCTAAGATCTCCTCTGCCGGGTTCTGTTCTTCAAATGTTGGCGGCTCTCTGTGGATCTCCCATTTTTCGCCACCATCTAACTGCTCGCCACCGTCGATCGTCTCGCCCAAGACATTGAACAAACGTCCCAAGGTCTGCTCGCCAACCGGTGTCTTAATGCCACTGCCTGTAGCAATAACCTCCATATCACGGGAAAGTCCCTCGCTGGATGCTAGCATAATACAGCGGACAGTTTTATTGCCAATATGCTGTGCGACTTCCATCACACACTTCTTGTCACCATTTTGTACTTCAAGTGCGTCTCTGATTGCCGGCAGATCTTCATCCTGAAATTCTACATCGACAACAGGTCCCATCACCTGAACGATTTTTCCTGTCTTCATCAAAAAGCCTCCTTAATCTTAGCTTTTCCCTTATTTTTTACGTTTTCGCTTCTGTGACTTTGCACCAGCGATCACTTCTGTAATTTCTTGTGTAATTGCAGCCTGTCTTGCTCTGTTGTAAAGGATATCCAATTCATGCAGCATATCCTTTGCACTCTTAGATGCTGCTTCCATCGCCATCATACGGGCATTCTGCTCGCAGGAATAGGACTCTACCAGCGCACCATATACGAAGCCAACGACATAGTCAGGAACAATACGATCCATCACTGCCTCAGCAGAAGGACGAAGTGCCAGTTCCTCATGCGGGATATCGATCGGCAACTTCATATTAAAGTCCGTCTTTTTCAGCGGTAAAAGCTGCAGGATCTGGGTTTCTTCCTGCACTGCATTGACCATGGTCGTGTATATGATATAGACCTCATCCAACTTTTCTTCCTGATACATCTCGATGATCTCTTCGGCAATATTTCTCGCACGGTTCAGCGTTGGATTTTGCACGGTATAATGGAACTGCTTTTCAATTTCAATCCCACGCTGTTCAAAATAATGACGTCCCAGTTCTCCCAGTACGAAAAGTTCGTGGTTTGGATGCGAAAGCAAATGCTCCTCTGCCAGTTTCAAGACATTGTGATTATAGGAACCTGCCAAACCCTTATCCGCCGTGATAACGATATAACCGACCTTTCTTTCTTCCATCGGCTTATCTTCGTTGGACTTAAAGTAGATATCCTCCATGTCCGGAAGATGTCGCAGGATTCGGCTCATTTCCGACTGCAACGTAAAGAAATAGGGTTCCGTATCTGCCAGCATCTTCTTTGCCTTCTTCAACTTGGAAGAAGATATCATATACATGGCATTTGTGATTTTTAATGTATCATTGATACTTTTGATACGATCCTGTATCTCCTTCGTATTTGCCATAACAACACCTACTATCCTACAAATTCTTTTGCTGCATCAAGCATCTTCTCTACCAGTTCCTCATTGATGGCTTTGCTTGTCTCGATCTCCTCGCCAATCTCAGGATGCTTTAAGTCCATAAAGGAAAGAACATCCTTCTGATACTGCTTTACCTGCTTTGTCTCTACGGTATCAAAGAAACCGTGGTTAGCAAGGCATAAGGTCATGACCTGCTCATGCAGAGAAAGCGGCTGGCAAAGTGGCTGTTTCAAAAGTTCCATCAAAGCCTTACCATGGGTAAGTTGTGCTTTGGTCGCATCATCCAGATCAGATGCGAACTGGGTAAATACTTCCATTTCACGATACTGTGCCAGATCGATACGGATACTTCCGGATGCCTTCTTCATAGCCTTGGTCTGTGCAGCACCACCAACACGGGATACGGAAAGACCTACGTTGACTGCCGGTCTCATACCGGAGTTGAAAAGGTTACTCTCCAAGAAGATCTGTCCATCAGTGATGGAAATAACGTTGGTTGGAATGTATGCAGATACATCGCCTGCCTGTGTCTCGATGATCGGAAGTGCTGTGATAGAACCTCCGCCAAGTTCCTCTGACAAACGACTGCTTCGCTCCAAAAGTCTGGAATGTAAGTAGAATACATCACCCGGATATGCCTCACGTCCCGGAGAACGCTCCAAAAGTAAGGACAAGGCACGGTAAGCCACCGCATGCTTGGAAAGATCATCATATACGATCAGAACATCTTTGCCCTGATGCATGAAATATTCTGCTAATGCTGTTCCGGCATAAGGTGCTACATACTGCAAGGATGCCGGATCACTTGCGGTAGATGAAAGTACGATGGAGTAATCCATAGCACCATGTTTTGTCAATGTAGATACGATCTTTGCTACGGTAGATGCTTTCTGACCGATAGCAACATAAATACAGATGACATCTTTCCCCTTCTGGTTGATGATCGTATCGGTTGCGATAGATGTCTTACCGGTCTGACGGTCTCCGATGATAAGTTCTCGCTGTCCACGACCGATCGGGAACATGGAATCAATGGAAAGAATACCTGTTTCCATTGGTGTATCAACGGACTTTCTGTCTACGATTCCCGGTGCATCTTCCTCCATCGGACGATAGCCATCTGCCTTGATCTCGCCGTTCCGTCGATCGGCTCACCCAAAGCATTGACGATTCTTCCGATAAAGGCATCGCCTACAGGAATACCTGCTTTTTTCTTGGTTCTAACAACCTTTGTTCCTTCTTTGATTCCGGTATCTCTGCCAAATAAGATAACGCCGATCTCATTTGCACGGATATCCTGAACCATTCCTTTGACTCCATTATCAAAGATTACGATCTCGCCATACATTGCATGATCAATGCCGTAGATCGTTGCGATCCCGTCGCCTACCCAGATGACTTGACCTGTTTCCTTGCTCTCGTCATCCCAGTTGGCATTTTCGATCTCTTCCTGAATAATGGAGATAATATCTGTTGCACTTATTGCGCCCACAGGGGTCACCTCCCGGTTAATTTTCTTTCTAGTTGACGGAGTCTGCCCTCGTAACTTCTGTCAAATTCCTCATGGAAGCCGCGGATCAGATAACCGCCCAAAAGCGACTCATCGACACTCTCCGTCATTTCTATTTTATAATCTGGATACTTCTCTTGTAACAGTTGTTCTGCCTCATGGCGTGTCGCCTCATCCGGCTGGTCTGCAAAAATAATCTGCACCCGCATGATGTGATTCTGCTCATCCCAATACTGGTAATAAGCATCAAAGATCTGACGCATCATATCACAGTTTCCCAGATGGCTCATCATTTTCAGGAAATTGACCATGATCTGCGGGATCTCTTCCAGCGCACATACACGTTCGATGATCTCCTGCTTTTTCTTTTCGTCAATGGTCGGATTTTCCAGAACCTCTAATAGTTCCGGTGTCAAAAAGATGAGTGCATCCGTTTTTTCTACAACCGCACGCTCTACAGACAACTGGTACAAAACTTTTGCATTATTTACTGCTGCCTGCGTCATGAGCATCACCTGTCTTTACAATTTTTCTTGCTGCAATGAGCGCTAACTTCGCAATGTCTGCTTCCGCTGCCTTCGTTGCCTTTTCCTGCTCATTTGCAATATCACTTTTTGCTTTTTCAAGCATGGCATCTGCCTCAACTCTGGTCTTTTCCAAAGTTCTCTCGTGCTCCTTTTGTGCACGGTCTCTTGCCTCCAGAATAATCTGGTCTGCTTCTGTCTTTGCACTCTCCAACTTATCCTGATATTCAGCCTTCAATGCCTTGGCATCTTCCTGCTCTTTTTTTGCATCTGCGAACTGGCTCTTGACCATTTCATCTCTGGCATTGATCACATTCATGACCGGCTGATATAAAAACTTTTTAAAGATAGCATAAAGGACTAACAGATTGACTACCGTCCACAGGATGTTCCATGGATCTATACTCAGCATAACTGTGCCTTCCTTTCGTCTTTATTATTTCAGGAAAAGAATGATCAAAAGTGCGATAACGAAACCGTAAATAGCGGTTGCCTCGGCAAGGGCACATCCTAAAAGAAGTGACTTAGAGATCTTGCTTTCTGCTTCCGGCTGTCTTGCGATCGCATCTACTGCGGAAGATGTTGCCTTACCAATACCAAGACCTGCTCCAATACCTGTTAATACTGCAATACCTGCTCCAATGGCTACTAATAATGTTGATGACATAATGTTTTCTCCTTTTTCTTTCAAATTTTATTTTGTTTATTCGGTTGCTTCCTTTATGAACAACCCGGTCAGGAATACAAATACATACGCTTGTATCAGACCATCAAAAATATCAAAGTAGCAGCTAAACACTGCCGGTACCACTGCCGGCACGACCATCTTTAAGAGTTCCATGATAACAAAGGAACCTAAGACATTACCAAACAGTCGCATACATAGGGACAATGGCTTGATAAAAAGTTCCAGGATATTGATCGGTAAGACGACCGGCATAGGTTCGGCAAAACTTTTCAGCCAACCTTTCGTACCCTTGGCACGAACGCTGGAAGCCTGGATCAATACGATACTCATCAGTGCCAATGCCGCTGTGACATTCATATCCTTCGTTGGTGGCTTGAATCCCAGAAGTCCTATCAGATTCGCCACACCAATGTAGATGGCTACAGCAGAGAGATACGGAATATATGCTTTTCCCTTCTCTCCTACGGTCTCATCAAAGAAGTCATGTAAAAACTTTACACCAGTCTCCACTACGATCTGCCTGCGTCCGGGGTGTTCTACACTTAAGTTTCTGCCCAAGAGAAAGAACACGATCGCCAGTGCCGCCATGATGATCCATGTAACGACTACAGACTCATAAATGGGGATTCCACCAAAGAGAGGAATGGTAAAGACAGTCTCACAATTCAACTCTTCCATCAGACCATTTACCAGAGCATCCATCTGTATACCTCCTTTCTTAATTTGTAATAATTTTCTTATTTACGATACGATTTTAGTCTTGCAAAAATTTAATGTCAATCATTGATTTTTCGGGCTTTAAAGGACTTTTTCCTGCTTATTTTTCATGTATCTTTCCCCTGTCATTTGGATTTTTCCGCTCTCTTTTGTGCAAATTGCACATTGTTTTTTTCTTGAAACAAGAGGTGGTCTGGGAAAATTTTTTTTCGTCAAAAAATTGACAAAAATTTCTCATTTTTTCCACATATTTACTTATATTTTGGCATATACAAAGGTCTGTCTGTGTCATAAAATTTATACACATCCCACCATGTGTCTAAAGTCAGGGACGTTCCTTTTGCCACAAGGAACGTCCCCTTTGGTCTTTTTTACTGACAGGTAGCCAGATCTAGCGGCTGGCGATCTCACGCTGCAAGGCGTTCCATACGCGCTTCTTGTCCGCACTCCATAAAGGTGCAAGCAGGGTCTTCTTATCCCCATCGCCTGTCATGCGGTGGATAACCATATCTTTTGGCAAAAGACTGATACAATCTGCCACTAAACCAACATACTCTTCCATGCTAAAGACCGGGCATCTTCCTGCCTCATATTCTTTTTCCAGATCTGTCCCCTTTAATATATGAAGTAACTGTAACTTGATCCCATCAGCGCCAGACACTCCCACATAAGAGACCGTCTCCTTCATCATATCTGTAGTCTCGCCCGGCAGTCCTAAGATCACATGCACGATAACTTCCAATCCTCTCTTTTTTAGTCGGCCGACCGCCGCATCATATACAGAAAGCGGATAGCCGCGCCGGATGTATTCCGCCGTCGCCGGGTGGATGGTCTGCAGTCCCAGTTCTACCCATACCGGCTTTTTCGCATTAAGTTCTTCTAACAGATCCAGCACCGCATCATCCAGACAATCCGGCCGGGTAGCCACCGATAGGGCAAGTACATCTTCCGGCTCTATGGCTGCCTCAAAGATCGGGCGCAAATAAGAAACAGGCGCATACGTGCCTGTATACGCCTGAAAATAGGCAATGTACTTGCCTGCTTTATTCTTTTTTTCCACTCTCGCTTTGCCTGCGATCAACTGCTTTTGCACAGCCTGACGTAAGGCACTTTGGTCTGCCTCTGTCAGTATCTCTCCCCGTCTGGTCTTTTGCAGGATCTTTTGCATGTCCAGATGCTCTGCGAAATCGCCACTCCCGGATGCCGAGCAAAAGATACAGCCTCTGGTATCCAAAAGTCCGTCACGGTTGGGGCAGGAACAGCCTGCATCCAAAGAGATCTTGTATGCCTTTGTGCCAAAGGTATGGCGCAGGTACTCATTCAGTGAATAATATTTCATCTTACATTCTTTCCGGTGCAGAAAATCCCAGCAGATCAATACAGATTTCAAGGACTTCCTTGGTCAGTTCCAACAAGCGGATGTAGCCTGCCTGCTTTTTCTCATCTTCCTCCGTCATGATCTTGGTCTCATGGTAGAAGTGATTAAATGCATTGGCAAGATCATAAATGTATGCGCAGATCCTGTGTGGTGCATTTTCTTCGTATGCGCCACGCATAGCACTGTTGAACTTGGCAAGTTCCAGCATCAAAGACTTCTCACTCTCGGATGCTGCGGTCAGGATCTTTGCATCTGCAACCTTTTTGCCACTCTCCTCATACTTGTGCAAAATAGACTTCATACGAACGATCGTGTAAAGGATGTATGGACCTGTGTTACCCTCGAAAGAAGTAAAGCGGTCAATATCGAAAATATAATCCTTAGACGCCTGGTTGGAAAGATCTCCATACTTGATCGCAGAAAGTGCAACGATCTGGGCTGTCCTTCTCGCCTCGTCCTCTTCCATGGTCTTGTTATCCATGATCTTTTCGTACATCTTTTCATTGATCTCAGAAACCAGAGTCTCCAGACGCATAACGCCGCCTTCTCTTGTCTTGAAAGGCTTGCCGTCCTTGCCGTTCATGGTACCAAAACCGATGAACTTGAGTTCTGTCGTATCCGGTACGATACCGGTCTTTCTTGCACAGCGGAATACCTGGACAAAGTGTAACTCCTGACGCTTGTCTGCCAGATAGATCACACTCGCCGGATGATAATCTTCCATACGCCAGATCAACGTAGCAAGATCCGTTGTATCATAAAGGGATGCCCCGTCTGATTTTAAGATCATGCAAGGCGGGATTTCCTTGGTATCAGTGTCTTCCTTAACATCAACAACCAGTGCCCCATCACTGACATAGGCGTAACCATCTTTTTTCATCTTCTCTACCATGTCAGGAATGTATGGCTGTGCATCGGATTCCCCTTTCCACAACTCAAAGGACACATTCAGGTTCTCATAATTCTTTTTCAGATCACTGACTGACACATCTAAAATATGTTTTAAAAGTGCCTGATAGCCGCGATTTCCCTGCTGTAATTCAAAGGTAGCCGTCATGGCTTCCTCTTTGTAAGCAGCATCTTCTTTTGACTTTGCACTGGCGGTCGGATAGATTTCTTCCAACTCGCTAATCGTAAATGGAGGTTCGCTCGGATACTCTCCTGTATAATCCGGATCAAAATAGCAAAGATCCGGCTGGCGCAAACGAAGTTCTGTGATGATAAGTCCCATCTGTAAGCCCCAGTCTCCTAAATGCACATCGCCGATCATATTATCACCCATGAACTTGCCGATGCGCTTCACGCTCTCACCGATCACGGCAGAACGAAGATGTCCGACATGCAGTGGCTTTGCCACATTTGGTCCGCCGTAATCAACGATCACGGTCTTTGGCTCTGCAACCTTATCTACACCTTTTCTGTCATCTTCTGCCATGGCATTGACATAGTCTGTCACATAGCCAGGTGCAAGGATAAGATTCAAAAATCCCGGTGGGCAGGCGATGACACTTTCAAACATCGGGTTATCCTGTAGTTTCTCACTGACCTCTGTAGCGATCGCGATCGGCGCCTTCTTGTATTCCTTGGCTGCCGCCATAGCACCATTACACTGGTATTCACACAGATCCGGTCTGTTTGATAAAGATACTCTGCCATATTTTTCATCGTAGCCACACGCCACGAAAGCATCTGTAATTTCTTTTCGGATCAAATCCAAGATTTCTTTCATATTCTTATCCCTTCCTACTAATTATAAATCCATGTACGAGACAGGTGTCGGATTACTCTTCTGTCTTAAAGATCTTGAAGCGATGTTTCCATAAGGCTTTCTTTAGGATCATGCCCAGAACACAGATAGAAAGCACTTCACCAATGCCGACTGTCAGCATCAGATACCATACCGCATCCTCTAAGCCGTACACATTGCGGAGTACGAGCGGTACAATGATGGTATTAGCGATCACCGGCGGCAAGGTAAAGGCAAACTTGGTCTTTCTTAAAAGATAAGTGCCAATCGCACCGATCAGGGTTGCCAGACTGCCAAATACCACGTCGAGTGCCATGCATCCGGTCAAGATGTTGCTGAGCAAACATCCAACAAAAAGTCCCGGAATCGCTGCCGGCGTAAAGATCGGTAAGATAGTCAGAGCCTCTGAGATCCTTACCTGGATCGCACCGTTTGCGAGTCCAAAGGCACTGATAAAATAAGTCAGTACCACATAAATAGCCGCAATCATTGCGGCCTGGGTCAATCGTAACGCACTTGTTTTTTTCATATATAATTCTCCTTAGTTTTGTTTTACGTGTGGATGGTTTCGAACACACGTTGTAAATCCTTATGATTTTATCATAATTTGCGGGGTTTGGAAAGATGATAAATGGTACAAAGTAACAAACATCCCAGCAGACATCCCGCACTATCTAACATGACATCCGTCACTTGCCCGCTCCGACCCGGGACAAATAGCTGATGGATCTCATCGGTTGCCGCATAGCCTGTCCCAAGGAGCCAGCCCCAAAGTCCATAATGTCTTTTTTCAAAGGATGACAAAGTGGCTGTAAGTAAAATACCAAGAATGGCATACTCCGTCGCATGGGCGGTCTTTCGCACCGGGAACTCGATGCTCTCGGCATACTTTGTCCGGTCAATTTCTGACATGGAAGAAAAATCCGGTACTAAGACACTTCCTACCGTCATGCCGACGCGTAGACTTGTCTTGGTCGATTCCGTCGCCGGCTGTGCCGAGAAGGAAAAAATCAGGAGCATCCAGAGGATGGAAAGGATAAGGTATGCAGTTGGTTTATATTTGTGGGATTTTCGTGGGTTGGTATTCATGGTTTGCTTGTGATCTCTTTCGATTATTTTCTATTCTAATTATATTTAAGCTGAAGTGCAACTTTTATACAATTAATGATAGTGTAAATTTGTACTTTTTCCATTGCATTTCTGCTCTACATCTGTCATACTCACCTTATAGTTATCCGATCTGGATATCTTTCTAACCTGATGATTCATCAGGACGATTCCATTTTATGAATGCGATGCGATGAGTTTGGGGAGTTTTGCACGCGATTCTTCTCTCTCATCCTTTCGCCAAACAACGATAGAATGAGGTGTCTAATGAAAAAAATTCAAATGAAACAACACAACAATCAAACAACAAATGCATTCAACGGTTACGCAACTGCTAGTGGCGAAATCGACTATGGATTTCGCAATGACTACATGTTTCGTGCCATCTTCCAAACAAATGAAACCGCTCTAAAAGGCCTTGTTTGTTCTCTGTTGCACCTAAAACCAGAATCCGTAAAATCTATCAAAATTCTAAATCCGATTGAACTTGGGAGAGCGTATGATGACAAGGAGTTCATTCTAGATCTTGCCATTTTGCTAAATGATAATACCTACATCAATCTTGAACTGCAAACAATAGACTTACATGATTGGCCGGAGCGCTCTCTCAGTTATCTCTGTCGTTCCTTTGACCAGTTAAATAAGGGACAGGCATATATAGATGCTAAGCCTGTCATACATATTGGCATTCTGAATTACACCCTCTTTAAAGATGCACCTGAATTCTATGCCAAATATGAACTTCAAAATGTGAAAAATCAGCTTACTTATACTGGAAAATTTGCTCTGCATGTGTTAGACTTGACACAAATAGATAAGGCAACTACAGAAGATAAACACTACGCCATTGACAAATGGGCTACACTGTTTAAAGCAACGACTTGGGAGGAACTTCATATGATTACAAAGAATGACAAAGCCATGACCGAAGCCAGCAAAACCCTCTACGAGATGAATGCTGATCAGACCATCCGCGATATGTGTTACTTCCGAGAACACGCCATTATTGAGGAGAATTATCGGAATGATTTGATAAAGAGGCAACAAGCCGAACTTGCCGAGAAAGACTCTGAACTTGCTGAAAAAGATTCAAAAATCGCTGAGAAAGACTCTGAACTTGCCGAGAAAGACTCTGAACTAACCGCAAAAGATCACATCATCGCTAACCTGATGGCACAACTACAAGCAAAAGACAACGAATAATCGCAATCACACAAGCCCCGCAACAGACGCGGGGGCTTATATCATGTCATCTATTCCTTAAACCCGCGTCGTTCCTCAACTCTCTTCCTCTTCTCTGCAATTTTCTTTTCTGTAATAGTCTCCCCATTAAAACCATACGCCATTTTATACACTTTCTCAATATCCCATTCATGCATCGGAAGTACTTTTCCTTCGTCATCCCGAAATGCTTTCATTGCAGGTGCATAGGTAATTCCATCTATCGTACACTGAACAATATGGGGATATAAATATACCAAGTAAGCTTTATAATCAAGAAGATCATTGCCCAACTCCAATTTCAGATAGTTTTTCAATCCTTCAAAAAACATACGGGCATAAATCCATTCATATACCTTTCTTTTGAAAAGTTTGTACTTTTTAAATCTTACATTCTTTGTAGAATTAAATACCAAACCATGTCGATAACTCAAAATCCGAATCAATTGCATTGGAATCGTGGAATGCCCTCTCCGTAACACCCCATGTAAGTGTCCTTTCATCCGCTTGCAAAAGAGTATAATATCCCTCATTCTCACACGCCCACGCTGTGCATCTGCTTCCTTTTCACTCTCCTCTCCAGACAAGTAACGATTTCGGTACCAGACCTTGACATATTCCAAAGAAGCGGTTGTATATGCCTTTTGTCTATCCCAAATAAGGTCATCCTCAAATTCTGTAATAATATACAATCGCCACAGTAAGTCGCTACCAAAATCCGCATTATAATATGGGAAGTTCCACACTTCCTCATAGATATGTGAGATGGAATAAAAAACCTCCGGAACGTTAAACATCCATATGAGTGCCGCAATGAATAATGTAACGGATAAAAGGAAGAAAATAATCCCCAACGATTCTGTCATCCATCCTGCGTCCATCCACATGCGATCACGCAGCACGAGTGCAAAGATAACCAGCCATAACTTGTACTGAAAAATACTCATATACAGAAAGTCGGCCAATTTATAATGTAACTTGTGAAAAATAGATAGTTTTTTTCTATCCAACGTAAAATACTCTTGTATGGCAAACATCATGATGGCAAGCAGAATACATAATTGTATGCACGATGCCTTTTCCTGAAAAGACATGCCATATGTACACAAGTAAATCACTGCCATTTTTTGGCGCTCATTAAATTTATCAATGATAATCACTGACAATACAAATAGCAAATATAAAATGAAAGTATTTCCTTCAAATAACTCCGTTGTCATATATCGTCTCTTTCGTCTATAAAATCTTATCTCTACTCCAGCAGAAATATACTTTGTTCGATTATATCATCCATCAAATCATATGTTCAAGATTTTTCATCAATGATACTTATACTGGAAAATTTGCTCTGCATGTGTTAGACTTGACACAAATAGATAAGGCAACTGCAGAAGATAAACACTACGCCATTGACAAATGGGCTACCCTGTTTAAAGCAACGACTTGGGAGGAACTTCATATGATTACAAAGAATGACAAAGCCATGACCGAAGCCAGCAAAACCCTCTACGAGATGAATGCTGATCAGACCATCCGCGATATGTGCTACTTCCGGGAACACGCTATCATTGAGGAGAATTACCGGAATGATTTGATAAAGAAGCAACAAGCAGAACTCCCATGTCCGATGCATTTCCTCTCTCATTCCACATGATAGATGTTTATTCGGTTATTTATTATAGCCCTTTACCCATCTTTTGTCTATGTTTTTTCGCTATTGGCGAATTATCATTCCTTTTAGTTTGTTCCTATTTATAAATACAGCCAATATGATAAAAGTGCCTTATAGGGAACGCTAAATCTATTTTCGTTTCCTAACATCTATGAAATTTATTCATGGGGAGTTGAGTAATCTTAGGTAAAGGGGGAATGACCTGTGAATTACATGACATCTGCCACAGAAATCGGACAGCGTATGCGATCCTGTAGAAAGTCCATTGGACTGACACAGGCCGAGATTGCAGAAAAGATGGATCTCTCCATCAATTATGTTTCCGATTTGGAAAACGGAAAGAAGAATATGTCAATACTGACGATGGCAAGTCTTTGCAAATGCTTTGACAAGTCCGCAGATTATTTTTTGTATGGCACGGAAGACAAAAATGCCGGCATAGATATGGAAAAAGTAATCGAATTCGTCTCGACACTTTCCAATCAGCAGTTAGATCATTTACAGACCTATGTAAATTCATTGATCCAATTGAAAAGTGAGGCATAAAAAAGAGGTCAGGATGTTTTTCATCCTGACCTCTTTATACTTTACAAATGTCTTATTTAGATTCTTTTTCTACAGCATCTTCCGGCTTTTCTACTGCTGAAATAGCAGCCTTCTGCATTGGGATACGGCAGTTCTTGTTGCTACCGAACTCAACGATCACAGTATCCTCTGCGATGTCGATGACAACACCATAAAAACCACTTGTGGTAAGAACGGTATCTCCTACAGCAAGGGATGACATCATAGCATTTTTCTGCTTGGTCTCCTTCTGCTGTGGACGGATCATAAAGAAATACATAAATGCAAATAAGATTACGATCCAGATGATTGGCATCAAAGCATTACCGCCTGCTGATGAACTCATTAAAATATTCATGATAAAAATTCCTCCTAATCATGAGACTTTATGCCTCAAACTCTATTTATTGTACTAAATCCCTATACATTTCGCAAGGTTTTGTCCATAATTTCCCATCAGTTTATAAAACTTTAATATTTATTCTCCGGCTTCCATGCCCTCTAATTTGCGCTTCTTGTAACCGGCGAAATCTCCGGCATCCAAAGCATCCCTGATCTCTTCCATCATGTGATTGTAGAAATACAGGTTATGCAATACGCAAAGACGCATGCCCAGCATCTCTTTTGCCTTGAGCAGATGACGGATATAGGCACGGGAGTAGGTACGGCATGCCGGACAGCCACAGCCTTCTTCGATCGGTCGCATGTCCTTTTCATACTTTTGATTAAAGAGGTTTAATTTTCCATGATCGGTATAAACATGACCATGTCTGCCGTTTCTGCTAGGGTAAACACAGTCAAAGAAATCTATGCCTCGCTCTACCCCCTCTAGGATATTCGCCGGAGTTCCGACTCCCATCAGATATGTCGGCTTATCCTGCGGCAGATATGGAACGGTCTCCTCTAAGATATGATACATCTCCTCGTGGCTCTCGCCTACAGCAAGTCCACCAACGGCATAACCATCCAAGTCCATCTCAGCGATACGTTTGGCATGCTCAATACGGATATCCTCATAAATCGCCCCCTGATTGATACCAAAAAGCAACTGGTTCTTATTGATGGTATCTTCCAGACCATTCAGCCTTGCCATCTCTGTCTTGCATCTGGCAAGCCAGCGCGTGGTACGATTGACAGAGTCGGTCACATACTTACGGTCTGCCTTACTGCTTGGGCACTCGTCAAATGCCATGGCGATGGTCGATCCCAGATTGGACTGGATCTGCATACTTTCTTCCGGTCCCATAAAGATCTTATGCCCGTCAATATGTGACTGGAAGTAAACACCTTCTTCCTTGATCTTGCGCAGCCCTCTGAGGGAGAACACCTGAAATCCGCCGGAATCGGTAAGGATCGGACGATCCCATACCATAAACTTATGCAGACCGCCCAGTTCCTTGATTGTCTTATCGCCCGTTCTCACATGCAAATGATAGGTATTGGACAGTTGCACCTGTGTACCGATATCATGCAGATCATCGGTGGATACAGCCCCTTTGATCGCAGCCACCGTTCCTACATTCATAAAAACCGGTGTCTGAATCGTTCCATGTACGGTCTCCATGACCGCTCTTTTTGCTCTTCCTTCTGTTTTTAAAACTTTGTACATT
Organism: Roseburia sp. AM51-8; assembly: GCF_003478275.1. Classification (NCBI taxonomy): domain Bacteria; kingdom Bacillati; phylum Bacillota; class Clostridia; order Lachnospirales; family Lachnospiraceae; genus Roseburia; species Roseburia sp. AM51-8. The sequence goes on along the minus strand of NZ_QUEY01000001.1, from coordinate 296,521 downwards.
TTCCTGTTCTTTCTATATATAATAACAATTATTTTTTCTGATAAAAATCAACGATACGATCCATGCGCGCACTCATATTTGAAAAAAGCGCATCGACAAGTGTGATCGCTGCCATACTCTCCACAACCACCACTGCCCGGGGTACGATGACAGGATCATGTCTGCCATGAATCTCAATTGTCTGCTCCTCGCCATGCACATTCACGGTCTTTTGTGGCTGGCTGATCGATGGTGTCGGTTTGACTGCCACACGAAAGATAATCTCATCGCCATCGCTCATGCCACCGAGCACGCCGCCTGCATGATTGGTCTCCTTTTTAACAGTCCCATCCTGCATACAAAAAGCATCGTTATTGACAGATCCATTGTTTGCTGCAACCGCAAAACCATCTCCGATCTCAAAGCCTTTTACCGCTCCGATGGATAGCATTGCCTTCGCCAAAGAGGCATCTAACTTATCAAAAACAGGCTCACCAACGCCTGCCGGCATCCCCTTGACCCGACACTCAATCACACCGCCTGCTGAATCCTGTCTACTGATGCAATCCTCCAGATAAGCCTGCGCTTTCTTTGCAGCCTCAGCATCCGGCATGGCAAGTGGATTTTTCCTGATCTCATCTGCATCAAAAGAAGCGATAGCAACCGGTCCGATTGCCTTTGTATATGCGCACATCTCAACGCCAAGTTCCTCTAAAATCTGTATGGCGATCGCCCCTGCCGCGACCCTGCCAATCGTCTCTCTGCCGCTGGATCTGCCGCCGCCGCGATAATCTCGGATTCCATATTTTTCATAAAAAGTGTAATCCGCATGCCCCGGTCTGAAGATCTCCGCAATATTGGAATAATCCTTGGAATGTTGGTCTGCATTCCTTACCATCATAGAGATCGGCGTTCCTGTTGTCTTTCCCTCAAAAACACCGGATAAGATCTCAATGGCATCTGCTTCCTTTCTCGCCGTCGTAAACTTGGACTGTCCCGGTTTTCTTCTGTCCATAAATTCCTGTATTCTGTTTGTATCCAGCCTCAGTCCTGCCGGAACGCCATCCACGACAACGCCAAGTGCCGCGCCATGGGATTCCCCCCAGGTGCTGATGCGAAATGCTTCACCAAAACTTGATCCAGCCATACGCTTTTATCTCCTATCAATGCCAGATTATCCCATGAAAAGCGAACTCTCCACAGGATAACCAGACGAAAACTATACTAATTTGTGTACCACTATACTATTCGGCTTATCTACCTTAACGGGTGGATTTTTCATCAAAACACATTTCTTTTCATGATCTACGGTAAAGGTACGGATCTCATTGGAATCATGGTTCAAAGAGACCAGTGTCTTATTGTCCGGCAAAATAGTGATGCACTTCGGATAATCCCCGCTGATCTTGGTCGTTTCCTCAATGGAAATCAGACCATCCTCACCTACGGCAAGGCAGACCACCTCGTTGGCTCCGTCCAAAGATACATACAGATACTTACCATCCGGTGCAAACTCAAGCGCAGAACCGGATGCCAGTGAATCCTCTTTTTCCAGAACGGAGGTCGTCTTGATCTTTTCAAATACCGGTTTGCCTTCACGCAAGTCATAGGTATATATATCAACCATATTCGTTGTCTCTTCCAATACATAGGCAAACTTGCCATCCTTGGAAAAACGGATACGACGCGGTGCACTATTGAATGGGAAACGCAAAATATCATATAAATGCAGTTTGCCCTCTTCATAATCAACCTCATAGATCTTGATCTGGTTGAGTCCCCAATCTACTGCGCAAAGATACTTCTCATCCGGTGTCAATTTGGTGCAGGACACTCTCGGATCCATACGCTTTTCTACTGAACTTTTACCGACGCCTGATGAAAGACACCATCTGCGATACCGGCAATGCTTCCATCCTCATTCAGGCGCATCATGGTCACCTTGCCATCATGAAATCCCGCCAAAAACAGATATCGGTCATTGGAATCGATTTCTACATAGCAGGCACGCATGCCACCGATCCATGCCTGATTGATCTTGGTCAGATCCCCATTTTCATCGATAGAAAAGGAAGCAACACCCTCATCCTCAATGGAATACAGATATTTGCCGTTGTGTGCAACGCAATATTGGATGGATTACTGATCGGTGCGACACTGCGCTCTGTCAGTTTTCCCTTTTCCATGTCAATGTCATACACATGAATACCAATACTATTCTCATGCGTATAAGTTCCTACATATGCTACATACTTCTCCTGTGCCATAATCCTTAGTCCTCCTCTTTTCTCCTTAAGATGTCAAACTGATCTAACGGCTGTCCTAAGTCAATCCATAATTTTTGTTTTGGATGCGGTGCGCTCGGCATATCTTCCCCATCCTCATTTACAATACGTCTTACGACTACTTCTATATTATCGCCATTTGGCTTCATAATTTCAATAGTCTCTCCTACAGAAAACTTGTTGCGCTGCTCGATCGCATACAAGCCCTCGGCATTACATTCCCCAACAATGCCAAGATAAGTATATTCCTTAATGTAGGTGTTGCTATCATAGATCTGTGCCTCCTCAGAAGGCTTTCCAAAGAAAAATCCTGTGGTAAACTGGCGGTAAGTACAATTTGAGATCTGCTCCTGATACCATGGCATATTGGCATGGTATTTTTCCTCGGATTCCAGATAATCGTCGATCGCCTTGCGATAGGTTCTCGCAACCGTCGCCACATAAAGGGCTGTCTTCATACGACCTTCGATCTTAAAACTGTCGATCCCCGCATCGATCAGTTCCGGGATATGCTCGATCATGCAAAGATCTTTGGAATTAAAGATATAAGTTCCTCTCTCATTCTCATAGACCGGCAGATACTCGCCCGGCCGCTGTTCCTCTACCACCGCGTATTTCCAGCGGCAAGGATGGGTACAGGCACCACGGTTGGCATCTCGTCCGGTAAAATAATTGCTGAGCAGGCATCTGCCGGAATAGGAAATGCACATAGCCCCATGGATAAAAGTCTCGATCTCCAGATCATCCGGGATATTCTGACGAATTTCCTTGATCTCCTTCAAAGATAACTCCCTCGCTGATACCACACGGGTAGCGCCAAGTCCATGCCAGAAATTGTAAGTGCCATAATTGGTATTGTTCGCCTGCGTGCTGATATGGACATCGATCTCCGGGCAGACCTCGCGCGCGATCGTAAAGACCGCCGGATCCGCAATGATGAGTGCATCCGGTTTTAATTCCTTTAATTCTTCAAAGTAGCGGCGCACGCCGGGCAGATCTCCGTTATGTGCCAGGATGTTGGCTGTCACATAAACCTTAACCCCATGCGCATGAGCAAAAGCGATGCCCTCTGCCATGTCTTCTTTTGAAAAATTCTTGGCTTTGGCGCGCAGCCCGTAGACCTCGCCACCGATATATACCGCGTCCGCTCCAAAGATCACGGCTACTTTTAATACTTCCAGACTGCTGGCTGGCACCAGCAACTCAATGTTTCTCATGTATGACTCCAATTTTAAAATTCTATTCTATCCCATTCGTTCTTATTTCATGGTACAGACGGCAAGTCCGTCACCGACCGGCAGGATACTGCATACCAGATCCTCGTCATGCGTCAGGCTGTAAAGATATTCCCGCATCCGCTTATGGATGGTGCGGTTGCGCCGTTCGATCGCATAGTGGGACTCGATCAGATCTCCGTCCTGCAAAACATTGTCCGTCACCAGAACACTGCCGGAATGCATCAGCCTCTTGATCTCCGGCAAAAAAATGGGATACTGTCCCTTGGCTGCATCCATAAAGATAAAATCATAGGAACCTGTCAGGGTCGGCAGAACCTCCTGCGCATCCCCCTCGATCAGATGGATACACGCCTCTTTTTTTGCCCGCGCAAAATTCGCCCGCGCGATCGGTATCCGCGGCGGATAATTCTCGATCGTCGTGATCTGGCAATCGGCGGGATCATATGCCTCCATCAAAAGCGCAGAAAACCCGACTGCCGTACCGACTTCTAGGATCTGCTCAGGACGCAGGGTCTGCATTAAGAACTTCATAAAAGTCTGCGTATCTTTGCGGATGATAGGCACATAGGTTTCCAATGCCTCTTTTCTATTGCAGCAATATAATCAATCTCCTGACCTTCTAAGGATCTTAGATAGGTCAGGAAACGTTCATCTACTATCATCTTACACTTCCATAATGATCGGCATGATCATCGGACGTCTCTGTGTCTCTTTCCATACGAAATCTCCCAGAGAATCCTTGATCTCGCTCTTGATCTTTGTCCAGTCTGTCACATTCTTATCCTGCAGGCGATCCATGGTCTCATTCAATACTGCTCTTGCGCTGTCCATGAGATCCTCTGCGCCACGCACATAGACAAATCCACGGGACACGATATCCGGTCCTGCCAGGACACGTCCGCTGCCGGACTCTAAGGTAAGCACTACGATAATGATACCATCCTCTGCTAAATGCTGGCGGTCACGCAATACGATATTGCCGACATCACCAACGCCGAGTCCATCGACCATGATCGCACCTGTGTGCACATGACCTGCCACCTTTGCACTGTTTTCATCCAGTTCCAGAACATCGCCGGAAGATAAGATAAAGATATTGTCCTTATCCATGCCAAGATTTTCTGCGATCTTTGCCTGTGCGATCAGATGCTTGTACTCTCCGTGTACCGGGATCGCATACTTCGGATGTACCAGAGAATAGATCAGTTTGATCTCTTCTTCGCAGGCATGTCCGGAAACATGCACATCCTGGAAGATCACGTTGGCTCCCTTTTTGCAGAGTTCATTGATGACATTGGTTACCGCCTTTTCATTTCCCGGGATCGGATGGGAACTGAAAATGATGGTATCGTTTGGCTTGATGGATACCTTGCGGTGGGTGCCATTTGCCATACGCGACAAAGCTGCCATAGACTCGCCCTGGCTGCCGGTCGTGATCAGTACCGTCTTTTCATCCGGGTAATTCTTTAACATCTCAATATCGACCAAAGTGTTGTCCGGCACCTTCAGATAACCGAGTTCTGATGCCGTGGCAATGATATTGACCATACTGCGTCCTTCCACCACTACCTTTCGGTCAAACTTGTGGGCAATATTGATGATCTGCTGCACACGGTCTACATTGGACGCAAACGTCGCGATGATGATGCGGGAATTTGTGTGTTCCGCAAAAAGCGCCTCAATCGTCTTTCCTACAGTACGCTCTGACTGGGTAAAGCCCTTGCGCTCTGCATTGGTACTATCACACATGAGTGCCAGAACTCCCTTTTTGCCAAGTTCTCCGAAACGCTGCAAGTCAATCGCATCACCATAAACCGGTGTGTAATCCACTTTAAAGTCACCGGTGTGTACCACAATACCTGCCGGTGAGTAGATAGCAAGTGCCGCTGCATCCTGGATACTATGGTTGGTACGGATAAACTCTACACGGAAATCTCCAAGATTGATATGCTGTCCGTACTTTACGACCTTGCGTTTTACTTTTGTCAAAAGATTGTGCTCTTTTAACTTGTTCTCAATCAGACCATTGGTCAGTTTGGTTGCGTAGATCGGCACATTGAGTTCCTTCATAACATAAGGAATAGCACCGATATGATCCTCGTGACCATGGGTGATAAAGAAACCTTTGACCTTGTCCTCGTTCTCTTTCAGGTAAGAAATGTCAGGGATAACCAAGTCGATTCCCAGCATGTCATCCTCTGGGAATGCAAGTCCGCAATCCACGACAATAATGCTTTCGCCATATTCGAAAGCAGTGATGTTCATTCCAATCTGTTCCAGTCCGCCCAATGGAATGATCTTTAATTTCCCTGTATTCTGTTGTTGTTTTTTGTTCAAAATATACCTCCTGTTGTTTTGTTTTCTTTACATCTCAAAGTCAGTATCTTCCACTAACTCTTGAAAAATCTTTACGACCGCTTCAAACTCCACATCGTCCTCTACCACTTCATAAGTGGAGTCTGTGTCATCTGCTGCAACTTCTTTTAAAATAAAAGCGTCTGTATCTCCCTGACTGTCCTCGGTCACCAGTAAATACTTTTGCTGATTTAAAGTCGTCTCCTCTAACACATAAACAGTAATCTCCTCTGCTGTATCCGGGGCAACTAATGTAATGCTTTCCATATGATCTTCCTTCCACTTATACCTGTAGCGAGTCCAAATAGCCCTGCAAGATCACCATGGCTGCGATCTCGTCTACATATTCTTTCCGATGTTCTCTGCGGATGCCTGTCTCCATCATCGTCTTGTCCGCGGTGACGGTCGACAATCTTTCGTCCCATAGGATAACCTCAAGATGTGTGCGGTTCTCCAGCATCTCCTTGAAAGCGAGCGTCTCTTCACAACGCTTTCCCTCTGTGCCATTCATATTCTTGGGGTATCCCAACACGATCTTACCTGCCTGATAAGATGCAATTAGCTCATCAATCCTTGCCAAGGTCTTACGAAGTTTACTCGGTTTTTCTCTTCGAATGATCTCAAGACCCTGGGCAGTCAAAAGTAAAGGGTCACTGATAGCGACCCCTACCGTTTTTGTTCCATAATCTAATCCAAGTACTCTACTCAATCTAACGCCTACCGCTTCCTAATGTTCCCATGCTTTTCCTGCGATGTACTCCTTGAGAAGCTCCTCTACGAGTTCGTCGCGTTCTACCTTCATAATGAGACTACGCGCATTCTTATGACTGGTGATGAAAGTCGGATCGCCGGACATGATATAACCTACGATCTGGTTGACCGGATTGTATCCCTTTTCATCCAATGCTTCATAGACAATACGAAGGATCTCCTTAACGGAAGTCGGTGTCTCCTTTTCAACTCTGAAATACTGTGTGTTACTTAAATTCTGCATAATAAATCCGCACCTATCTGCTCTTTTGTTATCAAGCTAATTAACTACATTTTAGTATATTGTAACAAATTTGTAAAGAACTCTGCGTCTTTCCCTTGTATTATTCCCGCAAAAGATAAATATTCTCCGCGATCTGCTCGCCTAAAATACCTTTTTTGATCTGGTTGGAAAGATCCTCATTTGTCGGATAAGCCACGCGGATGTATTCTCTCGTATATCCTGTATAATAGGATCTGCCATCCCACTCCCATGGGGTCTCGAACAGGACTTCTACCTCCCGCCCCACATAGGACTGGCGGTAAGCATGTGACATGACATCTTCCAAGGTCAGCAGGATGTCACTGCGCCTGGCCTTGATCTTCTCATCCACCTGATCCGGCATGACTGCCGCCTTTGTGCCTTTGCGTTTGGAATATTTGAAAATATGCATTTCATAAAAGCCAATATGGTCTACATATTCTTTTGTGGTCTCAAATTCTTCTTCTGTCTCGCCCGGAAATCCCACGATCACATCGGTCGTGATCGCCGGCGCATCAAAATACTTGCGAAGCATGGCACATCCTGCCTCATACTCTGCCGCCGTATATTTGCGGTTCATGCGCTTTAAGGTCGCATCGCATCCACTCTGTAAAGAAAGATGAAAATGCGGGCAGATCTTGTCCACCTTTGCCAGGCGGGACGCAAATGCTTCCGTGATGATCTGCGGCTCCAAAGAACCCAGACGGATGCGATCAATGCCCTGCACTTTTGCAACCGCTTCAATCAATTCCAATAAGTGATTGTGCTCAAATCCACTGTTATAATTTTCTGTCAGACCATAGGAACTCAGATGGATCCCGGTCAGAACCACTTCGCGGTAGCCGCTTTTTGCAAGCCCTTCCACTTCCTTTACCACGTCCTCGATCGCGCGGCTACGCACACGTCCTCTGGCATAAGGGATGATGCAATAAGAACAGAACTGATTGCAGCCATCCTGCACCTTGATGAAGGCTCTGGTATGTTCGGCAGTCTTATTGACCAGAAAATACTCATAATCCTGCCCATCCTGATTGATGTCCACGCAGTCGACGACCTTTTCTTCCACCGCTCCGGCATCTGCCGATTTCTCGGCGCCCTCTGCAAGACTGGTTGGATTTTTGGCTTCAAATTCTGCGATGCGCTCCACCAGATGATTTTTCTGGTTGTTGCCGATGACGATATCCACTGCCAGATCTGCCAAGACTTCTTCTGTGCTTGTCTGCACATAGCAGCCTGCCGCCACGACAATAGCGTGGGGATTTTTCTTTTTTGCCCGGTGGATCATCTGGCGTGACTTGCGGTCTGCCATATTCGTTACCGAACAGGTATTGATCACATACACATCTGCCACATCTGTAAAGGCTACGATCTCATATCCGGCATGCTCCAATAACTCCTGCATCGCGTCCGTCTCATATGCATTTACCTTGCACCCCAAATTATGAAGCGCGGCTCTTTTTCTTGTTGTCATTGTCCTTTTCCCTGCTAAGATCACCCGTTCCTTTTGTGCATGTTTTTCATTGACTTTTCCCATGCAATGAATTACGATAAGCGTATAAAATCAATACATTGAAGGAGGCATATAACATGCAAAAAGTTGTGATTTCTTTAAATTCAATTGATAAAGTTAAATCTTTCGTAAATACGATCAGCCAGTATGATTTCGATTTCGACCTCATCTCCGGCAGATACGTGATCGATGCCAAGTCTATCATGGGTATCTTCAGTTTAGACCTCTCTAAGCCGATCGATCTTACCATCCATACCGATGAAGACACGACAGAAGTTATGGCAGCACTTGAGCCATACATTATCAAATAATTCATTTGACTACTTTTAAAAGCATCCTGCATATAGCAGGATGCTTTTTTCTATGCTTCTACATGGATCGTCTCGACGGTACTGATTGCCTGATCCATCAGATCGTCGATCACATCCGCCAGTTTCTCCTCTGACTTTTTGATCACATTCACATTCGGCTTTGTCACCGGATGCTTTGCCACAAAGATCGTACAGCAATCTTCATACGGCAGGATGGATGTCTCATAAGTACCGATCTTCTCGGACACCTCTACGATCTCCTGCTTGTCAAATCCGATCAGCGGACGATATACCGGCATGGTACACACTTCGTTGGTCGCCATCAAAGACTGCATGGTCTGGGATGCCACCTGTCCGATACTCTCGCCTGTGATCAATCCTAAACAGCCATCTTCTTTTGCAAAATGTTCTGCGATCTTCATCATGTATCTGCGCATAATGATCGTCAATTCCTCATGCGGGCATTTTTCATAGATAGCCAACTGGATATCTGTGAAGTTGACCACATGCAGATCGATTGGACCCGTATAGGCTGAAATCTCCTTTGCCAGATCAACGACCTTTTGCTTTGCACGCTCGGAAGTGTAAGGCGGTGCATGGAAATAAGTCGCATCAATGGCAACACCACGTTTGGAGATCATATAGCCTGCAACCGGACTGTCGATACCACCGGATAAAAGGAGCATTGCCTTTCCGCCTGTGCCGACCGGCATACCGCCCGGTCCCGGGATCTCCTCGGAATAAAAACTGATCTGCTCACGGATTTCCACATAAAGCATCACATTCGGATCGTGCACATCCACGCTCATATCCGGGAACGCATCCAGAATCTTTTCGCCCAAGGCTGCATTGAGTTCCATGGAATCCATCGGATAATTCTTTCTGGCACGACGTGCCTTTACCTTAAAGGTCATGTGCTTATCCGGGTAGATCTGATCCATATAGGAAACAACCTGTTCTGCCAATTTATCAAAGCCCTCGTCCTCGACCATGACAGCCGGACAGATGCCTGTGATACCAAAAACATGGCTGAGTGCTTCTATGGTCTCCTCATAATCATAGTCACCTTCGGTTTCCACAAACACACGTCCCTGCTGCTTGTGCACATGAAAAGTGCCATCCACACTGCGCAGAGCATAACAGATCTGGCGCACCAGTGCATCCTCAAAAAGATGGCGGTTCTTGCCCTTGATACCGATCTCTGCATATTTGATCAAAAATGCCTTATACATAATTTTCTCCTTTTTAACTTCTTCTGTATTTTGCCAGCATTGGAACCAGTTCTGCCATAGCCTCCAACGCATAATCAATTTCTTCCTTTGTCGTGTGTACGGAAAAACTGAACCGTACCGTAGACTCCAACAACTCGCGTTTCAATCCGATCGACTGCAAAGTCCTGCTGACCGCCGGCTTGTTGGAAGAACATGCGCTTCCGGCAGAGACATAGATCTCTCTGTCCTCAAGGGCATGCAGGAGCACTTCACTGCGCACACCGGATACGCTGACACTGACGATATGCGGTGCGTTACTGTGATCCTTGTGACCATTGACACTGACGCCGTCAATCTTTTCTACTTCTGCGATAAAATAATCACGCAGACGATACATTTGCATGATCTTGGCATCAAAATTCTGATAGATCTCCATGGCTGCCTGCCCCAGACCTGCGATTGCCGGTACATTTTCCGTACCGGAACGGAGTCCTCTCTCCTGACCACCGCCAAGGATCAATGGATGCACCTTGACCTTATCTCTTACAAATAAAAATCCGCTGCCCTTTGGTCCGTGGATCTTGTGCCCACTGACGGATAAAAGATCGATTCCCATGCGCTTCGGATAAATGCGGAATTTGCCATAAGACTGGATGGCATCCACATGAAAGAGACAGTTTGGATTGGTCTGCTTGATCAGACGCGCCGCTTTCTCCACCGGCTGTACGGCTCCGATCTCATTATTTACATGCATGATGGATACCAGAATGGTATCGCTACACATGGCATCTTTTAGATCCTGTAAGGAAATACAGCCATAAGCATCCACCGGCAGATAAGTAACGGCAAATCCCTGTTCTTCCAAATAGGCAAAAGGATTTGCCACCGAAGGATGTTCGATCGCCGTCGTGATCACATGCATGCCGGATCTTTTATTGGCAAGCGCACTTCCCACGATCGCCAGATTATTACTCTCGCTCCCCCCGGAGGTAAAATAAATTTCTTTTTCATTTACCTTGAGTGTCTGCGCGATCCGTTTTCTTGCTTCTTTTACATAGTTTTCGGCTTCCATACCACGGTTATGCAGAGAGGATGGATTGCCGTAATCCACCCGGAGCAGGCGCATCATCAGATCTGCTGCTTCCTGTGAGCACTGCGTGGTCGCTGAGTTGTCTAAATATGCTTCCATCTTTTTTCCTATTCTATCATTCTATTACTCTTAGTTTATTCATATACCTGCCAGAATCCACAGGCATTTTATTGCATTTCTGTCGCAAGCATGACCATGGACATGGTCGTGATCGCCGCTGTGTCGGTGCGCAGGATCCTGCTTCCCAAAGAGACGACCTGCATGCAATCTTTTACTGCATCGATCTCTTCTTTTGCAAATCCACCTTCCGGTCCGATCATGATGCTGATCGTCTTTGCATCCCGGATCTTTGTCAGAGCATCTTTTGTCGCCTCCATGCCCTTAGCACATTCATAAGGCACCAGACATAGATCACACTCTTTTGCGTAAGCCATGGCATCACGGTAAGTCATGAAATCATGTACGACCGAGATGCGGCTGCGTTTGGACTGCTTTGCCGCAGATTCTGCGATCGCCTGATAACGTTTGAGGCGCGCAGCCTTTTTCTTGGCATCCAGTTTTACCACACAATATTTCATCTCCACCGGGATGATCTCATAAACACCCAGTTCCACCGCCTTTTCGATCACCGTTTCCATGCGGTCACCCTTTGGCACTGCCTGAAAAAGGTAAATACGTTTTTCTAATTCGGTAGATGCCACTTCTTCCAAGACCCGAAGCGTGACCTGTCCTTTGTCCGCCGAATCTATCTGACACAGATAATTGTCGCCCTCATGCGTGCTGACACGAAGCTGCTCTCCCTGGCGCATACGGAGCACCTGTAGCAAATGTCTGGCATCCTCGCCTCTACCATAAATGTATCATCGATCTTGACCGACTGATCCACAAAAATCTGTTGCATCCTAACTCCTTATTCTCATAACATCGGCTCTATTTACAAGCCGTGATGTTGCGCCATTCTCCCTGCGCATTGCTTTCTACCACCTGTAGTCCTGCCGCAATCAGCGCATCCGCTACTTCCTGCTCCTTGAAATCAATAATGCCGGAAGTGATCAGTTTTGCCCCCGGCTTCATGCTTGCAGCCAGTGCCGGAGCCATCGGGATAATGATGTCTGCCAAAATATTGGCTACCACGACATCATACTTTTCCTTTCCCACCTTATCCTGCAATGCCTCATCATCAATGAGATTTCCTACATAAAAATCGCCCAGAGACTTGTCTAAGTGATTGACTGCAAAATTATCATAAGAGGATGCAATGCAATCCTCATCAATATCTGTGCCTACCACATGCTGTGCGCCGAGTTTTAATGCCACGATAGAAAGGATACCACTGCCACATCCTACATCAAGGACTTGATTGCCTTCTTGCAGGTATTTTTGTAACTGGCGAATCACCAGTTGGGTACTCTCGTGCTTTCCCGTACCAAAGGATACGCCCGGATCGATCTCCACAAGTGTCATATCCGATTTGTCCTCCGGCATGTCTTCCCAGGTAGGTTTAATAAAAATATTGCCGATGGAAAAAGAAGAAAAATAGGCTTTCCAGTTGTCACGCCAATCCGCCTCGTCTGAGATTTCAGTCGTGATCGTACCCTCGCCGATCTGGGCATACGTTGACATATCGTCCAAAGCCTGTCTTACTTTTTCCAAGATCTCGGATGCGTCTGCCTCATCTTCTTCCAGATAAAAACTAATGCGTGAAGATCCATCGTCCTCCGGCAGATCCGGTTGCAGTTCTTCAAATACACCGCCCTGTCTGTCCGCATCCGGAACCGGGATAAAGTTGTCGATCTCTACACTGGTAATGCCCAGTTCCGATAGCATGGCACAGACCAATTCCTCTGCATCCGTTCTTGTATTTATCGTGTATTTATTCCACCGCATATCTATTCTCCATTTTCTATAACATATAGCCTTGCTAAACTAATGTATTGTACCATGGATTGCCCGTTTTGACAATGCGTGAATACGCGCAAAAATGCGGTCACCACACCGGGCAACCGCATTTTACTAAAGTTCTTTTATTCTTCTCTACCATGATCCTTAAGATCAAATCTCTTAACCAGTTCCTCCAAGGTAGCCGCCTGTGCTGCCAACTCCTGAGAAGTTGCTGATGTCTCCTCGGCAGATGCGGAATTGTCCTCAACGCCCTTGGAAATATCTTCAATGCCGACACGGATCTGCTCCATGCTCTGGTTCTGTGCTTCGTTGTTCTCTGCACTCTTACCGATCATGCCATTGACTTCTTCGACGGCATCCAGTACATCCTGCATAGACTGCACAACATTCTGTGCCAGACTGGAACCACGATCAATCTGCTGCAAGGAGATCTCGATCAGATCCCTAGTATTATTTGCAGCCTTAGAACTGTCATCCGCAAGAGATCCGATCTCAGATGCAACGACTGCAAAACCTTTGCCTGCCTCTCCGGCTCTGGCAGCCTCAATAGAAGCATTGAGTGCCAAAAGGTTGGTCTGGTCTGCAATATCTTCGATCGTCTTGATGATACTGACAACCTCATTGGATGTCTCCGTGATCTTGTTCATTGCCTCCATCATCTGATTCATCTGTTCTCTGCTATCCTGCATCATATGGGTAACACGGGATGTCTCTGTTGCAGACTTCTGCGCATCCTCGGTATTTTCCTCTACCTGCTGTGATACGGATTCGGTTGTTGCAACAAGTTCCTGCACAGATGCAGCCTGCGTCATAGCACCCTCTGCGATATTCTGTGCAGCCTTGGAAAGTTCATCCGCACCGATAGATACCTGCGTAGAACTGTCAATGATATCTTCGATCATCTGCTCAAAGGATCCTGAGATATGAAGCAGGGCGGTCTTAACCTTTGCAAACTCTCCTGCATAATCATACTTCAAGGTAAACTTCAACTTACCATCTGCCAGTCGATCCAATACCGAAGAAATCTCATCGATGTAATTGATATATTCTTTCAGACGATCTACTGTCTTTTGAATAGAATCTGCAAGTTCCCCGATCTCATTTTCAGATGCGATATCAAGAGTCACATCCAGATTGCCTTCTGCCAGTTCCTGTGCCACATCATTCAAAGCAACGATCGGCTTAGTCAACTGGGTTGCCAGATGACGGATCGTGATGATGATAACGACAATACCTGCAATGACAAGCAACAATACAACGATGATACAACGGATCAGACTTGCAAAATATTCACTTGCCGGTAAGCAGGAAATGGTCAGATAATCGGTCGAACCAATTCTTCCGACATAACCGTATTTGCTCTTTCCATCTGCGGAATAATGTACGGAAGTATCTTTACCTCCCTCAACTGTCTGGATCAAGGTCTTGTCTACATTCAACTCGCTCAAACTCTTCTGCTGGTTGTCCGTGTTCGGATGATAGATCACATTGCCTTCAGAAGTAACCAGAATAACAAATCCATTGTTTCCGATCTTGTATTCCGGTAAAAGTTCATCGATATGATCCAGTGCCACATCCACACCTGCAACACCGATGATATTTTGTCCGCTCTGGTCATATACCGGAGTAGCCGCACTCAGGATCACATTGCCTGTGCTGGCATCTACATATGCATCCGTAAGGATGGTCTTTTCTTCTTCTACTGCCTTATACCATGCACGCTCTGTGATCTCAAAATCACTGCCACTGGTATAGCCGTCTGACTGTGTCAGAACATTGGCATCAATATCGCCGACCCAGACTGCCTGAATGTTGTCACTGTCTGCTGCCACGGTCTTTTTCATAGAATTGAATACGGTTGCATAACGCTCTGACTCTGTAATATTGGCTCCCGGTCCGGTCTCCTCCAATAAAGTCTGCACATCTGTGTTTAGTGCCATCTGTTCTGCGACCGTCGTGTATTCCTCAAAGAATATCTCCAACTGGTATGCTGCTGCTTTGGATTGCATCTCCAGGTCGTTCTTCTGGGCACTCAGACTGATGTTGCCCACCATAAAGGTAACCACTGCCGCAACGATAACAAATACGATGACTACCTTTGACAAGATACTGACCTGTATCTCCTCCGCGATTCCTCTTTTCCTCTGTTGTTTTTTCTTTTTCATAGGACTCCGTTCCTCCTTTACTTTTTCCATCATAGCACTTTTTCGACATATCACACAAGATTTTTCTGAAAATTATGCATAATTTCTGATTTTCTTTGCATTTTCAGCAAAATTGTCCTCACTATTTTACACAGGTCGAAAAAAGTCCCCTTGCAGAAATCTGCAAGAGGATTTTTCCTAATGGTCTATTTATTTTGTTGCCATACTTCCAAGAAGATAAAGACTTTCTTTTGCGGTACGCTTCATATTGCTGCGGTCTACTGCGATCAGACCGAACTGCATAGAGAAACCTTTCTGCCACTCAAAGTTATCCATGAGTGACCAGTGCATATAGCCCTTGAGTGGAATACCGTCTGCGATACACTCCTGAAGACCTGCCGTTGCTGTTTTGATATATTCCTGACGACGGCTGTCGTCTGCAGTTGCGATACCATTTTCGGTAACGATAATATCGCCCTTGAAATCCTTTGCCACTGCACGGACAACGTTGGCGATCGCCTGTGGATAGAACTCATATCCCATCTGGGTCAATTCCACGCCGTCCGGTGTATATTTGTTGCCCTCAGCATCAAAGCACTGTCTGGTGTAAGACTGTGCGCCAAAGAAATCATCATCTGCAATATATGGAAGATAATGACGGAATTCTTCATCCCATTCTTTTGCTGCTGCATCTTCGCCGCCTGCTTCCGGCTGCATATCATGCAAAGATAAAGTGATACCGACCTTGATGTCCGGATATAATTCCTTGATGACCTTCTTGGCTGCCTGATGCGCTTCATGACCAGAATATCCCCTTGTGGTGTGCACATGGAAACAAAAGTATGGATGCCTCTTGGATCCTGCAAGCCAAATGCCTTTGCACATTCCATCATGCCCATCATCATGGTATTCATGCCCTGTCCAAGGTTGAGTCCAACCTGCACATCGCCTTCCTTTGGTGCATCCTGCTTTGGAGCCTCAGCCATTTTCTTCATGGCATCTGCATTTGATGCATCTTTTGCTCCGCCGCCCATGCTGCCCATGTACTTTTTCATGATGGCAGCCAACTGTAAGCGCATGTTTGCCTCGTTGATGGTGCAAATATAGTTAAGTTCGCTTCCCAGACGTTCTACGACATATTTTACATAATTCGCAAAGAGATCAACGACTTCTTCATTTTCCCAGCCGCCCATGGAAATGAGCCATGCCGGAGAAGTAAAGTGATGCATGGTCACGATCGGCTCGATGCCGTTTTCCTTGCAGCAGGCGATGACCTTGCGATAATGCTCGATCTCCTTGTCATCAAACTCGCCTTTCTTTGGCTCGATCCTTGCCCACTCGATGGAAAAACGATATGCCGTCAGCCCTGCTTCTGCCATCATCCTGATGTCTTCTTCATAGCGGTTGTAATGATCGACTGCATCGCCGGATGGCTCGACGAACTGTGAATGTTCTACATTCTCCTGTACCCAGTAATCACTGTGAATATTGTTACCTTCTACCTGGTGTGCTGCGGTAGAAGCACCTACCATAAATCCCTGTGGAAATTTACTCATTTTTTGTATCCTCCTTGTCTGGTAGGGACGTTCCTTTTGCCACATGGAGTGTCCCTTTTGGCTCTTTTATTCTGTCTACAGTATAACGTAAAAGAGCGAATTCCCACGATAGGAAATTCGCTTTTTTGTTATTTTTTTAGATTGATTTTAAGTTTTTTGTCACAAATCACAGATCATATTCCCCGGCAGAAAGCGTCTGCGCCTTGCAGCCCGGCAGGCTCACCTCCGCCGTTGTATTGGGTGGAACAAGAATGTGATAGGCATACGTTCCATCCGCGTACTTTTTCCAAGAGCATCCCACCTTACCGTAGACGCTGTCATAAGTCATACCGGCATGGCTGAAATGTCCGCCCGGCACAGGTGCGATCTAAAACGATTCTCTCCTGCCATCTTGATACCACACATTTCATCAAAGATCCATTCGCAGACAGCCCCCTTAGAATAATGATTCAAAGACGCAATACCGCCGCCTTTGCCATTATCTGAGTTTGGTCCTTCCCAATCTTCCCAAATGGTCGTTGCACCTGCCTTTGGCATACAAAGCCATCCTGGTTTTTCTTCATTTTCCAACAATCGATAGGCATATTCCGGATCCATCTCTGCCAGTACATATAAGATAAATGGGGTAGAAAGGAATCCTGTACCTACGCGCCAACGATAATTGTCCAACGCCTGAATCAAACGTTTTTTAGCAAATGCCGTATCTTTCTCATCTAACAGATCAAAATACAATGGGCGGACTAATCTTGCCTGCCGGTCCGTATCAAGTGAAAACGCCGCTTGCTGCACTAATTTACGATATGTATTTTTGGCACCATCACGATATTCTGCATAAAGTGGAATATCTTCTGTATGGCCTAATACCTCGGCAATCTCTACCATAATTCCCATGATATATGAAAGATATGCTGTTGCTTCTTCTGGACGTGACGTTGCAAAGTCCTTCCAACACATTTTATGCACATCTATTGGTTCTGCCCACTCACCATAATGCTGACCAAAATTATATAAATACTTTTTATCTGCCTTTGATAATCCCGTCTTTACTGAAATAAATGGCTCTGTTTTGCCTGTGCGGCTTATCATATATTTGGCATAACGACGCATTGGTTCATAATAGGTTTCAATTATACGCTGATCCCCATATTTTTTCCACAAACGATACGGAAGCAACACTCCTGCATCAGACCAGCCCACAGAACCATTCATTGGACGCATATAAGGATCCGTTCCACCTTCTGGTGCAATCTGTGGAAAATTACCATTTGCTTTCTGCCAATCACAAAGATCATTTTCATACTTTAAAGCAAATGGTGCATAATTAACCATGTAAGATGCTGTATTTACAAAAATCTGTGCATCGCCAGACCATCCGTGACGTTCTCTCGTCGGACAATCTGTAGGAATATCTGCTGAATTGTTTTTCAAAGACCAAAGTGTATTTTTCACAAATTGGTTCAGCAATTCATTTGAGGAGTCAAACGTAAATGTTGTCTCAAAATCAGAGTATACTGCGATTGCCTTGAAATCAGCCGGGTTTATTTCCATATCTGCTTCCACTTCAATATACTGAAAACCAAAGATTGCAAATGTGGTTTTGTAATCATTTTTTCCATCCTTACAGAAATACGTGATTTCCTGCAAAGGCGTTATCAGATTTTTTCTCGCGCACTGAATATTTTTCTGCGTAAACTCTCCATCTTTCATAAGCTCACCCATGCGAAGATAGATGCGTTGTCTCGCTTTCGCATTTACCGAAAAAGCTACAATACCTGCTATATTCTGTCCAAAATCGAGCACTGTTTTTCCAGATGGTGTCTTGATAAGCCTTGGATTCGAGAAAACTTCCTGTTCTTTTATAATAAAATTATCTGATGCTGTTGGAACAACAGGATGTTTTGTCACCTTCGCCTTTTTCCACTGGGCATGCAAAAAATCCTGCTTGGTGGCATCATAAATTTCACCATCTTTATTATCAGCAAAACGAATTGGTCCATCATTTGTCCAGACAAAACGATCATCTGTGGCAACAACATCCATGCTGCCATCTTCGTAGGTAATCTCCAGCTGTGCCAGCAATTTCGTTTCAGAGCCATAATAATTCTTCATACCCCATGCCCCAACAGAACCACGATACCATCCATCTGCAAGCATAAAAGAAAGTTCATTATCCCCTGTTGCAAGCAAAGACGTCACATCAACCGTCTGATACTGTACACGTTTTCTATAATCCGTAATTCCAGGCGCGAGAACAAATTCGCCTATCTTTTTCCCATTGATTTTGCCCTCATAAACACCACAGGCACTCATATATGCTCTGGCCTTTTTTATCTTTTTATCGCCTGTAACGCAAAATGATTTTTTGAAGCAATCCACCGGGTAACGTTCTTTTTTCTTCGGAACATAATCACCTGTAATCCATTTTGCCTTCCAGTCACTCCCATGCAATAGCCCTATTTCAAAATAGGCTTCTTCTGATGTCTCTGGTATATCATTTTCGTCCCATGTCGTCACACACCAGATTACACGAGTACGACTTGTAAGATCATCTGCTCCCCACGGAATCAGATGCATCTGCTCTGATACAACCTTACCGGAATCCCACAACAGATTTCCAAAATCGTCTTTTGCAATAATTTGATATGCTGTTTGCTTTGTCCCCTGTTCAAATATCCAACTAAAACGTGGGCATACATAATCTATGCCTATCGGATTCGTCATATATTCTACTCTTAAATTTGTCGCTTTCATAATTTTCCTACCTTTGCCAAAACTATGTCTACCTGTTTCCTATTTTCACTTAGCAATGCCAATTATTTTACCAAGTCCACGGAAGAAGTGCCCATTTGCCATATCAAGGAGTCCATAAAACAGACCGCTCTTCATACCAGAACTAATCATCATAGAACGCAGCGGACTTCCTACCGAAGATGAAAGCATCATTCGATAATCCGCCTCATTATCCTCTGTAATCTTTCCACCCACGCCTTTTTTTATAACCATTGCCGACGCGTTATACATGAGTTTCATAACAAACGACTCGTTTTTCATTTCCTCAACGGTATCTTCCATCGTAAATTCACCCTTATGATGCTGCTTACATGTATAAGAATAACCCACAATTTTTTCAAATGTTGTCTGCTGTGGTTCTCCCACAAGTGTCTCGTACCAGGAATCTTTTTGCCACTTTGGACTCTTAAGTTCCATACCATCAACAGAAATCGTCTGCATCAATTCTATTTTTTGACTACTGCTACCAATCATGATGTTATAACGCCCCTTTGGCACATACCAGCCTTCCGCTAAAACTTGTCCCGCATCCATTGCATCCATATATGTTTTTCCAAGATAAATCGCAAAACTGCGCTCATTCAACACAAACGCCACCTGTTTTGTCTGCCCCGGTTCCAAATCAATCTTCGCAAATGCTTTTAATTCTTTCGCTGGACGAAAGATGTTAGAATTTACTGCCGCAACATAGGCCTGTACGACTTCCTTTCCAGCAATATTTCCTGTATTGGTAACATCACAAATAACCTGATACATTCCATCTGCAAGTGGCTGCACCTGCAAATGGTCATAAGAAAAGGTGGTATACGACAATCCGTAACCAAAAGGAAAACGGACTTTTACTTCAGCACTTTCATAATAACGATATCCTACATAAACACTTTCCTTATAAAGAGCATCCCTCTGGTTTGCATACTCTTTTGCAGTAATACAATCTTCGTACCGCATCGGCCAGGATTCTGCCAGTTTTCCACTCGGATTTATTTTTCCATATAAGATATCTGCTATCGCTTCTGCTCCTGCCTGACCAGACAATCCTGCATATAAGATTCCTTTCACATCATCTGCCCAAGGGCACTCCACTGCACTACCACACATCAATACCACAATGGTATTTGGATTTGCAGACGCAACTGCCTCAATCATGCGCACATGTCCTTCTGGCATTTTCATATCTTTGCGGTCAAATCCTTCCGATTCATAAACCTCTGTCAGTCCTGCAAAAACAATGGCAACATCTGCCGTATGTGCTACATGCTCTGCTTCCTTTAGCATTTCCTCACTTGTATTTCCACGCTCATCACATCCCACTGCAAATGCCGTATGAGAAATTACATCCTTTGGCTGTGTCAATTTTGTAGGATTGATATGACTACTACCCGCTCCCTGATAACGGGTTTTTTCTGCCATCTTACCAATCAATGCAACCTTTGTTCCTTCTTGCAAAGGTAGGATGTTGTCCTTATTTTTCAAAAGTACAATACCTTCTCCTGCCGCAGCTTTTGCCAGCTCATGATGTGCTTTCTGATCAAATGCTGCATCCTTTTGTAAACGCGCAGCACTTTGTAAAATCAAATCAATCATGCGATCTACATTTTCATCAATGACCGCTTCCTCTAAAACACCGGAACGGACTGCGTTTGCAACATCCGATTCCATATAGTCACTTCCCCCAGGCATAGACAAATCGCATCCCGCCTTAAATCCTTCGATGCGGTCATTCATAGCACCCCAATCTGTCACTACAATTCCCTGGTGTCCCCATTCATCACGTAATATATCCGTCAACAGTTTCTTATTATCACTACAATGAATACCATTTAGTTTGTTATAAGCGCACATAACGGTCTTTGGCCTTCCCTCTTTAACAGCAATTTCAAATGCTGTGAGATAAATTTCACGCAATGTTCTCTCATCAATGACACTATCTGATGTAAAACGCTTTGTTTCCTGCGAATTTCCCGCAAAGTGTTTCAGCGATGTTGCAACACCTTTCTCTTCTGCACCGCGAATAAAATCTGCCGCCATTTTACCTGCCAAATATGGGTCTTCACTGATATATTCAAAATTACGTCCGCACAATGGATTCCGCTTGATATTTACACCAGGACCTAAAACAATAGAAACCTGATAGGCAATGGCCTCCTCTGCGATTGCCTGTCCAATTTTATGCATCAATGCAACATTCCATGAACTGCCCGTTGTCACTGCCGTTGGAAAGCAAGTGGCTGGTACAGACGCATTCACGCCTAACATATCTGCCTCCGCTTCCTGTTTACGAAGCCCGTGTGGTCCATCGCTCATCATGATGGATGGAAGACCGTATTGTGGCATATCCTTTGTATGCCAGAAATCCTTACCACTGCAAAGCGCAATCTTGTCCTCTAGTGTCATTTTTTTGATGATATCCTGATGCTTCATATTTTCTCCTTGTATCCCGTTTACTTATTTGCATTCTTCGCTTCTCTACGAGCTGCAATTTCTTCCTGTTTTTCCTGCAAGCCCTTTTCTACATTAACGAAAGACAGCAGAACAACCACAATAATAGAAGTTATTATTTCCAATCCTACAAAACAAAAAGTCAGCATATTCTTTACCGAATCAGCCTGCGTTGCTGCTACCGTCACGCCATCAACAAGGCTTGGTGCAACATACCCTGACGTTGACAACAATAAATTAAACACACCTGTACAAACACCTGTCATCGTCACTGTAATAATCGAATAAATAGACATTGCTGCACCATCCACACGGAATCCATTCTTCCATTCCAGATGATCGTAGGTATCTGCCATCAATGCCATAAATACATAAGCGCAAGGAAGTCCACCGATATTCTTTACAAACTGTCCAACAAGTACAATAACCATATTGGTTGGAGCCAGACAGCAAATTGCGCTTCCAATACCGTATAAAACAAAACCTGCCATCGTCAGATTTCTCTTACCAAACTTTTTTGCCAATGGCCATACTGCAAAAATACCAATTCCCATTGGGATACCGCCAATCACAGATACCATTGTCTGCGTAATTCCGTCATTGTAAGATCCCAATACATAATTGCAGTAGTACACAAGGGATATGTTTTTCATCGTTGATCCAACGGTATATACAAGGAAATAAAATAATAAACAGAACATATAACGATCCGCAAACACGGCTCTCATTTGTTCCTTAAATGTGACCGTACTTACTTCTTCATCCACAGCACTTTCTTCTGTAACACGTTCTTTTGTGTAGTAATATTCCAAAAGTGTTAATGGCAAAGCAAGAATCGACAAAATAACTGCCATATGAATCCAGTTGCTCTTATCGACACCCAATCTTGGCAAAATCAGCATTGGAAAAATCAATGCTACAATGATTCCTGAAATCATAATGGTTGCAACATTGTTAAACACTGCCAAAACGCCACGTTGTTCTGAATTTCTTGTAGACAATGGAACCATCAGATTGTGACTCATATTGTAAATGGTAAATGCAAATGAATAAAAAAGGTTGTAAGAAAGCATTACCCAGATTACTTCTAATGTTTCATTGGATTCCGGAACGGTAAAAAGCAGAATTCCGGTAATTGGAAGCAGTACCCCTGCAAGAAGCAGATATGGTCTTGCTTTTCCTTGTTTCGTTTTTGTGTGGTCAATGATATATCCCATCAAAACGTTTGTGATGGCATCAATAATCTTTGATAAAATCGGGAATACCATAAGAAACATTCCGCCCCACACCGTTGTCAATTTCAACACGTCTGTGTAGTATACGTTCAGATATGATGCCATAACAGCATTCAATAGCAACGCACCTGCTGGTCCTAACAGATAACCAATCCATTTTTCTTTCTTTTCCATATCCGGTGATTTCACCCGGCTGTCGAATGCTTTTGCATCCAAGAACTTTGCTCTAATCGTTTTCATTCGTTCCACTCCTCTTCTTTTTTATAACCCTTGCTGTATTAAAAATACCTATAGAATTTTTTGATTCTATAGGTATTATAATCATCCATATGCCATTTTTCTTGTAGTTATGTTAGTGAGTTTGTAATTTTTAACTTTTTTCTACCACTTATTTTTTAGCACATCACCTTTCATGTATAAATTTCCCTTTACATCTGTTTTTAAAGGCGATAGGCTCTCTTTCCTAAGCATATAAGAAAGATTTTGACGCGTACAGGAAAGTGCATCACACACCTGCGTCGTATCCCAGATATTCTTTTGCACATAAGTTTCAAAATCCTTACTTTCTATAGGCATTTCGTTTTTTACATCATATAAGAATTTTGCCGGAATATCGATCGAATCATTGAATGTCAGGCAATATCCCCCTGTCCCCACCATACCGGATTCAAAAAGAGGTTGATTTTGCATGACTTTATCGATACCACTTACATCTTTCAGTTGTTCTAACGCGAGTTTCTTTACCACATGATCTGCAAAAAAGCATAGAACCACATGATGATCGCACATACAGCAGTCCACAAGATTCTTTTTTTGCCTTTCTACCACAAAAGATGGCAATATATCTATCTTTTTTATCGACATGCTATCCTGCGAACATTTTCCCCTTGCCAGTTCAAGCATCCTCATCTCATCATATGCTGCCATTTTATGATTGCGCAGGATGTCATCTATATTTTGTCTTCCACTCGGAATCACTCTTTCTTTTACCCATAGATAGCTTTCCTGCCTTGGTATGGTATAGATTCCACGCTTAACATAATTGGTAAACAAAAGAGGGGCGGTCCACTCGTCCAAATTCTCCTGAAGTTCAATAATATATCTCTGCTCTTTATCAAAATATTGTAAGACCCCTATGGATAACTGATTTTCATCATCCCATATTTCATAAGCTTTCATAGACCTGATACCTCTTATAAATCATATTCCAAATAGCATCTAAGTACGTCTCCGATAATATTCCCTGCAAATCTTCCAAAAGAACCGATTTATCACTCTCTTTTAGTTTCCTTGAAAATATCTTCTTTTTGTTCTCAATCAGATTTAAATTTTCGTAACAGGAATAAGAACCTATAAAGTTCTGACATCGTTTATCCTCTGACACATCAAAATTTTTCACCATAGCATCCGATGTACAGGAGTATAACAAAGACAAGCCATGATCAAACAAAGGGGCAATCCGAATTGTTTTTGCTCTTGCATTTCGAAGCACTTCAATATTTGCACCATGCCGATCCCTATTTAATATGAGATAGTCAACAGCAATCATCTGCTCTATATAATCTTTCCAGCCTTGCCTCACACAAAAATCATAATGCGACTCTCCCTTTATGGCATTGGTTCGATAATAATCATCGAGGGCAACCTTACTCTCACCACGCTTCTTAAAGTCCTCGGACGCACACACATATGTCGTATATATTCTTCCCTCAATTTCAATATCTGCATAGATAAGTTCATAGTGAAGATGTTCCACTCCAAGTATCGTCAGTAAACGATCGACGATTATTTCATTGACACACTCATGTCCTACAATACCATTTACAGGATCGAAATTAGACAATTTGTAATATATTTTTTTATCATATAAGGAAGACTCTGATTTCAAAAAAGTGCCTGCTGTTCCACTGGAACTTCGAATATGGGACCAATTCAAATAGGTCAGATCCTGCTTTTCTCTGATTACTCTTGTTCGCATAAAACCACCTCATATTATTTTACGCACGTCAAATATTTTTATACATCACATTATACATTTTTATTTTACGCACGTCAAATATTTATTATTAAAAGCAGCCTTTCTTCCCCTTAGAATTGAACTTCTTTCTAACAGAAACCAATCTCCAGCAAGTCGCACATGGTATCCCCTACTGTCTGTAAATACAGGGCATGTTTTCCTTCTTCTGTAAAAGAAATGGTCGATGTTTTCCATGTCTCTGTCGGTGTCAGTGTCATCTTGCCCAAGGTCTTATCTTCGGTAAAAACGCGCAGTTTTCCGCTGCCGCGATAGGTAACCGTAAGCTGCGTCTGCCCTGAAAAATCAAAATATTTATATCCAGCCACAGCATCATCACAGAAATCTGCCACAAATCTTTCCTCATTCCGGCAAGTCACATAAGGGATGCGGTCACTATTTCCAATCACAGGTGTATGTCCGATTTTTTGAAGCTTCGAATTGTACAAATTACAACAGATTGCTGCAGGATACTCGCCGCTTGCCTTTAATGGTCCATCATTGAGTCCCTGTGATGTCATCTCAACCTGCGGAATACTGCCATCCGGCAAAATAGTTATTTTTTCTGCACAGCCTTGACGGCTAAAGCACGTTTTATTGGTATGCCTGTGATAAAAGATATACCATTGCCCCTTGACGCAGACAAGACTTCCATGATTGTTTCCTGACATAGCCAGACGTTCTTTCGTCTTTCGCCCACCATAGCCAATATCACCATTCGATATGATTACTCCGCGATATGTAAAATCCCTGTCCGGATATTTACTGGTCGCATAACAGAGTTCGTGGTTCACCTGCGATGAAAAAATATAATAATAGGTATCCCCTATTTTTCGCATAGAACTCGCCTCAAAAAAGCCATGACTTTCCCACTGACTTCCTATGGCATCAAACTGCCTGGTGCTAAACGCTTCGGCTCTCCGATCACTGTAAGCATATCATCTGCCAGCCGAATGACATTTCCACCTTCAATGCCTTGTGCTTCGCGCGCCATCTGCTCCTTTGTCTTTTCAAATAATTTCGGCGAAACAAAGTGCTTACATATAGCCGATACCATTCCGTTAATCATTCTTGGTATGCTTCTTACGCCTGTTCCGATTGCCCATCCATAATATAGATAAATATGATTATTATCGTTCAAAAGTCCCGGATCAAAGGTAATACACCTGTCATAAGTCGAGCCATCTGTATTTCTTACTTCACCGTAATATTCATATTTTCCAGCCGGTTCATCGCAGACTGCTACATGGATTGCTCCTGTAAAATGTCCGCCACTCATGGCATAGTAAAGATAATATCTGCCATCCTTTCCCTGTACCACATCCGGCGCATACATATACTTATCCTTTTCATTTCTCCCCGGATCCTGCTCAGCACGATATATGATGCCCTCACTTCTCCAATCGGAAAGATCATCCACAGGAGTCGAAAAGCACTCATAATCTAATACGCAGAATTCTGTGCCGTTTTCCTCATCATGGGATCCATAAACATAGAGTCTGTCACCAAAAACATGTGGCTCTCCATCCGGGATATAATTTTCCAATGGCAAATATGGGTTATAAATCTGTTGTTTCATTTTACATTCATTTCCTTTTCTATTTCTATCTTCGTGTCCTGACAATCCTGTATTACACATTTTGCTGCTGCAGCCAAAAATCTACGGCATGATTCTTTATTTTACTATACAGCAGATACTTCAAAATTTCTTGTAATTATGTTCGCGTTTTATCAACTTTTCCTATATGCACATTTTCCTGCTATGTTTTGTTAGAAAAAATATCAAAAATTTGTAATAGAAAAAGAGACCCTTGCTTTCACACCAGTCTCTTCTTCAGAAGGGTTATATATAAAAAAGGTTTTCTTACTCCTTTACTTCTCGCAGACTTCTTCCTGATAACCTACGATTTCGTCTATTATTTTAGGAATCTTTCAAAAGTATTTTTTCAGTTCTTGTTTTCTTTTTTGTAATTATGTATGATATTTTACAGAAACATCAAAGGCAGTCCTACGGATTTGCCTGTCTTACAAATTGGAGGCTATTATGAGAGAAATTGATTATGATTACATTGCCAAAAACATTTCTTCGCTATCTTTAATCGCCATGCGCGTTTATAAAAATAACAAAGAAATCATTCATTATGATTTGTCTAATTTCCCCAAAGATCCCGCGTCACCCTATATTGATACACTTTTACAGGTAAACGAAGGGGTGAACTACTATATTTCACCCTATGAACATTTTTATGGCATCATAAAACATGGTGAATATACCCTCATTTTAGGACCTACTTTTCAGATTACGCCGCCTAAAAATCAGATTCGGGAATTCATGTTTTCTCTTGATTTAAAAATGAATTACATGGAACAATACCAACAATTGCTCAGCAGTATAACCCCTATGCCGCTTGAACTATTTTTACATGAGCTCTGCCTGATTTATTACTATATCAGTGACAAAAAACTAGAATTATCCGATGTTGCTATATACGATTCCCATAGCAATATTTCCAAACAGAATATTGATAACCAGACAGCGATTGAAACAAATGAGCAAATGACAAACATTTCCCATATAGGAAAGCGCCCTATGAGTGAAAACGACATCCACAGCATTAATGACATTGCAAGTGCACATGCTTCTATTGATGACTATAATGATGCCGTTACGCCTGCACACACGACTTATCTCTTTGAAAAAGAGATGATTTCCTGTGTCCGTGAGGGTGATTTGGACCGTCTCAACGAACTCTTTAAGCTGAATTCTGCCGGTCGTGCCGGCAAAGTAGCACCAACTTACTTGCGACAGTTAAAAAATATTTTCATAACATCCGCCACACTTTTATCACGTGCTGCCATTGATGGAGGACTTCCAGTAGAGGAATCTTTGACCTTAAGTGATAAGTATATCCAACATGCTGAAAGCTATAACAATCCGGAGCAAGTCATGAACTTGCAATATCACATGGTGATTGACTACACAACACTTGTAAATGAAATTAAAAAAGGAAATCGTTACGATAAATTTATGCGCTCCGTAACGGGATATATCCGGGAACATTTAACGGAAGAATTTTCTGTGGATCAGATGGCTCAGGATCTTTTTTTAAGTCGCAGTTATCTGTCAACCAAATTCAAAAAAGAAACCGGTATGACCTTGTCACAGTATATTCAAGAACAAAAAATCGAAAAAGCGAAGTCTCTGTTAAAAACGACTGATCGCTCTATTTTAGAGATAGCAACCTATTTAGGCTTTTCCTCCCAGGGGTATTTTCAGAATGTATTTAAGAAATTGACCGTTATGACGCCGAAAGAATACCGAAATCAATAGAAGACGCCGCTCTGCACCTGTCGGTATGCCAAAAGGGACGCTCCTTGTGGCAAAAGGAACGTCCCTACAAACTACAACTCGTATTTTCTAATTTCACAATTTTGTGGTCTTGGTCTCCACTTGATTCCATTTCTACGGTTTTCAAGAACTCCACAAAGAGCCCGGATAATGCCACCGTGACAGACCACAAGCACGTTTTCATAGTCCTCTTTTTTGAGATCTTCGATAAAAGAACGACTTCTTTTCACCATAGATGAAACAGGCTCCACCGTCTTAGGTGCCGGTATGATTTCCGGAAGCATCCAGTATAAGGTCATAAATGGTCCTAATTTTTTATAACTCTTTTTTTCGTATTTTCCAAAGTTTACCTCGATGATACGCGGATCCACGATCAATTCCTCTTCGGATACACCTCCGATGATCATGGCTGTTTTCTTTGCTCGCTTCAATGGGCTGCAGTAAACAGCGTCGAACTTCATATCACCAATCTTTTTCCGTGTTTCCTCTGCCTGCGCAATTCCTGTTTCGTTCAGTGGTTCGTCATAAACGCCCTGCATCAACTGCTTTTTGTTGAGATCTGTCTGCCCATGTCTTGTAATCCAAACTTTCATGTATGTTATCCTCTTTCTCTTATACGCAAAAATGCGATGGGATATATTTCTATACCAAGCCATCGCTTCTTCGCATTTTATAAATCGTCTACGGCATCCTTAAGTTTGCCCATAAATCCTTTTTTCTTCTTTTCTTCCTTAACCGCTGTTCCTCCGGCTTTCAAGGTCTTTCCTGTCTCATCATCAAACTTACGCAAAGTTTCTTTTGCTTCATGACTAAGAGAAGTCGGAACCTGTACCACTAAAGTAACATAATGGTCACCACGCATATTCTTATTACGCAAAGACGGAATACCTTTTCCACGCAAGCGGATCCTGGTATCGGTCTGTGTGCCGGGCTTCACTTCATATACGACCTTTCCGTCCAAGGTATCGATCATGACTTCACCGCCCAGTGCTGCCTGTGCAAATGAGATCGGAGCAGAAGAATAAATATCGTATTCGCTTCTCTGGAAGATCGCATGCGGGGCCACACGAACCTCAACCAAAAGGTCTCCTCTAGGTCCTCCGTTGATGCCCGGCTCTCCCTTTTCACGGATACGAACACTCTGACCGTTATCAATACCAGCAGGAATAGATACAGAAATTCTCTTTTTACGGGAAATGTATCCGGTACCATGGCAATCACTACATTTTTCTTTGATGATCTGCCCTGTTCCCTGACATTCCGGACAAGACGTTACATTCTGTACGGTTCCAAAGAATGATTGCTGTGTAACTACGATCTTTCCCTTACCGCCACACTTCGGACAGGTATCCTTTGTGGTTCCAGACTTTGCACCGGATCCATGACAAGTTGCACACTCATCTTTTAATACCAGTTCGATCTCTTTTTCACAACCAAATGCTGCCTCTTCAAACTTGATATTGACTCTTGCACGGACATTCTGCCCTTTCATCGGTCCATTGTTGGTACGTCTGTTGCCGCCACCGCCAAAGAAATCACCGAAGATATCTCCAAAGATATCTCCAAAATCCATGCCTGAGAAATCAAATCCGCCGCCACCGGCACCGCCGTCAAAAGCAGCATGACCAAACTGATCATATTGTCTTCTCTTATCCGGATCACTCAAAACAGCATAGGCTTCAGAGGCTTCTTTGAACTTTACCTCTGCTTCTTTATCACCCGGATTCATATCCGGGTGATATTTCTTTGCCAACTGTCTGTATGCTTTTTTGATCGTTGCGTCATCGGCATTTTTATCTACGCCAAGGACTTCATAATAATCTCGCTTCTGTTCTGCCATGTTTTTTATACTTCCTTGAAGTCTGCATCTACGACATCATCATCTGCCGCATTGTAAGTGGTGTTTGCTCCCATATCAGGGCCTGCACCGGCACCCATGTCAGGACCTGCCCCCTGTGCGCCTGCTGCCTGAGCCTGCTGTTCATACATCTTGGTGAATACCTTCTGTGCACTCTCCTGCAATTTCTCCTGTGCAGCCTTTAATTCTGCTATGGTTGCATCATCCATAGCCTCTGCTTCCGGATGTGCCTCGAGGATTGTCTTGATCGCTGCGATATCAGCCTCAACTGCTGACTTATCTGCCGCATCGATCTTGTCGCCAACTTCTTCCAAAGCCTTCTCTGTCTGGAATACAAATGCATCAGCATCGTTTCTGGTGTCGATGGCTTCCTTACGCTTCTTATCCTGTGCTTCAAACTCAGCAGCTTCCTTAACAGCCTTCTCAATGTCCTCATCAGACATGTTAGATCCTGCTGTAATGGTGATGTGCTGTTCCTTACCTGTACCAAGATCCTTAGCGGATACATTTACGATACCATTGGCATCGATATCGAAAGTAACCTCGATCTGTGGAACACCACGACGTGCTGGAGGAATACCATCCAGACGGAACTGTCCTAAGGACTTGTTGTCTCTAGCAAACTGTCTCTCACCCTGTACTACGTTGATATCAACGGCTGTCTGGTTATCAGCAGCAGTAGAGAAGATCTGGCTCTTCTTGGTAGGGATCGTTGTATTTCTCTCGATCAACTTGGTTGCAATACCACCCATAGTCTCGATAGAAAGAGAAAGTGGTGTAACATCCAAAAGCAAGATCTCACCGGCACCGGCATCACCTGCTAACTTACCACCCTGGATAGAAGCACCGATGGCTACACATTCATCCGGGTTCAAAGACTTGCTTGGCTCATGTCCTGTAAGTGCCTTTACCTTATCCTGTACGGCTGGGATACGGGTTGATCCACCAACAAGGAGAACCTTTGAAAGTTCACTTGCTGTAAGACCTGCATCCTTTAATGCGTTCTGTACCGGAATGGCTGTTCTTTCTACAAGGTCATGTGTTAATTCATCGAATTTAGCACGTGTTAAGTTCATATCAAAATGCTTTGGTCCTTCTGCTGTTGCAGTGATGAAAGGCAAGTTGATGTTTGTTGTTGTTGCAGCGGAAAGTTCTTTCTTAGCCTTCTCTGCTGCTTCTTTTAATCTCTGGAGAGCCATCTTGTCAGTAGAAAGGTCAACGCCTTCTGCCTTCTTGAACTCATCCAGCATCCAATCTGTGATCTTCTGGTCGAAGTCATCGCCACCAAGACGGTTATCACCACTTGTTGCAAGAACTTCGATAACGCCATCACCGATCTCAATGATAGATACATCAAATGTACCACCACCTAAATCATAAACCATGATCTTCTGCTCATTTTCATTGTCAAGACCATAAGCAAGTGCTGCTGCTGTAGGCTCGTTGATGATACGCTTTACATCAAGACCAGCGATCTTTCCGGCATCCTTTGTTGCCTGACGCTGCGCATCATTGAAATATGCAGGAACTGTGATAACTGCTTCTGTGACAGGCTCACCCAGATAGTTCTCTGCATCGCTCTTTAACTTCTGTAAGATCATTGCTGAGATCTGCTGTGGAGAATACTTCTTACCATCGATGGTACGACCATTGTCTGTACCCATATCTCTCTTAATAGAAGAAATTGTCTTTTCTGCATTTGTAACTGCCTGACGCTTTGCAGGCTCACCGATCAATCTCTCTCCTGTCTTTGTAAATGCTACAACAGACGGTGTTGTTCTTGCACCTTCCTGGTTGGCGATAACGGTTGGCTTACCACCTTCCATAACTGCTACACAAGAGTTTGTTGTACCTAAATCAATACCAATAATTTTTCCCATGATTTTTTCCTCCTATTTATCATCACATTGTTATTGTCTTTATTTTAAATTAGCATTGCTACCAATTTGACTAGTTTGCAACCTTGACCATGCTATGACGAAGCACTGTATCGTGATACATATAGCCCTTTTGGAACTCTTCTACGATCTCGCTCTCGCCGGCTTCTTCATCCTCCACATGCATCACTGCGTTGTGGAAATTCGGATCAAATTCATTGCCGAGCGCCTCGATCGGACTCACGCCTGCTTCCTCCAAGGAAGTCATCAGTTGTTTGTAGATCATCTGCATACCTTGTGCAAATGGATCTTCGCTCTCTTCCATGCCCTTAAGACCTCTTTCAAAGTTGTCAACGACCGGAAGGATCTTTTCCAAGATGCTCTTTGCTCCCACTTCATACATCTGTGATTTTTCTTTCTCAGAACGTTTGCGGAAGTTCTCGAACTCGGCCATCTGGCGTCTGACCTTGTCGGTCAGTTCTTCGATCTGTGCATCCTTTTTGTCTTTCTTTTCTTTCTTTTTGAAAAAGCCTCCATTTCCTTTTTCTTCCTCAGCTTCTTCTGCGGATTCTTCTTTTTCCTCCGCCTCCTCTTTGGTATCAGCGGCTTCTCCTGCCTCTGTACTTTCTGTATCTTTTTCTTCGGAAGTCTCTGTCTCGACTGTCTCGTCTACTTTGACTTCTTCCCTATCTTCCTGCTTCTTTTCCTCTGCCACTTTTACATCTCCTTCCTATGTCATTCCCTTTTCAAGATCTTGTCAAGCTGCGACTTAAGATTTTTCAGGTTATCCATGACATTTTCGTAATCCATACGCTTTGGTCCGATAATTCCTATCGTGCCCTTCACGCCCTCACCTAATTCATAGGTGGCTGTCACGACGCTGCAATCTTTCATTGTCTGGATCGGTGACTCATTTCCAATATATACCTGAATGCCGGTTTCTTCATCTCCCTGTGTCTCAGAGATCAGATCTGCCAGCGCCTGCTTTTCTTCAAAAGCACTGATCAACTCACTTGCTCTCTGGGAATCGGAAAGTTCCGGATATTTGAAAATATTCGTTGCTCCACTCGTATAAATCTCCAGATCGTCATCTTCGTGAATCGTCTCAGCCACGGTATTTAAGACTTGTGCAATGATCTCTTCGTGAATACCCGCCTGCTCTTTCATCTTGGTGATGAGCCCTAAGTTGATCTCATCGACGGTAAGCCCGTTCAAGTTGGTGTTCAAGAGCATGTTGAGTTTCAACATAGTCTCATTGCTCAGAGGTTCCTCAACCGGAATGATCTTGTTCTTTACGATGTTGCCTTCCATAACGACCACCGATAAGATCTGGTGTTCATCTACGGCAGATAACTGTACGAACTTGAGACGGTTGCGCTGGACACTCGGTGCAGATATCATCGTGGCGTACTGCGTATTGTTGGCAAGTACCTTGACGACCTGTTTTAAGAGTTGTTCCATCTTCTCCGTCTTTTCGATCATCAGATCCTTCATCTCGGTCACTTCCCGATCCTTGACTTCCATCAAGTGATCTACATAGAAACGGTAACCCTTATCGGAAGGAATACGTCCTGAAGAAGTATGCGGCTGTACGATGTAGCCCAGTTCCTCAAGATCCGACATCTCATTACGAATCGTAGCAGAACTCAGATTCAGATCTGACATCTTGGAAATGGTACGGGAACCAACCGGCTCTCCGGTTTCCAGATAGTTCTGTATGATGGCGTTTAAAATTTTCTCTTTTCTCTCACCTAATTCGTCCATCGGATACCTCATCTGATTTCCTTGTTTCTAAGATTGTTAGCACTCATTAACTTAGAGTGCTAATATCTTTAAACCTAATGTATCACTGCCCTTTTGCTTTGTCAACACTTCTCACAATTTTTTTTATTTATTTTTGTGAATTTTTTGTGGCGCAGGGACGCTCCTTTTGCCACATGGACTGTCCCCTTTGGCGCAGATGATCTTACAGGAGGAACTGTGCCAGGGCATAATTGCTCAGATCCATTCCCTTGTCGGTCAAAAAGATCCGCCCCTCTGCCACTTCTAGCAAAGCCTCCTGCCGCAAATGTTTGATGGTCTCGCCATAGACGGACTCTATCGAGCAGGAAAAGCACTTGGCAAAATCCTCTCTGGTAACTCCTGCATTCATGCGCAGTCCCAAAAACATAAATTCTTCCATGGCATCTTTTTTAGAAAGACTCGTTACTTCCTGC
This sequence comes from Roseburia sp. AM51-8, assembly GCF_003478275.1. Lineage (NCBI taxonomy): Bacteria > Bacillati > Bacillota > Clostridia > Lachnospirales > Lachnospiraceae > Roseburia > Roseburia sp. AM51-8. Next base: position 262,150 of record NZ_QUEY01000001.1, on the reverse strand, counting down.
CATAAAGGCGACGTCAGATTTTCTGTTTCTTCTATATTATTAGAAGACAATTTGTCCGCACACAGATCCATATACTGATAGATGTCCCGCACATTTGCCATACGACGGTCGCTTACCATGGAGGCTGCGCCAATGCCAAGTCCCAGATAGTCGCCCCGCCGCCAATAAACGGTATTGTGATAGCAGGCATAACCTTCCCTGGCATAGTTGGATATCTCATATTGCTGATAGCCGTGTGCGATCAAAACGCTTTGTGCCATCTTGGACAGGCGGTATTCCTCGTCCTCGTCCGGCAAAAATTCTGTTTTCATCCCAGCATGCTGCTTGACCGCATCAAATTTATAGCGATCATAAAAAGGGGTTCCTTCTTCCACGATCAAAGAGTAGGCAGAGACATGTTCCGGTCGCAGGGCAATGACCTGCTCTAAAGTATGCATCAATTTTTCCGGGGTCTGTCTCGGCAATCCTGTCATAATATCCACGTTCAGATTGTAAAATCCGCTTTTGCGTGCCATATCAAAAGTCCGCAAAAACTGTTCGTAACTATGGATCCGTCCCAAGAGACGCAGTTCGTCATCATTAGCCGATTGCAGACCGATGCTTAAACGATTGATCCCCATCTTACGGTATGCGCTAAATTTTTCCATCGTTACCGTTCCCGGATTACATTCCATGGAAATCTCAGCATCCTGACCGATAGTAAATTTTTTATGTAGGGCATCCATGATCTTTCCCATATCCGATGCATCCAGCCAGGATGGGGTACCGCCACCAATATATATAGAAGAAACAGCAACTGATCGCAGTTGCTGTCCCATGTAAGCGATTTCTTTACAGAGGCTTTCGGCATATCTTTTTTGTATGTCATTATCATAGGCTCCTGATAAAAAATCGCAGTAATCACATTTTTTTACACAGAATGGAATGTGTAGATAAAGACTGACCTCTTTCATATTTACTAATCCTCGTCCAATTTTAACACGCTCATAAACGCCTCCTGCGGGATCTCTACATTGCCCACCTGGCGCATACGCTTCTTTCCTTCCTTCTGTTTTTCAAGCAATTTCTTCTTTCTGGAAATATCACCGCCATAACACTTGGCAAGCACATCTTTTCGCATAGCCTTGACCGTCTCTCTGGCAATGACCTTACTGCCGACCGCTGCCTGGATCGGGATCTCGAACAAATGACGCGGGATCTCTTCTTTTAATTTTTCACACATCTTGCGCCCACGTTCGTATGCCGTTCCACTGAATACGATAAAGGAAAGGGCATCCACTTCTTCCTTATTGATGAGGATATCCAGTTTGACCAGATCAGACTTGACATAGCCCTTCATCTCATAGTCAAAAGATGCATAGCCGCGGGATCTGGATTTTAAGGCATCAAAGAAATCATAGATGATCTCATTCAAAGGCAGGGTGTACTTGAGCAGGGCACGCGTTTCTTCCATATACTCCATACTGATGTAAGTTCCGCGCCTCTCCTGACACAGATCCATAATGGCTCCGATATACTCGCTCGTCACCATGATCTCCGCCTCTACGACAGGTTCTTCCATGTATTCGATCTCTGACGGATCCGGCAGATTGGATGGATTGGTCAACTCGATCATGGTGCCATCCGTCTTATACACACGATAAACAACGCCCGGTGCCGTTGTCACCAGATCCAGATTATACTCTCTTTCCAGTCTCTCCTGGATGATCTCCAGATGCAAAAGTCCAAGGAAACCACAGCGGAAACCAAAACCAAGGGCTACCGATGTCTCCGGTTCAAATTGTAAAGATGCATCATTTAACTGCAATTTTTCCAATGCGTCTCTTAGATCCGGGTACTTGGCTCCATCCGCCGGATACAGACCACAGTAGACCATAGGATTGACCTTTTTATAGCCCGGCAAAGGTTCCTTGCACGGATGCTTCTTGTGTGTGATCGTATCGCCCACGCGGGTATCTTTGACGTTCTTGATGCTGGCTGTCATATAACCGACCATGCCAGCAGAAAGTTCATCACAAGGGATAAATTGTCCGGCTCCAAAATAACCGACTTCTACAACATCCGCTGTCGCGCCTGTTGCCATCATCAGCACCTGATCTCCGGGACGAAGCGTTCCCTCCTTGATACGGCAAAAAACGATCACGCCCTTGTATGCATCATACAAAGAGTCAAAGATCAATGCCTGCAGCGGTGCCTTTGGATCACCGGTCGGTGCCGGCAATTTGGTAACGATCTGCTCTAAGACTTCCTCTACATTCAGACCGGTCTTGGCAGAGATCAGCGGTGCATCCTGCGCCTCTAAGCCGATCACATCCTCGATCTCGTCTTTGACACGCTGCGGCTCCGCACTTGGCAGATCGATCTTGTTGATGACCGGAAGGACATCCAGATCGTGATCCAATGCCAGATAGACATTTGCCAACGTCTGCGCCTCGATTCCCTGTGCCGCATCCACCACCAGAATAGCGCCGTCACATGCCGCCAGACTACGCGATACCTCATAGTTGAAATCCACGTGTCCCGGTGTGTCGATCAAGTTGAAAATATATTCTTCCCCGTCTTTTGCCTTGTAGATGATACGCACCGCCTGAGACTTGATCGTGATACCACGCTCACGCTCCAGATCCATATTATCCAAGACCTGTGCCTGCATCTCACGATCGGTAAGCAGGCCCGTCATCTCAATGATACGGTCTGCCAGTGTTGACTTGCCGTGATCGATATGGGCTACAATACAAAAGTTACGAATTTTGCTCTGATCTATTGCCATGAAAATTTATCCTCCGCATTTCCTATCGAAAATTTGCTCATTTGGTTAGATTATACCATAGGAATACGCGTCTTCTCAAGTGTGCGATTGTCCCAATAGTACATAGGCAAGGATATTGGCGAGCGGATCCATGGCATTATAGACCTCCTCAAAGGTGTTGGTCTGCGCCCCCACCTCGATCAGCATGGACTTGGGGCACATATGCATATTATAACGATAGCCCTTCAAAAAGACCGGTCTGGTAAAGCCCGGATACAGTTCTGCCGCCGCGATCTGCATTTGCAGAGAAGTTGCCAGATTATCCTGCAGATTCGGATTTTGCAGATAATCGATCGGACCGGTCGATGTCGTTCTGCTCAGCCCATTGAAGAACATGATCTTTGCCGTCTGCTTGCCACCTATATCCGTCACCAGATGGACATCATCCCCCACACCATCTCTATGTAGATCGATCACAACCTGTATGGTCGGATTGTCCGCCAAGACCTGCCTGATCTCCGGTTCCGCGTTGGAATAGGCATAATCGCGCCCATCCACGTCATATTTGCCCCGATGATGCAAGACAGGAATCCCATAGGTATCCTGCAAAAGGCTTGTCAGGCGATCCCCCAGCCCCATGACCGTCATCCCTTCCGATCCATCCGAGTCCACAAATCCTTCTTGTGAATGTGTATGATAGATCAAAATGACTGGTCCTCCCACATTTGTATCAATGGTCAGATCTTTTGCTAAAAGTTGCCCCGGATTCAGTTCCGAGGAATCGATCGTCGTTGTGCGGTCAATCCGATAAAAGTTTTTGACCAGATAATCAAAGTCCAGCAGTTTATCCCGATTGACCTCTGCCTGCTTTGTCCAAACCGGTGTCGCTGTAGCAGCCACATTTTCTGCCCCGGCCGCAGCGATCGGATCCTGTGTCTCCTCCTCATCCCCATTTGCCTTTTGCGCATCTGCACTGATTTCTATGTTGGCATTTTTTGTATCTTCTTGCTTGCCGGAATTTTCTATGGCAGCCAGCAGAGTCAGTTCATCTTTTGACTCATCTTCCCCATAGACATATGCCATGACCGGTGTTGCCAATTCCATCTGCTGTAAGAGCAGGTCTGACAAAGATGCCTCTGTCGTTTGAAAGCAGAACACCGGCACACATAATTTTAATAATTGATAATACAAAGACCACTTGGCACTCACAAATCTCTCCTTTTCCCCACGCACCAATATATGCGTTTTTTTTCGAGATATGCCTGCCTATGCCAAAGGGGACGCTCCTTATGGCAAAAGGAACGTCCCTGTGGCTAGACTCTTGGGACAAAAGTCATGTTGAGTCCTTCCGATATCGTAAAACTCAGGCGGTTGACCGCCTCGTCAATGTCTTTGGATGTCACATACATGGTATTTAACTTGGGTGAGATCAGGCTACGCACAGAGGCTTCCATCTCCTCCGGTTCTGATTTGTTTTCCTCCATGAGCCCCATACAAAAATCCGCAATGATGGTCGCTGCATCAACGACTGTCGGAATACCGATCGCGATCACAGGGATGCCCAGATGCTCCTCGGTAATGGCATTACGGTAATTGCCAACACCGGATCCCGGAATGATGCCTGTATCTGTGATCTGGATCGTCCGGTTGAGCCTTTTGATGCTGCGCGCGGCAAGCGCGTCCACTGCAATGACCAGATCCGGCTTGGTTTCGGCAACAATTCCACGCAGGATCTCCACGGTCTCCATGCCTGTCTGCGCCATGACCCCCGGCACAATGCCACTGATACTGCAGCACTGATCCAGTTCCACCAGATATTTTCCGAACTCCTCCAACAAATGTCTGGTGATAAACAGATGATCGATCACTTTCGGACCCAGGGCATCCGGCGTGACCTCCCGGTTTCCCAAACCAATGACTAAGATCTTGGCATTTCTATAATCTTTTGGCAAAAAGGTCTTCAACTGCTCGGAAAAGATTTCCGAGATTTCCCGATGGTAGCCGCCGTCTTCTTCCATCATCTGATCCGCTTCGATACTGACATAAGTCCCCCGCGGCTTTCCCAGTGTCTTTGCCGCCTTTTGTGTGTCAATGCATACTTTTGTGATGACCACATCCTCGCCTCTCTTTTTCTTCTCCACCCGGATCCCGGATACTTCCTTCCCATCCGGTCGTTTTTCCGATGTTTCCACCGCAAGGTCTGTTCGAATCTGAAACATCCCGCATCATGCCCTCGTTTCTTAAAATCTTTTCCTTATTGTTTGCACTTTTTTATGAAATATGTATTGACAGACAAGGCTTACTGCTCTAAAATAATCTAGTATGTTTGTAACAGACTGTCCGTGTCCGGCTTTGTTACAACAGAGTTACTATTATTTTTATATCAAGACATTGGAGGTGTACAGATTGGCTAACATTAAATCTGCTAAGAAGAGAGTATTAGTTACAGAGATCAAGACTGCTAGAAATAAAGCAATCAAGTCTAAGGTTAAGACTTGTATCAAAAAGGTAGAAGCAGCCGTTGCTAACAAGGATAAGGAAACTGCTAATGAAGCACTCATCGTTGCTATTTCTGAGATCAACAAGGCAACAAGCAAGGGTCTCTACCACAAGAACAATGCAGCAAGAAAGGTATCTCGTCTTACCAAGGCTGTTAATTCTATTGCTTAATTTTTTGAACATAAACAAAAAGAAACACCAGTACCGTCATACTGGTGTTTTTCTTTACGCGTTTTTCCGGTTCAACCCGCCCATTTGATCATCAGCATCTCGACTGCCAACTGGTCATTGATCCGTCCTGTCTTTGCTCTCTCATCCAGATCTGCCGCATCTTCCAATAAAGCCCGGATCTGTTCCATGGTAAAATTCCTTGCAAGTCCCAGATTCTTTCGCACAATAAAATCACGGATGCCCATCTTGCCTGCGATCGTCTGTACATTCATCCCCTGCGATGCCATATCCTTCATGACGTACATCTGGTCAAACTGTCGGATGATCAGCGCCAGAATACGGATCGGCGGTTCCTTTGTCGCCAGCATATCATGATATAAATCCAATACCTTTGGCAGATTCTTGGATGCCACAAAAGAGATCATGTCAAAGACCTTGGTGTGCACCTGTTTGGTACAGATCGTCTCCACATCTTCCAAAGTGATTCCATCCTTATCATATACATAAGAAAGAAGTTTTTCCATTTCCATATCCATGTGATCCATGGAATCATTGCTGCGCTCAAAAAACTCATTCCAAGCATCCCGTGTCATCGTCTTTCCCGCCGCCTTGACACGCGCCATCATCCAGGAAGTCAGCATCCTCTCATCTGGCATGGAAAAATCCACCGCACTGCCTGCCTTTGCGATCGCTTTGTAAGCCTTGGAACGTTTATCCACGTCACTCTCCACAAAGACCATGCAGGTCGTCTCCGGGATATTGGAAAAATAGTCTGCCAAAGTCTCCTGTGAAGACTTAAAGAAACCGGAATCCTCAACCAGTACCACCCGTCTGTCTGCAAAAAAAGGCATAGTATCCGCAAAACTGATGATCTCCTCTATGGATGAATCCTTGCCCTCATACTTGGCAAAGTTCATGGTATCGCCCTGCCCCATGAGGGCTTTGGTTAATTTGTCCCGATATTGCTTCTTAAGATAATCCTCATCTCCATATAAAAGATAGGCTGCTTTAAATTGTCCTGTTTTGATATCTTCATCGATTGTTTTCATGATTATTATTATACCCGATAACGCTCGAAAAAAAAAAGAGATGTGACTTGCATCACATCTCTTACTAAACGCAATTTCAATTTTAGTTGTATTTACGTTTTCTAGCAGCTTCAGACTTCTTCTTACGCTTTACGCTTGGCTTTTCATAGTGCTCTCTCTTGCGGATCTCCTGCTGGATACCTGCCTTAGCACAATTGCGCTTAAATCTACGTAATGCGCTATCTAAAGATTCGTTCTCTTTAACTGTTACACTTGACATAGTCTTACACCTAACCTCCCTCCAGTTGGGTATTGTGCATATTCAACTGTTTGGGTAAATATCTTTGCACAGTAAAATATTATAGCATAAAATAGCGACACGTCAACAGTTTTCTTCAGAAACTGTCAATTTCTTCAACAGCAGATCAGCCTTAAGCCAACTGCCCTGCAAGTGCATCTGCTACTGCTGCGATAGCATCCGGAATGCCTGCCGGATTCTTACCGCCTGCCTGTGCCATATTTGGACGACCGCCGCCGCCACCGCCTACAAGACCTGCGATCGACTTGATCAGGTTTCCTGCATGAGCACCGGCTTTCATGGCACCGTCGGTTGCCATAGCAACGAGATTGACCTTGCCGTCCTTTGCAGATGCAAGTACAATCACGCCCTCGCCCAGTTTATTCTTAAGATCATCGCCCAGATCACGCAGACCATTCATATCTACACCGTCAACAGATGTTGCTAAAAGTTTCACACCAGATACTTCTACCACGGAATCCATAACATCACCAAGAGCACTCTGTGCTGCCTTTGCCTTTAAGGATTCGTTTTCGCTCTGGAGTTCCTTGACCTCAGCCATAAGTTTTTCCAGACGCTCTACCAGATTTGCTGGAGTCGCCTTTACGGTCTTGGCAGCCTTTTGCATCTCTGCTTCCATATTTGCATAGTAAGCAAGTACATTATCTCCGGTCAGTGCCTCGATACGTCTGACACCGGCAGCAACGCCATTTTCAGAAAGAATCTTGAATGCCATGATATCTCCGGTATTGGCAACATGAGTACCACCGCAGAATTCCTTGGAGAAATCGCCCATGGAAACCACACGGACCTTCTCGCCGTACTTTTCGCCAAAGAGTGCCATAGCACCGGTCTTTTTGGCTTCTTCCTGTGTCATGATCTCTGTTACGACCGGCAGATGCTCTGCGATCTTGGCATTTACCATATCCTCGACCTGTTGTAATTCCTCCGCTGTCATAGCAGAGAAATGCGTAAAGTCAAATCTGGTGCGCTCACCGTCCTGAAAAGAACCGGACTGTGCTACATGGTTGCCCAATACCTCCTGCAAAGCCTTCTGCAATAAGTGTGTTGCAGAATGGTTGCGGCAGATATTCATACGATTGGTCTTGTCCACAGACAGGGTCACTTCCTGTCCGACCTCGATCATGCCCTGTTCCATATGTCCGACATGACCATACTTGCCTCCAACAAGTTTTACGGTGTCATCTACGATGAACTTGCCGCCATCTGTATAGATCACGCCCTTGTCACCTTGCTGACCACCCATGGTAGCGTAAAATGGTGTCACATCACATACGATGGTTCCATTCTCGCCCTCAGCGATGCGGTCTGCAAGTTCAGATACCACCTTGCCCTCGGCATCTTCTTTTGCCGTAGCCAGTACTGTCACCTTACCGATATCCTCCAACTTGTCGTATCCGGTAAATTCGGATGTGATGGAAAGGTCTACATTTTCAAATACAGATGCGTCTGCGCCCATATAGTTGGTTGCTTTACGAGCGGCTCTTGCCTTCTGACGCTGTTCTTCCATACAGGCCTGAAATCCTGCTTCATCATAAGAGAATCCCTTTTCTTCCAGGATCTCCTGTGTCAGATCTACCGGGAATCCATAAGTGTCATACAACTTGAAAGTATTCTCGCCGGAAAGTTCCTTGGATCCCGCTGCGACCATGTCCTGCTCCATCTGTGCTAAGATGGCAAGACCCTGATCGATCGTTTTATTGAACTTTTCTTCTTCTTCGGTCAGCACCTTGAAGATGAACTCTTTTCTTTCTTCTAATTCCGGATAACCGTCCTTACATTCCTCAATAACCGTATTGGAAAGATTTGCAAGGAAAGAATCCTTGATGCCAAGCATTCTGCCGTGACGTGCTGCACGACGGATCAGACGACGGAGCACATAGCCGCGTCCCTCATTGGATGGCATAACACCGTCAGATACCAAAAATGTTGAGGAACGGATGTGGTCTGTGATCAGACGGATGGAAACATCATCCAAGGCATCTACCTGATATTTCTTGCCACAGAGTTCGCAGATGCGGTCACGGATAGCCTTCATGGTATCAATATCAAATACAGAATCTACATCCTGCATAACAACTGCCAAACGCTCCAGTCCCATACCGGTATCAATATTCTTCTGCTCTAACTCGCTGTAGCCACCCTTGCCATCGCCGTAGAACTGTGTAAATACGTTGTTCCATACTTCCATGAAACGGTCACATTCACAGCCGACCTTACAATCCGGTTTGCCACAGCCGTATTTTTCTCCACGATCATAATAGATTTCAGAACACGGTCCGCAAGGTCCTGCACCATGCTCCCAGAAGTTATCACATTCTCCGGTCTCCGGGTCACGATAAAAACGAGTGATCTTTTCTGCAGGTACACCGATCTTTTTGTTCCAGATTTCAAATGCCTCGTCATCCTCTCCATAGATAGATGGGTAGAGACGGTCCGGCTCCATGCCGAGAACTTCTGTCAAGAACTCCCATGACCATGTGATCGCTTCTTCCTTAAAGTAATCCCCAAAAGAGAAATTACCAAGCATCTCAAAAAATGTCAGATGGCGTGCTGTCTTACCAACATTTTCAATATCTCCTGTTCTTACACACTTCTGACATGTTGTCACACGACGTCTTGGTGGGATCTCCTGTCCTGTAAAATATGGCTTAAGTGGTGCCATACCGGCATTGATCAGTAATAAACTATTGTCATTGTGTGGTACTAGGGAAAAACTCTTCATGGCAAGATGTCCCTTGCTCTCGAAGAACTCCAAGTACATTCTTCTTAATTCGTTTACTCCATACTTCTTCAACGTATCTTCCTCCGAAACTCTATTCTTGAGCAGTTGTATCTTCTGCTACTGTATTTTGCTGCGCATTCTTCGCATTTTTTCTCTTGGCTAACTTAACGCCAAGCATCGCTCCACATACAGCGATGGCTACCAATATAACGAATAATATCAGATAAGACAAAAAACTGCTTACGATCATATCTTATGCCTCCTTATGACATGGTATTTGTAACATTACTATTATATAGAAATCATATCTTCATTTCAAGATGCTCTATCCATTATTTTACTTCTGCCAACTTGGTCTTTGCCATTTTTTCTATCGCATCAAAAGTCCTTGACATAAGTACGAAATCGGACTATGATCTTCCAAGTACGAAATCAGACTTAAGGAGTGATCTACGATGCAAAATTCATCTATAACCATGAATACTGCTCTCAAAGAATACAATCGCATCTTTCGGGAGATCAATTTAATTTATCAGGAAACTGCGCAAAGCCTTGGACTTTCCCACAGTGCCTTTGATATCTATTATGCCATCTGCCAGTTGGGCGACGGCTGCCGTCAAAAAGATATTGCAGACCATACCTTCCTTTCCAAACAGACCATCAACTCCACCATTCATCAGATGGAAAAAGACGGACTGATTACCCTGCGTCCGGGCAAGGGACGTAGTAGAAACATCTATCTCACCCCACTCGGTCAGGACATCATTTATGCAAAAATACGTCCTGTCATCGACTGTGAGAACCGCTCCTTCGATACCATGACACCCGCGGACGCAGAAGTCCTGCTCCAATCAAGTAACACGTATATTTCGCATCTGCGCGCCGCTTTTTCAGATCTATTAGGAAAGGACACGAAACAATGAAGATTCAACTTTCAGAACATTTTACTTATAGCAAATTACTCCGTTTTACATTTCCATCCATCATCATGATGATCTTTACCTCTATCTATAGTGTCATTGATGGATTATTTGTATCAAACTTTGCCGGCAAGACCGCACTTGCCGCCATCAATATCATCTATCCTTTTATCATGGCTGTCGGGGCACTCGGCTTCATGATGGGAACCGGCGGCAGCGCTCTCGTCGGCAGACTGCTTGGTGAGGGAGAAAAAGAAAAAGCCAACAAGACCTTCTCCCTCATTGTATATACGACAGCCATAGTAGGCATTCTCCTGTCCGCTCTGGCTTTTCTTCTGGTTCCAACAGTATCCAGACTCTTTGGAGCCTCCGGACAGTTACTGGATTACTGCATTTTATATGGAAGAATCTGCTTTCTCTCCATGCCCTGCTTTATGTTGCAGAATGTTTTCCAGTGTTTCTTTATTACTGCTGAAAAGCCGCGACTCGGACTAGACGTCATCCTGTCTGCCGGCATCACCAACATGGTTTTAGACTTTTTGTTTGTCGCTGTTTTCGGACTTGGTTTAAAAGGTGCTGCGATCGCAACCGTCTGCGGCGAGATTATTGGCGGACTGGTTCCTATCCTGTATTTTGCTGGAAGAAATCACAGTCTTCTACGCTTGGGACGGACTTCTTTTGATGCCGGATCCATTCTCAAGACCTGCACCAATGGTTCCTCCGAACTTATGACAGAACTCTCCTCCTCCGTCGTTACTGTACTCTACAATACGCAGTTGATGAAGATTGCCGGAGAAAATGGTGTTGCTGCTTATAGTACGATCATGTATGTCAACTTCATCTTTGTAGCCATATTTTTAGGATACTCCCTCGGCAGTGCGCCGATCATCAGTTTCCATTATGGTGCCGGTAATCACGACGAACTCAAAAATATGCGCAAAAAAAGCCTGCGTCTCATCGCAGTCTGGGGCATTGGCATGACCATTATTTCCCATATCTTCGCCCTGCCTTTTGCCCGCTTCTTCGTAGGTTACGACTCCGAACTTTTAGCCATGACTATACACGGATTCCGCATCTATGCCTTTGTATATCTGCTTAACGGCTTTAACATATTCGGATCTTCCTTCTTCACAGCGCTGAACAACGGCATGGTCTCTGCTACTATATCCTTTCTGCGCACGCTTGTATTTGAAGTCATCTGCATTCTGCTTTTGCCGGTCTTCTTTGGCATCGACGGTATCTGGTCTGCCGTATTAGTCGCCGAAGCACTTGCTTTGTGTGTGACCAGTTTCTTTCTTATCACAAAAAGATCCCGCTATCACTACTGATAGCAGGATCTTTTCTTTAAAATGGCAGAGCCATCTGTTTTTCATCTGCAGCAATGAGTGGCACATCATCTAATAAATATGCTTCCGGCTGGTCTGCCGCACTGGTTGCGAGTTGATCGCACCGCTCATTCTCCGGATGTCCGTCATGGCCTTTGACCCAGACAAATTGCACCTGATGTGGTGCTTTTGCCTCTAAAAGAGTTTTCCAAAGATCGACATTTTTGACCGGCTTCTTATCTGATTTCACCCAGTTCTTTTTCAGCCAATTGTCGACCCAATGCTGGTTAAAGGCATCCACAACATACTTGGAATCAGAATAAATGGTCACCTGACAAGGCTTGTTGAGTGCCTGCAAAGCACGGATAACGCCCAGAAGTTCCATTCGGTTATTGGTTGTCTTCTTGTAGCCACAGGACAATTCCTTTTCATGCAGATTTCCCGCACTGTCTCTCACCTGTAAGATCGCACCATAGCCTCCCGGTCCATCAGGATTGCCTCTTGCTGCGCCGTCTGTAAAAATTGTAACATGCATTTTCTTTTCTCCTAATTCAAGTCAAATATGATATTCTCCCGGTCAATATCCACAACCTTTTGTGAAAGTCCTACCAGTTCCGGTCTGCGCTTGAAGCGGTCGATCAGGTCATACTGCTTCCACATATGCATCGGGAATACCAGATCCACATCCATATTTTTAAGGAAATATTCCATGCCCAGATAATAGGCATCCCCCAGACGCGGATCCAAAACCACAAATGCCAGATCAATGTGACGGTTCTTGATGCGGTTCAGCTCACGCTTGTAGGCATCCCCGTAAGTCTTGGTGTAAAGTTCGCCTTCCATACCGGAATTCCACCAGTGCAGATCGCCTGCATGATAAATACTAAGCCCTTCTGCCTGCACCAGATATGCCACGCCTGCATCCGTCGAGCGCAGCGTCTCTACCACCAGATCGCCGATCTCATACTTCTCGATAACCGATACAAAATGGATCTGCTTTTTGATCTCCGGGTCAAGTCCATTGCGTAAAAGATATGCTCGTCCCAAGCGGATATCCTTGGAAAAAATATAACTGATCTGCGGATATTTTTCCCGCCAGCGCAAGACCTCCAGAGAAAAATGATCCTTGTGGCTGTGGGTGGCAAAGACATAAATATGCTTATTCGCATCCAGTTCCGGCATCTTTCCCTCAAAGTGCACTGTCTCTACGGCTTCCTTGGGGAAATAGTCAAAGACCAGAATGCTCTTATCCAGTTCCACTACAAAACACGAGTGCCAAACATAAGTAACCCGTAACATAATCTGTCCTCTTTCTTCTTTATTTCATACGCCCGATAACGGCATTCGCCTTGGCGTAGATCTCTTTTGGATCAAAACCAATCTCAAACTGTCCGTTTTCATAAAGAATCCGTCCGTTTACCATAGTCATGATCACATTCTGCTTGCTGCCACTGTAAACGATATTCTTTGCAATATCATTTTCCGGCTGCATATTAGGCTGCATCAGATCGATCATGATAATGTCTGCCTTCTTGCCCACGGCAAGACTATCGCAATCCGCCAGTCCCATACACTGCGCGCCTGCCGCCGTTGCCATATAAAGTACTTCTTCTGCCGGGACACAAGCCGCATCCTGCTCCTTTACCTTGGCAAGTGCTGTTGTAAGGAACATTTCCCGGAACATATCCAGACAATTATTGCTTGCCGGACCATCTGTTCCGATGGCAAGCGCGATCCCCTCATCCAGATAACGCTTGATCGGTGCAATGCCGCTGGCAAGTTTTAGGTTGGATGCCGGATTGGTCACCGCGGTCAGCTGCCGCTTCTTAAAGATCTCAAAATCGCCATCCTCCATATGGATGCAATGATAGCCGCCACCGCCGTAAGTATACATACCCAGGGCATCCGTCAGACCGGTCGGTGTCATGCCCCATCTTTCCTTACATTCTTTTACCTCAAGTGCCGTCTCGGCATTGTGTAAAAAGACAGGAGATTTGACCTTATTGGCAAGTGCCGCCAGTCCTTCCATACGGTCTCTTGAAGTCGTATATTCCGCATGAAAACCAAGGATAAAGGAAGCCAGTTCTCCCATCTCATTTACGCGGTAATAGTCTTCTTCCAGTTCTTCCAGACTGCTGGAAAAGTTATTAAAGCCCGAGGTCTGCACCGTCCGGAAACCGCAATCGATCGAAGCCTTGGCATTTGACTCCGGGAAGAAATACATATCAAAATTCGCGGTGATTCCGCTCGTCAGATATTCCATGATACCCAAAATATCCAGCCAGTAAATATCATCTGCCGTCAGTTGTCCCTCCCTTGGAAAAACTGCCTCATTTAACCAGCGCTGTAAGGGCAGGTCGTCTGCATAAGAGCGCAGGAAGGTCATTGCCGTATGCGTATGCGCATCCTTAAATCCCGGCATCAAAAGATTGCCTTTGGCATCGATCTCACGATCCCAGATCACGATCTCGTCCACGGAAAAGACATGCGACAGATCCTTGCCATCCCCAATATAGCAGATTGCATTGTCCCTGACCCACAATTCCCCTTCTTTGATCTCAAAGCCGTGCCCCTGCCCCGGCAAGAGCATCTTTGCATTGTAAAAACGTATATTCATTCCCCTAAATATCCTTTCTCCTATTTTATCGGATCCTTAAATCCCCACCGGATCCGTCCTTATTTACCCGCTTCATGCATATGACCGATGGCACAGGTCACAAGTGCAGAAAAATCACGCTCAACCATCTTACCAGCTTCGATCACTTCTTCCTCTGTCAGAGGGTGTGGTGAAATCCCTGCCGCCAGATTGGAAATGCAGGAGATCCCAGCGATCTTCATGCCCATATGATTGGCAGCGATGGCTTCGCAAGCTGTACTCATGCCTACAGCATCTGCCCCCAAAACGCGACACATACCGATCTCCTGCGGCGACTCATAATTTGGTCCCGGCAACTGGATATAAGTACCCTCCCGCAAAGGAATATCCAACTGACAGGCGGACTTGCGGATGATCTGCTGCAAGTCTTCATCATAGATATGGCTCATATCCGGGAAGCGATTTCCCAATTCTGCGATATTGGCACCGCGCAGTGGCGATGGCACAAAGGTCGCGATCTGCCCGGTGATCATCATCAGATCTCCCGCAGAAAATCCCTGTCTGATACCGCCTGCTGCATTGGTCAAAAATAAGATTTCTGCCCCCATCATCTTCATCAGACGGATCGGCAGCACCACATCCGTCATATCATAGCCCTCGTAATAATGCACACGTCCCTGCATGGCAACGATCGGCACCCCCTCAACATAGCCAAAGACAAACTGTCCGACATGTCCCGGTGCTGTCGATACCGGAAATCCCGCAATATCCCCATAAGGGATCCGCTCGACCACTTCCATTTTGCTGGCATAATTACCTAGCCAGAGCCAAGTACCAATGCTATTTCCGGGGTAAACGGAATACGCGCACGGATACTTTCATAGCAGGCACATAGTTTTTCATATACTGGATTCATCCCTTCTCCTCCGCTTTCCATCTTCTTCAAATTTACTTCTAAGTCTAACATAAAAAAAGAAGCCGGGCAATACTGCCCGACCTCTCGTCATACTTATCGTATCTTATACAAAGTAAATTACTTTGCTGCTCTTGCCATAGCCTGCTCGTAATCTCTTGTACCAACCCAGATATCGTTCTTGTATGGGTTCTTCTTCTGCTCAATAGATCTCTTGATGATAACAGAGATACAGATTACGTTTGCTACAAGTGCAAGGATTGAGACAACACCCTGTGCTGTTGGGTTTGCTGTGATTCCCATGTCAGCGATAACTTCGTTAGAAGTATTTACACCACTGTTGTAAACAGCGATTGCCTTGTCATAAAGATCAAGTGCTGAGTAACCCTTTGCTGCTGCTCCACCGTAAACAGATGGAAGAACTGAGAAAGTCTTGCTCAACTGGAACAATGGGAATACCTGAGCGAACATACACCAGATTGCAAGTGTGTTAGCACGGTTCTGAATCCAACCACCCTTGTTCCAAAGTGCGTTAGCAAATGTAGGAGCAAGAAGAAGTGCAACACCACAATACCATGTATGTGTAGGTAAGTTAGCATATGTATACTGGAAGTTCCAAATATCGTATGCAACAATGAACCATACAGTCATATCAGGCCACAACATATCTTCTGTGTTCTTGTCCTTTGATGAGTAGATTCCCCACCAGCCTGTCATACAGAAGATGTTGATGAGACCAGCGATAGCGTTGAGTACGTTCCACCATCCACCATAAAGGAATACACCTTCGTTGGATGCCCACCAAGCACCTGAAAGGTCGCCTGTGATTGCGAAAGCATGTACTGCTGACTCAAGGTCAGAAACAACTGCGATCATGATGTTGGCTGCTACGATCAACCATGGGAATGGCTTGAACCAATCTTTGGCACCAATGCCCCACTTGTACTTGATCATCATGAAGCCGACACATCCGATATCTGCTGCATAGAGTTTGAAGTAATGGAACCATCCATCCATGTACTCCATAGTTGTATTGGATGCACCGCCAAATGCGCCTAAATGCATACCAATAAAGTAAACTGTCAGAATGATTGGAATGATAACGAAAATTAAAATTCCGCCGGCCTTTGTACGACGACCAATCTCATTCATGATAATGAGTCCTGCAAACACAAGTACCCAGCCTAAAAGCTGTGTAGCAGATGTGCTGCCATAAATCTGAAACAACATAATTACATTCCTCCCTTACTTTGTATTTATACGTTGTTCTCTTGAGGACTTATCCCTCATTTCGTTATGATTTTAACACTTAGTTTATATAATTTCAAACTTTTTTAATAAATATAAACAATCTTCCTCATTCGTTTAGAATTGTGTAATAATTTGTCGAATTTTGTACGACACGCGGGGTTTTATGTCTAATTTTTGCACACATAAGCGATGGGTGCGTATCGCAATTTCAGCCACATTTTACGATCATGCACCCCTTTTCCAAAAAATCCTGCTTTCTCCAATGTCACATCTGCACTCTTAGGCAGTACCAATGTCTTTACACGACCGGCATCCGAAAATGCATCCTTTCCAATCAGCGATCCACTCTGCACATAATATCTTTGCCGTACTTGCCGGTGTCATGAACGCGGATCATCAGATCCATCTTGTCATCCTCCTGCGCAATCTTTTGCACAAGAGAACGCATTTTTCATTTGTATTCCGTATCATAAAGTATATATTAAATCCGTATTACCACAAAAGTTGGAATTTGTACCTATATAATAATGCAAATCAATCCACCATTGTTGTCATTGACGATCTTTTGCATGGTATCCTGCAACTTCAACTGACATTCATCATCCATGGCGGCGATCTTACTGCGCATACCGTCCTCCATCAGTTCACCAACCGACTTACCAAAGATATTGGTCTCAAAGACACCTTCCTTGGTCTTTTGTCCCTCCTTGATATAGTCGATCAGATCCTGCGCCTGCTGTTCACTGCCGACGATCGGCGCGATCTCTGTCTCAATGTTGGCACGGATCATATGAATGGACGGCGATAAGGCTTTCATCTTGACCCCAAACTTATTACCATGGCGGATCAGCACCGGTTCTTCCATGGTGATATCAGACAGTTCCGGCGATACCACCCCGTAGCCCTTTTGCTCCACGGACTGCATGGCATCTGCCACCTTTTCATAGGATCTGCGCAGGTTTGACAGATTGCCGATGTAGGATAAGAGTTGATATTCGCCTGTGATCGGCATGCCCGCTAACTGCGAGATATTTTCATAGTAGAAAGACTCCTCCAGACTGATGGAAATGGAGATCCGTCCGGTTGCCAGATCCACGCCCGTCAATGTTGTCTTCTCTATGTAGTCCTCCGGCTGGGAAAAATCAATGGCAAAAATATCCCGCACTTTTGTCGTATCGGCTAAGATCCTCTTTGCATAAGAAGCAATGCTCTGCTTGATCTCATGATCTGCCGGCAGCATTTCCACCCATTTTGGAATGGAAAAAGAGATGCCACTGACCGGAAATTCATATAAGACACGCGACAAAAGTTCTTCAAAATCTTTTTTGACCATCTGCTGACAATTCATAGGAAGCACACTGCACCGGTATTCCGCTTCCAGAGCCTCTGCCAGTTTTTTGGTCTCCTCGCTGTGGGGATGCCCGGAATTGATGATCATAACATAGGGCTTTCCGATGGCACGCAGTTTTTCCACCGTGCGTCTTTCTGCCTCCACAAATGCCTCGCGATCCAACTCTCCAAAGGTGCCGTCACAGGTGATGACCACCCCGATCGTCGCATGATCCGAAATGACCTTTTCTGTCCCGATCGTAGCCGCTTTTTCAAAAGGGATCTCGCGGGTTGACCATGGCGTTTTTACCATACGCTCCTTATCGCCCTCCATGGCCCCCTTGGCTCCCTGGATCAAAAATCCCACACAATCGATCAGGCGGATCTTGCAGGTCAGGTCATGCTCCAGTTCGATCTCTACCTGCTCTTTCGGCACAAACTTTGGCTCCGTCGTCATGATGGTACGCCCCTGTGCTGATTGTGGCAATTCATCCACCGTGCGTCGCAGGGCATTTTCCTCTTTGATATTCGGAAGCACCATCTGCTCCATGAACTGTTTGATAAAGGTAGACTTACCGGTACGCACCGGTCCTACAACTCCTATGTATATCTCTCCGTTTGTCCTGCTCTGTATATCGTTATATAAAGAAAACCTTGTTTCTCCCATAAGAAAAAGCCCCTCCCATATTTACTCTAATATATGGGATGAGGCTTATATTTATGAATCAATCTTGTAATTATTCTTGCCCCTGCGCTTGACATCATAAAGCGCACGGTCTGCTCTGGCGAGAAGTTGGTCGTAAGACTCCATGGTATCGTCCGTCGCACGGCGGATGGCGATACCCACACTACAGGAAAACGGCTGTCTGCCATCCGGTGCACGCATGGCTCTGGTCTGCTCCATGACACGCTCCACGCTCATCAAGGCATCCGTAATATCTTTCTTCTTGAAAAACAAAAAAAACTCATCGCCGCCAAAACGTCCGGCGATATCATCTGTCCCGATCGAATGGCGCAGGATCTTGCCAAAACTGCGTAAGACCTCATCCCCTGCCTGATGTCCGTAAGTATCATTGACCATTTTAAAATTGTCAAAATCCAAAATCAGCATAACACAATCCGACTGCGGATGAGAACGCATAAACTCCTTGCAAAGGAACTCTGTACTTGCCTTGTTGTAGGTCGAGGTCAGGCGATCCATCATACCCATACGGCGGATCCGCTGCTTTGCCTCATTCTCGCTGGCGCGATAAGAATACAAGATCTTTGCCACATAGCCTGCAAGAATAGTACCAAAAATACAACTAAAGAGGTCAACCGAAAAGACCTCGATCGACTTGGTCAAAAAGGACGCCAGCACATAGACTGCCATCTCTAAAAGTACCAGTTCCAGCGCCTGATAAAAGGTATAGGTAAATGCCACGACAAATGCTACTGCCATCGGCATATAGTAGACTGCCGGCTGGTTCATCTCGATCGGCACGATACTCATGATCCCGGCAAAGGTCATCACATACAACTGAAAGACCTTGCAGACGATCGAAACTTCCTTATAGGATCTCGTCTTTTTCCGATAACGGATGATAACGATCGGCAGTACAACAAGATGTACGGCTACGGCTCTGGCATAAACGCCTGTAACCTGCCATTCTGAAAAGACGGTCAGTGATGCCAGAAGATATCCGACAACGACCACGAAATAAATAATATTCAGTGCAAACAGGGTCTTTTGGTTGTTCTTGACAACACTGGATCTGTTTTCCTCAATGTAATCAATGCTCTCCTGCTGCACACGATCCTTGATCTTATATAGTAATTCCATCAACTTTCCCCCATTGATGTCATTTCCCCTTATTTTTATATCATACATCTAAAGGTGTCTTTTGTCATGTAAAACTAATCTAAATGTGGCATGTGAAGTGCTCCGGGCAGACAGCGGAAAGTCACATCTGTCTGGTCACCGCAGTCCTCACCGTCCGCATGCACCACCATAGGCTTGTCAAAAACGACATGCAACTCCTCCGCTTCTACGATCTCAAAGCCGCGGATATTTTCATGCTTGCCTGCGATCAGAAATGGAAAGGCACACAGACAAAGAAATCTTGGTATGCCATAGACCAGACAGGCAGATAACTTACCGTCATGCGCATCCGCAGAAGGTGCCATGGGAACACCGCCTCCCTCGCAAGGGAAGTTCATGGCTGCCGTAAAAATGATATTCTTCATATGAAACTTTCTGCCGTCCGTCAGTTCTACCTTACCGGATACAAAAGGCGCACGGAAAAGTTCTGCGACGGTAAGCAGTCCATAGGTCAGTTTACCCAGATGAAAACGGTTCAAAAAGACCTTGAGCCTTGAGGTCAGTGCTTCCCTGCAGACCGCGGCATCAATGCCTGCGCCTGCACTGATGGCAAAGCGTCTCGTCTGTCCGCCACAGCAGACCTGCCCCAGATCATAGGCATCCTCTGTCTCCGATGCCAGAATCTGTCTTAAGATCACTTCCGGTTCTGCCGTAATATGTAAGCCTCTGGCAAAATCATTGGCAGAGCCAAGCGGCAGATAGCCAAAACTGACCTTTGAAAGATCGCGGATACCGTTTAAGACCTCATTGATCGTGCCGTCCCCTCCGGCAACCACCAGAAAATGATATGCATCATCTGCGGTCAGATCTTCGGCGATCTTTGTCGCATGACCGACATATTCTGTAATGTGGATCCGGTAGGAAACCCCATCTTTGGTTAAGATCTCCTCTAAAGACTCCCAGATCTCCTTTGCCTTTCCTGTCCTGGAATGTAAATTGACAATAAAATCGTATGTTTTATCCATTTGTATTCCTCTTATATCTTCTCATTTGAATTATAGTGCCAGACGTGATAACATACATATGCATCTTCGCATCCGCAAGTTGCTTTGTTACTATCATTTTACTATAAATAAGTTAGGAATAAAACTATGTTTAATAAATCACTGTTCTTTCAAAAATCCGAGCACAATGTCAGACGTTTCAACTCTACTTTGCGTTGGCTCTTAGTCTCTGTGCTCATCGGGATCGTTGTCGGTCTGATCAGCGGATCCTTCGGCTATCTCTTACAGGCAGTGACGGCTTTTCGTCTCAGCCATGCCTATCTCTTGTTCGGACTGCCTTTCGGTGCCATGGCGATCGTTGCCATGTACCATCTGATCCTGCACGAAAAAGATCCCGGAACCAACCTTGTCATCTCTGCGATCCATTCCGATGACCGTATTCCCCTTCGCATGGCTCCCCTCATCTATATCAGCACCATTTTGACCCATTTGGTCGGTGGTTCTGCCGGACGAGAGGGTGCTGCCCTGCAGCTGGGTGGCAGTATCGGAAATGCCTTTGGTGAATATCTGGGATTTCGTGAAAAAGAAGACCGCAACATTATGATCATGTGCGGCATGAGTGCTGCCTTTTCTGCTCTTTTCGGAACACCAATCGCAGCCGCTGTCTTTTCCATGGAAGTCGTCAGCGTCGGAATCATGCATTATGCAGCCCTGCTTCCTTGCGCGATCTCCTCGCTCATTGCGCGCGCCATTGCCCTGTATGTCTTTGGCATTGCATCGCCGTCCTATGAAATCTTGGAACTGCCAGCCTTTGACTTAAATACCGGACTTATCATTTCCGGTTTTTCCATCCTTTGCGGATTGCTGAGTATCTTTTTCTGTGTCTCTTTGCATAAGACCAGCGCCCTCTATCAGAAATTGTTTGCCAATCCTTACCTGCGTGCCTTTGTCGGTGGCTGTGCGGTATTGGCACTGTCCTTTGCCGTTGGCGGCATTGACAACCAGACCTATAACGGCACCGGTACATCCATGATCACCTTTTGTATGGCGGGAGACATTTCCTCCCTCGCCTTTTTGCTAAAGATCCTCTTTACAGCATTGACCCTTGGATGCGGTTACAAGGGCGGCGAGATCGTACCGACCTTTTTCATCGGAGCTTCCTTTGGATCTATGTTTGGCAACCTGATCGGCTTTTCTCCATCTTTGTGTGCGGCTGTCGGTATGGGCGCACTCTTCTGCGGTGTGACCAACAGTCCGATCACATCCCTGCTCATATGCTTTGAGTTGTTTGGATTTGAAGGGACACCTTTCTTCCTGCTTGCCATCGGCTTTAGTTATACCGTATCCGGTTACTACAGCCTTTACAGCAGCCAGAAGATCGTCTACTCCAAGTACAAATCCAACTTCATCGACAAGAGTGCCAAGTAGACAAGGGCAGACGCGGGATGCATGCAGATTTCGTAGGGGCACTCCGGTTGGTTCAGGCACGTAACAGCAGATATTCAGCACGGCACATTTTATCATATAAAAAGTCGCGCAATTCTGCGTCTCTAAGAAAGAGGCATTTGTTTTTCTATATTAGAACTGTCTTTGCAAGGTTAGACAACCGTCTAGGATGATGTTCGTTTGCGCCGGTTGCCACTGGTTATTGTAACCAATGCCCAAGTTCTTAGAACCTCTTATAAGTGGTGCCCCTGAATATCTGGCACAGGCGGACACATCCTGCCGGCTGTCGAAGCCGTGCAAGAGACAGTTCCTATTCAAACAAATTGCCTCTTTCAGAGACGCGACGAATTGGCTCCCAATTTTTTACATGATAAAATGTGCCGAGCCTCTATCTCCTGTTACGT
This sequence comes from Roseburia sp. AM51-8, assembly GCF_003478275.1. Lineage (NCBI taxonomy): Bacteria > Bacillati > Bacillota > Clostridia > Lachnospirales > Lachnospiraceae > Roseburia > Roseburia sp. AM51-8. Next base: position 239,670 of record NZ_QUEY01000001.1, on the reverse strand, counting down.
GCCTGCGCCAACCGGAGTGCCTCCCGCCTTCTTACCATATCCCACATCTGTCCTGCCGCGTTTACTCCTCTGTCATGAAGTAGAGTCTTGACGCATAGTCCGGGAAGTGACGGACTTCATCACTGTAGCCGGTTCCCACAAAGGACTGCTTCAGTTTCACACCATCGTACATGATGGAATCTCCACTGCACAGATAGTCTTCTGTCTCTCCATCCATCTTGACAAACTTAGCAAGCACATTGTGTACCAGTGAATCCGGTTTTACATGAATCGGCGCTGCCGTATTGACCAGATCGCCAAATTCCTTGATATTATACTTGCGCGGCAGACCGACAAAATGATAGGTCTTTGCCGGATCTAATCCTCTTGCCTGATATTTCTTGAACATGGTATTTGGCTGCACTTCTCTTTGCATGATCATACCGATAGCCGTCTTTTTATCCTGGGATACCACATTCCACTGGTAATGATTTCCGCTTTCTACCCGGTAAAAATCGCCAAACTGCCATACATTTCTGTATTCCTTATAAAGTGCGATCTGCGCCTTGATGCTCTCCAGATCTTCTTTTGACATATCACACAGATTGCACTCGTAGCCCAGTACCCCAAAGGATGCCACTGCAAAACGAGATTCCAGCGGTGTCACACGCAGGGTCTGATGGTTCGGACATGCCGATACATGGGCAGATACACAGGACATCGGATAGCCATAGGAATAGCCATTCTGGATGTTCAGACGGCATACGGCATCCGTATTGTCACTCGCCCAGATCTGTGGGAAATAGCAGAGCATCCCCAGATCAAAACGGTTGCCGCCTGCTGCACAACCCTCAAACAGGACCTCCGGGAATGCCTGTGTCAGTTCTTTTGCCAGACGATAGACGCCCTGAATATAGCGATGTGCTACTTCCTGCTGTCTGTCCTTCGGCAGATACTGCGAATAATAATCCGAGATAATACGGTTCATATCCCATTTTACATAAGCGATATTTGCAGAACCGATCACCTGCTTCATCTGCTCGATCATATGATCTACACTGTCGGATTGGCAAAATCAAGTACACGCTGATTACGTCCTTCGGAATGGTCCTTGCCCGGGATCTCCATGCTCCACTCCGGGTGTGCACGGTAAAGGTCGCTATCCGTGTTGACCATTTCCGGCTCGATCCAGATACCGAAAGCCAGTCCCAGATCATTTACCTTTTTGCAAAGTCCTGCCACACCATTTGGCAGTTTCTTGGTATTTGGTGTCCAATCACCCAGGGCACGTGTATCGTTGTTACGCTCGCCGAACCAGCCGTCATCCATGACAAAGAGTTCCACGCCAACGTCTTTTCCCATCTTTGCCAGACGAAGCAAACTGGACTCTGAAATATCAAAATAAGAAGCCTCCCAACTGTTGAGCAGTACCGGACGTTCCTTGTGCTGCCAACTTCCTCTTACCACATGCTCTCTGACAAAAGGATGCATATGCGCGCTCACGCCGGAAAATCCCTCGTGTGAAAATGTCATGACCGCCTCAGGTGACTCAAAAGACTCTCCCGGTGCCAGCAAAAAGGCAAAGTTGGTCGGATTGATACCGGTAACGATACGGGTCTTTTCAAAACTGTTGACCTCGACAGCCTCATAGTGGTTTCCACTGTAAACCAGGTTAAATCCATAGCAATCGCCCATGGTCTCTGACGTATCCGGCTCGCTTACCATGATAAAGGGATTGCAGCGGTTAGAAGAAGATCCCGTATAGGACGCATTGACGAACTTACCGATATTGACGGTCGTATCATAGCGGTTCATCTCCTTTGTCCAGCCGCCATGGAAAGAGGTGACGACATAACCGGACCGGTTGAGGTCTAACTGCATACTCATAAGACGCGTCAGGCGTACCGGCTTATCTGATTTATTGATGAACTTGGCGGAACGCGTGATGACATCTTCCTTTGGAAATACGCTATAGACCAGTTCCAGCAAAAAGCCCTCGTTCTTATCGCGCAGATGCACCACGAGTTGTTCCGCTTCTTTGGAAACGTCATAGGTACTCGGCAGGGTCTCAAGTGCCGCTTTCCCCTTCTTTTCTGCCGCATCTACAAAGACAAAATCCGTTGTAGAACTGCCATTGTCACAGATCACCTCAACAAAAGGTTCGCGGATATCGCCCTTGCCGTAGCCGGAAACTTCCAGGCACATATCTTCCAGTGTAAAATTCAAGTGTTCCTGATCGTAGGCAATCGTATTTCCCGGAGCAAAGGCATGCTTTTCTACAAGGCTGCTGCCATCCCCCAAGGAAATCTTTCTGCCATAATACAAATGTTCTAACTGTCCTGTCTCCATCACACGAAAGGCATAGGTCGTATGCAGGGTGTGCAGGGCATAAAAACCATCCCGAATTTCTATCATAGTTCTCCTACCTCCTAATCCTTTTAGTCCAAAACGACTCTCCTATCATTATAATAGGAAAGCCGCTCGGATTGCAAAAAATTAATTATTTTCTTTTTCGTTTTATGCCTGCTTTTTCGCCTCTAATTCCTGGGTGATCTCTTCCAGTTTCTCATCGGTCAACTTGTAATTCTTCTTATATACGATATAACCGATGATCAGAACAACGATCGGAAGCAGGGTCATACAGCCACGGAGTCCTACTCTCTGACCGCTGGCAAGTTGTGTCAGTGTACCGGTTTCATTCTTCTTGATGTTAAATACGGCAAGAACGATAGATGCTACCAATGCTGACAGACCGGATGCTAATTTTACAACGAATGTCTGCATAGAAAAGATAACGGATTCATCTCTACGATCATTCTTTAACTCACCGTAATCCACTGTGTTTGCAAGGAAGATCGTGATAATGACATTCAACATACCGATGGCAGCCATGATAAGGAATGCCGGGATCAGTAACAGATATACGTTGCTGGATCCGCTTGCAGAAATTCCAAGGATGATCACGTAACCTGCAAGTGCCATAGCAAAACTCAGTGTAAAGATCTTCATTGTGTTCATGAACTTACGGAACAATGGGAAGAGGATCATCATTGCCAGGATCTGGAATGCTCCACCACAGGTATTGAACAATGTATAGTTTGCTTCCCAGTTTGCCGGGCTGAAATCATACTTAAAGAAGTAGATCAAAAGATTCTGGGTAATGTAAAGTGCCGTGTTGATCATAACGATCGCAACAACGACGGTCATTGCCTGATCGTTCTGGATCAGAGCCTTGAACATATCTTTAACAGATGCGGACTGCATTTCTACAGAGGACTTTTCCTTGATCGTCACACAGGTAATCGTGATGAATACAACAAACAGGACTGCAACGATAAGTGCCATGTACTTGTAACCTACCTGCTCATAATTTGCATCTGTACCAAAAGCATGACCAAGGGCAGATACTGCCATAACCGTCACGATAGAGATCAATGCGGAACCAACACCGGCGCAAGATCTTGCGAGTGCTGATAAACCTTCACGTTCCTTTCCTGCTTCGGTGAAAGCTGGGATCATAGACCAGTAAGGAATATCCATCATGGTGTATGTCATTCCCCATAAGATATATGTAACGGCTGCATATGCTACGAGTCCACCACCATTCAATGCAGGCGGTGCTGCAAACATCAGATATAGCATGATGGCATTGGTAAGGGTTCCGATCATCAGCCACGGACGGAATTTGCCCCATTTTGTTTTGGTCTTTGCAACGATAACGCCCATGATCGGATCGTTAAAGGCATCAAACACACGAGCCACCAGCAAAATGATACCCATGGCAATGGCACTTACGCCCATGATATCCTGATAGTAATAAAGGATATAAGCCGCGGACAGCATATAGACCATGTCTTTTCCAACGGCACCGATACCGTAAGCAAATTTCTCTTTGCCATTCAAGTTCTTCTTTTCTTCCATTTTAGAAAACCTCCTTAAAAACCCCTTTGATTATTTATTCTTCTCTTTTAAGCCCATAGCGATCTCTACTACTTTATATGCACCGTCATAAAGACCAACGGACTTGTTCAACCTGATACTGTCGCACATTTCTCCCAGCAGTTTGTCATCCTTCATAAAGATGTCGATCATCTGCAAAGTATGTGGGATATCGCGACATTCGAGTGTTCCGTCACCCATCTCTGCAGAATGGATAGCTCCCCACATTTCATGCTTTCCGACACGCTTGATAAAAAGTTTTGGCACCGGATAAAAAGCAAGTTCACTTGGCTTTGTCACAAGCACATCCGCACTGCGCATCAAAAGGTTGGTGCAATATACGGCTTCAAAAATGTTTTCATGATAGAAAGCATGGATGCCTGTCACCTCACCGGTCAGTGCCTCTTCTGCAAACTTTGTTGTTGCCTCAAACTCATTAAAGTGCTCGGTTGCCACGCCTGCCATTTCCGGGATATCCTTGGAAAGATCATCCCAGACATTCTTGTAATCTCCGACATTGACATAAAGGGCTGCCTTGTTGTCCTTGATCATCGGAAGCAGATATTTGATAATGGCTGCAAAGATCTCTTTCTGTGCGCCTGCACCACCGATGGTAAGAAGGAAACGCATTGGTGCTCCCTTTGCCTTTCTTGCCATTCTCGCATCGCAATCTGCCTCGATATTCGATACCAGTTCATGATCGATATAATGTCCGGTGTAGACCAGATCTTCATTTGGCATCTCCTTGCAGACCTCATCGCCGTTCATGCCGTTACAGATAAGGTAGCCCATGTAAGCATTTTTACACTGGATGGTATGTACACTTCCCTCTGCGAAATGCAGTGCCATTGGCCAGTTGTCAGGAATGGCATTGACAACGTTTTTCATGCCTGCATGAATGGCTGCCTGTGCCGGCCATACGTGTGTACCGATCACCGGGATATCCTTTGGCACATTGCGGTAAACCGGAGCCATCAGTTCTGCATTCTTCTGATCGGATGCATTGTACTTCAACTGACGGAAGGTCTCATAGTTGGTCGGCTCCCAGACCAGTTTGTTAAAGAGTGCATTTTTTGAAAGACGTGATCCCAAAGAATAGAGATCGTTCTGTGCACTGATCACCTTGGTACAGGTGGTCTGTGGATAGCCGTTGAGATCCATCCAGTACGGGATATATCCCATAGCTTTTGCAGCGGATGCCATTGCCATAGAAATACGGTAATGGCCGAATCCCATACGGATATTCCCAACAATGATACCCTTTTCATGATCAAATTCTTCAGGGCTGTCCCCCTCTTTTAAAAGGATGTCATAGACACCAAGTGAATCGCCGATATGCTCATTCTTCTGAATGTAGATTGGGTAATCTACATTAGAGTCATCTCCAAACTTCTTGATAAACTTTTTCTTAGATTTGACAGCGCTCTTGTAAACCTTGTCGCTCATGACATTGCCAAAGATTACTTTTGATTTTTCTTCCATATTAATTATCCTCCTTGTGCTTTGCACTTCTAATTTGATCGTGACCGGATCCAAGCCTGCACACGCTATCGTGACAGATGCTTCTCCCGGCTCCCCCATGGATTTTATATAAAGCCCTGTGGCTCCTCCGCGAAGTGGCACTGCATTTGGACCGATCAGTTCGACCGGACCGCTTATTATGACAGAAAGTGATTCCTGCATATAATAAAGTTGATTGCCATATTCATCAACGGCTCGCACGCGCGCCTCTATGACATCATAGGTAATATCTTCCACCAGTGTCGTTGCCGACAGGCTAACCGCCAAAGATGCTTTTTTCATCGGTGTCTTGATCAGGGAACGGACAACCTTGCCATCCTTGATCGCGTCAAAGCGATACTGCTTGGACTCGCCTCCCCAATCGCCTACATATTTATTGTAAAGACCTACCGCATCGTTTGGGTTCATATGGTAGATACAAATCAACTGAAAAGCATTCCAGACAAGTTTTGGTGTGATCTGCATACCATGCATTGCCACATGGTTCATACAATCCTTGACGATCTTTGCCTGTCTCTTGGAATAGCCTTCTTCTTTTGCAATGGCATCCCCCACATAATCATTGATCAGGATCGGTCCATGTTTTAAATTCTGATACTTAGAATCACTCTGTTTGTATTCCTTGATCAGGATGTTGTTCTTATACATCCGTACACTGTCTGCATTGGATATCAGATAGGTATCGCCCCGGTTACAAGCCGGATGCTCGCCGATATCCATAGTCGATGACAGTTCCAAGACCGGATTCCTGTCTTCTTGGCTTGCATAAACAGCAGCTGCCGGTTTTGGATTTCGGAACATATCCAAAACACCGTGATAACAAATGCGGTCTCCGCTGCCAAAGTCCTTGTGGGTGTTGTAGTCAAACATGCACCAGCCAAAGGAACCTGCGATATCTTCCTGTCCTGCAACAGCATCGAGGACATTTGCATGGCGGATCATATGCTCGCGTCTGTGTTCTTCCCAATCAAACATCTTGGTCGGATACATGTGTCCGTTGTACTCTGTGATCAGATAAGGCTTTTCTACATCGGAAGTGACCTTTTCCTTTGGTTCACAACCGGCATTGGCACCACTGTGGACAAAATCGTTGTAGGTGTAAACGTCTTCCAGAAGATGACTCTTTTTCATAGCACGGACACCGCCGGTCTGTCTCGTATCATCCAAGGCATGTGCCGTGGCATTGGTTCTCTCGTAAAAAGCATCATTGTCCTGCGACTCGTTGATGCGCACGCCCCAAAGGATAATGGACGGATGATTGCGATACTGCACGATCATGTCTTTGATATTTTCCACTGCCTGATCCTGCCAAGCCTGACCACCGATATGCTGCCAGCCCGGCATTTCCGTAAAGACTAAAAGTCCCAGTCTGTCGCAGGCATCCATAAAGTAGTGCGACTGCGGATAGTGTGATGTACGCACGGCATTGACGGCAAGTTCTTCCTTTAAAATCTTGGCATCCAGCCGCTGCATGGATTCCGGCATAGCATATCCGACATAGGCATAAGACTGGTGGCGGTTGAGACCACGGATCCTGACCTTTCTGCCATTTAGGTAAAAGCCGTCTTTTCGAAACAGGGCTTCCCGAAATCCGACCGTCACCCTCTTTTCATCCACGACCTGTCCCTGGTAGAGCAACTGGGTGGTCACCTCATAGACCCTTGGGCTTTCAATATCCCAGAGCATGACATCCGCAACTGGTGTGCTAAAGGATGTCGTTGCGATCGGGGCTTCCAAAACGACCTGATCATCCACGATCTGACGGATACCGACCTGACCGGCACTGATCGCTTCCTGTGCTTTGACCGAGTAAGTAACTTCCGATGCCAAGATACCGGATACCTGCATCTGTGCGATTGCCTTGGCATCCATACCCTTGGTCGTTACAGTCTCTGCAAACTTTGGTTTTAAGAAAATATCTTCTATATAAATAGAATTCTTTACTTCCAGATAAACGTCACGATAAATACCGCCATAGGTCATATAGTCGATCACAAATCCAAACGGCGGCTGATCCAATGTCTCATTGGAGTCTACCCGCACCGTCAAAAGATTGTCGGCACCATAATGCAAGGCTTCTGATATATCGATCGTAAAGGCGGTGTAGCCACAATGGTGTTCTGCCATCTTTTTGCCATTGACATAAACCTCTGCCTCATGTCCTACCGCCTCAAAAGTCAAAAGCAGGCGTTTGCCCTGCCAGCCTTCCGGTGCGTATAAGATCTTTTGATAGCAGGATACCATCTGATAGGTATGCTCATCAAAATAATGATAAGGTGTTTCCTTACAGGTGTGTGGCAGAGAAACGGTCTGTGCCAGGGAAACATCCATGGTATCGACGATCATGTCTTCTGTAAATTCTTCGGTAAAAAACCAATCCCTCATCAAATAGATGCGATCTTTCATATTTGCCATCCTCTTTCTATCTGTGTACCACAATTCCATCAACCATAATGGTCACAAGTTCTTCTAATGCCTGCATGTAGTCGATTTCCTCGCGTTCAAGTTCGTCTCCCATAATGAAGCGCTCTACCGCAGACTCAAATACCAACTGGAAAACCCGGAAATCGACCGAACGGATCAAGCCTTCCTCTACGCCTTGTTCCAATAGGCGGTTGGTCATCTCCCATCCGCTCTCCAAACGCTGTCTGACGCGTTCATAGACTTCCGGGTGCTTATCCCGCAAAACATAAAACTGGGTGAAATCAAAATCCGTATAATTCTCCGGCATCACACCTAAGATCTTGCGAATCTTCTGTAAGAGGGATAAGTGCTTATCCTCCATGACCAAAGCTTCGCTTTCCTTAATATAATCAAAGACGTAATCGACCATTGCTATCAAAAGTTCGTTCTTGTCTCGAAAAACGGTATAGATCGTTTTCTTGCTCATGCCGAGTTCCGATGCCAACTCGTCCATGGTAAATTTGACCCCCTGCTTTTCTACAATATGTAAAGCGCCTTCTATAATACGTTTCTCCATCCCGCGTCCTCCCTTTTCCTCTTTAGGAAACCAGAAAACTAAAATCAGTTTCTTCGTTTCCTATATTGTAACACCGGTCTGCTCCTGCCGCAACATAGCATATATTACAAATTTAACGCCCCTTTTTTGGCAATTATTTCAAAGAATAAATTTTTATGCAAAATGTACGAATTCCTCGTTTTCTTTTTCACAGCCTTTCCGGTTTTCGTATCTATTATTGTGTTTATGCACAATTTATATACTACTATATTGTGTATTTTTACCACAGTGATTTTTCCTCCACTTGTTATTTTGCTTGTAAACGCTCCTATTTTTATGCACATTACACAATTTTAACATAAAGTTTTTGTTGACATTACCTATAGGCGGTGCTATAGTAAGGTCATCAAAGGAAAGCACCTTTGAAAAAGAAAAAACGAAAGGAGAGAAAAGATATGTATAACGAATTTGATGCATTCGGTGAATTGTTCAGCCAGTACAACACATACGCTAACAAAACAAGCGCAAATGGTCAGAAGCCAGTTTCACTCTTAAAATTTGCTTTAGGACAGTTCTAAGAGATACGAAAAGTTACAGTATGATTTGATTCAATTTTAAAAGCATGATTTGAAAGGAGATATGAATTATGGAATTCTCAAATAGTCTTGGATATGTAGTTTACAATTACAATAAGTATGTAGAGGCACAGGAAAAGAACGGCGAAGATGCAGTATCATTCTTCAAGTATGCTTTTGGTAATATGTAATTTACCAAAAGCACCTACTTTAGAAAACAATCGGCGCAAGCCGTTCATCTGATAAACCTAAGAAGACCCGGCAGATCGCCAGGTCTATTTTTGTGCGTAAAAAGTGCGTGAGGGACGTTCCCTTTGCCACAAGGAGTGTCCCTCACTCTATCCTAAAGAACAGCAATAAATCTACGGAATTCTTCCAGTCCTTTTTCATCACATTTGAAGACACCGGCATCTTCCAGAACCTGACAGAAGACCTTGCCAACTTCCTGTTCCAAAATGCCATCAACATTGGTCGCATCAATATTAATGCCCTGCTTCTCATATGCGGCAGTAAATTCATCTACCCAGTCTGCATGCTTTTTCAAGGTCTCATCTGCACGGATATCCTTACCATTTACGATCGCATCCGCAAGGGCTTCCATCTCCCCTTTCAGACGGGAAGGAAGTACAGCAAGACCCATGACTTCGATCAGACCGATATTTTCCTTTTTGATATGGTGCAACTTGGCATGAGGATGATAAACCCCAAGCGGATGTTCCTCTGTCGTAATGTTATTGCGCAGAGCCAGATCCAGTTCAAACATATCACCGCGTTTTCTGGCGATCGGTGTGATCGTATTATGTAACTCTCCGTCAGTCTCGGCAAAAATGAAAGCATCTTCGTCAGTATAAGTTCTCCAGCATCCCAAGATATGATCTGCCAGATCAATGATACGCTTTTCATCCTTGCAGGAAAGCCGGATCACGGAAAGCGGCCATTTCACAATGCCTGCCTTGACATCTTCAAAACCTTTTACCATAAATTCTTCAATGATCGGTGCCTTTTCCATAGCAAAGGTATAGTGACCGCCCTGGAAATGGTCATGGCTGAGAATGGATCCGCCTACGATCGGCAGGTCTGCATTGGAGCCCAAGAAGTAATGTGGAAATGTCTTTACAAAATCAAACAATTTCACAAAAGTCGCACGCTCGATCTTCATCGGTGTATGCTGACCGTTGAAAACGATGCAGTGCTCATTGTAATACACGTATGGAGAATACTGGAATCCCCATCTGCTGCCGTTCATAGTCAGCGGGATGATACGGTGGTTCTCTCTGGCAGGATGATTGGCGCGTCCTGCATATCCCTCATTTTCTATGCAAAGCAGGCACTTGGGATAAGCAGACTGCTTGGCATTCTTAGCTGCCGCGATCGCTTTGGATCCTTTTCCGGCTTGGAAAGATTGATGGTGATATCCAGAGTGCCGTACTTGGTATCCACGGTCCACTTCTTATCTTTCTTTACACGGTAACGACGGATATAATCACTGTCCTGGCTGAGTTTAAAGAAATAGTCGGTGGCTGCCTGTGGTGACTTTTTGTATTCTTCGGCAAATTTTGCCTGCACAGTCGCCGGACGTGGCATCAGACAATTCATCAGACGTGTATCAAAAAGGTCGCGGTAAACAACGCTATCCTCGATCAGTCCCTTTTCTACTGCCGCATCCAGAAGATCTTTTAAGACATCCTCCAATACAATGTCAGACAGATCACAATCCGGATCCGTGTACTCATCCTCCTTCATGACATCCAAAAGCAGGTTGGTCGTGTAAATGCGCTCGCACTCCGGGGTCAATCCTGTGTTGATGCCGTATTGTACCAACTTTTTAATACTTTCTTGTAACATATTTATTCCTCCTCCTTTTTATTGCTTAGATAACAATGTATTTTGACGTGTATTGGGTAAATTAGATTACTTTATGATTGCCAACAAGAAACTAAATCCTATAATTTCGTTTCCATATGCTTAACTATACTTAAATCCCACGAATTTTGCAAGAGCAGATTCTGAAGTTCTGCGACGGAATCCACGATATAGGTGGCACCTGCATCTGCAAGTTCTGCCCGGTCTCCATAGCCAAAGGTCACCCCAATGCTGTCCAGTCCATTGGCGATCGCTCCGTCAACATCATGATGTCTGTCTCCGACCATGACGATATTTCCCTTTGCCACACCCGGGATCTGCTCCATCGCATAGGCGATCACTTCGCTCTTTGCCGTTCTGGTCTCATCCATCGTTGCCCCCGCAACATAGGTAAAATACGGACGTATCCCATAATGGGATATGATCTGCTCACTAAAGAACTCCGGCTTGCTTGTCGCAACCAGTAACTGCTTTCCTGCACTTTTTAAGGTAAGCAGAAGTTCCGGTATGCCGTCGATCAGTTTGTTTTCAAACAAGCCCTTGGTGCTGTAATACTCTCTATAATAGGAAACAGCCTGAACTGCCTGCACCTCATCTAATCCATAATATTTCTGAAAAGACTCGATCAATGGTGGTCCCACGAAGCACAAAAGGTCATTTTTGTCTTCTACATGTATTCCAAATTTTTCCAAGGCATGCGCCGCCGAATTGACAATCCCCGGTGCCGACTCTGTCAGCGTGCCGTCCAGATCAAAAAGCACTGTTGTATATTGCATCTTATTCCCTTTCATTTCTATATTTGCGCGCATCCTGTCCCAACTTGCGCGAGCTATCATGTATAATTTTCCATCATTGGTAACAAATTAACCATATGTAGTCTTAGTATAACACAAATCACAGATTTTTTTGGAGGATAATCAAATGGATCAAGAAAATATTTCACAGGATAGCATCGAACTCTTACATGAATGTGACAAAGGCATACAGATGGGGCTTTCTGCCATGCATCAGGTGGCAGATAAGATCAGTGACGACCAGTTTCGCTCCGTCTTAGAAAAAAGCAGAAATACGCATGAGAACCTGAAGGATAAAATACAGTCCCTCTTGCAAAAATACGGGCAGGAAAGCGACGCGCCGAATCCCCTCCTCTCCGGCATGTCCTACCTTTCCACCAATCTCAAGATTGCACTGGATGCCGAGGACACCACCATCGCCGACCTGCTCACAGACGGTTGTGACATGGGCATCAAGTCCCTGCGCAAATATTTGAACGAATATGAACGCGCCGGGGACGAGATCAAAGATCTTTGCCGCAAGATCATTTCTGCCGAGGAAGAACTGCGCAATCAGTTGAAGGCATTTTTGTAAAATGATTGTTTTTTCCTCTTTTTTTTGATAGTCTGTTTTTAGCAAAAAAATTGTAAAATGTTCATAACAGGAGGAACAAAAGATATCATGAACTTTTTAGAAGAACGAATCGTGAAAGACGGAATTGTAAAAGAAGGCAATGTCCTAAAGGTTGACAGTTTTTTGAATCACCAGATGGACATTGCCCTCTTTGATGAAATGGGTGCTGAATTCAAGAAACGCTTTGCCGACGCAAATATCAATAAGATCGTGACCATCGAGGCATCCGGTATCGGTATCGCCTGTATTGTTGCAAGACATTTTAACGTACCGGTCGTATTTGCGAAAAAATCCAAGAGCATCAACATCGACGGCGACGTCTATAAGGCAGAGGTCGAATCTTTCACACATAAATGTAAGAACAACGTCATTGTTTCCCGCAAGTTTTTGGGACCGGATGACCATGTGCTGATCATCGACGACTTTTTGGCAAATGGCTGTGCCCTGCAGGGACTCATCTCCATTGTCAACGAAGCCGGCGGAACCGTAGAAGGCATCGGTATCGCTGTTGAAAAGGGCTTCCAGAACGGCGGACGCATCATTCGCAATCTCGGTTTCCATCTGGAATCCCTCGCCATCGTGGAGAGCATGGACGCTACAAGCGGAGAGATCGTCTTTCGTCAGCAGTAGGATAAGCAGACAAATACACTAAGAGAAAGGACTTGTATGGAATTGTTCCATATATAATAAGAAATGACATCTACAAAAGAAACCCCGTCTATTGAAAATTTATACCATCTTGATGGCAAGATTTCCGTAAAGCAGGCAGTACCATTTGGTCTGCAACACATTCTTGCCATGTTTGTATCCAATATCGCACCGATCTTTATCGTTGCCGGAGCCAGCGGACTTTCTTCCCAGGATACCGCCATGCTCATCCAGTCAGCCATGCTGATCGCCGGTATTGGTACACTGATCCAGTTGTTCCCGATCTTCCACAAGGTTGGATCCGGTCTTCCGATCGTCATGGGGATCAGTTTTACCTTTGTTTCTGTCTTTACCTATCTGGCGTCGCCTATGGCTATAATGCCATTGTCGGAGCCGTCATTGTCGGCGGTATCATCGAAGGTATTCTCGGACTGCTGGCAAAATACTGGATCAAACTGATCACACCGATCGTATCTTCGACCGTCGTGACCGCTATCGGCTTTTCCCTGCTTTCTGTCGGAGCATCTTCTTTCGGCGGTGGCAGTGGCAGCGAAACATTCGGTTCCGCTACAAACTGGATCTTAGGAAGCATCACACTTTTATGTTGTATCCTATTTAATATTTTTGCAAAATCTTATTTCAAACAGTTATCTGTTTTGTTCGGACTTGTGGTTGGTTATCTGATTGCCATTGCTATGGGAGCAGTTGATTTTTCTTCTCTGCAGAACACAGCGATCATTGCTTTCCCGTCACTCATGCCATTCAAACCGGAGTTTAATATCAACGCCATTATTTCAACGACCCTGATCTTTTTGGTGTCCGCTACCGAGACGATCGGCGATACCTCCGCACTTGCCGCTTCCGGTCTGAACCGCGAAGCCACTTTAAAAGAGACCTCCGGCTCCATCGCCTGCGACGGGTTCATCAGTGCACTCTCCGGTCTTTTCGGCTGTATGCCAATCACATCTTTCAGCCAGAACGTTGGTCTGGTCGCTATGACAAAAGTTGTCAACCGCTTTGCCATTGCTACCGGTGCTGTGATCATGATCCTTGCCGGTATCTTCCCGATCTTTGGTTCTGTGCTTGCCACACTGCCAGATGCCGTACTTGGCGGTTGTACCCTGATGATGTTTGGTAACATTGTCATCAGCGGTCTGCAAATGATGGGCAAAGCCGGTTTTACACAGCGAAATATCACGATCGCCGCACTCTCACTCAGTGTCGGCATCGGCTTTACACAGGTACCGGAAATCTTTGCTATTTTCCCGCAGATCATCCAGACCGTGTTTGCAGAAAACTGCGTTGCCGTCGTATTTATCGTTTCCATCATTTTAAATCTTGTTTTGCCAAAGAATATGGAAGCCCATACCGAGGCGTAAAAATTATGTATAAAAAGAATGTGCTTTGGCACATTCTTTTTTATTGCGGTGCGAAAAATGCCAGCGCGATCGCTCCCGGTCCTACATGGGTACCGATCGCCGCCCCGACGGAAACGATCGGCAATTCCTCTTTTGTGTGTGCCTTTTCCCAAAGCATACGACTATCCTCGATATACTTGCAGATCAACTTATCCGAAAGCCCGGTATATCCTAAATAAAAAGGACGTGAAAAATCAATTCCTCCCGCCTGCTTGGTCCGCTGCATCAGCAGGTTCTTTCCATTCTTTGATCCGTGCGCTTTTCCAAGTACAAGGATTTCTCCTGCACCTACTCCCACAACCGGCTTGATCGATAATGCATTACCAAGTGCAGCAGATGCTGCCGAGATCCGTCCACCCTTTTTCAGGTATTCCAGTGTATCCAATAATGCGATCAGTTGGATCTGTTTCTTTTCCTCCTCCAAAATCCCTACGATCTCATCTATCCCATAATCAGCCTCGACCAGTTCTACCGCACGCATGACAAGGCATTTTTGTCCCACCGTGACGTTTTCACTGTCTACGACATAGACCTGACCTTCAAATTCCTCTGCCGCGATACAGGCGCTCTGGTAAGTACCGGATAACCTGGAGGAAAGCGTGATAACAAGGATCTGCTTGTCGCTCATCTGCCCCTCTCCTGCCGATGCATCAGCATCCAGTTCCTGCCGATAAGCCTCCATAAATTCATAAGGACTGATCTGGCTGGTCTTTGGCAAAACATCAGTCTCGATCAGTTTTTCATAAAAGGTCTCGTGTAAAAGATCAACGCCATCACGGTAATGTTCTTCTCCGAAAGAAACATGTAATGGAAGGACCCGCACCTTGTCACATTCTTCCTGTAAAATATCCGATCCGGAATCTGTAATTATCTTAATCATGGTATTTATACCTCACTTTTGATATTTTGTGTATTACTCGTGCTAGTATAACCAAAGGAGATGAGGCTGTCAAGTCGATGGCATAAATATGGCGGTAAGGAAAGCGAGGAAGGGGGGAGGGGATAGGGGCAGACCGGCTAATGCCTCCCCCTTCCTCGCTTTCCCTTCTACACTCAAAAAGTCCCGAGTGAGATACCTCACTCGGGACTGCCCCTCAAAAAAGATTTATTAATTTTCCTGCTCTCTGCGCTTTGCAAGTTCTGCGTAGACATCAACCAGTTTTTCTTTTGAAAGTTTATAGCCAAATGTCAGTAATAAGAACATAACCAAAAGCACGATCGCCGGAACCAGTGTTGCCATATCATATAATTTTGCAACAACTTCTGCTGACTGCTTGCTTGCATCTACATTGTAGCCGATCACTGCAAGTAAGATCGGTACACCAACACCTGCTAAGGTCTGACCTAACTTTCTGGTGAAAGAATACAATGCATAAGATGTACCTTCTTCACGTCTGCCGGAAAGAAGTTCATGGTAATCGATAACATCCATAACCAATGCCCATACTTCCAGTGTCAGGAATGTCTGTCCTGCGCCTGAGAAGAATAAGAGGATCATAAAGACATATGGGTTGTTTACCATCGGTGTAAACTTGAGGAAATACATGATAAAGTTTACAACAGCGGCAAAAGCAAGACCAAATGCACAGATCTCCTTTTTACCAAACTTGCGGACTAACTTACCAATGATCGGTAAGAACAATGCCATCGGTACATAAGTACAAACGGTCACAAAACTGTAAAGTCCCGGCTTCTCATAGAAGTTCAGGAAGAGGTAGTTGTAAGTCGTCTGTGTGTACATCTGGAATGCGATCAAAAGCATGGATACCAGACACAGAAAAATGAACGGCGGGTTCTTAAAAAGATCCCCAACGGTACGGAATACATGCATACCTTCCTGCTTCTGCTTTGGCGGAACTGTGATACGTTCCTTTACATTTCTAAAATGTAGGCTGTAAATACCAATAGATACCACTGCGATACAAAGTACGGCAAATCCTAACTTGGTCGGATCTAAGACCTTTGTTTCGGTACCATCTGCACCGATCACAGTAGAATATACCAAAAGCGGCAGTAAGATCATGGATGGGATATTACCAAATCCTGCACCTACGGAACGCCATACAGAAAGAGACGAACGCTCCATCGGATCATCGGTCATAACGGATGCCAAAGATCCGTAAGGGATGTTGACACCTGTGTACATCATACCATATAAGATGTAAGTCACATATGCGTAGATCAGATACTGGTTGGTCGTCAGTCCGGGAATCTTGACAAACATCAGTACCGCTGCTACTGCCAGTGGGATGGATGCCCACATAACATAAGGACGGAAGCGCCCCCACTTTGTCGGCTTTCTGGAATCGATAAAGCCCCCCCAGAGTGGATCATTGATTGCATCCCAAATTCTTGCCACAAACATCAGAATGGTAATCTGTGCCAACGGAATATGTAGGCAATCCGTATAAAACATTGTTAAAAAA
This sequence comes from Roseburia sp. AM51-8, assembly GCF_003478275.1. NCBI lineage: Bacteria > Bacillati > Bacillota > Clostridia > Lachnospirales > Lachnospiraceae > Roseburia > Roseburia sp. AM51-8. The sequence continues at coordinate 222,935 of NZ_QUEY01000001.1, read as the reverse complement.
GATGAAATCAGAGAAAAAGTCAAAACCCCGCCAAAGTCACCGCAGGCATATGCCATTTTCTCCTTGGTCGTCAGACCATGTGTTTTTTGTTCCCCCATTATAACTCTCCTTTTTTGTAATAATATAATGTCGCGAGTTGTATTATTTAACTCATTTAATTTATTACATTTTACTACGTTTCTTTCCATATGGCAAGTTACTTTGTGCAATTTTTTAACATTTTTTAATTCTTTTAAAAAATCCTGTCCACACTGGGCTTTTCGTGCTAGAATACAGACAGATCCAAATTTAGGAGTATAAATAAGGAGACGATTATGGAGAACTTTATCACAACCCAGACCAAATGCGGTCAGATCCGTGGCATCCACTGCGACGGCTACGATAAATACCTTGGTATCCGCTACGCAAGCGCCGAGCGTTTTGCCTATGCCGAGCCGGTAGAACACTGGGACGACGTTTACGATGCCACCCATTACGGCAATGTATGTCCGCAGAACCGCACTTTTTACGAACATTTAGAAATCCCGGAACGGCTTTTCTATCACAATGAATTCCGTCAGGGGCAGACCTTCCACTATGACGAGGATTGCCTGAACCTCAACATCTTTTCCCCTGCCGGCGACGGACCTTTCCCGGTACTGGTCTTTATCCACGGAGGCGGCTTTGATTCCGGTGCCAATTATGACAGTGCGATCGACGGTGCTGCCTATGCCAGACGCGGCATTGTTTTTGTATCGATCCACTACCGTGTCAGCATCTTCGGTTATCTGACGCATCCGGACATCCGGGAAAAATACGGACGTGACGGCAACTTTGGACTCGACGATCAGTTCACCGCCCTGCAATGGATCAAGGCAAACATCGCTGATTACAAGGCAATGCCAACAACATCACTGTCATGGGACAGAGTGCCGGTGCTATTTCCATCCAGTACTTAAGCCTCAGTCCAAAATGCCAGGGACTTTACCAGCGTGCCATCATGTTATCCGGTGGCGGCATGTTCCCGAAATTTGCCCTGCCACGCCCATCGGAAAACACCCATGAATACTGGGAAGATCTGATGGCGACCGCCGGTGTTTCAACCTTAGATGAACTAAAAGTCTTAGATACCAAGACCATCTTTACCGCGATCGAGGAACTGAAATCCCGTCGCAAGGACAACACCTACAACACCATGCCGGTCGTGGACGGCTATCTGATCAGCGCACCTGTGGATACTCTGATCGATCACCCTCTGCCGATCGACTACATGCTGGGCTACACCAATAATGATATGTATGCCATCATCATGGGACATATCTCCCACAAATATGCCAAGACAAATCACGCCTATCTTTACTACTTTGACATTGATGCTCCCGGCAATGACCATAATGGTGCTTTCCATTCCAGCGACCTTCGTTATGTCTTTGGAACCCTGAACGCATCCCACCGACCTTACGACGCCGAGGATACCAAGGTCTCTGAGGCAATGATCTCCTATATCGTTGCTTTTGCCAAAACAGGCGATCCAAATACAGACCATCTTCCAACCTGGAAGCCTGCCGGTCGTCATGCGCTGCATATCAAAAAACCGGCAAGTGCTATTGCCATGGGTCCGACCAACTGGTTCAAATTATTGCATAATACATTAACAAAAGGCGATCCCAAATAAGGGATCGCCTTCTTTTTGTCAGAAACTACTCTGTTATCCAACGTCCTACTTTATAATTATTCTTGCCGTCTTTTTTGACCTGATACAGGAGTTTGTCCGCCGTTGCCAGATAATCCCACAAACGGTTCTTTGTCTCCGGCACGCAGTGACAACATCCTTGCGATAAGGTGATATAATCTACGCCCACAGGGCTTGTGCCCGGCAGTGCGATACGCTCCATGTTGCTTTTGAGATGTGCCATCATCTGACAGATCTCCTCGTCTGTCTTGCCGGTATAGACAAGGACAAATTCATCCCCGCCGTAACGTGCGGCAAATACATCCTCATTTTCCTGCACCAGACTGCTGAGAGCATCTGCCACATGCACCAGATAATGATCGCCATCGATATGTCCGTAAGTATCATTGACCGATTTGAAGAAATCAATATCCAAGATCTCAACGCCAAAAGTCGTACCATTGCGGATCGCCTTTGCCAACGCATCTTCTGCATAACTGTGCCAATAAGCACGGTTGGGCAGTCCAGTCAGGGCATCATGGTTGGACTTGATCATGAGTTTTTCATTCTGCTCTGTGATCTCCTTTTGCATATGCATGATGCGCTTGTGCTCATTGTGCGCACTCTCCGCCTGCACGACGGCTTCCAGATTGTAGATGCCACGCTCCCAGTAACTTTCCAGAAAACACTTGGTATATTCCAGATAGCCGACCTGATCCTTTAGGATAGCGGCACAACGAATACGTTTTTCCATAAACATACTATAGATAAAGAAAGACGCATTGTCCTGCTCGCACTTTTTGATGAAATAATTGAGGATCCTTGTCACCTCATCGTACTGTTCCAGATCCATATATACCTGAATATAGGCGCGGATATCATCCAGATAATCCGTGTAATTATCACTCTGGTGGAAATCCTTTTGCGCCATGCCAAGATGAAACTCTGCCTTGCTCCGCTCATCACGCGCCAGATAGAGAGTCGCCAAAAAGGTGTGTACGCCAAACTGGACATAAGGAATATCCGGATTCTTGTAAATATTGTCTATGATGCGCTCACCGCATTCAGTCGCCTCATCGATCTTGCCGATGTTTAAAAGGCAGTAGCCCTTATTACAAAGCATGCAGTTCATATTATTAAAGGTCGTTTCCTTGGTCTCCGCTTCCCCGCTCTTTATGATGTACTCCTCAGCCTCTGCATAATAGAACATGGCTCTCTCGTAGACATTGTTGTAGCGGAAAAGATCTGCCAGATTGGATGCTGCCATCCCATGGATCTGCGCGAAACGATATTCCTTGCTGTAATCAATGCTGGATAAATAATAATCGACCGCCTTGGTAAAATTTCCCATGACAAAATTGCATACACCAAGTACATTGTATGTCCGTGCCACCAACTCATACTCTTGCGTTGCCAACTGGTATTTGATACCCTCATGCCCACAACTGATCGCGTTGACACAGTCATTGTCCGAGGCATAATACTCCATCATGTAAAAATACGCAAGCGCGAAGAGATAATCAGACTGTTCTCTCGCCGCATACTCAAACAACTTTTCGCAATATCTGCGAAACTGCCGATACAAAGGGGTAAAGATCATTGGAAATCTCTCTTTTACCTCTGCAACGCATGCCTCGATTTCCGGTTCAAACCTTTCCATGATACCGTTTGTTTCCTTCCTCATCTTATGTAAAAATAGTACGAAAACAGCAGGAACACCCAAAGACCGCCCATGATCTCACATATTCCTGCTGCTCCTAATCCATTTCCCCCCGAATTAGTCATCTATAACTATGATAACACTATTTTCACATTTTTCAAGGATTTCTCTACTCTATTGGATCGTAATCATTTTGCCGATAAATATGCGGTTGCAGAGAAGATCCAGGCAGAACTTTTTGCAAATTTTACCGAATTTATGGAAGAAAAAGTGCCTGCGACCTTCCTGATATACTATAGTTCGTCCTCCTCCACGACCAGATTGCCGTTCAAAAAGCCCCCGGGGTAAGCAAAGGTCTTGTTGATGCCATCAAAAGACACACGGATCTTTCCTGATTTTTCCAAAAGGGCTCCAACCTCGCCCCTGCCGTATTTGCTATGGAGCACGATGTCGCCCGGATGCACGGTAGGGACGATGCCCTGCTTGGAATAGGACTCTCTGCTGGACGCAAAACGCGCCAGTGCCTTTTGTCCATCTGCCTGTAGACTTGTTTTCTTTGGATTGGGTCTTTTGGCTATATGTTCTGCCTCCGCCTCACTTCCACGCAGATCCGGCAGAAACTGCTCTAAAAAAGTCGATTTCGTCTTTGCATGAAAGAGGATCAGATTTTCTTTTGCCCGCGTGACCCCCACATAAAAGAGCCTTCTTTCTTCCTCATACGCCGCAATCTCCTCTTTGTCAGCACTGCGGTAAGATGTCAGGACTGTCTCCGGGAAGATCCCATCCGCCACATCCAGAAGATAGACAGTGTCATATTCCAAGCCCTTGCTGGAGTGTATCGTGGATAAGACCAGTTTTGCCTCTTTATCATCTTCCTTATTGCGCAGGATCTCTGCCAATGCATCCAGCCGTTCTACCAATGCCAAAGGTGATCTTTCTCCCTGTGCTAGCATCTGTAAGATCTCCGTCTTGGTATTTTTTAATCCGGAACGCTCGACATAGTCAGATATCCCATGGGATTTAGGATACGGAACAGTGCCTTATCTGCGGGCTCCCGCATCATATTTGCCATATGGGTGCGCATAGCTTTGACTTTTCCTGCCGTCCAATCGCCCTCGCCATAATAAGAAAGTGCCGCATCAAAGACACTGATCTCCTCTCTTTTTGCCTGGGCGCAGATGGCTTCCGCATCCGCCTTTTTGATAAAGAACTGTAATTTATAGTAAATCTGCAAAAAGAGTTCCGCATTGGTCGTATCTGCGGCAAAGAGGATGATATTTCTGATATCATTTACAATGCGGTGAGAGAAAAAAGAGATCTCAGCATTCTTGATGCGGTAAGGGATCTCCTGCTTTTCCAAAAGATCGATCAGAGGCAGTGCGCTCTCATTATCGCGATAAAGTACCGCCGTCGTTTTTTGATCCCCCGCATCCTTTTCCATCAGGTTCCGTGCCACTTTGAGCAGATATCCATACTGCCCTTTTCTGCGGGCTATGTCGATCGTACGGATCGTGCCTGCCTCCTGGTGCCAAGGACGCATATGTTTTTCGTGACGCAGTGAATTCTGCCGGATAAAGGCATCCGCCGCCGCGACAATACCGGCATCCGACCGGTAATTGGTCTCCATCAAAAGGACACGCGCCCCCGGATAGCGATCTTCAAAGGAAAGCAGTGCCTCCGGATAGGCGGCACGAAATCCATAGATACTCTGATCTTCATCCCCTACCATAAAGAGATGATGCTCCCTGCCTGCCAGAAGTTCTATGATGGCATGCTGGATCTTGGAGGTATCCTGGGCTTCATCCACCATGATATAAGAATAACGATCCCAGAAGGCATCCAAGAGTGCCGGGGCACTGCGAAACATGGTGTAGGCATAGACCAACTGGTCGTCAAAATCCATGAGACTGCGTGCGCGCATTTCCCGCCGGTATGCCTCATAGATCTTGGCAAGATCATAGTCGCACTCTGCATTCAGACGGGCAATTTCTTCCTTAGACAGCATGCGGTTCTTGATATAGGTGATGCGGGTTGCCAGATCTGACAAGTCATTCTCACTTGGAAAATCGTGTTCGATCCGCTGATAGATCCCTGCAAGGATCCGCGCCTTTTCTCCCTCATCACTCAGCAGTTCAAATGCCTGCTTCCCTACCATACGGCTATACATGGCAATCGCCTTTGCACAAATGCCATTGATGGTACGAAATTCCACGCGCATGGATAAATCCTCACCAAACATCTTTTTACAGCGTCTTTGCATGTCGCTCTTGGCGGCAACGTTGTAGGTAACGACCAATATTTCTTCCGGTGCGATCCCCTTGCAGTAGACCATATAACCGATGCGGGTCACAAGGACTGTCGTCTTGCCCGATCCCGGAACCGCCAGGAGCAGGGTCGGTTCTTCTATGGCTTGCACCGCCGCCAGTTGCTGGTCATTTAACATAATATGAAATTCTTTGATAAATTCGTCTAGTGTAAGCATATTTTTGAATTATAGCATACTTCTCACTAAATGAAAAAGCATGCATTTGCACATAAAAATACCGCCCGGGGAGTTTCATTCTGCCCCGGGCGATATCTAATGCACTGTGTCTGATTATGCCTCTACAAAGTCAGCCAAAATCTTTGCGTCCTCCTCAGAGCATTCAATGCTGCTTCTCAAGAGAATCTCAGGCTTTGCAACCATTGCCACACATACATACTGAGATAATGTAGATTTTAAGTTCAACTTATCCCCCTCACCTGTATGAAGAATGACTTCACCGGCACACTCCTTTGTCTTTTTGATCAACTGCACAATATCAGCGCCATCTTTTAAATCATGCATCTTTTTTCCTCCTCTGCACTTCGTTTTCTATATCATAACGCAGGCAAATAAAATACGAGTACACATTTTCTACATTTCGTATAAAAATTCACCTTTTTCCTGATAACTCTTCGTTTTCTGTCTTTGAAGTCACGAAAGAAAGTGTCAATGATTTTTTCTCACGATCAGGCATGCCAGATAATAAGCCATGCGCTCCTCACCCAACTCCAGATCAGCCTGCAGCAATTCCTTGATCTTGCTCATACGGTAAACGATGGTATTTTTGTGAATGAACATCTCATCCGCGACCGCTTTCACACTACCATTATTTTTCAGATAACAAAAGAGTGTTTCCACAAGATCTGCATGATGTCCTGCATCATAGTCCAAAAGAGGCTGTAATGTCTGACTCCCCATCTGCTGCATGAGTAGTTCATCCGTTACCGAATACAGGATCCGCTCGACGCCCAGTTTGTCAAATTGTAAAAAGGTCTGTTTTCTTTGCATGGCTGATCTTAGGGCATATTCCGCTCTGTCGAAGGAAATATGCACATTTGCCACATCCAAAACAGCAGATCCTTCCCCACAATAAATCGTTTTATCCGGCATACGGTGTCTCGTCCGCATGAGAAAGCCCTGTATGATGTCTTCTTTCTGCGTTTCGCTAACTTCGTTCATGATGACGGCAAAATAGCCGTTGTAGTAAAAGAAATGCGCATTATGTGATACATTTTCCATATAAATCTGCAAACGGTAGCCAATTCTCTTGCGATCCAGCGTATCCATGCTGTCCAAGCCCTCCGTTGTAATGAGCACGACTTGAAATTTCCCGTCTACATCAAAGGATGCCGATAATCTTTCACGATATTCTTCGATGCGCTGTGGACTCTCGATGGATTTGATAAAGGCAGACGAAATCTGTTCATCTGTCTCCGTCTGCAAAAAGATCCGCACCGTCAGATCCTTGATCATCTCGGACATCTCGATCACCCAGGGAACCTGTAGCAAAGGCAGATCATGGGCATTGCAGTAGGCGCGCACACTTGCCGGTATTTCCTTTACATAATATCCGGTATTTACCACAAGTCCTGCTGCATGATGCCTGTCCAAGATCTCCACGAGGGAAAGCAGATCTTGCTCCGTGCGAAAACCCGCCCCCATGGTAACCGCCAATTCCTTGCCTTTAAAATTCTCCATAATGGTCGTATCTTCTACCATCAACAGCCAGGAGATCGAATTTGCCCAGCCATTTTGCCCTGCCACCAATTCCATTTTATACTTGTCTCTGGCAATGATCAGCATATCTTCCACTGTAAATCCCATTTGTGTTCTCCCAAAGATCGTCTCTTTTGTCCTGCGTTTTCCTACTTCTTGCTATAGTATAGCACCTTTTTGTGCTATCGTCACAAAATTCTTGCTTTTTTTCAAGATTTCAACCCATGGTCTTCTCTATTTCTTGTGCTACAATATAGATGTAAACAGAAAAGAGGTTCAACGAAAAAGTTGAAGGAAGATCGATGGAGGTGTTTGGTATGCTTACTGTAGGTTACATTGATAGTTTGTCAGAACTTGGATTTCGTACTCCTACTCCTGAGTGGGTAAAAACTGAGCGCTATGATTATTGCGATCAGTTGATAGCAAAAAAGGAGAATTTTGTGCAGATGCTATCGGCGTTCTTTTCTAAATTATTTCGCTAATTTCACATCTTTTTAATATTTTTTCCTTTAATAAAAACGCTGACGGATAAACCGTCAGGCGTTTTGCATTGTCTTCTTATAACATATGTGCACGTAATTCTTCTGCAGAAAGTGGGCTCAGATATGCCGGAGCAATATCAAATACGGTCTTACATCCGCTTACCCCTTCTTCTGACAAACGATAGATGGCTCTGGAAAATGCCAGGATAACAGAAGATGTAAATTCCGGATTGGAATCCAATTTCAAACTATATTCGATTACATGCTTGTGCTCTTTTTCAAGCCCTGTCACACCTGTGCGGAAGACAAATCCACCGTGTGGGATGCCTGCATGATCTCTTGCAAATTCCTCCTCCGTGATAAAATGTACCGTGGTATCATAATCTGCAAAATAGTTTGGCATCGTCTTGATCTCTTCTTCGATTTTTGCAAGATCTGCCCCTTCTTCCGGTACGACAAAACATTCTCTGGTATGTTTCTCGCGCGTGGAGAGTTCCGGATTCTTGCCTGCACGAACCGCCTCTAAAGCGCTCTCTACCGGGATCGTGTACTGTTTGCCATTTTTTACACCTGCAACACGGCGGATCGCATCAGAGTGTCCCTGGCTAACGCCCTTGCCCCAGAAAGTATAGTCCTGACCTTCCGGTAAGACACTGGCACCATATAAGCGCATCAAAGAGAACATGCCTGGATCCCAGCCACAAGAGATCAATGCCACATGTCCATTTTCTTTTGCCACTTTATCAACTGCTGCAAAATGTTCCGGGATTCTTGCATGTGTATCAAAACTGTCGATCACGTTAAAATACTTTGCATATTCCGGTGTCTGTTTTGGCAGGTCTGTTGCGGAACCACCACAGAGCACCAGTACATCGATCTGGTCTTTTAAATCTTCGATCTCGTCTACAGAATATACTTTTACTCCCTCCGTTGCGGGTGTGATGGACTTTGGATCTCGTCTTGTAATGATACAGGTCAACTCCATGTCATCATTCTGACGGATCGCACTTTCTACACCACGTCCCAGATTACCATAACCTAAAATTCCTACTTTCATGTTGTTACCTCCGTATTCTATTTCTATCTATGCTATCTTTGTCTTAGGCAAGTTCTGCGATCACATCAAGGATCACTTCAATGCCGACCTGTGCTGCCTTTTCTGCAAAAGTAGCATAGTCCATTTCTGCGCCTTTTCCATCTGAAATACTGCGCAAAATAGCAAATGGCACTTGATTGACATAACATACTTGTCCGATACTTCCGCCTTCCATCTCTCCTGCAATGGCACCAAACTGCTCGTGCAGATGGTTCTTGGTGCTTTCCTTTGATAAGAAAAGATCACCGGTTGCTATTGTGCCGACTTTATGATTGATGCCCTTGGCTGCCACACATTTTTCAATAACAGAATAAATCTTTTCGTCTGCCGACAGATATACTTCATTTAAACCGGATAAAAGTCCAACCGGATCTCCAAGTGCTGATGTGTTCATGTCATGCTGCACAACCCGGCTTGCAATGGCAACATCCATAACACCCAGTTCATCACACAAAGTTCCTGCTACACCAATGTTGATCACACAGTCCACATGATAAGTCAGGATCATTGCCTCTGCACAGATGGCTGCAAATACTTTTCCAACGCCGCAGACCGCCGCGATCACTTCTTTTCCACCGATCGTACCCTTAGTAAAAGTAACACCACTGACAACTTCCTCTGACACATCTTCCATATGTGCTTTTAAATTGTCAACTTCGATCTGCATTGCTCCGATAATACCAATTTTCATATTGCCTTTACTCCATTTCTCTTGTTTTCCTATTGTGGATAGGTAAATTCCATATTTGTCTGCTTTTTCAGAACTTCCAGATAAGTCCTGCACTCCTCCTTGGCTGCTGCAAGTTCAAGATTGCGGTAATTTCCACATTCTACAGCCGATGCGCCAAAGACCGGTCCTTCATGGTCAAGGATCTCCTGCAAGACCTTTTTGGTGATCTCAAAGACCTGCTTATCATCCGCATTACGGATCAGCAGATAAAAGCCGGTCTGACATCCCATAGGTCCAAAATAGACCACATCATCCGCGATCTCGGAATTACGAATATATGTGGCAAACATATGCTCTACAGAATGCATGGTCAGATCTGACATATAATTGCCCATATTTGGTCGTCTGGTCCGCATATCGTATGTGGTAATGTCGCCATCGACACGGGAAATATAAAATCCCGGCATCAAAATATCATGATTTATGGTAAAACTCTTGATTCTTTCCATTTTTCCATCCTTTCTACTACATTTTATCCGTGAATGATTATAACACGATTTGTATAGATATCCTACTTTTTTTGTATATTTTTTCACAAAGACAGTTAGCAATAAAAAAGCAGGGATAGATCTTTAAAGATCCATCCCTGCTTCTCCTATTCTTATCATAAACCAAAATACGCGTCTATCCCGTCTGCGATTCCCTGCACCATGCGTGCCTGATAGGCTGGATCTTCCATGTTGACATCATCTGTCGGATTTGTCATGTAGCCCATCTCCAGTATCGTAACCGGAACTGTACTCCAGTTGATGCCCGTCATGGTATCACTGGTGCTGACACCTTGATTTCGCATGCCGGTAGCAGCACAATAGGCATCCAAAATGCACTTACTCAGATTCCAACTACTGTCTGATAAATATGCAATATAAGGATTAGAAGACGATGGTGCTAGTGCTAAAGCCCCACTGACAGAAGCGTTATCCACCCCATTGGCATGGATGCGAACTGCAATCTCACCACCTACACTTGTTGCGTACTGCGCACGCTCCATATTGCTGATATTGACATCATGGGATGTGCGTGTCATATAGACCGTATAGCCCCGGTTTTCCAGTTCCGCCTGCAACTGCTGGGAGATAACAAGGGTCAACTGATACTCATATACACCTGTGGTCGTACCATGTGTACCGCCTGCCACACGCGCCTTCATCGTGGATGAGCCCGGTCCATTTGGCTCTGTTGTGCTATCTCCCTGACCTTGATGTCCCGGATCAATCACAACCACATGGGAATTGGCGGCAGGTTCTTCGGTTGTCACATCGGATACCGCAGAGTCCTGTTTTTTATCCTGGTCGGTATCCATTGGCTCTGATGCTTCCTTATCATCTTCTGCCACGGAATTATCTGTCTGTTCGTAGATATCTTCTTCCGGCAAGGTCTCCTTATGCTTTTTATAGGCAAAACCAGCAAGCAGTATCGCACATACAACAGCAAGCAGTGCTGCCAATAAGATCCATCGTTTTTTCTTTATCATCAGTCCGCTTCCTCTCTACTGAAATTGTTCATTCGAGTTGATCCTAATCTATTTTACACTAATAGTGTTTTTCTTGCCATAATTTGTTTCTCAATCAAAAAGGCAAGTCCTTCGACCTGCCTTCTCATCTCTTTTACATCAACCAATCTAAAATTTCGTCAGCATCATTGCTGATTTCCCAAATATCCTGATCGTTCTTTGTCACATATACAATATGATCTTCCGGCTGCTCATATACCGGATTATCCAGCCATGCATTGGCTCCGTCCACCAGCCAATCAACATACTCTTCTGCTATCATGTCCCACATTTCATCTTCCGATGACACACTGTAGAAATCCATGCTATATATCCTGCCCATCAGTTCATCCTCTGACAAATCATCAAGCAGATCATCCATAATGGTCATCTTCTGACACCTGATTGTCACACCGTAAGTCCGATCATCTATCTTTTCTGCTGATTTGACTTCATACGAAACCTGACGGAACAACTTATCAAACATGTTATATAATCTTTTCTGAGATTTTTCAGGAATCGCTACACCATCATCCTCAAAATTGGATACTATCATAGCAACCATTTCATCTAATTCTTCTCCGCGCCACTCTAATACCTCATCCTTCGTACCAATATCCTGTGAAACATAATCCTCCGTCTCTGCCTTGAACTCAACATCAAACATAGCCTGCACATATTCATCCGGCTTAAATTGATGGAGCCAATTCGCGACAAGTGCAATAACCAGGACGATTACTCCACCTATCATCACACGAATAATACGCCATTTCATAGTTTCCCATATATTGTTGACAACAGATGTCGCTGGCTGTTGCCCTGCCATCTCTGGATTGCTCCCATATGGATTTTGCGCTGTTTGACTGTTTAAAGGTGCTCCACATGACATGCAGTTCGTTGCATTATCTGCATTATAGGCACCACATTTTGGACATTGCATACTCATTCCTCTCTTGTTGTTTTAACCGCTTTGTGTCTATTTTATTTCTGATCGTTATTTTGATACTGCGGTGGCATATAGGCACCTGTGTTCTGCTGCAAATTCTGCTGAGGCATGTTGGACTGCTGCATTCCATTCTGTGGCATCCCGTTTTGTGCCATTCCATTCTGCGACATATTTCCTTGTGGCATTCCCATATTCTGCATACCACCTGCATTGCCATAAGTAACCTGTCCACCATATGTATCACTGCCAAGTCCAATGATCCAGATAAAGATCGGGGTCAATAACAATAATCCCCATGCGAATCCTTTTTCATGCCCAAATGCCTGTGCCAGATCTGCATACATCCTAAACTGAACGATCAGCAAAAGGACGCATGCTACAATGCCTGCGATGTACGCTAACACACCAAATACCATCACAACAGGACTTCCCATCGCACCTGCCACCATGAGTCCTGCTCCAAGCGCAAAACACAAGCCTTCCGCTACTGCAAAGATGATCATCTTTACAAAGCCATCATTTCGCGCAATCTGATACATAATATAAACATTGTAAATTGGTATCAGACACTTCCAGCCTGCTTCTCCTGCCTTGGTAAACATTTTCCATAATGCTACGATTGTCAATACAGTAATAATCATTTGTTTCTCCCTTCTTTTTTCGATTCATCTCTTTGATATATATTTATCATTATTTTAGACCATTTTGGTCTAAAAAACAAAATAAAAATGAGAAGAGAAGGATTAATCACCTATTCTTTCCATCTAAATTTCCACTAAAAAATCATGTCAACTATCACAAATACAGCAAACAGAATAAAGCCTATCAGACTCATCTTGCCAGCCACTTTATTCGCCTTATAGACTTTTTCTTCCTTGTGCGGTGTATAACGGATGCATTCCAACCAGCCCCATGCAACAAATGGTATGACTGCTGAAATCAAAAAGACGGAAATAAACTGCCTTATCATTATCATATAAATCAGACTAAGCACTGCCACCCCTACACTGATAAAATAATTCTTATCCGTAATCTTCGCCTCTTGGTCTTTATCCAGATACTCTTCTTTTTCAGCATTTGCTTGTGGTCTGTCATCTTCTACGAGAATGCCCTCTTTATCCATTCTTTTCAGAAAATTATTCACACCATTCATCATAGCGTCGACCATGAATGCTGGGCGTTTCTTTCCTTTTATGTATACACGCATATCACCGATTTTCATAACGACTTTGTCAATTTCAGAAATTTTAAACGACTTTCTAAATAGCCATAATTTAATTACCGTAATGTCATCTCCGTCAACAACAATGTCCCAAAATCCCGGCATAGGATACAGAAAACAAACAAGCCTAATGCAAAAGCCACCCCAATAATGACCACCATCATAGTAGTTCCAGAAGGTGTCCCTTCATCGAAACCATTCGCTAACAGGAAATATCCGATAAACAAAAGCGAAGCCATACCTACACCCATAATTCCATATATACACATTGTCGCAGGTGTACGTATAGTAAACTTATTAAGAGAACGGGTATAGTTCTTTGGGTTTTTCCTATAGGTAAGTAGGTCAATCATTCCACTGATTAGGGATAATGCAATCAGTGAAACCCCACTCGCAATGATTTTTGTTTTCATTTCTCTTTGCCTCCTTTTTTAGCATCATGCTACACACTCCATAAGAGTTTCTACTCCCAGTTTAGAATTGTGTTTTACCAGCGATTTCACATCATCTTTGAGCCTGTCTTTTGGTAATATTATCTTTTTAATCTTTCCGATAATTCCTTTATAATATCCAGCTATGACGCCATTTTCAATTGTTGCTGCATGTGCCCTAGTCTTATACTTTTGTCCCTTGGTTATAACCATCCTGTAATAACGGTCAGATTTTTTCGCCGCCTTTGTAATCGGATTATTTTTAAGCACATTGTCAATTGCCTTGTATGGTTCTGACTTTGTAACCATCTTGGTCAACTTCTTGGCTGCATTCGTATTCTTTATTGCTTTCCCTGCCTTTTTTACAACTGCACCTCCAACAGCCATCACAGTATCCGTAACTACCGACGCCGTCACATCCACACCGATCTCTTCATTAGATTTTCCATCGATCAGGTCTTTGCCATAGGTAGTTGCCGCATTCACTAAAGTATTGGCAAGTGTCGGTGGTACACCTGCAGCTGTCAAACCTCCTTTGACAAGACCTCCACCGAAAGCAACTCCGACCTTCATCCAAGAATGTATATCCAGAGGATCAAATTCTCCATCGACAATCTGGGTAATAATTTCCATCCCACCATCGACAATCCCCCCTACCAGTGCTCCAGCTAGTATATGTGGCATTAAACCATCTGGATCAACATAATAAAATACACGGTTTGCGCAGTAAATATAACGATGCAATGCTAAGACAATTTCCTGACTTCCCGGCACTTTATCCTGACTGATAAATCGACCATTTCGGGCATCATAGCGACGAGCTTGTGCATAATAAAGTCCCTCACAAGGGTCAAACTGATATCCGGTATAACCAAATGGCTGATAGTCAATCTTTGTCGAATCTGTCTGGTCAATATTTCCAAATTCGTCATAATGATAGGATATCTGATCATTTCCAGATGCATCCGTCAGGCTCATTACCGACCCTAGTTCATCGTTAAAATAATAATTGATGACATTATCCTTGTCAAACTGCACAATATTATAGTCATAAACGAAATTGGTTGTTTCAACTTTACTATTTTCTTTTGTTCTTACCATCCCAATCGTATTTTTGTACTGTTTGGTCATATCAATCGTAAAGGTATCTGCCATGATTTTTTCATTACGCCTTTTCGTAGTTGCTTGCGTTCGATAACCTAAGCCATTGTATTGATATTCGATCTCATCATAATGATTTTCGTTAAAATCCTGCACCTTACGTAAAAGATTTTTTTCATCAAAGATAAAGTTCCGTATCTCCCGTTTTTCTTCAGCGACTTTTGATAAATTACCTCTTTTATCATATTTATATGTGTATTGATTGCCATCTTCTGTTTTTTGTATCAGCTGATTGGCAACATTATACAAATACTGGATTTGTCGATTCGACCCCTGACCCATATATTCTCGCAATGCAGTTCTATTACCAAAGGAATCATATTGGTATTCTCTGCGCACCACATCATTCTCTACAACCTTTACAAGTTGATTGATTCTATCATATGCGTACTCCTGCACCTTCGGCATTGTTTGCCCAAGTCCTCTTTGTTTTTGCGCCCATATCTTATTTCCTGCTGCATCATATCTATACTGATATTCCTCAAAATGATCCTTTCCTTTACTCTGCATCCGGGATATCTGACCATTGACCGTATAGTTTAATTCTTCACTAATACCATTCGGCAGATCTTTTTGTACCAGTCGTCCTAATTTATCGTAGTAATATGAAATGATTCCATCTTTCGTTTCCAAATGCGAAAGCAGACCATTCGCATCATATTGATAAGAGACTTCACTTCCATCTGGGTAGACAACCTTGCTTCTTTCTCCGGTACTGCTCCATTCATATGCAAGACTCTTTCCCTCTGCATCCGTGATTTTAGTTGGATGTCCCAGCGCATCACTTACAATACTAGTAATTCCATTCCAATCCTGAATTTCTTTTACCAAATTCAGTTCATCATATAAGAAGCCAACCGCCGTATTATCTGCATATGTTATCTTTTCTATATTTCCTACGGCATCATAAGCCATCTGTGTCACATAGCCGTCTCCATCTATTTTAGAAACAAGATTTCCCGCCAAATCGTATGCATAAGTTTCCCCGTCTCCAAGCGGATTTATGATTTGCGTAATCTGGCTTTTCTCATTCCAAATATATTTCGTAACCTGACTCTCTTCCTGTTCTCCGTGCTGCGTAATCTCAATCAGATTGCCCATGCAGTCATACTTGTAATCTGTCCTATTTCCCATGGCATCTGTAACCGATGTCATATTGCCATTTGGGGAATAAGTATATTGCGTTACATTTCCATTCTCATCCTGAATTTCTGTCACTCGATTTACACTATTATATATAAATTTTCTCTGACTACCTGATGGCAAAATAATACTCTCTAAACGTCCAAGCACATCATAGATAAACTCGATTTTTTCACCCAAGCAATTCTCTTGAGAAGTCAATTTCCCGTTTCTGTCATAGGTATACTGAATTACATCACCTACGGATTTTTGATGTTCCTTAATCCGCCCTCCCTCATATTTGTAGGCTTCCCATGCACCATTCGGTAATACTTTTTTTTCTAATCTTCCGCCTCTGGTATATTCATAATGTGTACTGTTACCTTTTGGATCAGTTTCTGAAATACATCTTCCCTCTTTATCATATGCCCAATTCCACTTATTTCCTTTGGCATCTATTTTCTCAATGATATTGCCATAGGCATCATAAGCATAGCCCGTTGTATAGCCTCGCGCATCAATCACCTTTTTGATCCTGTCTAAACTGTCATATACATATCGGGTCTTTTCTCCATTGCCGTTTTCTTCACTAATCAAATTGCCATTAGCATCATACTGATATTTTTGCGTATCACAAGCAGACCCCATAACACTTTCCAAGTGATTATCGGGGTTATACTGATATTGTATAGATGTTTCGTTTGGATAATACACCCCCGCAATGTTCCACATAGAATCATATTCATATGTGATTGCATTGCCTTCTTTATCTATAACCTTACTTTCTTTGTTAAGTTCATTATATTGCGTCTCAATACTATGCCCGTCAAAATCTGTAATTTTCGTTACATTGCCCAAGAAATCATATTCTAAGTATGCTTCTTCACCAATGGCATTTTCAATATGTATAATCTGGTCATTAATATCATAAGCATATTTCGTTACATTCCCATAAGCATCTGTGACTTGAATAACATTTCCTCTATCATCATACTGATAAGTTGTCACTACACCATTATCAATCGTCTTTTCAATCTGTCCATTTTCTGTATAGAAGATTTCTGTCTGTTCATGATCTGCATTTTCTATATGAATTAATCTTCCCATGTCATCATATTGATAACTTTTTTGATCTCCACCTGCTTCTGTCGATGAAATCATATTGCCTCGTTTATCATAAACATTTTTGACCATTTCTACGCGATTGATCTTTACAGTTAATAAATTATTGCTAGCGTCATAAGTCATTGTAGAAATTTGCCCTAAGGCATTGATTACCTTGACGACATTTCCTTTGGCATCATAACTGTATCTTGTTGTATTTCCATTTCGGTCTCTTACCAGTATCTTTTGGCTCTTTTCATTATACTCATAGTGTTCCCATGTACCATCCTCATACTTGACATCTGTATTACGCAGTTTCTCATCATGGGTATATATAATCTTACTTCCGTTTCTTTCTGTCAGTATCAATTCATTCCCCTGATACTCATACAGCATCTTACTTCCATCTGGAAAATCCTGACGAATAATCCTATGCCACTCATCGTAGGTATTTTTAACCGTTATGACTTCTCTGGCATTTTTGATTTCCTGCATCTCCCCACTTTGTGTATAACGATAGTAGTATCGGTTTCCATTTGCCATAATGACTTCTGCCAGATGCTCGTTCTCATAGACATAGCGTACCATTCGCTCTGACTTGTCAGTGACACTTGCCAGACGACCGTTCGAATGATAGTCAAAAATCAGAAAGTCTCCCCTATCGCTCTCCGCACGCACAAGCTGATCCGCTTCATTATAAGTATAACAAATCTTTCTTTCATTTGAATCCTCTCGTTCAAGCAATTTTCCAAGGGCATTGAAGCGATACTTCTCCCCCTCCGGTGTCGTCATGACATACTGCGTCTCATCTCCCTCATTATCTTTTTCCAACAGGTCTCTGGTCGCAAGTACTCCTTTATATCCTTCCTCTGTCATTACAAAAAAGCGGACTCCTCCATCATCCATGATGACTTCCACTTCGTTCTTTTCTTCTTGCAATGCAATCTCATGATTATGGCGATATCCCTGTCCCAGCACCCCCATAGTCTTATCCTGAGCATTATAAAAACGACGGAATGACAGCGCCATTTCTCCCTCTGGTCTGATATCCGTCTTCTCATAGATAAAGTTTCCGGTAGCAAGGTTGACTGGATCTGCACTAAAGAGGTTGTACTCACCTCTTTTTCCCTTTTTCTCCTTCTTCAGTTTCTCTATCTCTTTTTCTTTTGTCTTGATCTCTTCTTTTGCCGTAGCAATCTGAGCAGAGGATTCACTAACGGCCTCACTTGCATTCTTGAAATCATCCAGATTTTGCCTACTAAAATGAAAACCTGCTCCCTTTGCATCCAACATGTTACTCAATGCTCTGAAGCTCTTAATCAATTCATCATCATAAGTATCACAGGCACCACTCAGCCAATTCTTATAAGAATCTTCTATGCCCCACTCTTTATCAAAAAGTTTGTCAATGTTCCTCTTTCCTACATTTTTTACATCTAAGATTCGTTTCTGATACCCTTGAAAGTTGCCGGCATAGTTTGTGATATCCGATTCCACAAAATTTCTGAAAAAATCTGTGATACGGTCTCCCAGAGTCTCAAAGAATCCCTGTGGTGTCACATCATCAATATATCCTTTTAGCTGATTCTTTGCTTGCTCCGTAAAATCCCGATACATTTTTCATACCTCCTTAAATAAATGCGTATGACAATTTTTCTATCCCCTCAAGTTCTGTTAGTTGCTGCAATGATTTCATTGGTACAACACTCCGTTCTATATATTCCTTGATTGGAAACATTGCCTGCATATCTGACTGCACATACGCATTTTCTCCTGCATCATTATATGCATTGCACACAAACATATAATGTTCTCGATTTCTTATATCCATACATTGTTGCAAATAATATGTCTTATACACAGCAAATTCATCCTGTAAAACAATCATAATCACACGATCTGCATCCTGCAAGATTCGCAATCTTTCATTCTCATATCCTGATTCCAAATCCACAAAAATATAATCATAGTCACCACTATCTCGAGCATCTTGAATCAGTTTATAATAAACTTCAAACGAAAGATTTCGGGCATCTAACGTTGTAGTAAGTGGCGGAAGATATGAAAACTTTTCTTTCCTAATAAAGCATTTGATTTTTTCATACACATTTACTTCACGCAGTGCACGATAGCCTTCTCCTGGCAAACCACTTGCATCTTTTAGATAATACGCAAAATTTTGCACTGACTCCGTATTAATATACAAAATACGCTTATGCTTGTTTGCCAGACACCCTGCCAATGCTAAGGATACGGATGTCTTCCCACATCCGCCAATAGCCGAGTAAAATGCAATCACTTCTGTATTTTTCGTATCCTCAGCATATCCTTGCAAAACCTGTTCACTCATATAAGTCACTTCGTTATACAATTCCCGAATGCTCATGTATTTATATACTTTGGTTGTTGACAAATCCTCTGTGCTACCATCTTGTTTCTGTTCATCTGTAAGCACAAATAAATGACCTATATTATGCTTTTTCAATTCTGACAAATACATTTCCTCATCAACAATAAATATTTCTGCCGTAATTGGATGATTGAGATAAGATTGAAAATATGCTCCATCTGAAATCACTTCAAGTTCAATCTGATCACCCAGCTGTTCTAAAAATTTGTACTCTAAGGTTGCTAAATATTCCTCATCCATATCGGCAATTACAACTAAAGGTCTTTCCATCATTCTATCCTCGTATAATAAAATCCATATTTGCTATTCGAATACGGTTTCCTGGCATTATATTCTGCGATACATTTGCCACTAATTTCTTTCCATCTACATAAGTTCCATTTGCACTCCCCAAATCCGTAAGCGTCAATAAACTTCTTTGTTTTACAAATTTACAATGCACGCGGCTTACAGCTGGATTGTCTGTTATCACACCATCAACGCGTTCTTTACTTTTCCCTATAACATATTCCTGTTTATCTATAAGAAAAATATATGGATTATTAACTCCTTCTAACCTCCACTCACCCATCGGCATCACAGCATCATTTGTTCTTATTCCACTTGAGTGCATAATATGTTCTTCTGCCATCGCCTTTGCACTTTGATTAAGTAGTTGCGTCTTCAATTTCTCTGTTGAAGTTAACTGCATGCCATTCATGTCACTGCCAATATTTGCAACCATACTTCCTACTTGTTGTAACGTCAAGGTTGCATCCTTTAAGATTTGAAGCAATGCTCCTGTCTTCGTCTCAGACATCGGATAACGTTCTTCCACTAAACGTATCAATTGAGATTTTAACTCATTTTCAAAAATATTCTTATTTTTTCTGATCTTTTGCTCAGATACAGGCAAATAGATAATTCTCACCTTCTGTTCTGTACGGTCAACAAAAATATGTGTCAAACGATTATCTACAAATGCCATATTTAAAAATCCCAAACTTTCAATTTGATTGATGGTCTGCGTTAATTTTTCAATCAATAGACAAAATCGCTCAATGCTAATTCGTCCACATAGATCATATACAGATTGATACTCGCTAGTAAAATACACTAATTTAGTCTTCCCATTGTATTTCAACTTATAACAATGAAATAGTGCTTGATTTTCTTCATTCTGCATAACTCTAAATCCTATATCATAGAACAGATTTTCACTCTCTAATACATATGCCGTTTCAATATCATTTTCTACCTCGGTTACTAAACCTTCAAAATATTCTTCCATACTCATTATTCCTTCATCACTTGAAACACAATATTTGCAATACGAAGTTGATCCCCTCCGTTCAGTTTACCTTTCACATGTCCAATTAGTAATTGTCCATTAATATATGTATGGTTTGTCGAACCCAAGTCCTCTACGAACAATTCTGTCTCCTGTCTATATAAGATTGCATGATGCCGGCTCACTGCTCCACTATCTAAAACCAAGTCATTATCTGTACTCTTCCCAATACAGTATTTTGTTTTATTAACTATTACTTCCTGTCCACTGACTTCATTCACTAATTTCCACATGGATGATTCACTTTTATGATTATTGTTCTTTCGATCTCCTATATATCTCACATCTGCTTTATTTAACTTACAAGCATCTATCCGTTCTATTTGCTGATATATCTGGGGATAATTCTCAAGAATATAGGTTTCTACAACCTGAACGGTCAATTGCGCATTTCCTTCTATATATTTGAGAAATTGATTAAACTCTTTTATTGCTTTTCGATCTGTTGTTGCCACCATCCCTCTCAACTGACGAATGAGTTGAAAAGGATTTCCATTCATACCGGGGCTCAGTTCTCTTAAATATAGAAAGCACACTTCTTCTGTCATTTTTTTTACAAAGATAAGATTGGGTTGATATATAATATTTTCCTGTGGTACTCCACATATCTCGGCGCTTTTAACTATCTCAAGCACTTGAACAATAACAGCATAAAATTGATATACTGTTATCTCTCTTTTTAAATATTCTTCAAGTGACTCAACCTTTGGCATCTGATATACGATTGTTTTTCTTTTTATTTCTGTTGGAAAAAACAATCCTCTGATATCCTTATCCTCCAATAGATAAATATCATTTTTCGTCATATAATCCTTTGGCAGTCGTTTCCAAATTACAGTTGTTCCATTTTTCTTTTTCTTAATTTTATTTGTAGCCACCTTTGCCCCACTTTTTACTCTATTCTTCTACCACAAATGTAAATTCTTCCCCACCAAACACCAAAACATCTCCATTTTGAAGCAATTCTGCATTATTCGGCATCAAATTTCTTCCATTCAAAACTGTCCCATTCTTAGAACCGCAATCTGTCACTGCATAGACTCCATGGTCTATTGTTATCTTTGCATGCTGGCGGCTTACATCGGTATTATCACGAATCGCAATATAATTATCCGCAGAACGTCCAATGGAAAACTCATTGCCGACCAGTTGCGTTTTACTAGCATCCTTTGTTCTCACCAGAAAAACATCCGGTTCTCTCCGAAGGACGGTCGTCTCCGGTTCTACAAACTCCGGTGTCTCCTGCATGGATGGGTTCAATACGGTCGTTCCCTCATCCTCATATCCCAGGACGGTCGTCCCCTCATCTCCCATCACATCATTCTGTGGCTGCGGTTGGAATCCTCCCATGGATCCCGCAAAAATCTGTTCCTGCATACCCATACCGGTCATCGGATTTATCATACCATTCTGTGGTTGGCGCACCTGCTTTAAATAACCTTCCAACTCCTGCAACTGAGTATGCGAAGACACAAATGCTCTAACTGCTGCAATTGCATCTGCTGTCCCTTATCCTTAATTTTCGCCAGCGATATGATCTGCATAAAGAATGCCAAAATATTGGGTTGCGGTTTGTTGGTTATATAAGGTTCATAAATCATAAAAACATCATTGGACATGGGACGAACAAAGACATAATTCACATCCACCAGCAAGTTCTGAATCATTAACTGATTGTTTCCCACCTGATAGATAAGTCCAATAATTCTATCAAACACGTTGTATATCTTATCCAGTGTGCCTTCTTTTGCCAGATACTTTTTGAGAGGTACACAGGTTGGTGCCAAAAAGGACATTTCGTTTGCCATATCCCATCTAGGTTTCATAAAACCGGCGATCTGACCTCGGTCTAACAAGCCCATCTCCCTCTGATTTACCTGTAACGCTTCCTTCTGTCGATAGGTAACTGTTGTAAAATCTCCTCGATTACTCACCTTGTAATTTGCCATAATTTTCTTCTCCCATCCGCTGTATTTTTATGCAAGCATTTCCTCTGTATGAAGAATCATAATACTATCGCACACCTTAAAAGATACTTTCTCTCTTGTAGGACTGCTATTTAACAGTGTGGTTGCATCGCCCTCAGATGATAACAAGGTCGTTGCATTTTCCTCTGATGAAAGAACTGTTGTTGCAGCATCCTCCTGTGTCAGCAATGTTGTCGCATTATTATCTGTATCTAATAATGTTGTTGCATTTTCATCGGACATCATATATTCCTGCTTGCCAGCCAAATCTGTTGCCTTGTTCTCTTCTTTTGCTTTTTTTCTCTTATCTATCAACTTTGATTTGCTAAGATTGGTTGATGTTGTCATGCCATGTGGAATCTGCTTTTTCTCGTGAGAATCCTCTGACTGTTTTGTTTCTGCACGCATCGTCTGTACTTCTCTTGCTACAGTTTTTCCTGTTAAGTCTCCGACAACACCGCGAATGTCAAGTCGGAAAAAAAGTACAATTGCAAGAACAAGACATACAGCGGCAAGTACAAAAGCACCAATAGCTACATACATTAAAATATTCGCACTACTCATTACTTACCACCTGCTCTCTGTAGGCATTTGTAATCGCATCCTGTACAGATACCGCCCTACTTTTTAATTCTGATTGAATATCTCCTGTGGTGTCAGATGTTGTCTCCATAGCATTAATATCCTTCGTCACTTCTTCATACACGGATTGCATATCGCTCTGCTCGATACCATCGGATTTCAATTTCTTTCCATAGGTCTCAATGGTGGAATATGTCAATTTGTAAATCTCCAATTGTACAAACTCATTGGCATTCTCAAGGTTTTCCACATAAGACAGCAGTTCCTTGATATTGTTCCAATATGCCTCATACTGACCTTGATCAGATGCCTCCTGCACATTCATCGTAATATCACGATTAAACTCTCCGATAGCAGCATATACCTTACTCATCTGATAATAAGATGCATTCTCATCACCATACTGTACTGCATCATTGAACCACTGAATTGCACTCTTCATTCTTGTGACCTGATTATCCGAACTTCCACCATTACCGGAATTTCCGTAATCGTAGTAATACCAGTATAACTTACCTATTTCAAACGCAAGTTCAGGATAACCATCCTGCTGACGCAAGACATCGTCATTCGTTGTGATCTGACTGGTCAAAATATTGGATTCATCGACGGTAAAGACCGCATCATCTTTCATTGCCTCGATCATACCGGTATACGGCTCGATCTGTGATGGTTTAATGTTGATTGCCTTCTCGTAATAATCTATCTTTTCCTCCGCAGTGGCTGCTTTTTCTGCCTGTAAAATGTTCTGATCGTAATCCGCATTATTGATATTTGAGCGAACCAGTAAGCAGACTATACCCACTACAAGAAAAGTCAGTGCTGACATCACAGAAGCCATAAATTTATGCAGTTTTTTCTTCTGCATGTTTCGATACGCTTCACCGTATTCATTATAATGTTTAAACGCATAAATCAGTTCAGCACAACTTTGAAAACGATCTTCCGGCTTCGGCTGGATACATTTTTCAATAATGTTTTCCAAGCCCGGATCAAGCATAGGATTCCAAGTTCTGATCGGGTCCATATTGTCATACGGAAATTTACCTGTCAAAAGATGATATAGCGTTTTTCCCAAACAATAAATATCCGTTCTGGCATCCGTCTGTCCCTGACCTCCGAACTGTTCCGGTGCTGCATATCCTCTGGTACCAAGACTCTTGGTGTCCTCAATGTTATCCTCTTTATAGGTTCTGGCAATACCAAAATCGATGATTTTGATCTTGTCATTATCCCAATTATCTCCCTCTGTGCGAAGCATGACATTTGCCGGTTTCATATCACGATAAATGATAGGATGCTCTCTGGTATGCAGATACTCCAGTGCCTCGCACAGTTGAATTGCCCACTTTATTACTCGCTCCTGTGGCTGTGGTCCTTCCTTTGCCAAGATTTCACCTAAAGTCTGCCCCTCGACAAAGTCCTCCACAATATATATAACATCCTCCAGTTCGATAATGTCGGTTATTCTTACGATATATGGGTGATCCAAAGATTTGATCATGTTCGCTTCCGCGATCGCACTTTGCGATACCGCCTCATCATTTTCATCTCTGGCGTTCTTCTGGATTTCCTTAACTGCCCACTGTTTATTTAATCTCTGATCTCTGGCAAGATATACTTTTGACATACCACCCTTACCAATAAGTGTCAGAATTTCATATTTTCCATCAATAACTTGTCCTATTTCTGCCAACTTCCTGCTCCCTTACCACACTTTTGCAAGCAACGCTGTGATGTTATCTTCTTCTTTTCTCTGCTTATTTGTTTCAACCAGATATACCAGTTGATTTTTTGCTACCGTTGCGTCAGTGCAAACCGACGGGCTCAGATTTACACGGATTTCATCGTCAGTCAATACATGACGGAATCCGTCACAACACAGCATATAAATGTCATTTCTTTCAGTTTTACCTTCCAGAAAGTCAACATCCACTTGCGGTGATGCACCTACACATTGTAAAAGTGTATTTCGTCTCGGATCTGACTTTGCCTGTTCAAGCGTCATACGACCTTCGCGTATTTCCCTTGCGATAAATGTCTGATCTGTTGTCAACTGTGTAAGTGATGTATCCGTGATTCGATAAAGCCTAGTATCCCCAACATGACATACCAGATAAGTTCCATTTTCCAAAAGCAGAAAAGATGTGACCGTAGTTCCCAACTGAATTCCTTTTCTTACACCATAATTTGTAATTTCCAGATTCATCTTTTGTAGAATGGAATCCCACTGTTTTTTAATCTTTCCTTTAACATCTTCTTCCGCCAAAACATATGGAAGTTCCTTTTCAAACCACTCGTCAAATGCACGTATTACAGATGCACTTGCCACTTCGCCTTTTGCGAGTCCCCCCATACCATCACATATGGTCATAAGAAGTATTTTCCCCTGATTTGTTTCTGCTGTTTTGATTAGTAAACTATCCTGGTTTGTTTTTTTCTTAATTCCAATATCTGTGTGATACGCATAGAAATTCTGCATATACTTCTGCTCCCTTATTCCTATTTTTAGGTACAACAAATACCCTGTCATCCACCTGATAACAAGGTATCTGCCATAATATTCTACT
This sequence comes from Roseburia sp. AM51-8, assembly GCF_003478275.1. Taxonomy (NCBI): domain Bacteria; kingdom Bacillati; phylum Bacillota; class Clostridia; order Lachnospirales; family Lachnospiraceae; genus Roseburia; species Roseburia sp. AM51-8. Next base: position 196,958 of record NZ_QUEY01000001.1, on the reverse strand, counting down.
TGCTTTTCTTTTCCTTCTTTGGACGGAAGCGTAAACTTCCAATGCCTCCGTTGATAACGATAAAGGCTGTAAATCCACCTACTGCTACTACGCCGACAATCGTACCTACCAAAGCCTTTGTATTATTTAAGAAGCGGACAAACGCATTTGTTGTTACGACAATGCCGCTCACTTCCTGCGTCAAAGAGTTGCCTGCTGCATCAGTCGCTACGACAGTGACCGTCTGCTTGTCGGTAGACTCTGGGATGCTAAAGGTATAATTGTCATTTGATACCTTTGCCTCCACTTTCTCACCATTTAATTCAATAGAAACATCCTCCAGAACAAGGTTATCGCTTACATTCACAGTTGCATCATAATTCGTCGCATTGTAGTTGCCGTTTTCTTCCAGATTTGTCATGGAAATGACCGGCGCCGTTCCATCCACACCAAAGGTAATCTCAGCATCCTTGCCCTCGGCATCATTTTCATTTACATTTCCGGCAGTATCCTCAGAATACACAGACACAATATAGGTACCATCCGCATCAAAGACATCTTTTGGAATGGTATAGGTGTATCGGCTCCAAGAACCGCCACCACCTGCATTTGCCACCTGATAGTCACTGCCTGCCGTAAGAGTCTTCGGTGTTCCATTGGTACTTACAACAATCTTGGAACTTCCCTCTGTCAGTGTATTTACATTTGTCTCTGTAAATACGACGTCAATCGGCCCTTTGATATATTTTCCCTGAATCTCCTTCAAACTGTCATCCAGTTCATAGTTAGAACCAAAGCGGTTGACAGAGAAGGTAATGCTATCTTCAAAGTTGTTACCCGCCATGTCCGTAATGGTTGCTGTCAGGGTATAGATATCATCCACTTCTGCTGTGTGTTCAAAATCACTGTAAGTAATGGTCTGACCATTGTTAGAATCTCCAGCACCACTGCCATAATTTACCTGTCCCTGATTTGCACCAACCAGAGTAATATTGACATTATTGCTGTCATAGTTGACATCTTCAAATGTAACCGTCGGTTCCACCACATCATTGTAAGATGCCTGATCTTCTACACCACCAAAGGTAATAGTAGGTGCGGTCTGATCAACTACAAATTCTGCTACCGCATATTCCGGCGCAGCATTTCCTGCCTGATCCTGTGCATTTACAGTAAACTGATAATCCCCATCTGCCGTAAAGTTGATTGTTGCGGTATGCTGGTCTCCATTATCTGTCCATCCGCTGATTCCCGGAAAGGCAATGGCTGTCCCATCATTTGTTGCCGTACCACTGACAGTGACACGGGACGCATCAAAGTAATGCTCATTGACAGTGATCGTAACTGCTCTGCTTTGTGCAAAATAATGGTCATTGGAAGCACTGTTATTGTCAAAAGTAACACTGATCGATGGTGCTGTCTTATCGACCGTAAAACTCTGTGTTGCGACAAGGTTTCCTGCATTGGAAGCCACATCTGCGTATGACATATCCATGACATAATCACCATCTGAGGTAAAGGTAAGTGTTGCAACATGTGCACTGTTATCCGGATTTTCTGTATCCAAATATTCTGTCCATCCCGATAACGATGGGGCATTTCCAGCACTATTTGTAATATTTAATCTAAAATCATTCTCATTAAAATTTCTTTCTCTTACGATTATAGTAGCGGTTCTATCGGCGCGATAGCGATTTCCACTATCTACATTGTTGTTGTCATAACTAACACTAATAGATGGCGCCGTCTTATCTATACTGATAGTCCTGCTAAATGTCTGTTCAATTCCCGCTTTATCACGTATCGTCACAGACACCGTAATATTGTTACTATTGTTCGTAACAGGGATACTTCCGGTCATTTTTGTTGCCATTCCATTAGCATCTCTTGCTGTTTCCCAGCCTTCTGTGCCAGGGAAAATCGTTGCTTCTGTATTATTCTCCGTATTATATGGCGCAATAACTGCATAAGAAATACTTTCAATGCCAGCATATGTATTTACGACATCAACTGCGACAGATGTATCCTTTCCATATAGTGGATTACCAGTTGCATCTGATACACCAGTGGAGCTTGTTGTCATAACTGCATTACCTGTAGTTCCGTTGGTTACCACAATGCCCTTGGTCTGATAGACACTCTTATTATTTACCTTGTCATACACAGTATAGGTAACCATGCCCTTAAACGGAGCTGCGATTGCAACACTTGCTCCAGCCCCACTTCTTGTCGTTCCGTTTTCATCTGCGACTGTATATGTAATGCTTCGTACACCTGATAAAGCATCAATAATATCTGCTGTCATCGTAACGGAACCAGCATGAAAGAAATACTGGTAAGTATTATCTGCTCCCTTTGCATCAATTGTAGTACCAGCAACTTGTACATTGTTAATTTCCGCGCCAGCCTTGTCTTGCACAAAATGTATTGTTTTTACTGCGGATGTATTACCTGATAAGTCCGTTGCAATAATTGCGACATCACCATCTGACTGATTTAACCATCCATAAATAGTAGATCCTGTCAGTTCAACTTCCCACTGCTTCACAGATTGCTTTGTGATGTCTACCGGATGCTCAGTCTCTCCAGTCTTTACCACCAGACTTACAAGTCCCTCATTATCCTGACCAACAATCTTTAGGTTCGCATTATCCAAATCTCTACTATTCTGATAGTAAAAAGTCGGATCAGCATTCGGATTGGCTATTGTCGTCGTACTCTGATCACCTGTGATCGTAGCAATGATGGTAGGCAAACTGCTATCGTAGGTAACCGCCTTGTTATCCGTGTAAAGTCCAACCGGGCTTTCCGTCGTATTTCCCTGTAAGTCCATTGCAACAACCGTAAACCAGTTATCGCCATCGTTTAATGCAACATTTTTAAAGGTCACCTTGCCCGTTTTTGAATCATATGTCGCATTTTCGGAAGGAAATACCGCACATACTTCCGTATTATTTAACAACTGGATCTTTGCGACACCTGACTTATCATCCTTAACGATCGTGCTTACTGTGACCGGTTTATTACTGGCATCAATATAATACTTATCCCCTGTCAATGTTGCTGTCTGTCCAGATTTTTTCAAAATACTGGACTCATCTGTTGTGAATTGTGGAGCAACATCATCTTTTTCAAAAGTCAATGTCCTAATCTCTGATTCATTGCCTGCTAAATCTATAACTTTTACTGTACAGGTAATAACAGACACATTTTCATCAGATACATTGAAGTTCAACTTCACCCGCTCATCTGTGTGATACACTATATCTTCACTTGCATCTACAAATGTATGCGTGATTTTTCCTGTATTATTATCCGGATAATTTGTGTCTGATAATGTAACTCCAGATGTTTTTGTCTCAATTTCATAGGAACGCATACCGATATTATCAGTCAATCCTACATCAACGGACAACTGATCTGTATTTTTATAGTAAAACGTATCTGCTTTTTGTGTCAGTTTTGAGTTCTCAGCCGCAGTCACGTTTGCCACTTCCGGCTTTTCCTCATCGTAACGAATATGCGTCTTGTTATCACCTGTCGAAGTTCTATTTCCAGCATTGTCCACTACTTCTGCCGTAATCTCATGATCCGCTCTTCCAACGTCCTTTATTGTAATTGTATATGTATTTCCGCTACCTTCTTTTTTGACAGCATCACCATCAATAACTTGCTCTACATTATCGACATATACTTTAAAAGTATCTGCATTAATGCCAGAGATGTCCGTTTCATTATCTCCGGCTTCATCTTTTGCCTTAACTGATACTTTCACTGTTCCTTTTGAAAATATCAACGATCCATGCTTTTCATTGACCGTGATTTCTAACTTTGGCGCTGTCTCATCCTTGGCAAATGCACAATGCACTACCCTTTCATTTCCAAGGAAATCAAGCGCCTGAATATAACACTTGGCTTCTGTTTGACTAAGCAGAATGTTCTTTTCGATAGCAAGTGAAAATGTACCATCCTGTTGCAAAGAAATCTCTGTTGCTTGCGTCCAGTCGCTTGGTTCGCCAACGCTCAGCATATACTTAACGCTCTTTACGCCGGTACCATCATCCTGAATCTTTCCTCCGACCTCTACTGTGTCTCCTGTCTGATTGCCACCGATCCATACCTTTTGATCTGTCGTCCAACTACTTCCCTTTGCATCTTTGATCGTTGGAGCCTCATTGTCCTGTTTAAGTGTTAATGTGTAACCGCTAATCATAGCCGCATAAGAACCAGCCCCTTGATCGAATGTATAGAATGTACCCTCAAATGATGTACCAATACTCTGACTAGGCTTAAAATCATATGATGTTGCACCATTTCCCGTCGCACTAATTGTCACTCTGGCATTTGTCAATGTAAGGGCATCTTTTGTATAGAAAGAAGTATCTTCTTTATAATACTTACTACTATCAACGCCAAACACACTGAGTTCTTCTACTGGCTTTGTTGTCACCGGTGCAAAAGAAACCTCTATGGTATCGTTTGATTTACCCTCTGTATATGCATAAGGGATATCATAAGATCCATCTGCGTTGATATTATTAGTAGCAAATGCCAACTCGACGTCTGACACCTTAACAGTAGACACATAATATCCAACATTCGGAACTGCAACAAAAGTTTTGTTCGTTTTTACATTTATTGATCCGGAAATCTCTTGACCATCACACAATACCTTTCCATGATTTCCTACTATCATACCAATGTCTGTACCTGATTCTACTTTCTCTTGTACAAACAGCGTATCTTGGAGGATCAAGCTTGTATCTGCGAAATTCCACTCTCATATGTGTATGTAAAATCACTTCCACTCACTGTCCAGCCATCCATAGGAGTCGTTTTCAAGTCATAGCCTGTGTTAGCGCTTACGGTGACTGTTACCGTAAGTTTTGTGTCTGCAGTCACCTGATACGTATTTTCATCATTCGCATCGCTGCTAACTACTGTAGGCTCATTTTCTCCCTCTGCCACTTTCACAGCACTAACCGAGCAATTGCTAAGGCCATTTTTGTCCACAGTAAGCGTAATCTTGTTCTCCAAATTATCCGCACCCTCAGCAATAACCATCTTTGCCGGCGTCATCGTCACCACAAGCAACAAACTCAGCAACAGTGCCAATGAACGTTTTCCTAGTTCTTTTTTCATCTTTCGTCTCCCTTTCTTGTATGAAATACTTCTTAATTTCATATTCTTCAAATTGTGAAAAGAATGTGACTATTCTGTGATTATTTCCATTTTAGACCAAATCGGTCTAAATGTAAACGGAAAAACTCTATCTTCATATAATTCGTGTAACGGAGGCAACTATGAAAAAACGATATGAACGCATACGATACTTACGCGAAGAAAATGATCTAACGCAGGAAACACTCGCAAAACAATTAAACATCAGCCAACGTGCTTATTCCAGATATGAAACTGGGGAACGTGCCATTCCCTTGGATGCCCTATGTACATTGGCTAACTATTATCATACAAGTACAGATTATCTTTTAAACCGCACCGACATCAAAGACGCTTACAGTTGAACTGCATGCCTGAATCGATTTCTTATCGTTTTAAGACTGATGCAATCGCTCGATAAACAGCAATAAAAAGTGCAGGAAAGCCTTCTTCAGGTTTTCCTGCCACTTTTATTTCCCATCATATTTTCTAGTTCTTAAAACTATGTACCGGTGCCGGAATGCGTCCTTTGCGGTTTACAAAGGCATCACATCCATACGGATTGACCGGCATAATCGGTGCATATCCCAAAAGTCCACCAAACTCTACGGTCTCGCCTACGCCCTTGCCAATAACCGGGATCAGACGAACAGCGGTCGTCTTCTGGTTGATCATACCGATCGCCATCTCATCTGCGATGATACCAGAGATCGTCGTTGCCTTGGTGTCGCCCGGAATGGCGATCATATCAAGTCCTACGGAGCAGACACAGGTCATTGCTTCCAACTTCTCTAATGTAAGCGCACCTGCGGTAACTGCATCGATCATACCCTGATCTTCGCTAACCGGAATAAAGGCACCACTCAAACCACCAACGTATGAAGATGCCATGATACCACCCTTCTTGACCTGATCATTTAAAAGAGCAAGCGCTGCTGTTGTTCCCGGTGCTCCTGCATACTCCAGACCGATCTCCTCTAAAATCCCTGCTACACTGTCACCGATCGCCGGTGTCGGAGCCAGGGACAGGTCGATAATACCAAACGGAATACCCAGACGCTTGGATGCCTCCTGTGCGACCAACTGTCCTACACGCGTCACCTTAAAAGCTGTCTTTTTGATGGTCTCACAAAGGACTTCAAAACTCTCGCCACGCACAGCTTCCAAGGCTGTCTTTACAACGCCCGGTCCACTGACACCGACATTGATGATAGCATCTGCCTCGGTCACACCATGGAAAGCCCCTGCCATAAATGGATTGTCATCCGGTGCATTACAAAATACCACCAGTTTGGCACAACCAAGAGAATCCTGTTCCTTGGTATATTCTGCGGTTTCTTTTACCATCTGTCCCATCAGACGGACAGCATCCATATTGATACCGGTCTTAGTAGATCCCACATTCACGGAACTACACACGAAATCTGTGCATGCCAATGCCTGTGGAATAGAACGGATCATATTTTCCTCTGCAGGCGTCATCCCCTTGGATACCAGTGCGGAATAGCCACCGATAAAATTCACGCCCACGGTCTTTGCCGCGCGATCCAAGGTCTTTGCGATCGTCACATAATCTTCCGGGCTCTTACATGCTGCGGAACCAACCAGTGCGATCGGGGTAACGGAAATACGCTTGTTTACGATCGGAATGCAATAATCGTTCTCGATCTCCTTACCGACTTTGACCAGATCCTTTGCTACGGTCGTGATCTTATTGTAGATGTTGGTATTTAACTGATCCAGATCCGAATCCATACAATCTAAAAGGCTGATACCAATGGTAATCGTACGCACATCCAGATTTTCCTGTTCTACCATTTTGTTTGTCTCGTTGACTTCACCAAAATTAATCATGATACTCTCCTTTAGATTCTATGCATTTTTTCAAAAATCTCTTCACGCTGGCATTTTACATCAACGCCAATCTTTTCTCCCAATTCACGCAGATCTGCCTGGCACTCTGCAAAAGGTTTTTGACATGCAGCAAAATCCACGATCATCATCATATTAAAATAATCCTGTACGATGGTCTGTGAAATATCCAGTACGTTGATGCCATTCTCTGCCAAGTATGTGCAGATTCCTGCAATAATGCCTACGGTATCTTTGCCTACTACTGTGATAATTGTTTTCTGTGTGTTTTTCTCCATGTCAATTCTCCTTTTATTTTTGATCTATGATTATAGTTGTATAAACTATAACACCAATTTCAGTTTCTGCCAAATAAAATCTGTCTTTATCTAAAGCCGGATCAGACTGGATGGTCTGTCCCTCTTTGCCACCTCGATAGGGAAATCATTGCCCCGGTACGGATTATCCCCTAAGGAGATCTCTAAGCGGACAGTCTCATATGCCAGTTCATCATAATTATTTTCTTTGGACAGATGTCCCAATAAAATATGCTGCATGCCATCGTGAAGGATCTGTCCCAATAACTGTCCGCTGGTCTCATTGGACAGATGTCCCCGCTCACCCAGGATGCGCTGCTTTAAAGGATAGGGATAAGCCCCCACCTGCAACATATGGATATCATGATTTGCCTCAAGCAGCAGGGCATCCAAGCCCTCCATATGTGAGACAATATCAGCATCATAATAGCCCAGATCTGTCACAACGCCCACACGATGTCTGCCATCTGAGACAAGATAGGCGACCGGATCTGCTGCATCGTGTGAGATCGACATAGGATAGATCTCCAGATTTCCAATGAAAAAGGTCTTGCCCGCCTCGATCACATGAAATAAAGACGGATCGATCTTTCCAACCGATGATGATTGCAGGATGGCATCTGCCGTCCCCTTTGTCGCATAGATCGGCAGTCCGTATTTGCGCGCGACCACGCCCAAGCCCTGTATATGGTCACTATGTGCATGTGTGATCAGCACCCCATCCATATCCGATGTGGTGTAATCATATGTATTCATTCCCTCCTCAATACGCTTGCCGCTGATCCCGGCATCTATCATCACGTGGCACTGATCGCTTCCCAGACAGATGCAGTTGCCACTGCTGCCACTGGCTACACTAAAAAAATCCATCTTATGACTCTTTCCAATAAACTAAGATATCATCCCCCTCGTGAAGTTCGTCTGAATATCCGCACGGCGCGCCATTGATCGTCGTTACGATCGGTCTGCCGCCACCCGCGTGCACATCAAAATCGATCACATTGAAGATGTCTACAAAAATATAACTGCTCTTGCCACTCAAATATACCGGTTCATGGTTGACTGTTACATGCAGCCCGGCTTCTTCAGGTGCTTTTTCCTCTGCGGCGGTTTCCTTTGCCGGACTATCTCCGCCGGATGCACCTGCGCCCGCCTGCTTTGCCTCGTCAGGGGCTTCTGCCTGCGTGCCGCCATCTGCCTGTGCCTCAGAACCAAAGCCGTATTTGCTGGCATGTTTTAACTGATCTAAGATATTGCTCGCCTGGCTTCCTGTCTCCTTTGCCTGTACCGGCGCTGCACCAAAAGCAAGTACCGTCCAGTCGATCGAGAAATTCTCATAGATCAAAGACTCCAGCGTAGCCGGTCGGTTGTTGACCAGGATCTCACGATCCGGGTCGATCTCCACATCCATAAACTCTGCCAACTGACCTACGGTATAAAAACTACGGGTCTCGATCACATCGCCCTCCTGAATCTCATAAGAGCCCGGCTCTAATGAACCATTGACCTCCATGAACTTCGGACACATCACATGTTTGCCACAGACTTCAAATGCCATGGTATTGCCGACATACTCGTCCAATTCCTCGATCGTGCAGACTGCTTCCTCTCCTGCCGTTGACGGCTCTATGGTAATAAAACAGTTAAACTCAAGCGGCGTATTCATACCGACAGTCACATCATTCATCTTGACCACAGCAGACTCGCCCTCGCCGCCACGCACCATACGAGGCGTTCCATTGACCGTAAAATGGATTTCACGGCCACGGCGCGGGAATAGTTCCTCTGTCGTAAATCCTGCCTGCATAGCGGCATCTACGACTGTCAAATGACCATTGTCATATAACTTCATCATTTCTCCGTTGAAATGGATCATGATAAAGTTGTTTTTCTGCTCATAATAGTTGAGGCAGATACCGATCGGTGTCACAAGCAGCGGATCCTTTTTGATGCCTTCCTGCTCAAAAATGATATTCTTCATGACTTCCTCGCCACGGAGGGCAACACGCTCCGGTACGATATCCAGTTTCTTGGCAAGGGACTCTGTATAGCCGTGGATCTTGCCACCACCACCAACGATAAATGCCGCACTAACAGACTTATCGCCATTCAGTTCGCGGATCTTGTTTGCTACTTCTGTCGTCATTTTCTCACGCACGACCTCAGTCAGTTTCCATACTTCCTCTGCAGATACAGTATGGGAGATCCCCATGATGTCCTCATAGGTCACTTCGTCTAAAGTACTGGAATCCAACTTGATCTGCTCTGCGGTAGCAAAGTCGACCAGATATGCCTGTACGATCACTTCCGTCAACTCATCACCCGCAAACGGGATCATGCCATAGGCGATGATGCTTCCATCTCTGGTGATACAGATATCGGAAGTACCGGCGCCCACATCCACCAGTGCGATATTTAACATCCTAAAATTCTCTGGGATTGCCACATTGATAGCAGCAATAGGCTCGAGGGTCAGGTTTGCCACCTGTAGTCCTGCACGCTCTACCGCAGAATACAATCCATCTACAACATCTTCCGGCAGGAAAGTCACAATGATGATCTCGTCGATCTTGTTTGCCTTATGCCCTTCCAGACTGGAGAACAATTCATCATTCAGATAATATTTCATGACAGAATAACCGACACAATAGAATTTGTATCTGTTATCGCCCTCAGCAAGCAGTTCCTGCTGCGCCTGATCGATCCCCATCAGATCCAAGGTATGTAAGTCTTCGCCCGTAACAACCGTTTCTTCCGGATATTCGTAGGTCACCTGTGTTGTCACCGTACGCAGGACACGACCAGCCGCCGCGATACATACCTGTGTCAGGCTTGTCCCGATCGCTTCTTCCAAGACCTCCTTGACCTCACGGATGGTATCTCCCACGCGCCCGATGTCATGGATCTGTCCGTCCAACATGGATCTTGTCTGGTGTTCCCTCACACACTGGGCGATCACATGAAAGCCGTCGTCCGCCTGATAGCCCACCGTTCCGACGACATTTCGCGTTCCGATATCCAGTCCAAAAATGATATCTTCCAATGGATTCTTTTCATTCATAAATCTGCTCTCCTCTATCACTTTCCTATCCTAAGATCTGCCGTACCTGTGCCTGCGTCCCTTCCATACTTCCACTGCTGTCGATCACATGGGCACATGCCTGCCGAAAGGCTTTCTCCGGCATCTGGCTGGCGAAGATCTGATCTATCTTTTCGTCCGTGTAACCTCTGTCACGTTTCAGACGCATCCTCCGCTCGTCCTCTGAAGCATAGATATACCACAATTCATCACAGACTTCCTCGTAATGATCCTCTAAAAGAAGCGCTGCCTCGAAGAAAAAATAGTCCAACCTGCCTTGATTTCTCGCCTCTTTGACCTGTGCCAATACACATTCCTTGACCGCAGGATGGACAATGGCATTGACCTGTGCGCGCACCTCTTCTTTTGAAAAAAGCAGGCGCGCCATGCTCTCTTTTTCTATCCGTCCGGCTCCATCAAAGACCTGATAAGGACTTAGCAGGTCTACCAGCGCACCGTAGCAGATGCTCCCTGGCTCCATCAATGACTTTGCCAGATCATCTGCTAAAGCAATATGACATTTGTAATTTTCCTTCAAATACGCCAGTACCGTCGACTTTCCGGCACCGACACCTCCGGTGATCCCTATAAACTTCATAATCTACTCCATTGTATCATTTTCTACAGGCAAAACAAAGTTATTTTGCATCATACCATGTATAGCCGGTATGCATATCGATCGTCAACGGCACTGCCAGTTTTGCAGCACCTTCCATCTCTTCCTGCAGGATCTTTTTTACCACCGGCAACTCTTCCTCTTTTGCCTCGATCAAAAGTTCATCATGCACCTGCAAAAGAAGTCTGGATGCCAAGCCTTCTTTTTGTAAACGGTCATGCACATGCACCATGGCGATCTTGATGATATCCGCCGCAGTTCCCTGAATCGGAGAGTTCATCGCGATACGTTCACCAAACTGGCGCTGCATAAAATTGCTGGATGAAAGTTCCGGAATCGGCCGGATACGCCCATACATGGTCTTGACCTCTCCTGCTTCCTTGCCCGCTGCTACCAGCCCATCCAAAAATTCTTTCATGCGCGGATAAGCCAGAAAATAATCATCGATATACTTGCCAGCCTCTTTCTTGCTGATACCGAGATCCCGGCTCAGTCCAAAGGCACTGATCCCATAGACGATACCAAAGTTGACCGCCTTGGCATTGCGTCTTTGTAATTCTGTGACATCCTCAAAGGCTGTGTGGAATACCAGTGACGCTGTAGACCTATGGATATCCTGTCCCTGCAAAAAGGCATGGATCAGGTTCTGATCCCCTGACATATGGGATAAGACACGCAGTTCAATCTGGGAATAATCTGCATCCACAAAGACAAAACCATCCTTTGGATGAAAGACCTTGCGGATCAACTTGCCTAGTTCCATGCGGATCGGTATATTCTGTAAATTTGGCTCCGTACTGCTGATACGGCCGGTTGCCGTAACGGTCTGCTGGAAGGAAGAATGGATCCGTCCGTCCGGCGCAATACAATTTGAAAGTCCTTCTGCATAAGTCGATTTCAGTTTTGCCAGTTGGCGGTATTCTAAAATGTCTGCCACGATCGGATAGTCCGGTGCCAGATTTTCTAAGACATCTGCCGCCGTAGAATAGCCGGTCTTTGTCTTCTTGCCACCCGGCATCCCCATCTTTTCAAAAAGGATAAGTCCCAACTGCTTTGGCGAATTGATGTTGAACTCTTCTCCGGCTTCGTCATAGATCTTTTGCTCTAATTCCACCAGACGTCCCATCAGGCGTCCGCCATATTCTTCCAAGGCTTTAGCATCAATCGCAATGCCTTCCAGTTCCATATCTGCCAGTGTAAAGATCAGCGGCAGTTCGACATCCCGATACAGATCATCCATCTGCTTTTCTTTCAGGCTTTCCCACTGCATACCAGCCACACGGCTGCAGATATATGCCTCATAGCAGGCAAAGGAGCAAAATTCCTTTGGCATTTCTTCCAATGCCTGCGCCAGACTTCTCTTGCCAAAGGTCTCCCCATAGCCCGGCACACTGATACCCAGATATTCGCTCGCCAGATCTTCTGCTACATAGGTATTCTTGAGCGGCTGCAACAGATACTCTGCCACTGCCACATCATAGACATTCTCATAATGTAAAAACCGCTCCTGCAAATGCGGTGTACAGATCTTTATGGCTTCCTTGACATTCATACATGCCAGACGCTTTCCCCGTGCTATCAGATGCTCTAAGACCTGCGTTATGCAGGAAATATCATCCATCGGTGCCCACAGACTCTTTTCTCCATCTGAAAGTGCTATACCGTAAATCTCGTATTCCTGACAAACATCTTCCGATATTTTCTGACTTGTAAAGAGGGATAACTGCCCATCGCCGTCCTTGGCAAGTGACGCATCCTCCCACTCCTTGGCACTGCGCTGTCTCCATACCAGATACAGACCAATATAAGATGCCTGCCCCTTCGCCAATTCCTCTGCAAAAGCAGTCAGGCTCTGTGTATCCTCTGCCTGTGAGAAGGCATCTTCCGCTACATTCCTTGGTGCCTGGATCTGAAATCTGCCTAAAAGATTCTTGAACTCCCATTCCTTGCACAGCGCATATGCCTCCGGGGTAAAGATATCCGTAAGTCTTGCCGCTTGCAAATCATAGGTGATGTCCGCGTGCACCTCAATGGTCGCCAGTTCCTTTGACATGACCGCCTGATCGTAAAACTCCACGATATTCTTGGCGGCACGCGGCGGGCGTAACTGATCTGCTGCCTCATGTGCTGCCTCGATCGATGATACTGGGAAATGATGGCTGTCGCCGTCTTTTCACCGATCCCCGGTACGCCAGGGATGTTATCCGCAGTATCTCCCATCAAAGCCTTGACATCGATAAACTCCGTCGGTGTCACCAGATAACGCTCTGCCACATCGGCTGCATAATAATTCTCAATCTCCGTACCCGTCTTTTTGGTCTTTGGAATACTGATCTTGGTATGGTCTGTTGCCAGTTGCAGAAGATCCCTGTCGCCGGAGACGATCGTGACTTCCATGCCCTGATCTTCAGCAAGGCGCGCCATAGTACCCAGAGGTCGTCCGCTTCCAGTCCCTCTTTGGAGATCACCGTGATCCCCATTGCGGTAAGCATCTGCTTCATCATAGGAACCTGTTGACGCAGTTCATCTGCCATAGGCTTTCTCGTGCCCTTGTATTCTGCAAACATCTTGTGACGAAAAGTCGGTGCATGCTCATCAAAGGCTACGGTCAGATAGGACGGCTTTTCCGTGTCCATGATCTTGAACATGATATTTAAAAATCCATAGACCGCATTGGTATGCTGTCCTGCTGCATTGGTCAGATCCGGCAGTCCAAAAAAAGCACGGTTTAAAATGCTGTGTCCATCTATGAGTAATAACTTATTAGATTGCTCTTGTTTCATACTGTAGCCATTCCTTTTCCTTGTCATCTAAATATGGACTCAGGGTATCATAGACCTGTCTGTGATAAGTATTGAGCCAGTCCCTCTCTTTGTCTGTCATCATGTCCGGCAGTACTGCATCCAGATCGATCGGGGCAAAGGTCAGGTTCTGGAACTGATAATACTGACCATACTCTGTCTTTTCTGCCTCGACACAAAGAAGTTCGTTCTCGATGCGGATACCATAACCGCCTTCTTCGTAGAAGCCCGGCTCATCCGTTGTGATCATGCCCGGGATCAACTCCTGGGATGGGAACATATCAGTCGTGCGCCAACGGAATGCATTTGGTCCTTCATGCACATTTAAGATATGGCCTACGCCATGTCCGGTTCCACAACGGTAATCTAAGCCCAAATCCCAGAGCGGTCCTCTGGCGATCGCATCCAGATTGGTCCCGGATACGCCCTTTGGAAACTTTGCATGTGCCAGACGCAGGTGTCCCTTTAATACCAGCGTATACATCTTTTTGATCTCATCGGAAATCGGTCCTAAGACGATGGTTCTGGTAATATCGGTCGTACCCCCCAGATAATGTCCGCCGGAATCCACAAGCAGCATGCCTTCCGGTGCAAGTGTTGCATGATCTTCCGGTGTTGCTGAATAATGCATCATGGCAGCATTGGCACCATATGCACTGATGGTATCGAAACTCAGATCCAAAAATCCCGGCTGTTCCTCTCTGCGCTCCTGCAGATAATCAGACGCACTGATCTCTGTCATTGGTTCGCTGCCGACATTGGTCTTGAGATAATGAATAAACTTAGTCACGGCAAGACCATCATAAATATGGGCCTCGATCGTGTTTGCAACCTCTGTCTCATTCTTGATGGCACGCATCAGTTCTGATGGATCATGTCCCTCAAGGATCTGATCCTGACTGACAAGGCTCATAAGTTTGGCATTGATAGTTCCCGGATTTAAGAGAACCTTTCCTCCTGCTTCCTGCACGCGCTGAGGCAACTCATCATAAACTGCATCATACGGACGCAGTGTAAAACCACATTCTGCCAGATAATCTCTGACTTCCTCCGGCCACTTCTCATAGAAGGCATACAGGATAGCATCCTGTCCCGTCAAAAAGAGGAAAGACAAAAATACAGGTACATGCGAAATATCACCGCCACGCAAGTTGGTGATCCATGCAATATCATAAAGGCTGCCGACCAGATGGCTGTCTGCTCCCTTTTTCTTTAATTCTGCACGGATACGCGCCAATTTATCCTGGGTAGACTCCCCTGCATACTGCTGACGTAAAACAAAGACCGGCTCCTGTGGAAGGGCAGGACGATTCTCCCAGATCTCGGCGATCAGATTCTCATCCATGGCGATCTTGCCGGACTTTTTCTCAGCGATCCCACGCAACTCCTTGGCTTCTCCCGCTGCCATGCAGGCACCGTCAAAACCGATCGTAGCGCCTTCTTTCAGATGCTCCTCTACAAACTCCATGACGGTCGGCACTTCCGGCTCTCCTATACGGTATAAGGTCACATCACTGCCTGCCACCTGTGCAGCCGCCTGTACAAAATAACGTCCGTCTGTCCATACACCGGCTTCCTCTAAAGTGATCACCGCCGTACCAGCAGATCCTGTGAAACCTGTGATATAAGCACGACACTTATAGTGTTCTCCGACATACTCGGAAATATGATCATCGGAAGTCGGAACGACATAGACCATGATCCCCTTTTCCTGCATCAGGCGGCGCAGAGCCGCAGTCTTTCATTGATGACCTGTGGATCGATTTTTTTGCTCATAATACATACATCTCCTTTTCTATTGCACTAGGCAAACATGACACTTCTGCCATGTTCCACTCATAAAATCTAACTGATGTATTATACCACAACTAAGCCGCCTCTTCCATAAATTCGTAGTAATCCGCCTCACTTGCAAATAAAATGTATTCCCCATCTACATATCCCATAAATCCGCTTCCTACTGTGTATCCTTTCATTGTGCTGCCTCCTCTTTTCGATCAACCTGTCTTTTTTGTTGACCTTAGGGTAGCACATAGCATGTACCATTATTGTCTCATTGCATGTAGTATTTTATTTTCCAAAGTTCCGTTTAAAATCCAAATATGATATGATGCTTGCAGAAAAGGAGATCACGACATATGCATGTTTTATTGTTTTTTATAGGAATCCTATTTTGTATCTGGTTTCTCATGCCCTTTTTTACCAAAAGAATCTTAAATCCCGGCAATGTGACCGGACTTATCTTTTCCGTCCTGCTGACGATTTACGGGATTTTTCCAAGGCAGATCCGGCAGGGCATGACCGCGGCGCTCGCGCAGCCCGGATTTTCTCGCCTGCTCTGCGCCCTTTTTCTCGCCCTGCTTGCTCTTACCTGCCTTCTGTTTCTTATCAATGCCTGCCGCATCTTATCCGCCATAAAGGCGCATCCCCGGCAGGCATGCACGCTCATTGTTTTAGGCTGCAAGGTCTACGGCACAAAGGCAAGCCTTATGCTAGAAGAACGCATGGATGCCGCCATCGCCTATCTGCGTGCCAATCCGGACAGCAAATGCATTGTTTCCGGCGGCAAGGGGGATGATGAAGCATTTCCGAGGCTGCCTGTATGCAGCAATATCTGATCTGTCATGGCATCCCCAAAAGCCGTATTTTTATGGAGGACCGGTCACGGACCACGCAGGAAAATCTCTTGTTTTCCTCCGCCATCATAAAAAAACAAGGGCTCGATCCACATCTCGCCCTTGTCTCAAATGAATTTCATCTTTACCGCAGTCTCTGCATTGCCAAAAAACTCGGCTTTTCTGCCTACGGGATCCCTGCCAAGACTGCCTGGTGGCTCTTTCCCACCTACTTTACAAGAGAGATCCTTGCTATCGTAAATGAAGACCTCGGGCTGCTTCGTCCAAAATCTCCATAGCCAGCGCTTCCTTGCTCATCAGGGCAGGGACCGCATGCCCTCTCCTGTGATCAAAGTTGCTACATTTGTATCACCGCCGAATCCGGCACCGCTCTGGCGGATGCTGTTGGCAACGATCATATCGACCTTCTTTTTCTCCCATTTGGCTTTTGCATTTTCCAGCAAATGCTCCGTCTCCATGGCAAAACCGCAGATAAACTGATCTTCGCGCTTTTTTTCGCCCAATGCCGCTAAAATATCCTTTGTACGGACAAGCGGGATCACAGCGTCGCCTTGTGCTTTTTTGATCTTTTCCTGACTGACCTCAGCCGGTGCATAATCTGCCACAGCCGCAGATTTGATGATGATATCCGCATCATCCGCCTCTGCCATCACGGCTTCATACATCTCCTGTGCACTTTCCACCGCAACCGTCTTTACAAACATAGGCGGTTCCAATGCTACCGGACCGCTGACCAATGTCACGTCCGCCCCGCGCAGCATAGCCATTTTGGCGATGGCATAGCCCATTCTGCCGGTCGAATGATTGGAGATAAAACGCACCGGATCAATGGCTTCTCTGGTCGGTCCCGCTGTCACCAAAAGATGCTTTCCGGCAAGGTCTTTTTCGTATGCGACCTCACGCAGGATATACTGCAAGAGCACTTCCGGTTCCGGCATCTTTCCGGCACCGGAGTCGCCACAGGCAAGGTAGCCACTGGCCGGCTCGATCACCTGCATGCCATATTTTTTCAGGGTCTTTAAGTTATCCTGTACGATCTGATTTTCAAACATACCGGTGTTCATCGCCGGGGAAATGATCTTTGGGCATTTGCATGCCAGGATCGTTGTTGTCAGCATATCATCTGCGATACCATGTGCCATTTTGGCGATGACATTGGCAGATGCCGGTGCCACAAGAAACAGATCTGCTTTTTTGGCGATCGCAATATGCTCCACCGAAAAAGAAAAATTGCGGTCAAAGGTATCTACCAGACATTTATTTCCTGTCAGCGTTTCAAATGTGATCGGATTGATAAAATTTGTTGCATTCTTTGTCATGATGACTTCCACATCCGCATGCTGTTTTTTCAGCATACTTGCCAGATTTGCGATCTTATAGGCTGCAATGCTTCCCGTCACGCCAAGCACAATACACTTTCCCTCTAACATATCCATTTCCTACCTAATCAAATATTTTTCTTTACTATACCGCATCTGTCCGAGAAAGAAAAGCCCCGCCCGTTACAGATTATCGGACAAAAGCCCATGTTTTTCATAGCGGGAGGTCCGCTGGATCCGGTTTGCATCATCCACAAAAACAACATGCGGCTTGTGGTCTTTTGCCTCCTCCGGGCTCATGGATGCATAAGACATGATGATGACATGATCGCCGACCATGACCTGTCTGGCTGCTGCACCATTGAGACAGATCATGCCACTGCCCGCCTCTCCTGCAATCGTGTAGGTTTCAAAACGGTTTCCGTTCTCCACATCGACGATCTGCACATACTCGTATTCCATAATGCCTGCCGCTTCCAAAAGTTCGGTATCGACCGTAATGCTCCCCACATAATTCAATTCTGCCTGGGTCACGGTAGCACGATGGATCTTTCCTTTTAACATTGTGATTTCCATTTTTTTGCCTTTCTTATGCCTCAACAATAAAATTATCGATCAGTCTAGTCTTTCCGATATAGACCGCAATGGCAACCAGTGTCTCTCCTGCGATCTGATCGATCGGTGTGATCGTAGCAAAATCAACGACATCGACATAATCGATCTTTGCCAAAGGTTCGGTTTCGATCTTGTCTGCGATTGCCTTTTTGATGGTAGCCGCGTCCTTTTCGCCCTCAGCGATCATCTGTTTTCCAAGCGCAAGACTCTTTGATAAGATCAGGGCAGCCTGTCTTTCTTCTTCATTTAAATAGGTATTTCTGGAACTCTTTGCCAGCCCATCCTGCTCGCGGATGATCGGGCAGCCGTGAATGGTGATATCCACGCTCAGATCCTTGACCATACGCTTGATGACTGCCAACTGCTGTGCATCCTTTTGTCCGAAATATGCATTGTCCGGGCAGACAATGTGAAAGAGTTTTAAAACAACGGTCTGCACTCCGCGGAAGTGGATCGGGCGGCTCTTGCCACAGAGTTCGGTGGTCAGTCCGTTCATGTCCACATAAGAGCAGAAACCCTCCGGATACATTTCTTCCGGTTCCGGGTGAAAGATCAGATCGACGCCAACATCTTTGCAAAGAGCCGCATCCTTTTTCAGATCTCTCGGATAAGACTCCAGATCCTCTGTCGGTCCAAACTGCATCGGATTGACAAAAATGCTGACAACGACCTTGTCGTTTTCCTTGCGGGCTTCTTCCATCAGACTTTTGTGTCCCTCATGCAGATATCCCATGGTCGGTACAAAACCGATCGTCAATCCCTCTTTTTTCCATTCTTTTACCTGTTTTCTGACATCCGCTATGGTATAACAAATTTCCATTTTTTCTTTCTCCCTTGTGTTTAATATAATTTTTCTATAATACTATCATCGATCTTGTAAGTATGTTCTGCTGCCGGGAATTCTCCTGCCTTGACCTCGGCATCATAAGCCTTGAAAGCCTCTGTCATGATCTGTCCTACATTTGCAAAATGTTTGACAAATTTTGGCTTAAAGTCCGTAAACATGCCCAGCATATCCTGATAGACCAGCACCTGTCCGTCGCAGTCTGCGCCTGCACCGATGCCGATCGTCGGGATGGAGATCTCCTCTGTCACACGCTTTGCCAATGCTGCCGGAACACACTCCAGGACAACAGCAAATGCTCCTGCACGCTCTACGGCTCTGGCATCATCCAGAAGTTTTTGCGCTGCCGCCTCGCCCTTTCCCTGTACCTTAAAGCCACCGAAAGCATTGATGGATTGCGGGGTCAGGCCAATATGTCCGCAGACCGGAATGGAGGCATTTACGATGGAACGGATGGTCTCTTCCATCTCTACACCGCCCTCCAGTTTGACGGCATGCGCACGTCCTTCTTTCATGAGGCGTCCTGCGTTTACAACAGCATCGTAAACACTTGCCTGATAGGACATAAATGGCATGTCACAAATCAAAAGTGTATCTTTGATACCGCGGCTGACCGCTGCACAGTGGTGAATCATATCTTCCATGGTCACTGAGATCGTGTCAGGATAGCCCAAAACTACATTTCCCAGAGAATCCCCCACTAAGATGGAATTGATGCCTGCGCCATCGACCAACTTTGCTGTAGAATAATCATAGGCAGTGAGCATGGTGAGTTTTTCGCCCTTTGCCTTTGCTTCCTTAAATGTTACGACCGTATTCTTCATTGTTTTGTCTCCTTCTCTTTTCATCCGCCAACAGACATTCCATGTCTGTATAATCCCTGTGCGGATTTTTCTTTTTTGCGAGCCTGATCTGCTCCCTTGCCAACGCCATATACATCTCTTTCCCCTGCGCAGGAATGACCTGCAAGTGCTTTTCTACCGTGACAAGATCTCCGCGCTCTATGGGTCCTGTCAAAGCCTGCACACAGCCGGACGCTATGACATTTTCCACATTACCCCGCACCAGTGCCGCTGATGCCCGGCGCGCATTTTCTGTGTCAAAGCCGCAGGCTTCCAGCATCTCATAACCGCTCGCCAGAAGTGCCACGACCTGATTGCTCAGTGTTGCTGCCGCCGCATGATACAATGCCTTTTGCTCCGGCGCGATCCTCTGCACGGGGTTTCCCATTTTTTGCAATAAAGGCTCCATGACTGCAAGTGCCTGCGCATGACCTTCTAAGGTAAAAAATGCATTCTGTAATTGTTTGTAGGATGTATATTTGTCGCTGAACGCTAACATTGGATGAATCGACAGACCATAAGCCCTCGTCTTTTCGATTCCCTGAAATTGATCGGATGATAATGAGCCACTAAAATGACAAATGATTTTTCCTTGAATAGACAGATGCCGAATGCAATCCCATACGTTTGCTATCTCACCATCAGAAGTGGTAAGAAAAAGGGTATCGCTTGCTGCTACCAGGTCTTCGATCCTATCGAAGCTGTCCGTACCTGTAAATTGTGCCGCATCAAGTGCGCGCTCCCGGTGCCGGTCATAAAATCCCGTCACCCTGATCCCGTGATCCTGCATGTACTTTCCCATGGAATAGCCTACACGACCGGAACCAATAATTCCTATCTTCATGTCATCACCTTCCTTTAAAACGAACCCGTCGTTTTGATGTTTCTCGCTTTGGTGCCACCGGCTACCTTTGTTTCTCACATCACTTGTGATAACACACTATCATCTGATGCAGTTTCATACCATGAATACCGCTCAAAGGAAAATGTAGCATACTGGGTATAAAAAAACAAGAACCATGTTAAACATTTCACATAGTTCTTGTTTTTCTTTTCATACATTATAATTTGCGATACATCTTTCATGGAATGCAATCCGATCAATAAGGCCGATGTATTGTGCAAGAGTGCGGATGTGGTCGGTTGCAAGATACCAAGGATACCAAGGACAATTTTGCCCGTCCTTTACCTGCGCTCATAATCATATACCTCTCTTTCTTATTTTACTGCCATATAATGCTCTTTATATGGCACATTGCATTTTTATTTATGAACTATCCTAGCACTTATTTTTTTGTCTATCAACGTCAAAAAAGGGGGTTTTTGTACCTTCTCTCATACAATCCCATCATTTCACAAAAATGTCACAAACCAGCGTGGTTACTGGGTTTTAACGCTTGTCAGCCCACGCTATTTATGGTTAGTCACAACGCAATAATCCCCCCGGCCACACTCCGGAAGGATTATTTACACATAAGTATTAAGAAAAGGGAGTCTTCCATTACCTATGGAAGAACTATATATAAATGAATAGCGGAAACTATCCATTTATGACAAATTAAATCTGCCTATTTCAGGCATCTGACTATGCCAATGCTGCACCGAGTGCCTCGCACTGCATCAGTCCTTCATCCTCTGGGGTGTTATTGCAGATCACACTGTCACAGACAAGACTTGCACCTGCGCCCTTGCAGTCATTTTCCCAGTTTTCCATCCATTCGCCTGTGCCCCAGCCATAGGAGCCAAACAAAGCGATCTTTTTGCCGCCGAGTGCTACACTTACTTCATCAAACATCGGCTGGAATTCACTTTCTTCCAAAACCTCTGCTCCCATTGCAGGGCAGCCAAAGGCGATGGCATCATAATCAGCTACTTTGCTTGCCGAAAAATCGCTGCAATAGATCAATTCTGCGTCTGCGCCTTTATCCTGTGCACCCTTTACAACTGCTTTTGCCATTTCCTCTGTATTGCCAGAGCCACTCCAATATACGACTGCTACTTTGCTCATCTCATATCCTCCATTCTGATCTCGTGCCAAGTCTGCCCTTTACGCTGAAACTGTCAGTTTATTGATGCTGCGCCCCTGCATCCACAATTCCATGTAGATCCGGGTGCATTTTTTGTAGCGGGCAAATGTCTCCAAGGCATCTTCTTCATTCTGATATACTTTCCAACAGCCACTGCACTTACAATTACATCCCTGATTTTCGATAAACCCGATCACGTCAGCCAAGGGATAATCCAGGAAAATACCAATCTCATGTGGGAAACCGTCACTGGCTGCAATCCGCTTTTGCAAATGTTCCAATGCCTTCTCCACACACAGATCAACATATCCATATTGTTCTAAGAAACAGGAAACGCCCGGTTTTTGTAAATCCTTTTGTAATTGTGCTATACGATGCACATAGACCAATGCCCAATTCGGTTTCTGCTGTAAAACCGTGACTGCAATTCCCTTGGGATGCATCTGCTTGTTCCAGTAGGCGATACATTCCGCGAAGTCCTCCTGCCTCTCAAAGGAACAGGAAAATAAATTTGCCGTCTTGATCGATGCCAGTGTCGGAGAACAGTGGCAGATCAGATATTGTTCCATCTCTTTCATGTGCTTAGTATGTGCTCCATTTCGTCGGATTATGTAGTTAGTTGTCTCTAACTCATATGCCATAAAAAAAGCAGTCCGCACGAGAGGAGAAAAAGTTGGCATACGATTTCAAATGGATTCTGTGCGATATCCTGCTGTTTTTTATTTTTCTTGGTTAGTTCCTGCTAACTACTGATAGTATAACCTTACCAAAGTGTTTCGTCAAGTACTTTTTATATTTTTTTAAATTATTTATATGTAATTCGCAATCCTTTCGGATAATGATTTTTCATGGTCGTTCCGGTCAGTTTGCCCCAACCGAGCGCATAACCATCCACCGTGATCAGATGCCATCCCGGCTCGCCGTCTGCCGTAAAGTCTCTCCCCGCAGATAAGCATAGACCGTCTCGTCCTTTGACGAAAGATCCGTCACGTGCCGAACATCTTCCTTATATAAAGTAAGTGCCCATGCATGTGACGGTTCAAAGCGGTTTTTCTTTAATGTTCCCAAATGCAGTCCCGGGCGCAAAACTTTCAATCCTTTTAAAGCCGGCATATCCTTTGGCACAAGATATAACTGCTCGCCAAAAGTAAGATACTGTCCCTGCGCAAGTGTCTCCATCCAGTCCTTTGCCAAACAATCCTTTGCAAATTTCTGCAATTCTTTCTGTTCTTTGTATGTAGCCGTCTTTTCCAATTTATAGTCTATGAGCGGACACGCTCCGTCCTTCTCCATCACTGCCACGAAATGTCCTTCTCCATGTAAAAGATGTGGCCAAAGACGGATCGAACGCTCCAGATGCTCTGCCACCGGAAGTACTTCCTCGGGATCCGGTGCAAACGCGCTCTCGCGGATAGCAAAATCCTCGTACCAGTCTGCCCGTCCCGGGCTCATGCCTTCATACTTTGGCACCTCCACCAGATGCATGTCGCTGTGTATCGCTAAAAAGCGGCTGATACTGCCCTCGTTTTCATCCGGTGCAAAAGTACAGGTCGAATAGACCATCCGCCCACCCGGCAGCAACATAGCGTATGCTTCCTCCAGGATCTCGTCCTGCCGCGCTGCGCAGGTCCTCACATTTTCCAAAGACCACTCATCTGCCGCCATCTCCTGCTTGCGGAACATGCCCTCACCGGAGCAAGGCGCATCCACCATGATCCGATGAAAAAACATACCAAAATGTCTGCGCAGGTCTGCCGGAGCCGCATTGGTGACAAGGGCATTTCTCACCCCCATGCGTTCCACATTCTCGGATAAGATCCTAACTCTTGCCGGATGGATCTCATTGGTCACGAGCAGTCCTTCCCCTCGCATCTGTGCCGCGATCTGCGTTGTCTTACCGCCGGGCGCTGCGCAAAGATCCAGCACTCGCTCACCCGGTCTGGCTTGCAGATAAGCCGCCGGTGCCATAGCACTCGGCTCCTGTATATAATAGACACCCGCCTCATGGTAAGCATGCTTGCCCGGTGCAGCCTCCGCACCATAATAAAATCCATGCTCTGCCCACGGGATCTTTTCCAGAGAAAACGCCTCCTCTGCTAATGCCAGAAAATCCTCCTGTTTTCCCTTTCCTATATTAAAGCGCAAGCCCTGGTATTTATCCTCATCATAACTTTTCAAAAAAGTTTCATACTCTGCCTGCCCTAACATTCTCCTCATTCTCTCACAAAATGCAAGCGGTAACATAATCTGCTCCTATCCCAACAAGCCCTATATCACATTTAAAAGCAAACGATTGCGATCCATACGATCCAACTGCGAAATACTGCGTCTCGCCCTGCCGTACAGATTGCGGTTGATCGAAAAGACACAGATCTGATCCGCACCTCGATATTCCTCACGTTTGTAAAAAGGGATCCGCTTCCAGTTCTTGGTAAAAGGAATCGCATCCTGCAATAAAATATCTGTCGTGTGATTGCTCACGCGTCGGTTCGTCGTGCTGCATAAAACAACATCCTTGTCTACATGCTTATCCAATTTTGGTGCTCTCTGTCTCATGTAAATATCCTCTACTCATCCTCTATTGTGATCGTAACCTGCTTCCCCATGCTGGCAGCCACCCGTACCATAAAATCCAAAGAAGGATTGTATCTGCCGCTCTCCATCCGGGAAATATTGGATTTCTTCGTGCCGACACGATCTGCCAAGACCTGCTGCGTCAAATGCTGACTCTGTCGGATCGCACGGATCTGTCTGGCAAAATCTGCTCGAATATCCTGATTCATCTGTGGCACTATGCCATCTTCGTATCTCTTTTTCATTTCATCACCAACCTCTTTTATATTATCATATATGATAACAGTCTGTCAATAAAAAAGATAGAGAAAACGGCGGTGTTTTCGCCATTTCTCCACCTCTTATCATGCATTATAAACGAGCCAATGTCTCGACCGCATTTTCCTTGCAAAGTATGTTTCCATGCTCAGCGATCACGGCTCCACCATGATCATCCGTCAGGATCTCCTTGCCATACTCTGACACCACCAGGATCACACCTGCCACCTGATGTTCTTCCTCTGAAAACTGAAAACGCAGATAATATGTATCTTTATATTTGTATGCAGCACTGGAAAGCCCCTTTTGTGACTGTAAATGATGACAGGCACTAATACAATCATCTAAATTAGAGAAAGCGACCCAGATCGGTGTATTTAAGACCGTCCTCTCCTTTTTCGCCTCTTGTGGTGCCTGCTCCTGCGGGCTGGTCTCTGTTGTTTTTTCTTCCTCTGCTGTCAGCCCGGCTTCCTCTGTCTCCACACCTTCGAGCGCATCTGCTTCTTTTTGCAGTTTTTCCTTTTTCGCATCTAACTTTCGTTTGGCTTCTTCCATGATCTCCTTGAAATCCTGCAGACGTTTGCCGAACTCTGTCAGCGTCTCCTCGGTGCTACCGTGATCTTCGCCACTAATGACAAGCGAAACATCACCTTCCGGCATAACCGCCATCTGAACACTAAAACAGCGTCCCATATCCTCATCAAGGTTCAGTTCATATTTAGCCTCTGCAAGAATCTCACGCAGGAACGCCTCTGTCTTGTCTCGATGATCTAGGAAATCTTCAATCTGGATGCCCTTTTGGCTCATCTCTTCCTGCGAAATTATGCAATGGATCTTGTGTTCATCAATCTTGCGAAACTGCATATGCTCACCTACTTTCCTGTCTCTTCAAATAACAATATAATAATTGATATGTATAAAAAATGCAATATATAACACTCTTGTCTTCGGATCATAGAGTTTACCGCAAAAATCCCACTGAAATTCCAGCCCCTTATAGAAAAAAAGCCCCGAACCCATTTGGATTCGAGGTTTCTATAATACAATGCCGGCGGTGGGACTTGAACATAATTCCAGTTATTAACAAACCGCCCAAAACAGGCATTACAACTTCCTTTATATGCATATGTAACCCACATGTAACCCATTATGTTCCATTTGAGCTCCCAAAAGAGACAGTATGGAAAAAAATAAAGTAATAAAAAATCAAGACGACGTACTTATTGACAAAGTCGCAATTTATAACTTTGATGTTGAGGATATCCAGGACATCGAAGCACTTAAAAAGAAAAATCTAATTACAATCGAAAACGCTCCAATGCGCTATATAGAAACGAATAGCGGTCAACAATATCAAAAAATCGAATTAGAAAAATGTGAACATTTTGATACGTTTGTATGTGCTCTTTCTAAATGCGGCAAGCCCTATACAAAAATGGAATTATCCGAAAATGGAAAAGACGGAATGCGTAATTTAAATTGCATCACACTGGAACAATTAAAAACAAAAATTGATAATGCGGAACATTACTTATCCGATGATTTAGGCATTTTATGTAATTTTGATTATGCAAAAATTAAATACATCGAATTAAACAAAACGTTCGAAATAGCCCTAGACAGTATAGCATATGACAGGGTCGTGAAAACGATGATAAATTTAATGCCGACTACGGCATCCAAAATAAAAAAACCGATTATCTCCGACACAACGACCTACTCTGCGTCAAATAAAAGCCAAACGGAAACACTCAAAATATACGATAAAGCAACTCAATTAAAACAAAAGCATAAAAAAGAAATCAACGCCAATATATTGCGCATTGAAATACAGCTTATCAATGACGCGAACAAAATCAAGACCAGATTTGGTTCTGCTAATTTAAGCGATTTAACAGACGAAATCATAACAGAATATTTTTCTGATTATGTCACAAAAAATATCATCAATCCGTTTTTCGACCATCTCGAATTCCAAGAGAAACAAGTCAAAAAAATCTTAAAAGATAATTATAAAAAATCAGACTATGAATGGATAGATAACGTCATTCATATAATCTCAGATTACGAAATGATACATGAAATCCCTTTGATGTTCGACATTGAACAAATGAAAGATTGGCTTGATGTTCTCAATTTACCGCGACAAAATAAGTATTATATCTATAAACGTTTTAGACAAAAAATTGTAAATTACAGCACCGTATATAATAATCACGACTTACAAAAATATAGGGAATTGATAACCAAAATCGAGTGCGTATCTTTCGATTAAACGTAAAAAAACTTTTTTACGCACCAAAATGCCCTTGAGCCTTACTGCCATAAGGGATACAGCGATTTTGTCAGCAAAAAAACATCAAAAAAAATACCTTATAACAATAAATATCTTTTTAATTATATGAAAAACACTATGTAATAAAAAACAACTGTATAACTTAACAATTAAAACATAAACAATTAACTATTAAAAAGGGTTATTTTTGTAAAGAAAATAAATTACCCTTTTTATTTACAAGAGGAGAAAAATATGGAAAACAATACTAATATTATTTATGGATATGCTCGTTGTTCAACATCAGAGGAACGTCAAGATATAAATAGACAAAAACGAGAACTATTAAAACTAGGTGTTCAAGATGAAACTAAAATATATTGGGAATATGAATCTGGAACAAAAGAAGACCGAAATGAACTAAACAAATTATTAGATATCGTAAAAGCAGGAGATACTATAATAACAACAGAAGTGTCACGTTTGACACGTTCTACAAAGCACTTATGTGAAATAATGCAACTCGTACAGGATAAACACTTAGTATTAAATATTGGTGGTTCATTTATAGTTGATTGTTCAAAAGGAGAAATAGACCCAATGACCCAAGGTATGATTATGATGTGGGGTGTTTTTTCAGAAATGGAACGTAATATTATTTCTCAACGTGTCAAATCTGGATTAGCAAACGCCAAAGCTAAAGGGAAAAAACTAGGTAGACCACAAACAAATATCAATAAAATCCCCGACAAGTTTTTCAAATACTATCAACTATATAAAGATAAAAAAATTGGAATAAGCGAAATGTCGCGGTTGTGTAATTTATCACGACCAACCATATACAATTACATTGCGGTTGTTGAGGAAAATAACCCAAGCAAAAAATGAAATATATTTCATTTTGCGGTTGGGTATCACACCCCTTTAGAGGGTGTGTCATATGGGCGCATATCGCCCACCCTGCCATTAGGCAGGCAAGCCCTCGGCAGAGCGAAATATGTGTTTTGGAACAACGTGCCAAAACCAATATTGAGGTATTACTTTTGCACAACAAAAATAAAGTTAATCTTAAAACATCGATTTCATCATATTACAAGAAAATATATGTAATAACGAAAGGATGGAATTATTATGATTTCGCAAACAGTAACTTTGCAATTTCACGTATTTAACTCCCCTGCATACGGACACAATCGCCGCGAATTAAACGTGATTAGACGCGAAAATGAGAAAGGCGTAACAAAGATATATAAGGACGGAGAAATACGTCCAGATGGGCGAATTGCACGTTTTAAAGCGTGGGAAGATATTCCCATTGAAAAAGCATACGATAATATATTTGGCGGTGCTGTAAAGGAGTATAATGCCTCTCAAAAACGACAAGATAGAAAAATAGGTAATTACCTCGATAAAGTTAATAAAAATAAACAGCTCAATGCATCTTATGAGGTCATAATCGGTCTTTATGAAAAAGAAAATGAGCACCTTGACGAGGCAACCAAAGAAAAAATATTAAAGCGATATGTGGATGATTTTCAACAAAGAAATCCTAATTTTGTAAAGATTGGCGCGTACTTACATGATGACGAGAACGGAAAAATGCACGTGCACCTTGATTTTATTCCTGTAGGTCATTATGAAAAAGGATTGAGCATAAGAAACAGCCAGACAAAAGCACTCCAAGAAATGGGGATTACCACAGATAAGACTATCCCCCACGATACACTTATGGCGGCTTGGCAACGTCGTGAGCGCGATTATATACAAGAAATCGCACAGGAATATAACCTTAAAATCGAAAAAACCAAAGGCGGCGTAAAACATAAAGAGAAAAACGAGTATATTATAGAACAGCAGGAAATTGAACTCGCCAAAAATGAAAAAGCCATAGCAGAACAAGATAAATGTATTGATGGCTACAAAAAAATCAAAGAACAATTAGCCCAAAAAGATATTTTTGGTCGTGAAAAAGATTACATAAAAATAGACCTTGATACAGCCACTGCA
This sequence comes from Roseburia sp. AM51-8, assembly GCF_003478275.1. Classification (NCBI taxonomy): domain Bacteria; kingdom Bacillati; phylum Bacillota; class Clostridia; order Lachnospirales; family Lachnospiraceae; genus Roseburia; species Roseburia sp. AM51-8. The sequence continues at coordinate 167,758 of NZ_QUEY01000001.1, read as the reverse complement.
CTCTATCAAGCAGGCTTGCGACAGGAAAATTTTGATGCGGAAGTCAAAAAGAAAGATAAACATTATGAGCAATTGGAATTTAAAGCTAATAACATTCTTGAGCAACTCGAAAAGAAGAAAAAAAACCAAAAAAATCGGGAAGATAATTTTGACTCGCTTGTTGAAACCACGGCAAAAAATCTAAACAAAGATTTTGCCGACATATGTAAAAATTACGGATATAGAAACGTTTGCCGAATGATTGAGGCTATGCTTCAAGAACAAAAACAAGAAAAAAATCGGGACATTTATGCAAGATAAACAAAAAGAGACAGTGATTTTATCATTTAATTGGTAAAAGTGCTGTCTCTTCCTTTTTTGCGTAAACCTGTAAAGGAAAACCATGCCTTTCTACAAAAAACTTACATATTAAAGGTATAGGCATTACTTGATATAACCTCGATTAGATAACTATCAAGCAATGTCAAAAAAATCCTAGGAAAAAAAATAAACGAAAGGAAAACAGGAGCTCATAATGAAACGTAATGAAACTAATTGACATGTGGAAAATGTTTGGCGATAATGTTGCTCAAGGAAGTGTGATGCCTCATCATTAAAGGAGGCAAGAAAAAATATGCAACACCAAACAGACATACTACTAAAAATGCAACGATTACAGGAGGAAATCAACCCAAAAATATATCATCATCAGCCAACGAAACAAAACAATCGAGATTATTGGTACCATAAACCATTAGGCTCAAAAAATAAAATTGCCCGAGCAAAAAAGGATGATTTTATCAATGCCATTTATGAATTTTATTTCGGTCGCGCAGACTATAATTTTGAAGCAATATATAAAACTGCCATTGCTGAAATGGACAGAACGCCCGAAACAAAACGTTCGTATTTAGCTGATTATAACCGCCTATTGCAATGTGATGAAAAACTACGAAATAAGGATGTACGTCTACTCACATATAAGTACGTGAAAGATTATATCCTTAGTTATCTGGCTTTTTACGAAAATTGCAAAGGCACAAAAGCCACGGACAAGGAAATGAAAAAAGCCAAACACGTTTTTCAAGTTGTTATTGATTATTGTATCGACGTTGAGATTGAAATCAAGGTAACTACATTACCTAAAAATGCCCTATTTGACCGCCATTTTAGAACGCGTAAACCCAATCGCAACAACGTCGAAAATAAGGCATATAGCCCTGCTGATATAGAGATGCTAGAAAATACGCTAAATGCCCGAATTGAGCGAAATAAAGGCTATATACAATGTATCAATGCACTTGCACTACTCTGTTCTATTAACACAGGAATGAGAATTGCAGAATTGAGCGGTTTAAAGTGGGAACACGTAACCGAAAAGACAATTCATGTATGCGGTCAGATTGTTCGCGACGGAAAAACATACAAATACATCAATACAACCAAAGATGAAAAATATCGTGAGGATGAAAACGGTGGCAGATACATACCAACAACGAAAAAATTAAGGGCAATATTTCAGATGGCTAAGGAAAAGCAAAAACAATATGGCATTGAGACTGACTTCGTTTTTGGCAGAAACGAAACATTTTCAAATCCAAATCAGATTGAAAGTGCTCTCTATCACACCGCGCAGGAATTGGGGCTGAAATGCACAAACAATCACGCGATAAGAATATACTTCAATTCTTATGTATTAGCCAAAAATGGTGTCCGCGTTTCCGAACGCGCAAAATTTTTAGGGCATTCCGCGAAAATAAACGAAGAGGTTTATACTTTACCGCTAAATGATGATGAATTTCTCGTAGAAATGGAAAACATTTTGGAAAGGGAAAATGTAACCCAAAACAACCAAAAATGTAACCCAAAAATCATATCATTTCCAAACAAAATGAAAACCCTCGATTGCCTATAAATCAAGGGTTTTCAAACAAATAACAAAAGTGCCGGCGGTGGGACTTGAACCCACACGAAGTTGCCCCCGCAAGATTTTGAGTCTTGTGCGTCTGCCAATTCCGCCACACCGGCTCGTTGATACTATGGCTATGCGCCATCAACGAATAATAGTTTATATCAACATGATAAGATTGTCAATCTCTTTTTTCATCTTTTTCAGTCTTTTTAAACAAGTCCCTTGATGATATCGAAGCAGTCAAAAGTTGCGAAATAATCCTTCGGGGTCTCTGCACGACGAATCAACTGGTAAGAACCATCCTCCTTCAAAAGCACCTCAGCAGACTTTAACTTACCATTGTAATTATATCCCATCGCGAAGCCATGTGCTCCCGTGTCATGGATATAGAGATAATCCCCCATCTCCACCTGTGGCAGCATACGATCAATGGCAAACTTGTCGTTGTTCTCGCAAAGAGAACCTGTCACATCATACTTGTGGTCACATGGTGCATCTTCCTTGCCCAGAACTGTGATGTGGTGATATGCGCCATACATTGCCGGACGCATCAGATTGACCGCACAGGCATCCACGCCGATGTACTCCTTATAGGTATGCTTCTCATGAATTGCCTTTGTTACCAGCGCTCCATACGGTCCCATCATGAAACGTCCCATCTCTGTGTAGATGGCGACATCTGTAAGACCACCCGGTACTAAGACTTCATCATAGACACGATGTACGCCCTCACCGATCACGCGGATATCATTCGGTGTCTGATCCGGTCTATAGGCAATCCCCACGCCACCGGAAAGATTGATAAAGGAAATCTCAATACCGGTCTTTTCTTTCAACTCGACTACAAGTTCAAACAAAGTCTTTGCCAAAGCCGGGTAATAATCATTCGTCACGGTATTGCTTACCAAAAAGGCATGCAGGCCAAAACGCTTTGCACCTTTATCACGCAGGATCTGGTATCCCTCGAAAAGCTGCTCTTTAGTCATGCCATACTTGGCATCCCCCGGATTATCCATGATCCCATTAGAAATCTCATAGACACCGCCCGGATTGTAACGCAAACTGATCGTCTCCGGAATGTGTCCGATCGTATCCTCTAAATACTGAATATGGGTAAAATCATCCAGATTGATGGTCGCACCAATCTCATCGGCATAGACAAACTCCTCTGCCGGTGTATCATTGGAAGAAAACATGATCTCTTCCCCGGAAAATCCCAATTCTTTGCTGAGCATGAGTTCTGTCAGGGAAGAACAGTCTGTCCCACATCCATACTCCTGCAAGATCTTGATCAGAAAAGGATTCGGATTGGCTTTCACTGCAAAATATTCACGAAATCCCGGATTCCATGCAAAAGCCTCTTTTACTGCCTGCGCATTGGCACGAATTCCCTTTTCATCATACAAATGAAACGGGGTCGGGATACTTTTCACGATCTCTTCTACTTTTTCTTTTGTTACAAAAGGTGTTTTAGCCATGTCGATCTCCTTCATCTATTCTGTATAAATATGCATTTTTTGTCTGAGAAAATAATAGCATGAATTCCGGGCAGTGTCAAAATTATTTACAAATCTGATGCCGGATTTTAGTACACTTTTGCCAATGCACCAATGGTCGCAAAGAGCGTACTGACCACAACAAGGATCTGAAATGGTAAAGTGCCCCAAACACCGCAGATCGGCGCATTCTTTTCCCTTCTTCTGGAACGGTTGTAGGAGATGATGATACCCACACCTGTCAATACCTGTACCACACTTGCCAAACGGGTAAAGCCTACAAAACTGGATACGCCCACCAGTGCGATCAAAAGACACGGCACACTGGATACCAGCCATGAGACCTTGACATTCCACTTGGTCTGCTCATGCACGATGTCACGCAGATTTAAGGTATTTGCCCAGAAAGACGTAGACAAAGCCAAAAGGGAGAAAATATAACCGATGATGCTGACCCAGCCGCCCAGATGTGCGGACAGATCCACCAATGCTCCGTTTTCCGAAATATCCGATCCAGCCCCCAGCAATGTCATAAAGGTGATCAAAAGGATCAAGCCCGTATTGATCCCTGTTCCTGCCGCGATGGCTCCACGGATCCGTTTGATATCGCCCTGCAATCCCTTTACCACCTGTGGCACCGACATCACGGCTGACAGGGAGAAGGAGATCATACTGTAAAGTGCGACCAGATTGGTCGTCGCAATAAACTTGGTCGGCAGTGGGCTGATCTCGGAAACCAGCGTTGCTACGAACAAAATGCCGATAACCGCCACCATGGAACCGACGGAGATCTTTTCACAGATACCGACCAGTTTCATGCCAAAGTAGATCACACTGGCAGCCAGTATGTAATAAAGGATCATGCCTGCCCAGTTAGGCAGACCGAACCATGCATGAAATACGGCTGCTGCTCCTGCAATAAAACCACTGACATTGAGGACAACGGACAATCCCAAAAGTCCGAATGCCACCCATGTAGCAAATTTCTTGAAACGTCCAACAAACAGTTCGTTTTCAAAACATTTGATAAACTGCGCGCCCCCATTATTATAGGAAAGTTCTGCGATCATATAATGCATGATCAGATTGATCAGATATGCCACTGCAACGATCCAGAGCATATCCTTCCAGTCATTTCTGGACGCCAAAAAAGGAACCGACAAAATGCCGGATCCCACGCCATGTCCGACGATAATACTGGTCGCCTCAAAAAAGGTCAGTCTCGCCTCTGTCTTAATTTCTTTTGTCATAATACCCCACCTCTCATTTTGTACCTTTCTTTGTACATTATAGTAAAAAGAATACCATCCGGCAGGGGTATTTACAACCTTAAAGTTCGACCGTAAATGTGCTCCCTTTTCCCGGCTCACTCTCCACTGAAATCTTGGCATCCAAAAGTTCCACAACACGTTTTACCATGGCAAGTCCCAGTCCATTTCCCTTGGAAGTATGCGAAGTATCTCCCTGATAAAACTTATCAAAAATACGGCAGACAACCTCCTCGCTCATGCCACAACCATTATCCTTCACAGAAACCAGGACACCATTTTCTCCATATTTTTTCATTGAAATATCGATCGTGCCGCCTTCTTGTGTATATTTGATGGCATTGCTTAACAGGTTGTTCCACACGATAGATAAGAGGCTCTCATCGCTTACAATATAAACTCCCTCGTCCAGATCAATATTGACCTCTAATTCTTTCTCATCAAAAGGTTCATCGAAAGCGATAATGCACTCTGCCAGTTGTTCATCCAGACAGAAACGTTCCTTCTCAACGATGGCCTGACCCTCCATCTTATTCAAGCGCAAAATATTCTGGACAAGACCGGACAGACGCTCCGATGACTCCACGATCGTATGAATGTACTCCTTTTTTTCTTGCTCCGTCAAATGTTGACTCTCTAACATCTGGGCATAATTCTGTATGATGGCGATCGGTGTCTTGATCTCATGCGATACATTCGCGATAAAATCACTCTTTAAGGTCTCATTGGCGGCAAGTTCTGTCACCATGGTATTAAAATCTTCGATCAGGACTTCCATCTCATCCGTTTGCCATCTCCACGCTGTGGCAGAATACGAACCGTAAAATCTCCGCCAGCCACACGCCTGGCTGCACCGCGCAACTCCTGTATAGGCTTTGAAAAGGTCATACGATAGTTGATCTTGGTGAAAAGCATGGAAACTGCGGCCAAGAATATGGTATTTAAGATCAATGCCACATAAATGCCCCAATTTCCCAGCGTGGAAAGGGCATGGTTCTGATACAGACCAATGCCGGCGAAAACACATACTGTCTGCACCACAAAGACCATGAAAAACTCTCTCCAGATCGGACGCTTGGCATCAATGCGCAGATCTTTCGGTTCCTCGTAACTAATCTTCACTATGTATCACCGCCTTATAGCCTAGTCCGCGCACCGTCAGGATCTCCACTTCCTTAACAGCAGAGATCTTGTCACGGAGTTTTGTAATGGAAACGTCTACCGTTCTCGGATTACTCTCACTGTCAAAGCCCCAGAACTCATCCATCAACTGCATACGGGTAAAGGTCTTTTTGGGATAGGAAAGCATTTTAAAGAGAATCTGGAATTCCTTTACCGTAAGTGGAAGTTCCTCTCCCTCGTAATAAGCCATAGTCTCTTCTTCCTTTAGAACCAGATTGCCCGCCTGCAACTGCTTTTCGGTCGCAATATCCGCTCTGCGAAGCAAGGCTTCCACGCGCATCACAAGTTCCACCAGATCGATCGGTTTTACCATATAATCATCAATACCGATATCATATCCTTTTTTCTTGGAGGCAATATCATCTTTTGCTGTCATGAAAAGGATGGGCATCTTGTCATCAAAAGACCGCACTTCTCTGGCAAACTCATAACCATCCATCTGCGGCATCATAATGTCAGAAACAATCATATCAACTTTGGTCTTCTCCATGATATCAAAGGCCTGAATTGGATTTTCCGCACGCTTTACCTCAAATCCTTCCTCACCTAATTTTTTGCTCACGATAAAATTTAATTTTGTATCATCTTCTACAACAAGTATGGTAATCATGTATCTTATCCTCCTTAGTTTCCGAGAATCCGGTCAGCCTTTTCACAGGCTTCATATATTTTGTCATACAAAGCGTTTTCCTCTGCCGCATAATCGTCTTTGTGCCGATCCGATTCCCAGTTGTAAACAACCATCGCCATGGCACAGACAATAAACCCTATGATTTCAAAAATGGTAAACAGTATCATGTGTCGGTAGGATATCGCGATGACCGATGCGATCAGCCAGCCGGCACCAATCAATCCAGTCATAATTGCGAACATCACCGGTGTCAGACTCTTTTTCTGCTCATATTTCTCAATCGCCATAAGCGCATCCTCCATCTTGCGTTGCTCTGCCATCAGCCGGTTACGCTCACGCACATTGCGCGATCTGCGCATATGGATGCACTCATCTTTTCCTCTTGTATTTCCCATTACTTCCCAACCAAAGGCTTCGTAGGACTCCCTGCATAGACCCGCAAGGCTTTTTAAGATGGTCACATTAACATATTCGTATTTTGTAAAATCTTTTTCCATGCGTTTCCCTCTTCTCTCCCCATATCTGCCATACTAGTATAGTTTTGTTAATAATACATTAAAGACTAGGCTATGCCAAGCAATTTCTTGGCGCGTTCTAGCTGCTCCTTTGTCGGTGGTTCGACATCTTCCAGACCGTAAGACAGTCCAAGTTCCTTCCATTTGAATACGCCAAGTGTATGATATGGCAATATTTCCACGCGGTCTACCGTTTTTAAGGAAGCCACAAAATCCCGTAATGCCAAAAGATCCTCTTCCTGATCCGTCACACCCGGCACAAGGACATGACGGATCCACATTACCTTCCCATGGTCAGATAAATATCTTGCCATCTCTAAAATATTAGCATTATCCTGTCCGGTCAATTCTCTGTGTCTTTTTGCATCCATCTCCTTGATGTCCAGCATGACAAGGTCGGTCACTTCCATCAATTTCTCAAACTTTGAAAAGAAGGGTTCTTCTGTCGTAAAAGGATTCCCGGATGTATCAAGGCAGGTGTGGATACCCTCTTTTTTGGCCAGTGTAAATAATTCCAGTAGAAAATCAATCTGTAAAAGGGCTTCCCCACCACTAACCGTAATGCCACCATTCTTTTTCCAGTATGCTTTGTAGCGTTTTGCCTTTTCGAGCACATCTTTCGCACGCTGCCAGTTTTCCCCCTCTTTGGGCGCATCCATACTGCCACAGGCTTTTGCCCAGGTATCCGGATTGTGGCAATATTTGCACCGCATCTGACAGCCTTTCAAAAAGACGATATAGCGCACGCCCGGACCGTCTGCCGAGCCAAAACTTTCCACGGAATGAATGTTTCCCAAAATTTCTTTTTCCATATTTTCACCTTTTTCTAAGAAAGCCGCGAGATATGAGATCCCGCGGCCTGCTTCTACCTAGACTTTACTTTTATCCTTTTCAAAGGATGAATGTTACATATGATCGTGGCAAGTTCTTGCGATCACATCCATCTGCTGTTCCTTGGTCAGGTCGATAAACTTGACTGCATAACCGGATACACGGATGGTAAAGTTTGCGTACTCTTCCTTCTCCGGATGTTCCATCGCATCGATCAGTTTTTCCTTGCCAAAGACATTGACATTCAGATGATGTGCTCCCTGATCGAAGTAGCCGTCCATAACCTGTACCAGATTATCCACACGCTCCTCCTCGGCATTGCCAAGTGCGCCCGGATTGATGGTCTGGGTATTGGAAATACCGTCCAGCGCCCACTCATATGGGAGTTTGGTCAGAGAGTTCAAAGATGCCAGCAGACCGTTCTGCTCTGCTCCGTAACTTGGATTTGCTCCCGGAGAAAGCGGCTCGCCCGCCTTACGTCCATCCGGCATAGATCCGGTTGCCTTACCATAGACCACATTGGATGTGATGGTAAGAATGGATGTGGTCGGGATACTTCTGCGGTAGGTATGATGTCTCTTGATCTTATCCATAAAGGTTTTTAAGAGCCATACACCGATCTCATCGGCTCGGTCATCATCATTACCGTATCTTGGGAAATCGCCCTCGATCTCGTAATCTTTTGCAAGACCATTTTCATCACGAATGACCTTGACCTTAGCATACTTGATCGCGGACAAAGAATCAATCACATGTGAAAATCCTGCAATACCGGTTGCAAAAGTACGTTCCAAATTGGTATCCATGAGTGCCAGTTCGGCTGACTCATAGTAATATTTATCATGCATGTACTGGATCAGGTTCAGTGTATTGACATAGAGATCTGCCAGCCATTCCATCATGTCGTCATAGCGTTCCATGACCTCATCATAATCCAGATACTCTGATGTGATCGGACGATACTTTGGTCCGACCTGATCGCCGGTCTTTTCATCCACACCGCCATTGATGGCATAAAGCAGACATTTTGCAAGGTTGGCTCTGGCTCCAAAGAACTGCATTTCCTTACCGGTACGTGTTGCAGAAACACAGCAGCAGATGGCATAATCATCGCCCCATTCCGGCTTCATGGCATCGTCATTTTCATACTGGACAGAACTTGTTGCAATGGAGATCTTGGATGCGTATTTCTTGAAGTTCTCCGGCAGTCTGGAAGAATACAATACTGTCAGGTTTGGCTCCGGTGCCGGTCCCATGTTCTCTAAGGTATGCAGGAAACGATAGTCTGTCTTTGTCACCATAGATCTGCCGTCTACGCCCGTTCCTGCTACGTCCAGTGTTGCCCATACCGGATCCCCGGAGAACAACTGGTTGTAAGATGGGATTCTGGCAAACTTGACCATACGCAGTTTCATGGTAAAGTGATCGACCAGTTCCTGTACTTCTTCTTCTGTGATGATGCCCTTATCCAGATCTCTCTGGAAATAAATATCAAGGAAGGTAGAGACACGTCCTACAGACATGGCTGCACCATTCTGGGTCTTGATGGCTGCCAGATAACCAAAGTAAAGCCACTGGATCGCCTCTTTTGCATCCTTTGCCGGTCTGGAAATGTCATAGCCGTAAATGGCTGCCATCTCTTTCATGCCTTCCAGTGCACGGATCTGCTCCGCGATCTCCTCGCGCAGACGGATGACTTCGCCCTTCATGCTGCCACTGCCGCATTTTGCCTTGTCTTCCTTTTTCTCCTCGATCAAAAAGTCGATACCGTAAAGCGCCACTCTACGATAATCGCCGACGATACGTCCGCGTCCATAAGTATCCGGCAGACCGGTCATGATCTTATTGTGGCGGGCCTTTAACATTTCCGGTGTATATGCGTCAAACACAGCAGTATTATGTGTCTTGTGATACTTGGTAAAGATTTCCTTTAACAAAGGATCTACTTCATAACCATAAGTCTCGCATGCCTGCACCGCCATCTTGATACCGCCATATGGCATAAAAGCACGTTTGAGTGGTTTATCTGTCTGAAGACCAACGACCTTTTCCAGATCCTTGAGGTCTTCATCAATGTATCCCGGACCATAAGCGGTCAGACCTGAAACCACCTTGGTCTCCATATCAAGCACGCCACCCTTGGCACGTTCTTCTTTTTGCAATTTCTGAAGTGCATCCCATAAACGGTTGGTCGACTCTGTCGGACCTGTCAAAAAGTCCTCATTGCCTTCGTACGGTGTGTAGTTATCCTGGATGAACTGGCGGACATTGATCTCTTCCTTCCAAAGTCGTCCATCAAATCCGTCCCATTCCTTCATTTCTACCATTGTGTTTGCCTCCTATTCTAGTAAACGATTTGTTCCTTATAACTTGAGTTAGGCTTTTCTAACTCTCGTTAATTTTATAACAAGATTTTGAAAAAAGTGCAAGTTTTTATTTAGATACAATCTTTGCACATGTTTTTCATCTTGGCGCGTTTTTCATTATACAGGAAGTGCGGCACAATATCTAGTGGTTTTTATAAATTTATAACTACAATTTATGGTATTTTTTCAATCACATACCAAGTGTCGTCATAAACCAGTAGATCAAACCAAGGATCCAGGACGAAAAAATCCCATACAGGATCACCGGTCCGGCGATCTGAAAGATCCTGGCACCGACACCAAAGACATGTCCTTCAACCTTAAAACCATGGGCGGTAGCCGCTACACTGTTGGCAAAGCCCGTGATGGGAACCAATGCTCCCGCACCGCCAAAACTGGCAATGACCGGGTAGATCCCCGTGCCTGTCAAAAGGGCACTTAGGAATACAAGGGTCAGACTGCAATAACTTGCCGCCGTCTGATCGTCCAAGCCATATTTTTTTCCTATGTTGATGATGCACTGCCCCAAAAGGCAGATCAGTCCGCCGACCAAAAAAGCTTTTGCCATGCGCAGCCAAAGATTTGCCTTTGGCGTCACACTCTCCACATAGTCATTATAAGTCTCATTGATCTGCTCTTTTTCTTCCTGTTTCATTCTCTTATCACCTCATTTTTATGAACTTGCATATGAAAAAATAAAATACCAGAGGCTGCCTGCCAGCTTTCCCAGAGCAATGGCAAGGATGGCAAAAGACAGCCCCATTTGCAGTTTTACCCTGCGAAAGAGTATGGGAAACATATTTAAGATCTCTGCCAGCGCCATTGCCTGACAGCCCACATAAATACCGGCACAGATGCCGATCAAAACCAATGCCAGCAGTCCCAGCCCTTTTGCAAAAACTCTCCCGGCTATCCCCTGGCAAAAGGAGAAAAGCACAGGGCTCGGTTCAAAAACCGATAAAAGGCAACCGCTCAGGCTTCCTAAGATGATGACATTCTCCCAATGCATGGTATCTTTCGCCAGTTGCAGCCTTGCGATCATACGCGAGACAAACCCCAAGGTCGTGAGCAGGGCAATCACACCGGCTGCCGTTGCGCCTCCAAAGATCAGCCCTGCGACAATGATGACCGTCCTTTTAAGAAACATCCAGATTTTCTCCTCTCCTTGCCCCATTTTCTATGATCGCAGTATCTACATCCTTCTCATACTTGCGCATTTCCACCTGGATCGGTGTCGGATCATGAGTCAATTTCTTCTTGCCAAAATGGTTATAAAAGAATAAGATTCCCACCGCAAGTCCGATCGAATATGCAATCTCCAGCGGACTGACCGCAGGCTTTTTGCTTCCCATGACCTGCAAATAAAAACGGTCAAAGAGTTCCGTGATACTGATATCGTTGTGAAATGCCATGATGGCAAAGGCTGCTCCGACAAAGAGCAGTACGCAAAGGAATCCCGTCTTTGCCACTTGCATAAAGGGCTCCGGCTCCTTGCTCCGATACTCCATGATGACATCGGTTTCGCCCAGACTCACCACAGTCAGTTTAGGATAAAGGCTGTGGATCTCCTCGACCACCTTGGTAATGGATACAGGCATATTGCCGGATGTTTGAAATGGTAAACGGCATGTGCCTTTACCCTCGCTAATATATCACTGTTACTGCACTCTATCCCGCCCAGATCCTTGATGTAAAAATCCGCTTCATAGCGCAGGGCAGACCGGTCTAATTTGATATAGAGGGTCTCGTTGTTTCCATCATATCCCATCTTGCCATCATTCCTTTCCTTTTCTAACTATTGTTTCCAGTTTTTCCGGCTCTATGCATTTTTTACAAAAGAAAAAGACCTGTCAGACTGACAGGTCTAAAACCATTTGGAACACTCCTTGTGGCAAAAGGAACGTCTCTTACTTATTCCTTACTTATTCTTTCCATAAAAATAGGTTGCAAAATAGATCACAGATGCCACGATCACGATCATAGGTCCGGTCGCCACATTGGTAAAATAAGAAATGACCAATCCCACGATTCCGGAAAAGAGACTAAAGATCACGGCATAGAGGTGATATTCCTGCATGTTTTCCGATATATTCCGGCTGGATGCCGCTGGCAGGATCAAAAGGGCATTGATGAGCAAAATACCGATCCACTTGATCGACAATGTCACAATGAGCGCAATGATAATAGCAAAGATATCCTCCACCAGACGCACGGAAATATTGCGGCTCTTTGCCAAGGATGCATGGATGCTGATAGCATTCAACTTGTTGATGGCAAAGCACCAGAATACCAGAGTCACCGCAAAGATCAGGATCAGATAAATGATCTCCCGCGTAGAAATGCTCAGGATATCTCCCACCAAAATAGCGGAATACTTGCTAAAATTGCCCCCCTTAGATAGGATTGCCAGACCGATCGCCGTACTGCAGCTGGCAAAAACAGAAATGATGGTATCGGTCGCCGCCAGATTTTTACGGTTGATCTGATTGAGCAGAAAGGCAAATACAATGGCAAACAGCACCATGGACAGATTGGTGTCACTGATACCGCAGACCACGCCGATCGCAATACCGGTCAGGGCAGAATGTCCCAGTGCATCCGAAAAATACGCCATCTTTTTATGGACGATCATAGTGCCCAAGATACCTAAAAGCGGCGTAATGATCAGGATGGCAAGAAAGGCACGACGCATAAAATCATATTGGAATAACTCTGTAAAATAACCTGTCATTAAGCTTCCTCCTTCTTTCCTTTATAGCCAGCCTCATAAGGGGCTTCTTTCGCTTCCACCTTGCGCACATGTCCTACATTGTTGCCATAGGCATAGGTCGCATCACCAAAGACGCGATGAAATGCCTGGCTTTCATAGACTTCCTTGGGATTGCCGTCTGCCGTGACGGTCTTATCGATCAGTACGACCTTATCGGCATACTTTGCCACATAGTCCAGATCATGTGAGATAATGATGATCGCCATATCGTAATTTTTGCGCAGGTAATCCATCTTTTCGTAGAAAAGATCCATACCGTTTTTGTCAATACCGGACACCGGCTCGTCCAAAAGCAAAAGATTTGGCTCGTCCATGACCGCAAGCGATAGTAAGACACGCTGCAATTCTCCACCGGAAAGCTTGCCGATCGGCTGGTCGATCAGATGGTCTGCCTCAAACTCTGCCAAGGCTTCCTTGATCTCCTGATATAACTTTTTATTCTTCAAAAAGACCGGATAATCATAGCGGAAACTCGTGATCAGATCATATACATTCATGGGCGTATTTGGCTCTAAATTCAGTGACTGCGGCACATACCCGATCTTCATTTTTTTCATTTTTCCATTTTCGGTATCGGAAAAAGTAATACTTCCCGTATGGGGAATGTCCCCTAAGATCGCCTTGAGCAGGGTAGACTTTCCCGCACCATTTCGTCCGATGATCGCCGTCAGGCTGCCACAGTGGATATGCAGATTGATGTGTTCCAACACAACCTGATCGCCAAAGGACACGCCGATATCTTTCATCTTGATACAGTGAAAACCACATGGTTTTTTGATCTTATGCATAAATACTATCTCCTATCTCGCAGCAAAAGCCATCTGTATGGCATCCAAATTTTCCTGCATGTGCTCTATATAACTGTCCTTGTCATAGTCTCCCCTGACCAGAGTCTCTACATAGACGGTATTGGCTGCGGTCTCTGCCTCCACCATATCGCCCATCTCCTTGCCATAGACATCATCCGCAAAAACGACCCGGATACGGTCTCCTGCAATGGCAGACATGACATCCGATACCTCGCCCGCACTGACCTGACGTTCCTCGTCCAGATCCAGGACATAGGATACTTCCAGCCCCAGATCCCTTGCCAGATATTCATAGGCTTCCTGAAAAAGAACCACAGACCGTCCCTTGGTATATTGGGTCATTTCTTCTTCCTGCTTTCCCAGCGCCTGTAATTTTTTCTGGTATGCCTTGGCATTTTTTGCATATGCCTTGCTATGGTCTGCGTCCGCTGCCGCCAGCCCCTCTGCAATATTGTCTACCTGCTTTTCATGCAGGGCAACGCTCATCCATGCGTGGGCATTGTCCTCGATCAGATCCAGTCCCTGACTCGCATTGATGATGGTCAGATTCGGACATGCCTTTGCCACATCGGTAAGAAAGTTTTCGATACCGCCACCATTAACGATAAAAACATCCGCCGTCTGCAAAAGTTTCATGTCTTCCGGTGTCAGTTGGTAATCATGCAGGCAGCCGGTCTGCGGCTCGCTCAGATTTTCCAAATGTATGCCTTCCACGCCATCACAGACATTTAAGGCTGCGATATACATAGGGTAAAAGGATGTGACCACGGTCAGATCCTCTGCCTTAGCATTTTTTTCCTGTTTCTGATAAATAAAAAAAGTACAGCCAAATGCCACCACAAAAATGGCGGCAAGCAGCGTACTCACAAATAATCCTTTATGCCTCTTCTTCATTCTCAATCACCTGATCCATAAAATCCCAGATTATATCTCTTCCCTGTTTTGTCTCCGCAGAAAATGGAACGATAATGGTCTCTTTATCCGCGCCCAATCCCTGACGGATGATCTTGATCTGTTTATCAATCTGGCTTCGTTTGATCTTGTCCAACTTGGTTGCAATGACGATCGGATCATATCCTACATATGCCATCCACTCAAACATCTGCTTGTCATTGGCAGACGGTGCATGCCGGATATCGACCAGAAGAAAGACCGCACGCAGTTTTTCTGAAGTGTTCAGATAGCGCTCGATCATCTGCCCCCATGCCTCCCGTTCTTTTTCGGAAGCCTTGGCATAGCCATAACCCGGCAGATCTACCAGATAGATTTCTTTATTGATATTGTAAAAATTGATCGTCTGTGTCTTGCCCGGCTGTGCCGATGTCCGCGCCAATGACTTACGCATCATCAGCGCATTGATCAGTGACGATTTGCCGACATTGGATTTGCCCGCAAATGCCACTTCCGGCAGTTTATTGTCCGGAAGCATACTCGTCACGCCACAGACCGTCTCCAGTTCCACATTCTTAATGACCATTATGCACTCTTCTCCTGCTCTTCTCCGATGGCTGTAATGCTTCCGCTTTTGTCCTCCAAGAGGAGATTTTCATCCACCATCTCTTTGGTAACATGCACGCTTGTGATCGTTTTATCGGATGGTACTTCGTACATGGAATCCATCATGACGTTCTCCAAGATCGCACGCAATCCTCTCGCACCTGTCTTACGCTCGATGGACTTTCTGGCAACCTCAACCAGGGCATCATGATCGAAAGCCAAGTCCACATCATCCATCTTAAAAAGTGCCTGATACTGCTTGACCAGACTGTTCTTCGGCTCGGTCAGGACACGCACCATATCTTCCTCTGTCAGTTCCTGTAAGGAAACATTGATCGGCACACGTCCGATAAACTCAGGGATCAAACCAAACTTGATGAAATCCTGCGGCAATACCTGCTTTAAGAGCGTAGAAAGGTCATCCTGATTGCGCTCCTTGGTCTCTGACTGGAAACCAATGACATTGCTGTCCAATCGCTCAGAAATGATCTTGTCCAGACCTTCAAAAGCCCCACCACAGATAAAGAGGATATTCTTGGTGTCGATGGAGATCAACTCCTGCTGCGGATGCTTGCGTCCACCCTTCGGCGGCACGCTGGCAACCGTACCCTCGATCAACTTGAGGAGTGCCTGCTGCACACCTTCACCGGAGACATCTCTGGTAATGGAAACATTTTCGGATTTCTTGGTGATCTTATCGATCTCATCAATATAGACAATGCCCATCTCGCTGCCTGGATATCAAAATCTGCTGCCTGGATCAACTTGAGCAGGATGTTCTCTACATCTTCACCTACATAACCTGCCTCTGTCAGTGTCGTAGCATCTGCGATGGCAAACGGTACGCCAAGGACACGGGCAAGTGTCTGTGCCAACAATGTCTTTCCGCTACCGGTCGGTCCCAACATGAGGACATTGCTCTTTTGCAATTCCACATCAATGTCCTGTCCGGATGTGATACGTTTGTAGTGATTATACACAGCGACAGACAATACCTTTTTTGCCTCATCCTGACCGATGACATAATCATCCAGAAAGGCTTTGAGTTCCTGTGGAGTCAAAAGATTGATCTCAAATTCCTCATTTGCCTTTCTTTTAGCGTCTGAATGTTTTCCTTCCTGCTCCGGCTCATCATACTCCGGCATCAGTCCCTTTTCCATTAAATCTTCTTCTATGATCTCTGTACAGATGTCTACACATTCATCACAGATAAACGCCCCATTGGGTCCTGCGATCAACTTGTGTACCTGATTTTGTGTTTTGCCACAAAAGGAACATCTGACCATCTTATCGTCATTCATTCTTCCTGCCATTTTACTTCTCTCATTTCCTTATGATATGCACATTGAGGGTATCCCATATGGGGTACCCTCTTATGCATTACTCTTTCTTTGTGATGATTCCATCGATCAAGCCATAATCTAGGGCTTCATCTGCGCTCATCCAATGATCTCTTTCTGTGTCTGCTGCCACAACTTCGTATGGCTTTCCTGTGTTGTCTGCTAACATCTGATTCAACTTTTTCTTTGTCTTTAAGATGTTCTCTGCAGCGATCTGGATCTCTGTTGCCTGACCCTTGGCACCACCGGATGGCTGGTGAATCATGACTTCCGCATTTGGAAGTGCAAAACGTTTGCCCTTGGCACCACCGGCTAAGAGGAATGCTCCCATACTTGCCGCCATACCAATACAAATCGTTGATACATCACACTTGATATACTGCATGGTGTCATAGATGGCCATGCCCGCAGTCACCATTCCGCCCGGGGAATTGATGTAAAGATGGATGTCCTTGCTCGGGTCTTCTGACTCCAAGAACAATAACTGTGCAACTACAAGACTTGCAGTTGTCTCGTTTACTTCCTCCCCAAGAAAGATAATTCTATCTTTCAGCAATCTGGAATAGATATCGTAGGAACGTTCTCCCCTACTATTCTGCTCAATGACATAAGGTATTGTTGCCATATTATGAACCTCTCTTTCCTGACCTTATTACGTCTGATTACTCAGCGTCTTTTGTCTCATCAGCCTTCTTAGTTGTCTTCTTCGCTGTTGTCTTTTTTGCGGTAGTCTTCTTTGCCGGCTCTTTCTCTTCGTCAGCGGCTGCCTTCTTTGTGGTTCTCTTTGCTCTTTCCTTGACATTCTCCATGATGAAGTCTGCTGCCTTCTGGATAGCGATATCCTTCTTCATAGATTCTCTCTCAGCATCCTGGATGTATTCCTTAACCTTATCAACTTCCATGCCGTATGCTGCTGCCATCTTTTCGATCTCAGCATCTACATCAGCATCGGTAACTTCAAGATTTTCGTCCTTAGCGATCTGCTCTAATACGAGTGAAGACTGGATTCTCTTAACAGCATCCGGGCGAACCTGCTCCTTGAACTTATCCATGGTCATGCCGGTAAACTGCATATACTGCTCCATAGAAAGTCCCTGCTGCATCATGTTATTTGCAAAATCATTGATCATGCTGTTAACCTGATTGTCGATCATTGCTTCTGGGATGTCCATCTTAGCATCATCGATGATCTTTTCGATTGCTTCATCTTCCTTTGTACGATGTGCATCTGCTTCCTTGCGCTCTGTCAGTTTCTTCTTGACATCTTCCTTGTACTCAGCAAGAGTATCGAACTCAGATACATCCTGTGCGAACTCATCATCAAGTTCCGGTAGTTCCTTAGCCTTTACTTCATGGATCTTAACCTTGAATACTGCTGGCTTGCCGGCAAGTTCCTCTGCCTGATACTGCTCTGGGAATGTAACATTTACTTCTACGTCGTCTCCGGCAACCTTGCCTACTAACTGGTCTTCAAAGGTATCAATGAACGAATGAGATCCGATCTCTAAGTCGTAGTTCTCGCCCTTTCCGCCTTCAAATGCTACATCATCTACAAATCCTTCAAAATCGATCACTGCGGTATCGCCATTCTCGATCGGACGCTCTACAGAAACAGTTCTTGCGTTGTTGTTTCTCTGTGTCTCGACCTCTGCGTCTACTTCTTCATCAGAAACGCTTGTGTCGATCTTGGTAACGGTAACGCCCTTATACTTGCCAAGTGTAACTTCCGGCTTAACAGCAACTTCTGCTGTATAGATAAATGGCTTGCCCTTCTCTAACTGTACGACATCGATAGATGGCTGTGAAACGATCTCAAGACCGCTCTCGTCATATGCCTCAGGATATGTCTCCTGTAAAAGGATGTTGGCTGCATCTTCGTAGAATACTTCTACGCCATACATCTTCTCAACCATGGCTCTCGGAACCTTGCCCTTACGGAATCCCGGCATAGAGATGCTCTTCTTCTGCTTGTTGTATGCAGCGTCAAGTGCCTTCTCTAAACGCTCAGCCTCAATCTCAACTGTGAGTTTTGCCATATTCTTCTCTAATGTTTCACCTGTACACTCATTTAATTCATTTCCTCCTTAAAATTGTAACTCATGTACTAATCACCTATAATAGAACCTCTATTATAAAAAGGACATTCAGCCCTTGTGCAGTCATTGGGATATTATATCACACCATATTTTAAATAGCAATAAGGAAAACCAATGAAAAATAGGGGCTTTTCAAGGCATCCAGACCTCGAAAAACCCCATTTATTTTTCCTGTCAAAAATTATGCTTGTGTTTGATTTGCCGGGTTGCGGGAACTGTCTTTCCACAGCCGTTCTGCGGTCGGTGTCCAGTTCTTTGCGTAGTCCTCACATTTAGCACATAGATGCTCTACTGTCTCCGGTGACTGCAAGTCTGTGGAACGTGCCCCTGTGGCTTCTACCATCTTTTGCAGAGCCTCCGGGTTTTCCAACATCGGACATGGGCGCAGATGGTTGTCGTTGAACGGCTGACCATCATGATATGCCATAAAGATCGGTGACTGTAATACCTCAAGCAGGGTATTGTGGCGGATATTGGTATTGGAATAATGGATAAATACACAAGGATCACAATCTCCGTTGGCATTGATATGTAGATAGCGTCTGCCTCCGGCGATACAGCCGCCCACATATTCTCCATCGTTCTGGAAGTCCATGGCAAAGAGTGGTTTTGTCACGCGCACCTCCCGGATCTTGTGGTACATATATTCTCTCTGCTCCGGTGTCGGCAGAAGTTCCGGTGCTGCATCATTTCCGACCGGCATATAGTGGAAATACCATGCAAAGTAAGCCCCCCAGTCGATCATCTGGTCAAAAAATGCATCACTGGCAATGGAATCTAAGTTCTGGCTGGTATAGCAGCAACTGATACCAAACGGAAGTTTCTTTCTTTCAAATATCCCATCGCGCGGACAGCCTTTTCATAAGTACCGTTTCCACGTCTGCCATCCGTTGCCTCCTCAAATCCCTCAACAGAGATCGCAGGCACCAGATTTTTGACATCCAGCATCTGATCTGCAAACTCTTCATCGATCAGAGTACCGTTGGTAAAGGTCAGGAACTGACAATCATGGTGTTTTCTGCAAAGTGCGATCAAATCTTTCTTGCGCACAAGCGGTTCGCCACCGGTATAGATATAAAGATATACGCCCAACTCCTTGCCCTGCATGATGATGGAATCGATCTCATCAAATGTCAGGTTCAGTTTGTTGCCATACTCTGCCGCCCAACAACCGGTACATTTTAAGTTGCAGGCAGAAGTCGGATCCAAAAGGATCGCCCACGGGATATTGCAGTTATATTTCTTGCGCATTTCCTCCTGGGTCTGCCAGCCGATAAAGTTGGCATTGAGGAAGAAATTCTCAAACATGGCTTTGACGACCTCGGTATCAGTATCCTTTAATACACGCATCATCAACTGATTCATGTTATTGTCCGGATCGTCGATGACCCGACGAAATGCCTCTCTTTGCTTTCCCATCATATTCGGATCATCGCCTGCAAACTGATCGACGATGTCGAGTAATTTGACAAGATTCTTTTCCGGATCTTTTTCAATATATCCGAATGCTTTTTTCAGTCCAAATTGAACTAATTTACTTGATCTGTTCATATGAAACACCAGCCATTTCCTTAAATTTTTTATTACTATAACGCTGGTCGTTCCCTCATAAAACAGACAAAATGCCCAGATGTCTAAAATTTTGACACCAAGGCACATTTGTAGTAATTTTATACATTTTTGTCCTGGAAGGTGACCAGGGTACTCTGTAAACTACCCTCCATAAAATGGACATAATCACTCAGGCGCACCGTTTCTTCATCCGGCATGCCTCATCCAGCCAATCCAAAAAGAAATTGACGATCATGCGCGTATAGACATGTTCGATGAATTCGGCCTTGCCCTCCGCCAAAGTCTCTGCCTCCTCATAGGTCAGGATCAGTTTGTGGATGGCGGGCAGCATCTGCCGGTAAATAAACTGCTCATAATAAAGACGGTTCTGCGAATCGTAGGCATGTAAGACCTGCTGTCCACGAAAACGGAAAAAGACGAACAACTGCTGCAGCTGCTCTTTCCAGTCTGCATCCGTCTTGTCATAACGCTCTAAGAATTTCTTTAACTCATTATCCAGCGTCCACTCCATCAGATCATAAATATCTGCGAAATGATAGTAAAATGTCTGCCGGTTGATACCGCATTTTTCTGCCAGATCCTTAACCGTGATATGGTCGATCGTGTGCTCCTGTAACAATTCCATAAAAGTATCTGCAATGGCAGCCTTTGTAAACTCTTTCATGTATGTATCCCTCACATTTTTTTTATAAAGGAAAAGGAAAAAGCAGCCCCGGGATAGTCCCGAGGCTGCTCTCTAAGGTCTGGGCAAACTTATTTGCTCATTTCCTGCTCCTGCTTCATGATCATCTTCTTGACCATTTCACCACCGATAGAACCTGCCTGCTTTGATGTCAACTCACCGTTGTAACCATCCTTAAGTGGCACGCCAATCTCGCTGGCAACCTCCTGCTTAAAACGATTCATGGCATCCTTTGCTTCAGGAACTGCCATTCTGTTAGAATTTGAGTTTGAAGATCCGCTCATGTTCATTACCTCCAGATTTATTTTAAGACAAATCTTCTGACACCGGATCTTGTCTGATGTCTTCTGTAGAAGATTTATCTAATGCTAGTATGAACATAATACGGGAAAATATAGTTGGAAATTATTAGTATCTCTTATGCACCATAACTGTAGATAAACTTATCGCCAAGAGCAACTGCCGTCTCATGGTCTGAAAAATATTCTACGATGGCTAGTGCAAATTCGATCGCTGTTCCCATGCCGCGGCTGGTGATGATATTGCCATCCCGCACAACGGCATCTGTCTTGTAATTGCAGCCCGGCATCTTTTCTGCAAAGCCCGGATATGAAGTTGCATCCCTGCCCTCCAAAAGTCCGATCTGTCCCAAGACGCTCGGTGCAGCGCAGATCGCTGCGATCAGTTTTCCTTCTGCATCAAATAATTTAAGGGCATCTGTCACCGCCGGACTTGCTGCCAGATTCGGTGTGCCCGGGATCCCGCCTGGCAAAACGATCCCATCATAATCTGCCCAGTTCAACTCTGCGATCAGCTTATCTGCACAAAAGGCAATATTGTGTGATCCTGTCACATAAGGATCACCGGAAATGGATACGGTATCAATATCCATTCCCCCACGACGCAATACGTCTACCACGGTAAGTCCTCGATCTCTTCACAGCCGTCTGCCATACAAATTGCTACTTTACTCATATCTTTTCCTCATTTCTTTCTTTTGTTTTCTTCCTTCTTTCCATGGGCTCCCGCCTGCGCTATAATATAAGAAAAAGCGCCCAAGGAGAATCGCATGGAAATCGAACGTAAATTTTTGATCAAAGATCTGCCAAAGGATCTGACCTCTTATCCCTGCAGTCAGATCGAACAGGCTTATTTAAATGAAAATCCTGTACTTCGCATCCGCAGGAAGGATGATGATTATATCCTTACCTACAAGTCCAAAGGGATGATGGCAAGGGAGGAAAGTGAATTCCCGCTTACCAAAGAAGCCTATGAACATCTGCGCACCAAAGCCGATGGTAAGATTATCAGCAAGACCCGGTATTTTATCCCGCTTGCGCCTCACACCATCGAACTTGATGTCTTTCATGGCGATATGGAACCGCTCATCATGGCGGAGGTGGAATTTGCCTCCATCGAGGAAGCCAATGTCTTCCTGCCACCGGACTGGTTCGGTCAGGATGTCACCATGGATCGCCGTTATCATAATGTAAATATGGCTCTCTACCAATAGTTTATCTGGCGCGGTTCAATTCATACCGCGCCTTTGTTCTAAGGCAGGCTTCCAGTTGCAGGATGCGGTCTTCCAGCCGCCCATCCTCAATGATCTCATCTATGGATGCCGCCATCTGATTGATCAGATGATCGTCCAGTTCCTCCTCCATCTCGGTCACGATATCATATTTTCTGCCATAGGTATCTGCATCTAAAAAATCCAGAAAATGCGGGTTGACACCCTGTAATTCTGCGTCAACTTCCGGTTCTTTTTCCACAGGTCTTTCCGGCTGTCCTGCCGCTTTTTTCGCAAGCACTTTCTGATCCTGTGTCATGGCTTTTGTACTGTCGCCCGCGGATGCCATATCTTCCGGCTGGCAGATGGTCTCTGCCGGGGATGCTATATAGGCAAAACGATATTCCTGCTCTACCTCCGGGTACTTTTCATGGTCTACCGGACTAATGAACATATCGTATGGTCGGACATAAGTCTGGTAATCTCCATACAAAGCCTGATAAACGACATATAATTCTCTGGTCTCCGAATGTCTTGCCACGGCAAGAATCTGATATGTCTTATTTTTAAAATGCCGGTAGATCTCTCCCGGCATGGGTCTGCCCTGCGGCATAAACTTCACCCTCTATCCTATCTTATTTTACAAAGGTATTGGTCTCATAAATGCATTTTGCCAAATCCTTTGTCGCAAAATCTACCACTACAATACCATAAGATGTCCCTGCCTGCCAGTCATAGGATAAGAGATAATCGTTGATGGTCGTGGCATATTTCTTTGGATGTCCTACCTTACCGCTGCCACTGGTCGAGGTAAAGTTAATGGAAAAGGTATCATCCGCCGCCTGACAATTTTCCAGGTCATCCACAATGGCATCCAGTTTGTCGGACGTGTCATAATTATAGCGGTCCTGCACCCACAAAGAGGCACTGTCACTAATGGCAGAGAGTGCATACGGCACATCCACGATCTCCCGGTCTCCCTGGTCTTCCCAGTAAAAATGCAGTCCGCTCTTTTGCTGACCAAGTTCCATGGCATCCTCAAAACGTGTTGCCAAAACGATCTTGCCCCGCACCTGCTCCAGAGTCGGAATCTCGTTGGCAAGATACCACATTTGTGGATTCTGATCGATCTGTTCATACAAAAGTTTTTGTACCTGTGCCACATCATCCTTGCTGTTTTCCGCCTTCATACAAAGAATGACCGTCTCGGACGGATGTTCCTGCAAAAAGGCATAGACATCCGATAAGACATTGGACAGTTTGAGTGCTTTTGCAAAAAGTCCGCCGTCCTCTTTGCACTTTGCAAAATTGTGCTTCAAGATCAGTGTCTGCTCATCTTCCTTGCCGTCTAAGACCAGACGCATGTCAAAATAGCGGTAGCCATCGACCAACTGCTGTGCGATGCTGGTGTCCTGACATTGAAAGATATAGCGCATGCCTACATACTGTGTCGCGCTGTCATGCGTGCCCGGAATGGAGATCGAACTCAGCATCGTTTCCCCATCAATGTCTGCCATCCAATCCTCTGCATGATCTTCTGCCGCCTGCACGCTTGATCCATCCATACCGGCAAATACCGATAGCGACAAGACCAGTGCCAGAGCCACTGCTCCCCATTTTCTGAAAAATCCCCTCATATAAAAACCTCCTGTTATAAGCACTTCCCCAAGTGCCATTATGATAAGAATATAGTATAGCATAATCCACCGGAAAAAAAGCAAATTTTTTACTTCTTTTTCTTACTATATATTATAATAGAAAACAGAAAAGAAAATAATACAAAGAAAGGATTTTTTCATGATTGATCGTCATTCTTTATTAGCACTCAATTTTTATAAAAAGTCCCCCTTTACCGGGAGCGACGGCAATATGCGCTACCGCGTGGAAAAAATAGAGTTCCCCATCCCGGATACGGAGGATGAAAAAGAAGTCAAACTGCAAGCCACCATCTGGCCGGGACCTTTCGCCTTTGCTAAGACGGACGAAGAAAAAATGACACGCCAGACAGCAGACTTTTCCGAAGAAGGTCTCTGTGCTCTTGTCGACTGGCTAAACGAAAAACAACCGGAGTTTTGATGCTCCGGTTGTCTTTATGTATTCGTTTTCTTCTATCTCTTTGCATGCATGGAAAATGCATCCATATCGTAATGATCCAGATTTTCATGGATACCACGCTCATCCGCTTCGGAAAGAATCGTCTCACGGTTCTTTTTGAAAGAAGCCTGTGGACGGAAAGCACTCGGTCCGCCGACACAGCCGCCCTCACAGATCATACCCTCGATAAAGTCTTCCGGCAATCTGCCGACCTTCATCAAAAGCAATGCCTTCTTACACTCTGCGGCACCGTTACACTTGTTGACGGTCGCTGCGATCTCATCATCGCTTTCTTTCAAACTCTGCAAAACTGCCTCGGTAACACCACCGGAATTTGCAAAACGCTTGCCGTAGATGGATGACTCCTGATAAGAGTTGTCGTCCTCCTCCAGTTCTACGTTTCTCGCATGCATGATGGCACGGATCTCACTGTAGGTCAGTGCATAGTCTGCATTGCCCTCAATGGCATGATCCTTGACCTCGGATTTCTTGGAGATACAAGGTCCGATAAATACGGTGACCGCATCCGGTTCTTTTGCCTTTAACATACGGGATACGGCACACATAGGTGAAATGGTCGTTGATACATTTTCGATCAGTTCCGGGTAATGCTTCTTTACCATGTTGACAAATGCAGGGCAGCAGGAAGTGGTCATCTTCTTGCCATTCTTGTATGCTTCTGCCCATTCCTCTGCTTCGTAGGCTGCTGTCATATCACCGCCAAGTCCTACTTCCACAAGATCGGTAAAGCCGACTGCTTCATGGCTTTCTTCCAACTGTTCATGGTGATATGCTCACCGAACTGTCCCTCGGTCGCCGGTGCAACCAATGCATATACCGGATGCTCTGACTTGATCGCCTTGATGACATCCACGATAAAGGTCTTGGAACCAATGGCACCAAACGGACATCTGTGAATACAAAGTCCACAGCGGATACACTTTTCTTCGTTGATCACGGAAATGCCATTCTCGTCATAACTGATGGCATCGACCGGACAGGAGAACTTACACGGACGCTTTAAGGCTGCAATCGCATGGTAAGGACAAGCCTGGGCACATTTACCACATTCCTTACACTTGGAAGCGTCAATATGGGAACGATGGCGTCCCATCTCGATCGCACCAAAGTTACATGCGTTGATACATGCCTTTCCGATACAGTTCTGGCAGTTGTCGGTTACAACATAACTGGAGATCGGGCAATCTTCACATGCAGAACTGATGACCTGAACGATATTGCCATCGTCATGCATGCCCGGTGCCTTTCCCTCTGCCAGGCGGACTCTCTGGCGGATAATTTCTCTTTCTTTATAGATACAGCAACGGAACTGCGGTGTTGGTCCCGGAATCAAAGACTGCGCAATGCCGTCCCTCTTCTCTTCCAATTCATCTGCAAATGCTAATTTGGCTACTTCATAAAGTACATCATGTTTGATCTTAATTACATTTTCGTCAGCATACATTTGGTATGGTTCCTCCCTTTTTTCAATACTTGTGTGGTTGGTCTGTTACTTTTGTCAAAAAAATAACAATCTTATATTGGTAATATAACACGGCTCAGGGAAACTGTCTATAAATCCACCTCATGTACTCGAAAAAGACCAACAACTAACGCAGTCTCTGATTGATCTTTTGCTTGGTCTTCATATCATACATACGCCGGTCTGCCAGCATATATACTTTTTGCACGGATTCCTTTGGACACTCGCTGCTTTTTGCCACGCCATATGCTGCCTCAATATTAAAGGTCAGTTCGCTGGATCTCCGCTTCTCCAGACGCACCATTTTATTTAAGCACTGGTCGATCAGTGGAAACTGTTCCTGGCGGACTAAGACTAAGAACTCGTCGCCGCCCATACGGAATACCTCACCCATACCGGAAAAGGCATCCTGTAAGATGGCTGCAAATTCCTGCAAGAGTAGATCTCCCTGGACATGTCCCAGAGAATCATTGATGGTCTTTAAACCGTTGAGATCCATGTTGATCAGGGCATACTCCGCATCTCCTGCATCCAGTTCGTCAAAGCGCTCATTGCACTTGGTACGGTTGTAAGTACCACAGAGTTCATCGTGATATGCACGGTCAGCCAGCCACTCCTGCTCTGCCTCATGTACCAGAATGCCATAGATGTAGAAGATATAACTTACGACCAGCATAACGATAAAGAGCAGGGTTCCCACCGGAATGATACTGATGGTCAGAAGTTCATTGTCCTGCATGACATATTTTTGCAGATTAAAACGAACCAGATCGATTGCCACACTCACGCACAGGATCACTACACCGATATGTAAGGCTCTTTCCGAACGGTCACGTTTTTTTTCTTTATCATATCCGGTCAGCGCCACCAGGAATAGGGAAATGCCGCCAAAGAGGTGGAAGTATCCCAAGAGTCTCGGATAATGCTCGATATTCAAAAAGTGCAAAATAGTCGAAACTACAAAGAACAGTCCCATCAGCATAGCCGATGCATATGCCAGTTGCTGTTTCCAGATCGCCACATGCTTTCGCATTTCCGCGATCATTAAGATAAAACTGATCGGTGCCAGATACAGGGTCAGGTACTCCACCGTCGTGTTGGAAGCCAGATCGATCTTGAAGATCTCAAACACCTTCATATTGCCCATGGACCAGATGCCCATCAAAAAACTAAAGATCCCGATATACAAAAGACGCACATACAACTTGCTGTAGCAGACAGCGACCGCACTGACAATGGTCATGACTGCTCCCAATAAGATCAAAAAGATCCCCACAAAGGTACTGAGCAGATGCTGTCTTGCAAACTCCCGATAGACCTCACTGGTCGCTGTCACCGTCGGATTGGTGATATTGGTAAAAGCGTCCGGCTCACGCACATTTAAGGTAATGACAAAGTCTTTACCTGAAACATTGTCCGGCAGGTCTATAAAATGATAGCCGCTGCCTACCAACCAGTTCTTCTCGGCATACTCCTGTCCATAATGATAGATCTGTCTGCCGTCGATCTCCACATCGATCGTGGACAGATAACACAGAAATGTCATGGTCTGATGCCGTGCCATATCCTTAGGGAAACTTCCCATCAGGACGATCTCATCCCCCACCTGTAAATGTGAGAACTTGTATGCCGCCAGTGTGTCCTCCTGCGCTAACGCTTGTCCGTTCACGCTGACATGCCAGTTCTCTGCCAACTCCATGACCTCCGATGATGTCGAGTTTTTGCATAGCATCCATGCAAAAAATAAAACCCAGATCAAAGTCGCCGCAGCTGACAAGAGTGCCACTATGAGTTTGAACGTTTTCTTTTTTTCTTCCAGTCTTGTCCCCATGATACTGCCCCCTACTATTATCCTCTTAAAAGCATTGTATCATATCCCTCCCCTGCGCTCCAACAAATACGACAATTTTTAGGCAATTTTTTATATTTCTTTCTATAAATATGATATACTCCTTGTATCAAAGCAAAGGAGCATCTCATGGCAGGAAAAATAAAGAAAAAGCACCGCGGTCTGCGCTTTTTGTGTGGTCTGATCTTATTTTTAATAGCGCTCAGTGTCATCGGCACTGTTTTTTTATTGCGCCGCAATGTCACTGCCACTTTTACTCCGGTGGACTATGCCGAGAGTAACGAAACTCTGGCAAATCCTTATACCGGCTGGTATCACACCTATGAGTATGAGATCTCCGACGAGACATCTTTTGATCCATCCACCGTGGACTATGCGTTGGTTCTGGATAATTCCACACGCCTCTGTCTTGTCCGCATCAACCTCAAAAATTATGCCGCCGGTGCCATATCCGATCATGGACTGGCTGACATCCGCGCCATTTTGAGCACCTGGGCGGCGACCGACAAGCAGATGATCCTGCGTTTCTGCTATGATACGACCGGCGACAATTCCATCAGCGAGCCTTCCGACCTGACCACCGTCTATCGCCATATGGAACAGGTGTCCGACATCATCAATGACTATGCCGCACACATCTACCAGTTGCAGGGGATATTTGTCGGTGCGCAGGGTGAGACACTCTCATCGCCAAGTCTGACGGATGCCACCCTTGCCGACCTGACAGACTACTATGCTTCCCTAACCGACAAATCGCTCTATCTGGCTTGCACGATGCCGGGCAATATTTGCAGGCGATTGGACAGACCAGTGTACCACCGACCCTTTTTACTTCCGACAAGACCCTTTTCTACCGTCTGGGACTTTTTAACGATAGCCTGACGTCTGCCCTATCAAATGCAGAGGCAGAAGCCACATCTACGATCGCATCCTTTGCCCCATGCGGCGGCTCTGTCGCGGCAGACCCTTCGCTGGCAGACGCAGCCACCGCCATCCAGATGCTTCAGGCACGCCATATTTCCTATCTGAACGCCGAGCAGACGGAAAGCACGCTGACATCCTGGAAAAGCCAGACCTACACTTCTTCCGATGCCTACAATGGTCTTACCCTGTATGATTATATGACGACCCATCTGGGTTACCGCTATGTCCTGCGGGATGCAGCCCTATCTTTTAACACCTGGAAAAACGAAAGCGGAAGTCTCACGCTTTCCATAGAAAATGTCGGTTTTTCCGTTTCTTACATGCCATATGATGTGTGCCTGCTCATGCGCAATCAGGACACGGAAGAAATGATCACCCTTCCACTGGATACGGATAATCGCAGTTGGAATCCGCAGGAAACGACCACCTTAAAGCAGTCCCTTGCCCTGCGGGATTATGACAAAGGTACTTACAGCCTTTATCTTTTGGTACAGAATCCTGCTAGCGGAGAGGTCATCAAACTGGGAAATACCATGCCTCTGACCTCCAACGGCTACATGATCGGAAGCCTTGTGATCGAATAAATCAGATTTTACAGTAAAAAGTTTACAATTTATCCTTGACTTCATGTGTAAAAACAGATAGAATACTATTTGCGCGCAGGAGTGGCGGAATTGGCAGACGCGCAGGCTTCAGGTGCCTGTGGTAGCAATATCGTGTGGGTTCAAGTCCCATCTCCTGCATCAAAAAAGGAATCCTTTTCGGATTCCTTTTTTCATTATCAATATAAATATTTCTGTTCAAAATCATCTACACTAAGCGGCTTGTCAAACAGATAGCCCTGTATCAGATCCACATTCATATCCTTTAAGGCATCACACTGATTCTTGTCCTCGACACCTTCAACGCAGACATGCATATGCAAAGCATCAGCCAGTTGGGAAACAGATTTGACAAAAGCCTCCGAAAAGACATCCTCTCCCACATCCTCAACAAAGCACTTGTCGATCTTGATCACATCGATCGGCATACTACGGATGTGATTCAGCGAAGAATAACCTGTTCCGAAATCGTCTAACGCAACGCGCACACCCAGTTTCTTAATCTCTCCTAAGACCTCCTGCATGCGTTTCATATCATTGATAGCAAGCCCTTCCGTCACCTCAAGTGTCAGATTAGAAGGCTGAACTTCTGTCTCTGTCAGTGCATTTTTTATCGTATCAATAATGTCATTCTGTAACAGTTGAATGACGGAAAGATTGACATTTACCTTATACTCCGGATGTCCGAAATCATTCCAGTATTTGCAGCGCTTGCAGGCTTCGATCAGGACATGATAGCCGATCTCATTGATCAGTCCCAGATACTCTGCCAAAGCGATAAATTCCGATGGCATCACAAAGCCGAGTTTCGGTGAATTCCAACGCACCAGAGCCTCCGCCCCACAGCACGGACGCTCCGGCTTGCTAATGTCAATGAGAGGCTGGTAGTAGACTTCAAACTCTTTGCAGCCCTGTTCTACCGCCTCACGCATGCATTTTTCCATATCCAGACGTTCCACAGAACTGGTGCACTGGTTGTTGTTGTAATACTCGACTCGATTCTTTCCCTGACTCTTTGCCCAGTGCAGAGCAATATCCGCTCTCTGTAAAAGTAAGGACAGATCGATCCCATCCTTCGGGATACGCACAACGCCCATACTCATGGTGCAGTAATACTCTGTCCCCTGTAAGAGCCATGGTCTTGAAAACAGATTCTGTATATTTCGGATCATCGCATCCCTCTGTTCGATATGACGGGTTGTCACGATCACTGCAAACTCGTCGCCGCCCAAACGATAGCAGTGACCTGCCACACCATCCATATGTCCCAGAGCATCTGCCACATTCTGTAAGAGCAGGTCACCCACATGATGCCCCAGCCCGTCATTGATATGGTTAAAGTCATCCAGATCGATATAAAGGATGGCACTCTCTCCACCACTGCGCACGGTCGCGTGGATCTCTTTTGTCAGATCCTCCTCAAAACGCATACGGTTGTAAAGGCCTGTCAGATAATCTTCATTTGCCTGATGCTCAATGCGTTCCTGATAGCGTTTGGTCTTGGAAATATCATAGATCGTTGCCAGACGCACCTCTTTGCCGTCCACCCAGCCGATCTTTGAAAACGTGATCTCCAGCCACTTGTCACTGCCTGCCACCCGATACTCATGAATGCCTTCCATGCCATCCGGGGAAATGGTCAGCACTTTCTCCAGTTCGATTCGGTCTTGCTCTGTCATGCTCATTTCCTTAAAGGCATCATTGGCATATAGGATCTGTCCGGTCTTTAAGTCATTGACGCTGATGCCGCAGCCGGCATTTTCTAAGATCGCATCCAGTGCCGCATAGGAACTTGCCAGTGAATTTTTCGTGATACGTTTGACTAGGATCGTCTGCGTGATGCGCTTGATGTCATTTAAAAATCGCAGGTCTTCTACGCTCCATTTGCGGTCTTCCTCCATCATGGTAAAGCACAGATACATACTGCATTTGCCGTTGACATTCAAAGGCAGAAATACACCACAGCGAATCTCATACTTGGTGAAATAGTCTAAAAATGGCTTTGGCATAATCGTCTCTGACGAGATCGTGTATGGGCGTCCTGTCATAAAAGGTACTTCTGCCAGCGGCAGGCTGCCGTAAGTCCGCATATGCTCATGTTCCGGCTTATCTGCCCATTCACAGATCATCTCTACATGTTCTTCGTCCACCTGCAATTTCAAAAGACTGCCATTGGACAGATGCATATAAGTTCCCACGCGCTCCAATATATCTTCCATGATCTGTGCAAAAGTGACATCCGATTCCATCATCTTTAAGATCTCGGTCAGCACCTCTGTCTTTTGCAAAAGATACTCCATGTGCTTTTCGTTTGCTTCTAACTGGGCGATCTCCTCTGCCTGCGCAGCCAGATGGATCTTGCTGGAAAAATAATTTTTTGTCAGCACATCCAAAAGT
Organism: Roseburia sp. AM51-8; assembly: GCF_003478275.1. Taxonomy (NCBI): domain Bacteria; kingdom Bacillati; phylum Bacillota; class Clostridia; order Lachnospirales; family Lachnospiraceae; genus Roseburia; species Roseburia sp. AM51-8. The sequence goes on along the minus strand of NZ_QUEY01000001.1, from coordinate 135,953 downwards.
GCCACCGCCGCATCAAAGGCTTTTGTCGTTGTTTTACGCATGATCTGCGGCACCTGATCCTCCGGTCTGATGCATTCCGCGTCGATAGCAACCAGTACCCACGCACCGTCAAATCTGCCATCCTCGTCACGGATGGCGATTCCACGCAACTGCACACATGGCATACTGGATTCGACCGCGATCACATCTTCTCCCCCTACATCCGAAAAACTGGCGATCAAATTTCGCTGCGTTGCCACCGGAAACACGCGGTCAATAAAGTTCTGTTCTTCCTTTGTACCAGAAAAAGATGTCAGCCGGCGCATGTTTCTGCTGACGCATACGCAATAGACACCCTGTGTCTGACAAAACTGATCCTGCATTGCCTGCATCTGTTCCTGATCCAGACAATTCATGACATCTTTCTTTTGTAAGTCTTGTTCCTGTCCCTCATGATCTGTATACATACCCTACCCTCTTTTTTTCAAAATGTAGATCTGCTCACGTCCACGCATAGGAATCTGGCGTACCAGTTGAAACTCCTCATGCAGACGTAATTGTTTTTTCAAGATCCCTTCCTCGGTTGAAAGGGCAAATACCATCGCCTGATCTGCCGTGATCTCACCGGTCTTGTCAAAAAATCTACGATAAAATTGATCGACTTCTTCCCGCTCCTTATGCTCCATGCGTGGGAATTCCGTGATCACCTCCTCCATCAGATACGATGAAGTAAAATCAAAATAATCTCGATTGATAAAATAAATGTTCTTTCTTGCCTTCTCGGCATCCTGTCTGCCATAAAAATGGCTTCTCCAAAACTGTCAATGCCATAGACATCACGCGTTCTTCCCGCCTGCATACGTTCGATCAAAAGTGTGCCAAGACCGCAGAAAGGTCGATCACATGTGCTTCTTCTTTTAAATATGGACGGACCAACTCCACCATCTCTGCCGCCACGACTGGCGCCATAGAGGTCGGCAAGGCATGCTCTCGATAAATAAAACGTCTGTCCGCCTGTCCTAAGACTCTGGCATACACCACATAAGTCCCATCTTTCTTTTGCCTCGGCAAAAGTTCGATGACCGCATCTTTTGGGCGGTTAGCAAGTCTTCCCTGACTGCCTTCCTCTATAGCATAGGCAAGTCGCTTGGTCGTCTTGCTGTCAGCGTCCATCTGCATCCGCAGGGCAAACGGGTATTTTTTCTTTTTTCCATAGACCTCCTCCAAAAGGGGAAGAAGTTCGGAAAGTACGATCGCCTGCGCCAGATTTTCTTCTGCCGCAAGGGTCTGACCGCGAAATCGAATGACAAAGAGCATTTCCCGATAGATGCGGATCTGGCTCAATTTATCCAGGGAGTCTGTGAGCAGGCGTACCCCACGCCCTACCATCCTCGCATCCGCATAGCCCAGATCCTGCACCTGTGCCAGGAGTGCCTCCCTCATATAAGGATCCGTTGTAAGGATCAGAGCGTGTTTCTTGTGGATACCCTGATACCGGTAGTTTTCCTTCTCCTGGTATGCCTCCAGCAAAAGATCCATCTGCTCCAGCAAAAGACGCATATGTTTTTTGTCTTCTTCCCAGATCTCTTCTGCGCCCAGCCGCTTTCTCTCTGCCTGCAGGCTTTCCAAGATCTCTCCACAGTCGTAAGCCGAAAGTCCCTTGATATAAGAAGCCAAAACAAACTTGGTATCTTCCCTTTCATAAGCCGCCCAGAGTGCCTGTGTGACCTGACCTGCCAGTTCCAGTGCCTGTACCCGGTCAGAAAGATCTCCCAGCAAAAGGGCTGCATTCTTTCTGGTCTTAGCATCCGCATGGGAAAGCAAGTCCCCTAAGCGTCCGATAAAGGCTGCATCTACATAGGTCTCTGCCGCCTTTTTATCCTCCTTGATCTGACTGCGCAGATTGCTCAAAATGGATCTTACCTCTTCTGTTTGTGTGATCTCTGTCAATAATTCTTTGATTTCCATGCTCTATCCTAAATTCTTTTCTTCTTTATCTGTCCGCTTTGCGGTCCGGTATTTGCGCGGCGAAATACCATAGGTCTTTTGAAACAACCGATGAAAATAAGAAACATTTTCATAGCCTACCGCCACCGCGATATCCGCCACGGTCAGCCCGGATGTTTCCAGCAGATATGCCGCCTGACGCATACGCTTTTGCTGCACCAACTCGGTATAAGTCGCACCGGTAAAGGAATGAATGGCGCGGCTCAGCCAATACACATCATAATGGAGCATCTGCGCCAGTTCGGATAATTCACCATCCTTGTAATGCTCCTCGATATAACGATATACCGACATCAAGAGTTCCTGATTTTTATTGTCTTTACCAACACTGACCAAGTCGGTATAATTCATCAGTTGCAGTAGCAGCAAGCCCATGGTCGCCTGGTTGATGCTCCGCTTGTTGGGCTGTTTGTTATGTATGGTCCAGATCAGATTCTCCATGAGATTCTGGATGGGCAGCACCCCTGATACCTGAAAGTGCAGATAGGAGACATCCGCATCCTTACTCTTTAAACATTCCAGAACAAACTTACGGATCAGGTTGTCCTCCTCGCCCATCATAGAGAGGGCATAGTCAAAAAAAGCCGGTAAGATGATAAAGTTGACAGCAATATCATCCTCGCCTGCCGGATAGATCTCCTGCGTGGCGTTCTGGTTTAAAAAAAGCATTTCACCGGTCTTTAACTCGATCCGATCACCATTGACGATATGCGTGGTCTGTCCGGAACACATATAGATGAGTTCCACATAATTGTGTGTGTGCGCCGGAAAATGCACAAAGCGGGTATGGGTACGGATCTCTATGGTCTTACCACTCTCGATCAGCCGCTTGTAATCGACCATATGGGTCTCCGGCTCCATATAGATTCCGCGATCCACATCGACCTGTCCCTTAAGATAGCCCTGTTCTTCATCGCTGATCTGTCTTAATTCATTCAGCAGTTCCTGATTCATCTGACTCCTCTAATCTGCGCCAATCTTCTTCCCGCATCTTGTCCTTCATCCGATGTTCCTTTAAATATCTTCGCACAAAGCATAAGAGGACAATACTGATGGTAGATATCAGATCATCCAGCGGTGTTGTCGTCGTGACAACGATCATATGACGTGCCACTAAAAAGATGATCGTCTCCAAGACATTATCTGCGGTCGGCCTGCATAACATTTTCAAAAATTCAACACCGATCACGACCAGAAATACCTGTTCTAAAAACTCCAGCATTGCCCCAGCCGTTGAACGGTTCTCCCACAATTCACCCACATGTGGGATCAGCGCGATCAGCGCGATCACGACCGCAATAAAAACAAATATCGCTGCGATCAACTCTAAAATGTGACACAATTCCGTCACCCATTTTTTGACATAACCATAAACCTTATCAAACATAAATACTCCTCTTTCATCTTAAATCCTAGTTATCCAATTAAATATTATCGTATTATCCTTACCCACGTCAAGCCCATTATATGCAGGCTTCCTCCAGCGACCCAAAAATAAAAAAGCCCGATCAGATCCTGTCTGATCGAGCCCTTCCTTTATCCTATTCTGCGATCTTATTCTACAACCTGTGTCCATCCGTAAGGATCTTCGATCTTGCCCCACTGGATGCCGGTCAAAGTATCGTATAATTTCTGTGTTAATTCGCCTGTCTTGGCATCGTTGATGACAACAACATCATCCTTGTAACGAAGTTCTCCAACCGGTGAGATAACAGCTGCGGTACCGGTACCAAATACTTCTTCCAAAGTACCGTCATGCCCTGCCTTCATCAGATCGTCTACAGAAAGACGTGTCTCGTTGACCTTGTATCCCCAATCACGAAGCAAATGGATCATGGAATCTCTGGTAACACCCGGAAGTACGGTTCCCTCGATCGGTGCAGTGTAGATCTCGCCGGCAATCTTGAACATGATATTCATAGTACCAACTTCTTCTACATATTTACGATGCTCACCATCAAGCCAGAGTACCTGTGCATAGCCCATCTTCTCAGCCTTAACCTGTCCTAAGATAGATCCTGCATAGTTACCGCCACACTTGGTAAATCCGGTACCACCCTTTACGGCACGAACCAATTCATCCTCAACCAGAATCTTAACCGGATCAAGTCCTGTTGCATAGTATGCTCCAACCGGGCAACAAATGATCATAAACTTGTAAGAAGATGCCATATGCACACCAAGCGCTGCTTCTGTAGCAAACATAAACGGACGGATGTAAAGAGAAGTATCCGGCTCAGATGGAACCCAATCTGCTTCCTGCTTTACCAGTGCTCTGACTGCTTCTACAAACATGTCCTCTGGGAATGCCGGCATACAAAGTCTTGCGTTGGAATTGATCATACGTCTTGCGTTCATTTCCGGACGGAACAACTGGATCTTGCCCTCAGCGGTACGATATGCCTTCAAGCCTTCAAATGTCTCCTGTGCATAGTGCAGTGTCACACATGCCGGATCCAATTCGATCGGTCCCTGTGGTACGATTCTAGCATCGTGCCATCCCTGATCCTTGTCCCAGTCCATGATAAACATATAGTCTGTCATGTACTTACCAAATCCAAGATGTTTCTGATCTGGCTTTTCCTTTAACTGCTTACGTTCTTCAAATCTAATTTCCATGATTTCTTCCTCCATATATTGCATAATCGCAGATGAAATCCTGCAAAATTTCTCTGTTTTTCTTATTATCTTCCTCTTTACAAGGCTTGTCAAGAATACAGTCTATAATTATCCTGCATTTTTCTTAGGCTTTTTTGTATATTTTTTCATTCCCCACAGGTAATGGTTCTTGAAAGCCTTTTTCAAAAATAATATAATGGTAAAAATAAGAAAGATACGAAGGGAGTACATTATGCATACATTTCAACCATATCCTATGAATATGTTAGAATTTAATCCTTTTCAAAAGATCGGTAGCGAATGGGCAGCCGTGACCGCAGAGGCAGACGGCAAAGCCAATGCCATGACTGTTAGTTGGGGCGGTGTCGGTGTCATGTGGGGAAAAAACGTAGCCACCATCTATATCCGTGATTCCCGTTACACAAAGGAACTGATCGATGCAAGCGATACATTTTCTATCAATTTCTTTGAAGATGATCATATGCACAGCACACTGAATTACCTGGGCAAGGTTTCTGGTCACAATGAGGATAAGATCGCCGGAGCACGTCTGCATATCAACCACATGACAGGCACTCCGTTTTTAGACGAAGCCAAATTTGTCATCCTCTGTAAAAAATTATCTGCGACCCGCATAACAGCCGATCAGTTCATTGATCCGACTATCGCAGACAAGTGGTATGCGGATGGCGATATGCACACCATGTATATCGGCGAGATCACAGATGTCTTAGCCCGCTAATATATGCTCATACCCAAAAGCCCGGATGCTGTTTGCACCCGGGCTTTTTATGTATTACTGTTCGTTTGAGATCGTATCCTGTAATTTTTCTACTTTTCCATGCAATCTGCCAATCGTATCGGAGAAATCCTGAATGGTGTCGTAAATCATGACAGCACCATCTACACCGTTTCCGGATAGTTCAGAAACACGATTGGTATTTTCAGAAACACTCACTACACTGTCAACGATCTTGGCTGTGTTATTGGACACCTCATTGACACCATCAATGATACCATCCACCATAGTCTTTAACTTACCGACATTATCCTTGGTCTGTTCAAAACTGCTGTTGACATCCGCGATCTTGGTATTCTGTAACTGAATCCCCTCTACGCAGTGATTCATCTTTTCTACAGATTGATTTGCCACAGAGATCAACTGGTTCATAATCTGTGTAATCTCTTCCGTAGAGTTCTTGGTCTGCTCTGCCAACGTACGGATCTCATCGGCTACTACGGCAAATCCCTTGCCTGCCTCGCCTGCTCTGGCTGCCTCAATCGACGCATTGAGGGCTAAGAGGTTGGTCTGGCTGGAAATGGAAAGAATAGCATCCGTGATGCTGGAAACGCCCTGGATCTGTGCTACCAGATCGGTAATGATCTGATTGGTCGCTTCGATATCTCCCGATACTGCCTGTGCCTGCGTGCGCATATCCTCTGAAAGGACAGCACCTTCGCTGACTTTTTCATACACTTCTTCCGCATTCTGCTGGACACGTTCTGCACTTGCCTGTGTTTCCTGCACGATTGCATAAATGTTCTGTGTCAATTCGGACTGATGGCTCATTTCCTGACTGTTCACGGAAGATGCGGAAGAAATATCACTGAGTGCACCCTTATTTTCATTTGCCTGCTCTGTGATGTCATGCATGCCATCCGTGATCACATGGAAATTATCCAGAATGTCCTGTGAGATCTGTCCCACCTGATTTGCCACCTCGATGGCTTCATTGGTCTGCTTTTGGATCTGATCCATATTATCCTTGGTTGCATTGTAGATGCGAAGTACCGTATACATGCTAAAGAAACCAAACAGCATAGTAGAGATCAACTCTATGGTTGCATCTTCCCCTGTCATCTGTCCCTGTACAGATCGATATCCAATACTTACCAGATTGATGATGACTGTTGCAGTAGTACCGCAAGACACCAGACGGACATTCTGATACACAATCAAAGCATACACCGTTATAAATACAATCGGATATATTTTGGCTGCTGATGTGAATGTCACAACAATATAAGGAATCAGATACATGACTGACATCTTGATATGCGTATTTTCTTCGCTTCCCTTACACAATCCCCAGAAAGATGCCAATATAAAACATACCAGCATAACTACCATGCCCGGCGCAGACATGGTGTGCGTGATCAGCATGATCAGCAGCCAGCCTAGGAAAGACATACCGTAGATCATCACCCCTAATTTATTTGATCTGGCGGTCTGTTCCGGTGTAAGTGCAATTGCTTTCTTTGGTTTCTTTGCCATAATTTATACCCCTACCCTTTCTAGTACCTGATTATTCTTCTATGTTTTCTAACGCAAGTCCCAACTCATCTAACTGTGCCTGATCAACCGGTGTCGGAGCCTCTGTCATCAGACAGGATGCATCCTTGACCTCGGGAAAGCAATCACATCACGGATAGAATCTGCATGCATCATCAGCATGATCATACGATCCAATCCAAATGCCAGTCCTGCATGTGGCGGTACACCATAAGAGAAGGCATCCAGTAAGAATCCAAATCTCTCATGTGCTTCTTCATTGGTAAAGCCAAGTGCATTGAACATTTTTTCCTGCACATCGCTCTGATAGATACGGATACTACCACCACCAAGTTCACAACCGTTTAATACGATATCATATGCCTTTGCACGGACAGCACCCGGATCACTGGTAAGTTTGTCCAGATCTTCCTCATAAGGCATGGTAAACGGATGATGCATGGCAACAAAACGGTTCTGATCATCTGACCACTCAAACTGTGGAAAATCCACAACCCAAAGGAAAGCAAATTCATTTGGATCATAGAGATTAAACTCTTTTCCTAACTGTAAACGCAAGGAACCTAAAACTTCCCATACGATCTTATTGCGGTCTGCTGCAAACAAAAGCAGATCTCCCGGCTGGCCATCCATAGCAGATACCAAAGCGGCAAGTTCTTCTTCTGTCATAAACTTGGCAAAGGATGACTTGTAAGTGCCATCTTCGTTGATAGAAAGATATGCCAGTCCCTTGGCACCACAACCCTTAGCATGATCTACTAACTTGTCAATCTTTTTGCGGGACATTGCTGCCTGACCTTTGACATTGATACCACGGACACTTCCGCCATTTTCCAAAGCACCGGTAAATACGCCAAAACCGCATCCGGCAACAACCTCTGATACATCTATCAGTTCCATGCCAAAACGGACATCCGGCTTGTCAGATCCAAAACGATCCATAGCCTCCTGCCAAGTCATGCGCTTGAGCGGAAGTGGTACTTCTACGTCAAGTGTCTCCTTGAATACGCGGGCGATCAGACGCTCATTAACATCTAAGACATCTTCCATATCTACAAAAGACATCTCCATATCCACCTGGGTAAATTCCGGCTGACGGTCTGCACGCAGGTCTTCATCACGGAAGCACTTTGCAATCTGGAAATAACGATCATACCCAGAGCACATCAACAACTGCTTAAATAACTGTGGTGACTGTGGCAATGCATAAAAACTGCCCGGATGCACACGGGACGGTACCAGGTAATCTCTGGCTCCTTCCGGTGTGGATTTCTGTAAGATCGGTGTCTCGATCTCTAAAAATCCTTCATCCTGTAAGAAAGAACGGATCACGCCCATAACACGGCTCCGCATCATCAGATTCTTTTGCAGATCCGGGCGACGCAGATCCAGATAACGATATTTCAAACGTAATTCTTCCTTGGTCTGGATACCGGCTTCGATCGGGAATGGCGGTGTCTGTGCCTCAGAAAGCACGCGGATCTGCGTTGCGAACACCTCGATATCTCCTGTTTTTAAGTTCTCATTGACGGCTGCGGAACGCTTCTGTACCTTGCCGACGATAGCAACCACATACTCGCTGCGCAAAGTTCCTGCCTTGGCAAATCCTTCGCTTCCGATCACAGGCTCATCAAAGACTACCTGCATCATACCACTGCGGTCTCTTAAATCAATGAAGATCAGACTTCCTAAATTTCTTCTTTTCTGCACCCATCCCATCAGCGTAACTTCCTCGCCGATCATAGTGTTATTTACTTCTGTACACCGGTGACTTCTGTGAAGCCCCTGCATAGACTCTGCCATGTTTCTTATCCTCCTGCCTTAGTCTCTATTGAAAAATTCTACGAATTCTTCGTAGCCTTCTTTTTGTAATTGTTCTTTTTGGAACTTTTTGTTCTTGTTCATACGAACGACCTGTACCTGTTGTCCGTTTTCTCTGGCTTCTTTTGCCTGCTTTAAGACCCCCGTCAGTTTCTCTGCCGGGTACTTCTTTTCTACCAGATAAGCCACCTTCTTTGGACGCTCCGGAATCTCAAATCCCTGCTCCATCAAAAGTAAGATGATACGCTCAAATCCAATGGAAAATCCGCAAGCCGGTACATTCTGCCCTGTAAACTTGCCGATCATTTCATCGTAACGACCACCGCCGCCACAAGATCCGCCAAATTCCGGGATTGCGATCTCAAAGATGGTTCCTGTATAATAACTCATACCACGCACAAGAGTCGGATCAAATACCAAAGCAAAATCCGCAGCCTTAGCCGCCTCAACCGTCTGGGCGATCTCACGCAGATTTCCGGAGATTTCTTCATCTAAATATCCACCCAGGGTCTCCTGTAAAAATCCTACGCCCTCAGCCACGTTTTTCTTGTCTGCCAATGCATAAAAAAGTCCAAGATACTTATCGACGCTTTCCTTTGCATAACCATTTTCCAGAAGTTCTGCCAAAACGCCCTCGATGCCGATCTTGTCCATCTTATCCAGTGTGATAAAAATACTGTCGTAATCTTTTTCTTCAAAACCACTGTAGGCAGCCATAGCCTTTAAGATACGACGTTCATTGATACGGATCTCAAAGCCGGAAAATCCAAGACGCCCCAGTGTCGTGGTCGTAGCAAGGATCAATTCGATCTCTGCCATATTGGACGGCTCGCCTAAAATATCAATATCGCACTGGGTAAACTGGCGATATCTGCCTCTCTGTGGGCGGTCTGCACGCCATACATTACCGATCTGCAATGCCTTAAAAGGACTTGGCAGATCATTGGCATTATTAGAATAGAATCTGCAAAGTGGCACAGTAAGATCATAACGCATACCAAAGTCCACCACATCGTTTTCTTCCTTCGCAGTGTCCAAATGCAATTTTTCGCCTCTTTTTAACACCTTAAAAATCAGTTTTTCATTTTCGCCGCCCTGCTTGTTGCTCAGGTTTGCGATATTCTCCATACAAGGTGTCTCGATCGGTGTAAATCCAAACTCACGATAGGTCGTCTTGATCACATTGGTCACGTAATCACGGATTTCCATCTCTCTTGGCAAAATATCTTTCATACCATTGACCGGTTTCTTACTTAAAGCCATTTCATTTCCTCCAGTATTTACATTTTCATTTCATTATAATCCGTATTCTTTTAAGAAGCAACTTGATCGTTTTACAAATTGCAGAAGGACGCAAAATCACACCACACAGTCTCTTCCTTTTTGCTTGGCCTGATATAACTTGTCATCTGCACGACTGAACAAGGCTGTAATCTCCATATCCGCTACATAACGCTCTATACCGCAACTGAAAGTAAAGTCTTCTCCACACTTTTGTCTGCCAAAGGCCTTGTAATCCTGACGCATCTTTTCCAGTAGATCGCGCACCTGCTCCTCCGTCATTTGCGGTAGAACCAGAAGGAACTCTTCCCCGCCAAAACGTACCGAAATACCATCGTCCGGCAGGTAACGGTTCATAATATCCGCAAATCCAATCAGCACTTCATCTCCAAAAAGGTGACCGTATTTATCGTTGATCTTTTTGAAGAAATCAAGATCCATAAGTGCTGTATAAAAATCCGCATGCGCTGCTCCCATGATCTTTTCCATGTAATGGTTGAGATATCTGCGGTTGTAAAGTCCCGTCAAGGCATCATGATCTGCCGCAGACCGCACAGAGAATCGACGGAACCGTCCATCCGTATATGATGACATTACCTAAAAATCCAAGCGTATTTCCAATGCATCCGGCTGCTCCAAGAATATGAAATTGCTGTAGCCCGACATTCTCTGAGGCTTCAAATCTTTTCTCATCTTTTTTGTTTCTCATTTCTATGATCTTCGCTCCATACATGGTAGTCTTACATTTTTCTTCAGCACAAAGTCTCCCTTTTATTATACGCAAAATACAATCTCGTTCAAGGCAATTCTTGATTATTTTCCACGGCATGTAAGACACTGCAATGGTCTCGATTTTCTTTACCATTGCGCATTTCAAAGACTTCGCCCAATGCCGGAAGATCCTTCTGGCATTGGGCGATGAAAACCGCCAGCACATTTTCATAAGTGGGCACAATGATCTGCTTCAGAGCCTGTGCAAAAAAGACATTCATCTTTCTGAAAAAAGTTCCCGCTTTCTCTCAATCATCTCATCAATTCTTTCAATATAGAGTCCAACATCCTTGACATTCTCACACCTTGTCACTGTCAGTCCATGGTCACTCACACATTTGCAGGCTGCTCCTGCCCCAAGCGCCACGATCGACTGCTTCTCCTCCATGATGAGTATATTGTAAAGTCCAGCCTTGCCTTCCTTGGCAAAGCCAATGTTTTCCAGATTTCCGGTCATATTCTTCTGGCGGTAGAGATAATAAGGTTCCATGCCCAGTGCCTGCGCCGTCCGGTGTGCAAGCGCCATATGCTTCTCAGAATTTTCCATGTGAATGTCCTGATATTTATCCCATTCCAGATTCAGCCTTGCAGACCTCTTGATCGCCAGTGAATGTACGGTCAGATTGTCCGGATCCAGTTCCTTTATCACAGACATGGTATGTTCCACATCCTCCATATGTTCTCCCGGCAATCCCACGATCAGATCCATATTGATGGTCGCAAATCCCACCTCTCTTGCCAAATGAAAACTGTCTATCACCTGCTCGACCGTATGGTGTCTTCCGATCAGATCCAAGGTCTTTTGGTTCATGGTCTGCGGATTGATGGAAATACGACCGATTCCGTGTCGATGCAGGGCTTCCAATTTATCCCGGGTGATACTGTCAGGTCTTCCCGCTTCCACAGTAAACTCTAAAAGATCAGATAAATCCAGGCTTTCTTCGATCTTGGTCAGAAGCCGATCTAACTGGTCGGCACTAAGACTTGTCGGTGTGCCGCCACCAATATAGATGGTATCTAAGACCTTGTCTTTAAAATGCTCTGCAACAAAATCAATCTCTTTAAAAAGAGCCTCTAAATACGCATCCACACGCTTTTTCCAGATACCGATCGGATAGGAGGTAAAGGAACAGTAAAGACAGGTACTCGGGCAAAATGGGATCCCGATATAAAGACTATATCCATTTTCATAATCCACCGGTGCTAACAATCTATGCTCTTTCTTGGCAATTTCCGTGCATAGCGTCTCCTTTTCCTCGGAGATCAGATAGGTATCTTTCATATAAGTACGAATTGCCGTCTCATCGGCCCCCTCTTCCAGCATCCGCAGTGGGATCTTCGTCGGTCGGATCCCTGTCAGCGTTCCCCACGGCAGTTCGCGTCCTGAAATCTCCTGCAATATTTCATATAGTAAGCGCTTCAGTCTGTTTTTGGTATCTTTTCTATCCTGATAACAAACGTCGCATCTTCTCGTCGTTTCAGCATCCTTTATCTTCCATGTGATGGTGATCTGCTCCATGGCATAGGTCACTACAAAAGAAAACGATACCTTCTCCTGATCTGCCTTTGGATTCGTATCCACAAGAATTTCTTCCTGTGGATAGAAGGCTTTGATCAAAGAGTAGATATCGTATTCAAAATTCGCTTCATTTAATTTTACTGTAATCATTTATCTCTTCACTTTCTTAGAGAAATGGATTGTACATCCGCTCCTGTTCAATGCTGGTTTCCACATCATGCCCCGGATAGACAATGGTATTCTCAGGAAGCGTCATGAGTTTGTTTCGCACAGATTCTACAAGAAGTCTCGCACTTCCGCCCGGAAAATCCGTGCGTCCGATGGAACCGCAAAAAAGAGAATCTCCGGAAAAGACAATATCCTCTCTCGGAAAATAGTAACAACATCCGCCCGGTGTATGTCCCGGCGTAAACAGAACCCGGATATGGAATCCTGCAAGGTCGATCTCCTGCTCGTCCTTTAAAAAGATATCTGCATGATAAGTCACGGCACCGCCAGCCATAGGTCCTGACAAATTGATGCGGCTATCGGCCAAAGTCTCTGCCTCCTTTTCATGGGCATAGACCAAAAGGCCGTACTTTTCTGCCAAACTTGCTGCCGCCCCGGCATGGTCAAAATGTCCATGGGTTAAGAGAATGGCCACCGGCTTTGCCTGCATCTTTGTCAATGCAGATACAATACGGTCAGCCTCCGCGCCCGGATCCACAATAATCGTCTCTTTTGTCTTTTGGTTCATCACAAGATAACAATTGGTCTGCACCGATCCTACCACCAGATGCACAATCTGTCTGTCACTCATATGCTTTCTCCCATCTAGCCTGTCGTCCTTTCCACATCGATCACAGAGTCGATCTGCTTTAACTTTTCGATCAGACTACGCAATTCGTTCTTGCTCTTGGTTCCAAAATTGACCACGATCGTCGCAATGCCCTGCTTACTGGTCTTAGAAAAGATAGACTTGATATCTATATCACGCTCTGTAAATACTTTGGAAACATCTACCAAAAGCCCGGTTCTATTGTTGCCGTAAATATGGATCTCTGTCTGATAAACTTCACCGGAACGCTGTTCAATGGCATCCGGCTGCCACTCTGCTTCGATCAGGCGTTCTCTTTCACTATCCGGCAGATTGAGCACATTGATGCAATCCGTACGGTGGATGGAAACGCCTCGTCCACGCGTCACGAATCCAACGATCTCATCCCCCGGCACCGGTGTGCAGCACTTAGAGAAACGGACAGAAACATCATAAAGCCCCTTGACGGTAATACCGCTCTTGGACTTGTGTTCCTTTTGTTTTTCCTTTGCCGCAGGTGTGTTGTCCTCCGGCTGGTTATTTTCTGCCAAGATATCCTCATCCGTGATCAAAATCGGATGATCCTTCTTGTATGCTTCATACATACGGTTGACAAGTTGCCCCTCTTTCAAGCCGCCATGCCCTACGGCTGCAAGACAGTCATCCCAGCAATGGAAACCATACTTGCGGATGATCTTTTCCTGATATTCCGGTCGGTTGATATCGGAATAATTGATCCCCTTTGCCTTGGCAGAAGCCATCATGAGTTCCTTGCCCTTGATGATATTTTCTTCTTTAAACTCATTGCGGAACCACTGATTGATCTTGTTCTTTGCCTGTGTACTCTTGACAACATTTAGCCAATCCCGGCTCGGTCCTCTGGAATTCTGGGAAGTCAGCACCTCGATACGGTCTCCATTCTGGATCACATAATCGATCGGCACCAACTTGCCATTGACTTTGGCGCCCACCATCTTGTTACCGACCGCTGAATGGATGCTGTAGGCAAAGTCGATCGGTGTGGAGCCGTTCGGCAGATTCTTGACATCACCGGATGGCGTAAAGCAAAATACCATATCCGAAAAGAGGTTGAGATCACTTTTCAGCAGGCTCATGAACTCCTTGTTGTCCGACATGTCTCTCTGCCACTCCAAGATCTGGCGCAGCAACTCAACTTTTCTTCTTCTTTGTTGATCGTGGCACCCTCGCCACTCTCCTTATATTTCCAATGTGCAGCAATACCATATTCGGAAGTCCTGTGCATATCATAGGTACGGATCTGTATTTCAAACGGTGTACCTGTCGGTCCGATCAGAGTCGTGTGCAATGACTGGTACATATTTGGCTTTGGCATAGCAATATAATCCTTGAAACGCCCCGGGATCGGCGTATACATCTCATGGATGACACCAAGTGCCGCATAACAATCCTTGACCGTCTCAACGATAATACGGATGGCAAAAAGATCATAGATCTGATCGATCGTCTTGTGCTGGTTGACCATCTTGCGGTAAATGCTAAAGAAATGCTTGGCACGTCCCTCGATGTCAGCCTCGATACCGGCCCCCTTCATGTGCTGTGACACCTCGGCAACCAGACCGTCAATATAAGCCTCCCGCTCCTGCTTGCGCAGTGCCACCTTTTCCACCAGATCATAGTAGGCTTCCGGCTCCAGATATTTGAGCGACAGGTCGTCCAGTTCGATCTTGATCTTGGAAATACCAAGACGCTGTGCCAAAGGCGCATAGATTTCCATGGTCTCTCTCGCCTTTTCCTTCTGCTTCTCCGGTGTCATATATTTAAGAGTACGCATATTGTGCAAACGATCCGCCAGTTTGATCAAAATAACACGGATATCCTTTGCCATGGCAAGAAACATCTTGCGGAGATTTTCTGCCTGCACTTCTACCTTGTCCGCATCATAGGACAACTGTCCCAACTTGGTAACACCATCTACCAAAAGCGCTACTTCATCGGAAAACTCTGCTGAGATCTCCTCGATCGTCATAACGGTATCTTCTACCACATCATGCAAAAGTCCGGCAACGATCGTCTCCTTATCCATTTCCAGATCTGCCAAGATGATGGCAACGCAAAGCGGATGGATGATATAAGGCTCGCCCGACTTACGGCACTGCCCCTCATGCGCTGTATAGGCAATGTGATATGCCTTTTCGATCATGGTAATGTCCGTGTTCGGGTGATACTTACGGATGCGCTCGATCAGTTCACGATGCAGTTCTTCCGGCTCAACAAAATCCGCAGTGGCGATAATGCCCTTGCGTTCCCGGTCGATACTCTGTTCCATCTGTTCTAGTTGTTCTACAGTGAAATCTGCCATTCGTCATCTCCCCTTTCTGTTTCTGATACTCTCCACGAGCAAAACCAAAAAGTAGCACAAATTTTACCTTTGATTATAGTTAAAATCCTCCAAAAAAGCAACAAATCTCGCGGGATTCCTTTACAAATTATAAGAATAGATCCATTCGTCCGGCATTTGTTTTCCCTGAAATCCCATTTTTCCCAAAAATTGCCGCGATGCCAGGTTTTTTTCGTCCACATGGCTGATGATCCGCTCCATGCCGAGTTCGTCTTTTGCATAGGAAAGGATCGCCTGACAGACTTCCGTGGCATAGCCTTTTCGCCAGTGCTCCGGTGTGATCAGATAGCCCAGTTCTGCCTCCCCTTCCCGACAAGGTTCCCGGTACTCCAGGCCTGCACGCCCGATGAGTTTGCCGGAGTCTTTTTCAAAGACCAGCCACATACCAAATCCATAAAAACCGTAAATACGCTCGATATAAGTCTCCTCATACAGCCTTTCCTGCTCATACTCATACAAAGGTTCAATAAAATCGGTCACATGCGGCTTGGCATATAAGGCAAAAAGGTCGTCCAGATCATCCATGCAGAATTCGCGTAGGCGGCATCTTTTCGTCTCTAAGATCTGCCAGGGGATCCCGTGATACCTTTCAAAGACCCGGACAAAATCCTGGTAGGTCACCTGTTCCAGGCTGAGCACCACATAGTTTGCCTGCATCATTTCATCTTCCTCTGCCTGAAATCCAAGCACAGCGATCCCCAACCCCTGCATCTGCCTTGCCATATCCGGCGAAGTCGTCAGGCAGATGGTCGCCGCCATATCCGAAAGATCAAAGAGTCCTGCCGCATTCTCCGGTTCCAAAAAGACCACCTTTTGAAAAAATGGCGTATTTTCCTGCAAATACGCCATTTGTCTTTCATAATTCTGTGGTGTGAATTTTTCTTTTTCTATATAGACCACAAGATTTTTTAAAGTTAATGTATTCATAGATTTTTGATACGTTCCAGTGCGCGCACAGAGTTTCATAACTGCCAAAGGCTGTCAGTCTAAAGTAACCTTCTCCGCTTGGTCCAAATCCGCTTCCCGGTGTTCCTACCACATTTGCCTTCTCCAGTAAGAAGTCAAAGAAATCCCACGAGGTCATATTCTCCGGTGTCTTTAACCAGATATAAGGCGCATTGATGCCGCCATAGACTTCGTAACCGGCATCCTTGAGTCCGGTGTAGATGGTCTTGGCATTGTTCATGTAATAGCCGACCTGTTCTTTGATCTGTGCCTGTCCGGCATCAGAATATACAGCCTCGCCTGCACGCTGGATGATGTAAGGTGCGCCGTTGAACTTGGTTCCATGACGTCTTGCCCACATGCCGTTCAAAGAAACGCCGTCACATACCAGATCCTTTGGTACGACCGTAAAGCCAAGACGAACGCCGGTAAATCCTGCATTCTTTGAAAAACTGCGGATCTCGATCGCACAGGTCTTTGCTCCCTGACATTCATAGATGGTATGCGCCACATTGCTCTCGGAAATATATGCTTCATAAGCAGCATCGTAAATGATAATAGCGCCAATACGGTTTGCATAATCAACCCATTCCTGCAACTGATCCTTGGTCAGTGTGGTTCCTGTCGGATTGTTTGGCAGACACAGGTAAATGATATCCGGGTTCTCCTTTGGAAATTCCGGTACGAAATTATTTTCTGCCGTACATGGCATATAGATCACGTTGCTCCACATCTGTGTATTTGCATCGTATACACCTGTTCTTCCTGCCATAACGTTAGAATCAACATAAACCGGGTAAACAGGATCACAGACAGCGATACGGTTGTCCACAGAAAAAATCTCCTGAATATTACCGGAATCACTCTTGGCTCCATCGGATACAAAAATCTCATCCGCAGAGATATCGCATCCTCTTGCCTGATAATCATGTGCCACGATGGCATCCCGCAGGAAGGCATAACCTAAATCCGGTGCATAGCCGTGGAAGGTCTTGGCATCTCCCATCTCATCCACTGCCTTATGCATGGCCTCGATCATAGCCGGCGCGATCGGCTGGGTCACATCCCCGATACCCAGACGGATGATGTCTGCCTCCGGATGTGCCTCTGTAAAGGCATTGACTTTCTTTGCAATATTGCTGAACAAATAACTTCCTGGTAATTTTTGATAATTCGTATTGATCTTGTACATCTTCATTCTCCTTTTATGTCCATTCACAAGTTACTTTTGCTGTCAAGTTCTATACTCCTATAAATCGATTTCCCCGGAAAAAACCTCGGTTGCCGGACCTGTCATAAAGACATGGTTGGTCTTTTCGTCATAGACGACCTCCAGATGTCCGCCCAGAAGTTCGATATCTACACTCCGTCCTGTGAACCCGTTAAGATAGGACGCAACTGCCACAGCACAGGCTCCTGTACCGCAGGCAAGTGTTTCGCCGGAACCGCGTTCCCACACGCGCATACGCAAATGATCCTTGTCGATCACATTGATAAATTCGGTGTTGACCCGCTCCGGGAAAAGTTCATGTTTTTCAAAGACCGGCCCCACTTCCTCCAGCGGAAAATCTCTGACATCCTCCCCGATAAAGGTGATGCAGTGCGGATTTCCCATAGATACGCAGGTAATATCATAAGACCTGCCCTTGATCTCTAATGGCTCCGCCACGATCGCTTCCCTTCGATCGTCCGCCAAGCCAAGGACAGATGCTTTGACGGGAACCTGCGCCGGAATGAGTTCCGGCTCTCCCATATCGACACGCACCTTACTGACCTTGCCATCTTCTACCGTCAGTTTCAATGTCTTGATGCCGGAAAGAGTGTTGACCGTGATCGTCGTCTTGTCTGTCAGACCATGGTCATAGACATATTTTGCAACACAGCGGATGCCGTTTCCACACATTTTCCCACGGGAGCCATCTGCATTATACATGTCCATTTCAAAGTCTGCCACATCAGACGCTTTTATCAGGATCAGCCCATCCGAACCAATGCCAAAATGACGGTCACTCACTCGAATGGCGGTTTCTGAAATATTGGGAATGACTTCCTTTGTGCAATCTACATACACATAGTCATTGCCACATCCATGCATTTTTGTAAATTTCATATGACGTTCCTTTCTCTTCTTTTTCTAACAGACCTGCTCAAAGACCGATTCCAAGCCCCACCGCAAGAAGAAGCGGTATTGCCACACCGGGTAGCCATCCCAAGAAAAAGGATGTGCTCTGCCGTAAGATCTGATTCTCCGATAGCATAGAATAATCTGCAAATTTTTTATCTATCTTAGCACCATAAAAGGCTGTTAGCAAACAGTAAGCAAGGCTGCATAGGAGAAAACCAAGACTTTCTAATATGCCAAAAGAAAACGCTAATCCCAGGAAAATACAAGATACGACCGCAACCGGAATGGTGATAAAAAGGTTTCTCTTGACCAGCAGTCCCTCCATATCTTTCTCCTCCATAGGCATAGATTCCATGATCCAATGCCGCTTTCCCTCCATGGAAAATCCGCAGTAACTACTGCTTCCCATACCGAGCAGTGCCAACAGTAGACAAAGGATCACAAGGTCAACACGTCCTCTGTCACAGTCAGCATATAAAAATTGCCTGATCTCCTGCGCCCTCAACAGGCAAAACGCACTCGACATAAGCGCATACATGGGGCCGATCAGCGTACTTACCATATAAGACCGCGAATGGATCCACTGACTCCATAGTCTTTCTTCCAAAGCCCGATGCTTGGTTTTTGCCTCCTGTGTGCCATAAGAAAACGTTTTATATACTTTTGGCGCGCGCAGTGCCAGCACGATTTCCTGATAGGCGACCAGCATAAATAAAAAGAAGAATAAAAACCAGACGGAGGAGGCTACCAAAAACAGGAAGAAAAAGGCTCCGTTATTTTCCACAACACCATTTTGATACATCCTGCCAAAGGAGTAGTTGGCACAGATTGCCCGGATGATCTCAGACTGATCTTTATGCATCGACACCGCATTGGATACATTTCCTATGGAATTTCCCACCAGAAGTCCCATGACAAAAAGCACTGCCAGCATGATCATCGAATGCAGTAAGTTGCTGTTTTTGACGGAACAAAGGATGAGTGCCAGGAAAATACCCGCCAGAGATGCGATCCCGGTGATCGGCAGACAGGTAAAACATAGCCCCACGATCCAACGTCCCAAAAAGCCCCCATCTACAGAAACTGCCATCAGATATGCCTGTAAAAAAGGAATATTGCTCAAAAGAACCAGTATGGTACATTCTACATACAAGCGTAAAAAGATCAAAAACACATGCCAAAAGGTACTGATGGGCAAGGATAAAAGAAATAGGGCATTATCATCACCGGCTAAGAGTTCATTGATCTTGATCATAGTAAAGATCAGCGTGAGAAGGCTTCCCAGCAGATAGCCTAAGACCGGTAAGACTCCTGCAAGCCCGCCCTTTGACAAAGTCTGTCCCAGATAATAGCAGACACCATACAGAACAAATGCCAAAAGCAGTGGCACCAGACTTCGCAAAAAGAAAGCGATTTTTGCTTTGCCGCTTTTTGCATAACGGAATTCGCTAAAACGAAAGATCCCATCCAACTGTAATTTCACCAAAAGTGCCAAACTACGCATAGCTTTCCACCTGCGCTTTCGCGAGTTCTAACTGTTCCAAAAAGACCTCCTCCAAGGAAGCCTCCCTGGTCAGTTCCTCTACACTTCCACTCACAACGATATGCCCATGATCGATCATGGCGACCTTGTCACACAACTTTTCTGCCACTTCCAACACATGGGTCGAAAAGAAGATAGCACTTCCCTGTGCACACAAGGCGCGCATCTCTTGCTTTAATACCGCAGATGCCTTGGGATCCAAGCCCACAAAAGGTTCATCTAAGACCAATAACCTGGGCTGGTGTACAAAGGCACTGATCAGGGCTACCTTTTGCTTCATACCATGGGAATAGGAAGATATCAGATCTCCCAAGGCTTCCTTGATTTCAAAGGCATCCGCGATCTTCTCGATACGTTCTGTCCGCACATCCGTCGGCACTTCATAAATATCTGCGATGAAGTTGATATAAGAAATCCCAGTCATATATTCATACAGATCGGGATTATCCGGGATATATGCCATCTTTTTCTGGCATTCTTTCTTGGCTTCCCAAAGTGTTTTCCCATCGATATAGATTTCTCCATTATGGGAGGATAAGATGCCAACAATCGACTTGATCGTTGTAGATTTGCCGGCGCCATTGTGCCCGATAAAGCCAAAGATCTCTCCTTCCTCTACCTCAAGTGACACATGATCCACTGCCGGCTTTTGTCCATCATAAGATTTTGTAAAATCTTTTAGTTGCAATACTGTCGCCATTTGCTTCCCCTCAGCACTCCTCTTTTCTATACATCCTGCACATATTTTAGTACGGTCTCATAATTGAGATTGCCGCCAAAAAGATCCAGTGCCGAACCGATCGTGATATTGATCCTGCCGTCACCGAGCTCCTTGATGTGTGTAATGTCCTGATAATCAGAAATACCTCCCGCATAAGTGATCGGGATCTTGCCCCAGTCTCCCAAAAGACGAACCAGATCTTCCTCGATCCCCTGGCACTTGCCCTCGACATCCGCCGCATGGATCAAGAACTCATCACAATAGGAAGAAAGCCGATCCAGTAACTCTGTCGTGATCTTTTCCTTGGTAAAATGCTGCCAACGATCTGTCACAATGAAATAATCGTCATCTGCCCTGCGTGCGGAAAGATCTAAGACGATATGTTCCTTGCCAACCGCCTCCACCAATCTGCCTAAATTCTGGTAATTGACCTTGCCATCAGAAAAGACATAGGACGTCACGATCACATGACTGGCTCCTTCCGCCAAAAAATATGCAGCATTGTCCGCTGTAATGCCTCCACCGATCTGCATGCCTCCCGGGTAAGTATGGAGCGCCAAGAGTGCCTGTTGTCTGGTTGCCTCATAGTAGGGACTGTCCGACTTGTTCAGCATGATCACATGCCCGCCTTTCAATCCATCCTTTGCGTAAAAGTCTGCAAAAAAATCAGCATCCCGCTTAGATACAAAATTCTCATTTGCCTGATCGCCCTCATCCTGCAAAGAAGCTCCGACGATCTGTTTCACCTTGCCATTGTGTATGTCGATACACGGTCGGTATTCCATAATAATATGTAGTTTCCTTTCTTAAAAAATCATTTGGATTGAGCATAGCACACTTTGTACGAAAAAGAAACCTTTTGTTCTACTTGCCTATCCTCTGCTATTTTGTTAAAATATCATATTAAAGTAGGGCTTGGTTGTCTTGCCGAACCTGCTAAAAATATGAAATACGAGTGAAAAGAAAGAGAGGAAAACACACAATGGGTACAATTATTGGCGAAGGCATTACTTTTGACGATGTATTATTAGTCCCTCAGTATTCTGAGGTTACCCCTAATATGATTGATCTGACTACCAATCTGACCAAAAAAATCAAGTTAAACATTCCTATGATGAGTGCAGCAATGGATACGGTTACCGAATCCAAGATGGCGATTGCCATGGCTCGTCAGGGTGGTATCGGTATCATTCACAAGAACATGTCAATCGAAGCACAGGCTGAAGAAGTAGATAAGGTAAAGCGTTCTGAGAACGGCGTTATCACAGATCCATTTTATCTTTCACCGGAACATACCTTAAAAGATGCTGACGAACTGATGGCTAAGTTCCGTATTTCCGGTGTACCGATCACCGAGGGAACCAAGTTAGTCGGTATCATCACCAACCGTGATCTCAAGTTTGAAACTGATTTTTCTAAAAAGATCAAAGAATCTATGACTTCTAAGGAAGACGGTCTGATTACTGCCAAAGTCGGTATTACCTTAGATGAAGCAAAAGCAATTCTTGCAAAGGCACGCAAAGAGAAGTTACCAATCGTGGATGATGACTTCAATCTCCGTGGTCTGATTACAATCAAGGATATTGAAAAGCAGATTAAGTACCATTGTCTGCAAAGGATGACCAGGGTCGCCTGCTCTGTGGTGCCGGTGTTGGTATCACTGGAAACATGATGGAACGTGTTGAGGCTCTTGTAAATGCCCATGTTGATGTTATCGTTATGGATTCTGCTCATGGTCATTCTAAGAACATCATTGAGGCTGTTAAGAAAGTTAAGGCTGCTTATCCGGATCTTCAGGTTATCGCAGGTAACATCGCTACCGGTGATGCTGCAAGAGCATTGATCGAAGCCGGTGCCGACGCTGTCAAGGTTGGTATCGGACCTGGATCTATCTGTACGACCCGTATTGTTGCCGGAATTGGTGTTCCACAGATCACTGCGATCATGGACTGCTATGCCGTTGCCAAAGAATATGGTATCCCGGTTATCGCTGATGGTGGTATCAAGTATTCCGGGGATATCACAAAGGCACTTGCTGCCGGTGGTAACGTATGTATGATGGGTAGCATGTTTGCAGGTTGTGACGAGGCTCCTGGTACTTTCGAGTTATTCCAGGGAAGAAAATACAAGGTTTACCGTGGTATGGGTTCCATCGCTGCTATGGAAAACGGAAGTAAAGACCGTTACTTCCAGGAAGGTGCTAAGAAGTTAGTACCGGAAGGTGTGGAAGGACGTGTTGCTTACAAGGGATCTTTGGAAGACATGATCTTCCAGCTCGTTGGTGGTATCCGTTCTGGTATGGGTTACAATGGATGTCCTACCATCCCGGAACTTCAGGAAAGAGCAAAATTTGTCAAGATTTCTGCTGCTTCCTTAAAGGAAAGCCATCCGCATGACATTCACATCACAAAAGAAGCACCAAACTACAGTGTGGACGAATAATTTTCACTTCAAATAGTAAGAAAAAGAACAGCCATGTCTGATATGCGACATGGCTGTTGTTATATGCTTATGCAATTTTTACCTTTCCTACTCGTCACGAAAATGACCTGCTATGATATCAAAGATACACCAGATACCTCCGCCTGCCGTAGATGCAAGAAATATCTTAATAATGCAGATCAATAGGGATTTCTTTGTCAATGTTCCTGCCATAAATCCGACATAAAGGAAACGCACCGGACGGATGAACAACCAGTAACCGCCTACATAAATGGCAAGAATTGTTCCCAGCAAGCCCAAAAGCACTGCTGTCACTTTTCGTATGTTTTTCTTCATATTTTACTCTCCCATATAAGGCTTGCGTGATCTAAAAGATCACATAAAAACCTAAAAATCCGATCAAAATTCCGAGAAATGCTCCCGCGATCACATCATGCATATAATGCACACCACCGATCACGCGTATCAGGGCAAGAAATACACCCGCCACAAAGATCACACCTGCTATCACCGGAAAAACAGGCATAAAACTCATGCCGATCATAAAAATTGAAAAGACATGGCGGCTCGGAAAACTCTTTCCCTTTGTATCTTTTTGAATAAGTGGTCTGATCTGCATCTGCTCATAAGGACGTGGTGCGTTGTAAACACGTCGGAATATGCTGACAACCACAAAGGCAACTCCCGGCACTAAAACAGTGTGATATAGCATCTCATATTTTTCTGAAAAAGCAAATACAAAAGAAGCATAGGATATGCTGCCATCGTAAGTAACGTGATCACACGGTTTAGCCCCAGCATAAGCCCAAGCATTCCCGGATGCTTTCGTAAAGCATCTGCCATCTGATTATACTGCTCTTCGCGCATCCTACTCCTCCTGCTCTTCGCGCATCCTACTCCTCCTGCACTTCACCATGCGTATCAATATATTGATTGACATCTGTCAAAAACTGTTGCCAAGCATCCTCATGCTCTACATAATAAAGTGGGCATTTTTTACCCGTCACATCATAATGACGAATGACATCGTCCGTTGTCAACTGAAAACGTCCCATCAGATATGCCGTCAACTCCACAAGCGAATCGTAAGTCTGCTGATTAAACTTACCTGTTGCATCCGGGTGACAACACTCAATGGAAATCGTGTCGTTGTTTCTGTCATTGGAAGCATAACTGATCTCATTGGTTGGGATGCACTGCACGATCTCTCCGTCAAGCCCCACAATAAAATGACTGCTGGCCATAGTCTCATGACTGTCTTTTAATCCTTCAAAATAATTACGGTTCTGGATCGCAGTGGAACCCGGATTGGCGGTATAGTGTATCACAATCCCCTTGACTTCATTCATCGCAAGTCCCGGTCTGGAATAATCATTGATGGATAAGAGTTCCACATCAAGTTGCGGCTGCTGACTCACTACCTTATGGGCTGTTCTGCCCGAAAATACTTCAACTACCTTGTGTCCGATTCCCAGAAGTATTGTGATGGCACCAACTGTTGCTAAAAAGAGAATCACGATCTCCAAGATCAATTTTTTCTTTTGTTTTTTTGTAAATTTATGTCTTTTCTTCTTCGTTGCCATAAATCTATTATAGCCTTTTTTTTCATTTTCTCAATGCACAATAAAAAAAAGGTGCCAGAAATAAACCAACACCTTCCTAAATGTACAAAGCCGGATATAAAACTCACTCTATGTATTATAAACTGTATATATGAACCTGGGCGGATATCGGTGGCATGTACTATTCTTTTGCCAACACTTTTTCCGCACTTTCCAATGAAAGCACTGACGCCTATAAAAAAAGTACAAATCTGCGCGCAATCGCAGGACTATACACCGAAGCCTGCCAACTCGTTGTTCGGGCACCATCTTTTCTATACTGCTTACAAAGACAGGGCTGACCTTTCCGATCTATATCGGGGCTATGCTCGCTGCCGCCCTCATCCGCAACATTTCCGAATACACCAAGGTAACAACCATTCATATGGGTGAGATCAACGACCTGGGCGGCATCAGTCTTTCCCTCTTTCTCGGTATGGCAATGATCACCTTGAAACTTTGGGAACTTGCCTCTTTGGCACTGCCACTCATCATCTTGCTGGCTGCACAGGTTCTACTCATGATCGTCTTTACCTACTTTATCGAATTCAACATCATGGGGCGCGATTATGATGCCGCCGTCCTGGTTGCCGGAACCTGCGGTTTTGGCATGGGCGCAACCCCAAATGCTATGGCTAATATGCAGGCTGTCTGTGAGGAATATGTACCTTCTGTCAAAGCCTACCTTCTGATCCCTTTGATCTGCAGTCTCTTTGCAGATTTTCTAAACAGTCTGGTCATAACCTTTTTCATCAATTTTGTCTGAAAGGAGATTTCTTTATGTTTGAAAAATTCAAAGAATATGTTGCAGGCAAAAAAGAAGGGTCTGCTTCGGACTACAATCTGACCTATGATGATGTCGCCATCCCGGAAGTTCATCTGCCCAAAAAAGAAAATAAGTAGTAAATAAAAGGAACACCGCCTCTTTGATTATAAAGACCGGTGTTCCTTTTCTTATTCCTTAATTGGCATTTGTATTGTTTGGTTTGGTCGTTTTATTGTTGTCTGTCATATTGTCTGTGGCATTTTCCACACCATTGGTCACATCTTTGACACCATCGGATACACCGTCGGTCACATCCTTAACGCCGTCGCCTACACCATCGACAACATCATCAATGATGCCGCCGCCATTGTCCTCCGTCTTTGTGTCATCACTTGTGTCCTTCTTGTTGCCTCCGGTCGCGTCGTTGACATTCTGCGTTTCGTTCTTATTATTGTCGGTTGTGTTCTTGTTGGTTCCGCAACCTACAAAAGTAGCGAGTGCCAATACCGAAAGTGCCAATACCAGCAGAAGTTTTCCTTTTTTCATCGCGATATTCTCCTTTACACAATTTACCTCGTTCCTTGCAAGGCATTTATAGTATGGCTTGGATTTTCTGTTTTTATACCTAGTCCTATGCGTTTTATCGTTTTCGCTTGAGTGGGAAGATCAGGGCTCCCAGATAACCAAAGATGAGTGCCGCCGAAATCCCCACAGCCCCGGCCTTGAGCCACCTGCAAAAGTTCCTAAGAATCCCTGTTCTTCCACGGCTTCTTTGACGCCTTTCCATAAGACATTGCCAAAGCCAAGCAGGGGCACTGATGCACCTGCGCCTGCAAATTCCACAAAAGGTTCATAGATGCCGATGGCTCCTAAAAGTGCTCCTGTGCAGACCAGAAGTACCATGATACGCCCCGGCAACATTTTTGTTTTTTCCATTAAGATCTGTACCAGGGCACAGATCAGACCGCCAATGACAAATGCTTTTACATAGTCCATCATGCCACCTCCTCATGTTCGATCACGACACCATGAGCAATGCCTGGTACACTGTTGCCCTCATTGAAACTGACCGGAGATAAGAGCGCTCCCGTCGGAATAAATAAGATCCGTTTCCATTTGCCGGATATGACACGGGGCAGATAATAGGATGCCAACGTGACCGCTGAGCAGCCACAGCCGGAGCCTCCCGCACAGGTGTGCTGCTCGTCTGCATCAAAAATCTCCATGCCACAGTCATAGTGATTGTCTGTGATGTCGCATCCACCGATACTGCAAAGTTCTGCCAGGATCTCGCTTCCCACACTTCCCAGATCACCCGTGATGATGGCATCATAATCTTTGGGACTCCGCTCAAAATCTTTCATGTGGTTTAAAATGAGGGCAGATGCTGCAGGAGCCATGGCAGCCCCCATATTCTGTGCATCCCGGATGCCCAGATCCATGATCTTTCCCGTTGTGATGCCTGTGATCTTTGCCCCGGATTTAACCGTTCCCAAAATATAAGCACCGCTGCCTGTGACCGTCCATGTCGAACAAAGTGGTCTTTGGTTGGCATATTCTATAGGGAAACGGAATTGCCGCTCTGCTCCGCCAAAGTGTGAGGAAGTGACCGCAGCAACAAGATCAGCATAGCCTGCCGCAACGCTCATGGCTGCCAAAGATAAGGCTTCTCCCACCGTCGAGCAGGCACCATACAAACCGAAAAACGGTCTTTGAAACTCCATCAAGCCAAAAGAGGATGCAATGGTCTGTCCCAAAAGATCGCCCGCAAAGAGATAGCGCAACTGCTCTCCGTCCATCCCTGCCTTACCCAGTGCCAGCGTCAGCGACTCTTTTTGCATCTCGCTTTCCGCACGTTCCCAGGAATCCGCGCCAAATCGGTCATCCGTACAGATCATGTCAAAACAATCCCCCAGTGGTCCCTCTCCTTCCAATTTTCCAACAACAGATGCCGTCTGCATGATATAAACCGGCTTCGGCAGACAGAGACTGTCCGCCCCCATTTGTATTTGCATACTATCCTCCTCGCCACAGGGACGTTCCTTTTGCCACAAGGAGTGTCCCCTTTGGCTCGTTCCCATGTTTTCATTATTTTTCTATAGGATAGCGTGTGTAAATATGAGGGGAAATATGCATTTGAACATGTGAATAAAAAATGTTACTCTTATGATTGTAAAAATCACATAGGATGACTCTAGCGAGGGAATAATGAAAAAGATTTTATATACGATATTGCAACTGACTTGGGGCTTTCCACAAACCTTGGCGGGCTTTATTATTTTTCTAAAAAACCGTGACTGCCTGCATAAAAATTTCCATGGAGCAATCTGTACTACATGGAAGTTAAAAGCGAGTCTATCACTTGGCTTATTCATCTTTGTTTCTGATGATCCATTTTTCTATTATGAACATGAAAAGGGAAATTATAGCGAGGAAGATTTTTCTCAAATGTTTGCGGTGCATGAATACGGGCACACGATCCAGTCGCTCATCTGGGGACCGCTGTATCTGCTAACTGTCGGCGCGCCATCTATGATCTGGGCGAAAATCCCATACTTTGAGAAGAAGCGCGCAGTTCAACATAAATCTTACTTTGATACTTATCCTGAAAATCAGGCAAACAGGTTGGGTGAAAAGGTGACCAGATTGAAGTCACCTGGAAAGATTACGGCGTGAGTTGGGGGGTGTCATATTATCTAGACTGCAATAGATGCAAAAGGGACGCTCCTTGTGGCAAAAGGAACGTCCCTAACGACCACTGCCCCGGAGGAAGAGGTCTGCCATCTGGGCATCGTACTCATCCG
Source organism: Roseburia sp. AM51-8 (assembly GCF_003478275.1). NCBI lineage: Bacteria > Bacillati > Bacillota > Clostridia > Lachnospirales > Lachnospiraceae > Roseburia > Roseburia sp. AM51-8. Next base: position 107,540 of record NZ_QUEY01000001.1, on the reverse strand, counting down.
CCGGACGGTAGCGCAGGAGCAAGGTTTTCAGATAAGCCTTGACCGGCTCAGTCTCTTCATCCGGTGTATAAGACGCTAAGGCTTCATCCACGATCTCCTTCATAACAAGCGGTGCGGTTTTCTCATCCACCGCCAGATCCATCAGACCTTTTAATTTTCCACAGGCATAATAATATTCATAGTTTCCCACCAAAATGGATGCCTGCATATCCAATTTCTTTTCTACAGCATTGACTGCCAATTCTTCTACCATTAATTACCACACTCCACACTGATCTCGTTAAATACACCCATGATATCGTCAACTGCAAGATCCTTTTTCTCCTTCCCGGACTTATCAAGAATCGCCTGCCCCTGATGCATCATCAAAAGCCGGTCACCATATTCCACTGCATAACGGAGATTGTGGGTGACCATCATGGTGGTCAGATGTTTTTCGGCTACGATCTTACCCGTCAGTTCCATAATGATCTCTGCTGTCTTTGGGTCTAATGCCGCCGTATGCTCATCTAAGATCAGCATGTCGATCGGTGTCATGGTCGCCATCAAAAGTGCCACTGCCTGCCTCTGTCCGCCGGAGAGGGAACCAACCTGCGTACGCATCTTATCTTCCAGCCCAAGTCCCAGCGGAAGCAGCAACTCCCGGTAATAATCTTCCCGGCTCTTTTTGACGCTCATACCCAGATTGTATGGCTTACCCTTATTGTCCGCAAGTGCCATGTTTTCCAAGATAGTCATATGCCCGCAAGTACCCTTGGAAGGATCCTGATAGACACGCCCGATACTGCGATGGCGCAGATAATCTTTCTGCCTTGTGATATCCTCGCCCCCAATCAGGATCTGCCCCCGATCCACACCGATACTGCCACAGATGATATTTAAAAGGGAAGTCTTTCCCGAACCGTTACTGCCGACGATGGAAACAAATTCTCCATCCTGGATCGTCAGATTGAAATCGTCAAACAGGCACATCTCGCTGACGGAGCCTGCATTATAATATTTGTGAATATGCTTTAATTCGATCATGCCCGCTCCTTTCTACGCTTTCTGCCCTGATATTTCTCGATCCTTGAGGAAAGTACCAGGATCAAGAGGAATAAGACTGCCGTTACCAGTTTTAAGTCCGTGGATTGTAGTCCGATACGGATGGCTGCTGCCACACAGCCCTTGTAAAGGATGGATCCCAGGATCACGCTGATAGAAAATCCAAAAACACTGATCTGTCCGAAAAGTGCTGTTCCAATGATGACCGATGCCAGACCAATGACTGCGGTTCCAACACCCATAGATGCATCAAAAAAACGCTGCTGCTGGGCGAACATGGAGCCACTGAGGGAAACCAGACCGTTTGCAATGGCAAGTCCTAAGATCTTGATCTTGCCCTTGTCAATCCCCATCGAAGTCACCAGTGTTTCGTTGTCCCCGACTGCCTTTAAAAGATAACCGGATTTTGTCTTTAAATACCAATCCAGCACACATTTTACGATCACGACAATGATCGCAATGATGATCAAATTCTTATAAGGCGACAGGGCACCGCCAAGCAAATGATTGGTCAGACTATTGTTATAAATATTGTCATAATTGTAGATCGGCAGATTTGCCTTTCCCGCAATACGAAGGTTGACCGAATAAAGCGCCGTCATCATGATGATGCTGGCTAAAATATCCCGCACCTTTAATTTTACATGAATGAGTCCTGTGATCGTCCCTGCCATAAGTCCTGCTGCAAAACTAAGAAGAAGGGTCAGATATGGGTTCATGCCCTGTGAGATCAAAACAGCAGACAAGGAAGCCCCCAAAGGGAAGCTTCCATCTACTGTCATATCCGGGAAATCCAGGATCTTGTATGTGATATACATACCAAGTGCCATGATCGCGTAGATCATACCTTGTTCAAAAACACTGATAACTAAAGTCATTTTATTCCTCGCTTACTGTGATCGTATCAAATACTTCTGCTTTTTCGGTAAATGTATTTGGTAAATCGATACCTAACTTATCTGCCACTTCTGTGTTTGCGTAGTAACTTGGGTCTGTGATCTTTTCAAATGGCATTTCAGAAGCCTTTGCCTGACCCTTTAAGATCTTTGCTGCCATTTTTCCGGTCTGGATACCCAGTTTCTTGTAGTCGATACCTGCTGCTGCAAGACATCCATTCTTTACCTGCTCTACTTCGGAACCGAATACCGGAATGTTTGCCTGATTTGCATGCTCAAGTACGGTCTGTAAACCGCTGACTACGGTGTTGTCTGTCAGGTTGGTAATGCAGTCTACCTTGCTTACCATGTCTGCTGCTGCCATATCCACATCAGCGATGGTGTTGATACCGGTCTCTACGATCTCAAATCCGTAATCCGGTGCATATTCTTTGTAAGTTTCAATGGTGCTGACTGAATTTGTCTCGCTTGTGGTGTAGATAATACCGATCTTCTTTGCATCAGGCATCAGTTCGCGGATCATCTCTAACTGTTCCTTGACCGGAAGTGCATCGGATGTTCCTGTGATATTTCCTACGGAATTTCCGTCATCATCTGCAAGCTGCGCTGCGACCGGATCGGAGATTGCCGTATAAACAACCGGGATCTCTGTATTCATTGCAGAATTGTATGCGCTCATAGCACAAGGTGTTGCAATGGCACAGATCATATCGACCTTTTTGGAAACATAGTTGTCTGCGATCGTGCTTGCTGTACCGGTATCGGTCTGGGCATTGTCATAAAGGACTGTCAGGTTCTCGCCCTCAACAATACCTTCTTCCTTCAGCCCCTCCAAAAAGCCTTCACGGCAATTATCCAAAGAGCCATGCTCCGCAAACTGGGCAATACCGATCGTGTACTCTGTGTCGGATGACTTCTTGCTGTCACTGCTTGCGTTTCCACAACCTACTGTTCCGATTGCCATCATTGCTACCATCATTCCTGCTACAATTCTTTTCTTCATTTTCTTTTCCTCCTAGAATTCAATACTTTTTCAAAGACATTTGCCATTCTTTGAATGATGTATGAATCGGATTCGGAATTTGGACTGGTAAATAGGATAATAAAAAAACCGCCCCAGAAAAACTCTGAGGCGGTAATAAAATCATTATCGCGGTACCACTCAAATTGGCTGCTATACAACCCTCTCATTCCACATACCATCATACGTGCCAGTTTAGTAACGAGTCTGGTTCCCGTCATCCCCTACTCTGAAAAGATCATTTCAGGCATGCCCTCACAAGTCCATTCCTAACTTTTTGCATTGCCATCTTCCACCAACGATGACTCTCTGTGAATGTTCCAAGATAGTACTTCTCTTGTTCAACGGTTTCTCAAATATATGTTATTTATACTCCAATGTTGTCCCTCTGTCAAGAATTTTTTATAAGGATTTTTACAAAAAATCTTTTCGTACCCTGCTAAGGATTCCATCCGTCACCCCCGTATTGTGCCGCATCCGCCGCTCCAAAGAAGATAGGGTTCGTACCTGCAGATCCAGATCATAGGTCACTTTATGCTTCTTACAATCCAGCCAGCGATCGCATCCATGACCATATAAAGTTCCAGATACATATTGCCCAAGAGAATGGTCTTGAGCAGATGATAATCCTCATAGACACATAAGAGCATTTCATAGAGATAGTATATGTAATACTTGCGGTATTTGTCATAAGTTCCCGGCATTTCCTCTTCCATTTCCTGCCAGATCTTTTCAAAAAAGGCTCCTGCTTCCTCTGCCGTCTTACCATTACAAAGACGATAATAAAGCCGGATACATTTTTTCAGGTAAGCGTTGTTGACCGCCAGATTTGGCAGATCCAACTGATGCGCAATGACCTTATCTACCAGATCCATAGGGAAAAATAACATCTGCCTTGGTGCACCTGCATCCAAATCCTCCTGTTCTCCTACCCGCCTGCTTTCCTGACACCGGTTCCTATAGGCATCTAACACGGCATTTGCCTCAGCACGCTTATCACGCATCAGATGCTCATGCATGGCATCGAAGCACCGGTATTGCCGGTATAAAAGTGCGACGTCAAAACGCTCCTGCGTCTGTGCCTCATCCACCATAGTCTGACGCAGTTCCTGTAAAAATTCTAAAAAAGGAAGATCCTCATTGCCTATCTTCCAAAGGATCTCTCTTTCTTCCTTTTGCCAAGGAAGCATGGAAAGCGGCTCTTTTTCCTCTAAAAACAGGCGTGCCACCTCCGGACAGGCAAGTTCTAAGGCGATCTCCGCAAATGCTTCATAAGAGATCGTGCGCCTCGGATATTCCCTGCATACACGCGGCATCAGATCCGTCCTGCCCTCCTGCTGCAAACCGCACAATCCCTCCCCGGTATGATAGGGACAGGATCCCAAACGCTTTCTGATCTGGGGGCTATCTGTCTTTTGTCCTTTGATATTTCGCAGGAGAGTCTTTCTACGGTCTGCCGGCTCCTGCTCTATCTTTTCCATCGTTTTCGCATCCACCAAAATCTGCCAGCCCTTGCAACAAGTCTTGGGGCATACCCCCTTGCTGCAATGAAATTTATCTAAAAAGGAAATCCCGAAATACTTCATACTATTTGTCCTCATCCGTCTCCTGTGCTATACTGTTCCGCGAACGAAATCATTTACGCTACGAAAAAGGAGATCTTCATGAAATTAGATGCCGTAATCTTTGATATGGACGGAACCATTACAGACACCGAAAAATTTTATAACCGCACCTGGCCACTCGCTTTTGCCGCCTGCGGTTATCCTGATTTTACCAGAGAAGATGCCCTGATGCAACGAAGCCTCAATCACGCGGATGCACAAAAACTCTGGGGCAGCCGCTACGGGGAGGATTTCTCCTTTGAGACCGTGCACCAATACAACACAAAACTGGTTTTGGATCTCATGGAAAAAGAAGGTATCGAGACAAAACCGGGCTTAGACCAACTGCTGACCTATCTCAAAGACCACAAGATCCGGGCGGCTGTTGCCACTGCCACCAAACTGGATCGCGCTTTGGAACGTTTAAAGACAGTCGGACTGGAAAACGCTTTTGATACCGTGATCAGTGCTTCCATGGTAAAACAGGGCAAGCCTCACCCGGATGTCTATCTGCATGTCTGCAAGGAACTGGGCGCGGATCCGGCGCATTGTCTTGCTCTGGAGGATTCGCCTAACGGGATCCGTTCGGCACATGATGCCGGATGTATTACCGTCATGATCCCGGATCTTACCATGCCGACACCGGACATTGAGCCACTGCTTTATGACTGGGCTGGCGATCTTTCCAAGGTCATCCCTCTAATCGAACGCTTACAGGCAGAATAAGAAGACACAAAAAGCAAAAGAGGCATGCACGCAGCATGCCTCTTGTCATTTCAAAAGCCTGTCTTTTATTTACCCTCATAGGTCACAACAGATGCGACATCATACTTTGCCAACTTATCTCTGCCGTGAAGTCCTGCAAGTTCCATCAAGAATACGATCTTGACAACCTCGCCGCCAAGTTCTTCTACCAGTTGTGCAGCAGCCTCGATCGTTCCACCGGTCGCGATCAGATCATCTACCAATACCACCTTTTGTCCCGGCTTGATAGAATCCTTGTGCATCTCGATCGTTGCAGAACCATACTCCAGATCATATGTCTTGGATACGGTAGCGCATGGCAGTTTACCAGCCTTACGAACCGGCACAAATGGCTTGTTCAGCGCATAGGCGATCGGCACACCAAAGATAAATCCTCTGGACTCTGCTCCTGCGATCACATCAAAATCCACGCCATCCAGCAACTTGATCATCTCATCGATTGCCAAATGTAGTCCATCTGCTTCCTGCAAAATACTTGTAACATCACGGAAGATAATGCCTTCCTCCGGAAAATCCGGAATACTTCTTATGTAGTCTTCAACCTTTTTCATCGCTTGACCTCTTATCTTTTATTTTATAATGTCCGATACCCTGCATCAAACACCAAGTCCTATCTCATGTTATACTCATGCGCCCCACATGTCAAGTGGCAGCCTTGCCCTTTTCCAGTATATCTTTCATCTGCTCACAGATCGCAATACTGGTATCCAGATCCAGATTTCTGACACTAGCCGCCAGTTGATCGATCCTTACCTGCAAAGTTTCCTCATAGGCATAGCCCTCCAGCATCTGCATGATCTGATCTATGCCGTCATAATCCAGATTTTCCGCATCGGCACATAACATAGAAAGCATACCAAGGATCCATGCTCTATCTGTCATATTTGGTTTCTTTTCTAACGGCTGCATATGCACCGAAAGATTTTGCCTGCAAGCCTCGACTTCTTCCATCAAAACGCCATGCAGATGTCGCAGACGTTCTTCCTTGCCGTCTCTTGCCGCATATTCTAAGATCCCGGCAAGCGCGGATGCCTGCATGGCTCCGATCAACGCCAGATTGCTCTTTAGGGCATGCACCTTGATCCGATAGGCATCTATCCCCTTAGGGCCGGAAATATCCTGATATAAAAGATCCAGTTCCGCAACAGCGCTCTCACAGCCATTATAAAAATCTTCCACGGATTCCCACAACATCTGCGCATTCAGAAAATGCAAGAGCCCATATTCCCAGTCAAAGCCTTCCACCTGCGGCAGTTCCTGTAAGGCTTCGTGATTTTTTTCACCGTAGACTTCCGAGTTATTGCCGGAAAGTTCTATAGGCTCCACATGGATATTGTGGAGTGCCAGTTGCTCTACGATCAGATTTTCCAAGCGATGGGAATCGATCGGTTTGGACAGATAGTCCGTAAAACCGATCTGCATATACTGCTCCTTGGCACCGATGATGGCATTTGCCGTCAGTACGATGACCGGCGTATCCTTGCAGCGGTTCTCCTGCATGCTCTGCATATAAGAAAAAGTCTCGACACCGTCCAGTTCCGGCATCATATGATCCAAAAGATGATATCATAATGGCGCTTTTTGACCATTTCCAGACAGGTAAAGCCATTGTCCACCTCGTCGATCTGGATCTGTGTATGCTTGAGCAGTTTGCAAAAGACCTTGCGGTTCATGGCATTGTCATCCACAAGGAGAACATGCACATTTGGCGCCAGAAAAGTAAAATGCTGCTCTCTGCTGTTGTCTGCATTCTTTTTATCCTTGACCTGGAAATGCCCAATCGGGGTCCAATCTTTGACACGCTGTTTTAGATCAAAATAAAAGGTAGAGCCCTGCCCATAGACACTCCTGACCTGTAGGTTAGAGTCCATCATATGCAAAAGATTTGCCGTGATCGCCATACCAAGTCCCGTACCCTCGATGTTGCGGTTGGTCTTTTCGTCGATACGCTCAAATGCCTCAAAAAGACGATGCAGGTCTTCCTCCCGGATCCCCGCTCCGGTGTCTTCGATCTCAAAATGCAGGACTTCCGAATCTTCTTCCTGGTGCCCGGTCACGGAAAAATTGATACCGCCCTCTCTGGTGTATTTGATGGCATTGCTCATGATATTATTGATGATCTGGCGCAGGCGCAGGGAATCTCCCCGATACATGGCAGGCAGTTTCTCATCCACATGGATATGCAGATACAAGCCCTTTTCCTTAGCACGCAGACCGAATACCGTCACGGTATCGTGTAGCACATCACACAGTTCGTAATCATCTGCCATCAATTCCATCTTACCGGATTCAATTCTGGAAAAGTCCAAGATCTCGTTGACGATCTCAAGCAGGGATTCCGTTGAAGTCCGAATATCCTGTGCCAGACTTCTGGTATTATCTTCCCTGGTCTCACGCAGGATCATTTCATCCATGCCCAGAACCGTATTGATCGGTGTTCGGATCTCATGCGACATATTTGCAAGGAAATTGCTCTTGGAATGGTTGGCGATCTCCGCCTCTCTCTGCGCATGCTTTGCTTTTTGCGTCACTTCCACCAGAAGTTTGTTTTTCTCCTCCACGATGCTATCCTGCTGCTTTTGCATCCATGCCTGCACCTTGACGATCAGACCTACCGCCACCGTCGTGACAAAGATACTCTGAACCACATCGAGGAAAAAACTTGCCCGCAGCATCTGCCCGTGCACCAATTGTGGATATTTGTAAGAGAGCCAATAACAACCGATGATAACGATAGCATCCAAAGACAACATAACAACAAAATTTACGCCATCCAAAAGCAGGAAAATAAATAGGATTCCCAGCGCAAACCAACTGGACATTCCACTTTCAATACCGCCTTGGGAGAAAAAGATGCCAGGAAATAAAAAGAAGCAACTCACAATAACCATAAAATTGGAGGCTACACCCAGCCGCCCCTTATAATTTGCCAGATAAAAAGGAAGGACAGCGATCAGAATTGCCACAATAAAGATCGGCACCGGCTGTACCGGCAATAGCGATGCTATTGCCATGATAATAGAAAATACTCCGCCCAGCACTGCGACCACGACCATCACATTAAATAGAACCAGCCGCATACCCTTGGTACGCACATTGAAAAAACTTTTGATCTTATCCACAAAACTCTGCATAAATTCCCCCACGATATCACGTCAATATTATGTTTATTATAACGCGACTGCCGCGAAAAAACCATCCTTACTTATTCCAGACTATCCCTTAAGCACAACTTTCCCCATCCTGTCCTCTCAGATGGCATAGGCTCTCCCAGCAAGGGAAGCGCCCCACGCAAAAGATATGCCTTCAACTTTTCCCCATAGGCATATGAATCATTCCCTTCCAGAATCCCCCACTGCATGATCAAGGCAGCCGAACCGGTCACAAAAGGTGTTGCCATGGAAGTGCCGCTTCTCGTCACATAACCACCGCCCGGCGCGCAGGATGTGATATCCACACCCGGTGCCACCAGATCCGGCTTGACTTCCCCGGTCACCCAAGCAAATCCCCTCCCCGAAAAGGAGGCATACTGATTTCTCCTGCTGTCATATGCTCCCACCGAAATGACCTTGTCGGCAGTCGACGGCACCGTCAAAGTCGTTTCCTCACTCGCCTGTAAAAAGCCGGTATTTTCATTCAGACTTCCCCCCGTCTGCAGCCAAAGAGCATAAGAGCCATCCTTGATCCGCCGAGGCAAGAGCCTGATCGTCCAGATGCCAGCATCCACATAATCTGTCCTTGGCAAAAATGCAAAATAAATCTCCTGATAAATCTGGTAGGGACTTGGTGCGTCAAAGAAAACATGAATCTCTGTATTGTTCCATACATAAGATGCGATCTGCCCTTCCCCGACTCCCTGCTCACTATCTAAAAAACGGAAAACCTGACTCTGATCCGGTGCCAAAAGCACCAAATCCACAACATCCTGATAGCGTTTCCAAAATTGCAGATTGACACTGGTCTCATAGACATCCACTGCCAGTTCGATTCTTAATTCCTGTCTGAATGCAGACAGTCTCCCTTGCTGATGCAATGCCTCCTGTCCCTCATTCCCGGTACCGATCGCGATCGCCATCTTCACTGATTTGCCACCTGGGATAGATAAGTCTCCAAAAGCGATGTTCCTGTGTGGGATCCATAGTTATTTCCAAAACTGATATTGATCGCCACCGGTTTCCTTTCCTCTATGGATTTTCGCTTGACATACTCCACTGCTTCCATCAACTGTGTGGTCAAAGGGAATCCACCGGATCGGGCTGTCCCTAGTTTTACGACGATCAGGGGACTTTCATATGCCACTCCCCGGTTTCTCCCCCCGGATGCCCTGCCGTTTCCTGCCGCAATCCCTGCCACATGGGTACCATGCCCGGACGGATCTGTCACCGGTACTAAAGAAAGTGCCGACGTGCGATCCTCCGCTGCCAGCGCCTGATCGATCTGCGCCTTACTGTATTCTTTTCCATCCGCAAAAAGCCATGCGATCCGGCTGCTTCCATCCGCATTGCGAAAATCCGGGTGAAAATAATCAATGCCCGAATCGATAATGGCGACAAAAATCCCCCGGCCAGACAAAGGTCCTACCGGGGTCATCTCTTGTTGTAACGGCCAGATACAGGATGCACGCACGCCCTGTGCCACTCCTGTTACGATCCGTTTGGGTTGCTCTATATAAATCACACTATCCTGCGCCGCCAGCGCCTCGATCGCATCCTCTGGGACAAGTGCCGTGACATAGCCACCGCTCAATTCCTGAAAACTTGCCTGGGGAAAAGCCTGCCGCAAGGTCTGCACCGATCCTGCCAGACGCAGGATCAACTCCCATGACTGGCTTTCTTTTTCATAGCCTGCCGACAGACTGCCGGATTTCTCCAGTTCTTCTGTAGGAAGCTGCAATGCCAGTTGCAGCGATGCATCTATCTTATCGCTGATCACATCCATAAATTACATCTGATGACGCACGATCAGATACTCGTCATTGGACTGATAGTAAGGACAGGACGCCGTATTTCCCATCAAAAAACGTACCATATCATCCTCATCCAGATCCATATCACACACATAACATTCATCTTCGTCATCATAGACAAAATTATTGCACATTTCACAGTTTGAAGTCTCTGCCATGCTCATCTCTCCTTTTTTTGTCATTCTATGACTTGTGTCATCCCTTCATGCAAAAAGTCTTTATCCAAAGATAAAGCGGAGCAATCCGCCAACCAGACATGCCGCTAAGATTGCCGCCAACATAATGGCATACTGATAGCCTTCATGCTCGCGTCCCCACTTGGTATGCATGACGCCTAGATAAATCCCAAGCCCTGCAAAAATAGCGATGACATTGATAATCATATTCAACCAATCCATAAATGATTGCCTGCCTCTCTCTCTTCTTTTATGCCTGCTGCAAGATTTCTTCCAATGCCGCAAACAGACGCTCCATCTCCTCTTTGGTGCCGATGGTAATGCGCAGGAAATTGTCAATGCGCGGCTTGTTAAAGTAGCGCACATAGATATCCTTTTCTTTTAAAGCCGCAAAAATAACTGCAGCCGCCATCTTGGCATGGCTTGCAAAAATAAAGTTTGCCTTGGAATCCAAAAAAGTAAATCCCAGACGCCGCAACTGCTCTTTTGCCCATTCTCTGGTCTCAACGATACGGTCGACCTGCTCCTTAAAATAAGGTGTATCCTCCATGGATGCCTTGCCGATCTGTATGGTCAGTCGATCCATGGTATAAGAGTTAAAGGAGTACTTACAATCGTTCAGATAAGAGATCAGTTTGGGGCTGCCCATAGCATAGCCGATACGGCTTCCTGCCAGTGATCTGGATTTGGAAAAAGTCTGTACGACCAAAAGATTTTCATATTTTGGTAACAATGCCAGCGCACTTTTTGTTCCAAAATCCACATATGCCTCGTCAATGATCACGACAGAGTCCGGATTTGTCTTTAAGATCTCCTCGATGGCATCTAAAGACTCTGCGATTCCGGTCGGCGCATTTGGATTGGGAATCACGATCCCGCCATTTTCTCTCTTATAGTCCTCGATACAGATACGGAAATCCTTCTGCAAAGGGATCTGTACATAAGGAATACGGAAAAGTTCTGCCCAGACATCATAAAAAGAATAGGTAATATCCGGAAAGAGGATAGGCTTGTTACTGCCAAAGAAAGTCAGAAAACTCATGGCAAGGACATCATCCGATCCGACACCGACAAAGATCTGATCTTTGGAAAGTCCTTTTTCTAAAGCAATCTCCTCGATCAGATCTGCGGCTTCGGGATCCGGGTATAGCCGGAGTTCTTCCGCATCAAATCCATCTAAGACCTTTTGCACCCGAGGGCTTGGTGGATAAGGATTTTCATTGGTATTTAGTTTGATCACCTTACGTTTTGGCTGTTCGCCCGGAACATAAGGTTCCACTTTTCTAACATAGGTCTCCCATCCACTCATCTGCCTCTGTCCTTTCTATAATGCGTTATATGCTGCTACTGCCGCATCTAAAACTGCCTTGTTGCTGACTTTTGCCTTTGCGGCATCCGACAATCCGTTGTAGGCATTCTGTGCTGCGTCAATGGCGGCCTTGCTGTTTACCGTCACCGGTGTGCCGATCTGATCGATCAATGCAATGACTGTATTTGCCTGATTTTGTGCATCCGCATCTGCCTGCTGTGCAATACCAGCCCAGATATTTGCATATGCATTTTCGGCATCTACCAATACCTGATAGTTGTCTACACAAGCCTTGCCGGAATCTTTTAAGGCATCGTAAGAACTACGTGCTGCGGAAATGGCTGCGCCGCTGTCCGCCGTCACGCTTCCGATCGCATTGATGGCATTCTTGCAGGCATCTGCCTGCTGCTGGGTCAAAGAATCCACGGTCTCTGTGCCTGCCAGATCATACATGAGTACCGGGAAGCCTGCCTGCACATAACTAAAGATGGTGCCGGCAGCCGAAAGTGGCAGGTTGACACAGCCATGAGAACCATAGCCCTCACGGTAACGCTGTCCACCAAAGGACTTCTGCCAGGTCGCATCATGCAGACCGATATCTCCGTTAAACGGCATCCAGTAAGATACCGGTGTTCTATAGTTTGCTCCCTTAAGGATCGCATTTCTCTCACAATATGTAATGCGAAAAGCACCACAAGGAGTCACATGACCGTTGTTTGGATTTCCGGTAACACAAGGAGTATCCATAACAACAGATCCGTTTACGACCAGATATACATGCTGTGCCGTACGGTTGATCTCCACATAAGAGTTGCCATAATCGTTGCCGTCATGGCTGGCTGCTGTGTACTGATAAACGAAATCACGGCTGACATCCTTACCACCCTTGAGATCTTCGGTCAACTGTGCCACTTCGCCATCCTTGTCGATACGCCATCCGTAGTTGCCACCCGGTACGGTAACGGTCACGCCATACTGTGTTGCCAGTTGTTTTGGCTGTCCGTAAGTATCGTATTTCTTGCTCATGGTAGAGACGAATTCTTTCATTTTTTCGGTATCAAATGCCGGCTGCATATCGTCGTCACCGGAAAGCCATGTGCCGATCGTATCCTTTGGCACAGACTCGGTCGCACTGCCGATCTGGTAAGTGATCTTGGTATCCAGATAGCCATTGAGGGTCTTGATGAGTTTCTTGACTTCCTTGCTATCCTCGGTGTATTTCGGCTGTTTGTAACATTTATCCTTGGTCAGATCCAGGGTCTTTTGCAAAGATAAGGCTGCCTGTTCTACCTTTTTGTTTATTTTTTCAACCTCGATCTCCGTACCGTAGACTTCTTTGGTGACAACAAAAGAACCATCCTTGTAGGAGACCTTTGCATTTTCGGTCGCCTTGACATCCTGATTGGTCACACAGGAGAGTTTTGCCACATTCTTTTCCAGCGTATCGGTATCACAGGAAACCAATGCATCATCCATATACTCTGCCGGTACGAACAGACGATATACCCAGAGGAAACCGTTCTGTTTCTTCAAGAGTGTCTTGATCTTCTTGTCGCTGATGTCGATCTTGAGTCCCAATTCATCGGAAGAAAGTGTTTCCTTGTCTCCTTCGCTGTCTACCACGGTGAGATCATATCCCTTTGCCGCATCTTGCAGACGGGTCTTCATGGTGGTTTCACTGGCTGCAGAAGCCTTCACACCATTGACCGTGCTGCGGAAAAAGAAGTGGCTCTGGAAAAAGATGCCAAATCCCACAAATACGATCAAAAGCGCACCTAAGACACTGCCACCAATGATGGCGATCTTCTTTTTGTCAACGTTCTTTTTTTCTTCTGTGCTCGTTTCCACAGTCGATGGTGCGTCCGTTTCTTCACCCTTTTTTGAAAATAACTTTAACATAATAATTACCTTTCCCTTACTCTACGCTCATTTATATAAGGATGCGATCTGCTCTAACCATAGTTCGGCACATGCATCTGAAGGCATTCTGAGATCTCCTCGCGGTGACAGACTGACCGTACCAACCTTTGGTCCGTCCGGCAGACACGAGCGTTTGAACTGCTGCGCAAAAAATCTGCGATAAAATGTATGCAGCCACTTTAGGATCGTGGCTTCGTCATAATCCTCTGCAAAGGCATATTTTGCCAGACGATAGATCTTTTTCGGCTCACTGCCATAACGCATCAGATGATACAAGAAGAAATCATGCAATTCGTATGGACCTACCAATTCTTCTGTCTTTTGCGCGATCACGCCATCCTTTGGCGGCAGGAGTTCCGGCGATACCGGGGTATCCAAGACATCGCGCAGCACATCTGCCAATGCTTCATCGGCAAGATAGGTTGCATAGTAGGAAACCAGATAGCGCACCAGAGTCTTTGGTACAGATACATTGACCCCATACATAGACATATGGTCGCCATTGTAGGTCGCCCAACCAAGCGCCAGTTCTGACATATCACCGGTTCCGATGACCATGCCTCCTTCTTTATTGGCAATATCCATGAGGATCTGGGTGCGTTCCCTAGCCTGTCCGTTTTCATAAGTCACGTCATGGCATTCGGCATCCTGTCCGATATCTGCAAAATGCTGAAGCACAGCATCCCGGATCGAAATCTCACGGAAAGTCGCTCCCAGACTTTTTATCATAGAAACCGCATTCTGATAGGTACGGTCTGTCGTTCCAAATCCCGGCATGGTCACAGCGATTACGCCCTTGCGATCCAGTCCCAGCATATCAAAAGCACGCACGGTAACCAAAAGTGCCAGGGTCGAATCCAGACCACCGGAAATGCCGATCACCGCCGTTTTTGCTCCGGTGTGTGCCAGCCGCTTCTTCAAGCCCATAGACTGGATGTCTAAGATTTCCTCGCAGCGTCTGCGCAGGCTTGCCTCATCTGATGGTACAAATGGTGCCTTGTCTACAAAACGTGTCAGTTTCGTCTCCTGCAAAGGCAGAGAAAAATAGGTCTCATAATAGTCGGCATCTGTCATCTCATAGGTAGACATCATATGGCGTTTTGCAGCGATTGCATAGACATCTATTTCGCTTAGGACCATTCCGGTCGCAAAGAGGTCACTCTCTACTAAGATACTGCCGTTTTCCGCGATCAGGCTATGCCCGGAATAGACGACATCCTGCGTGGATTCGCCCTCGCCTGCGCTGGCATAGAGATAGGCACAATATAGGCGTGCCGATGTCATTGCCACCAGATCTTTGCGGTATGCATTCTTGCCTGTCACTTCATCGCTGGCAGACAGATTGGCGATCAGGGTCGCTCCGTGCAGACAATGCCTGCCGGATGGCGGACACGGTGTCCACAGGTCTTCGCAGATCTCGGAGGCTATGACAAGTTCCGGTATCTCTCTACAACGAAAGACCTGATCTGTTCCCAGAGGTATGTCAGTCTCCTGTCCTTCCAGACAGACATTTACGATCTCCTGCATACCCGGTGTAAACTGTCTTGCCTCGTAAAACTCTGCATAATTTGGCAGATAGGTCTTTGGCACAAGTCCCAGTACCTTTCCACCGCAAAGCGCTGCTGCAACGTTATATAATTTGCCCTGATGCTCCCATGGCAGTCCGACAAAAAAGATACCGGATAGGTCTTCCGTCTTTTTTGCCAGGCTAAGAAGCCCTGCCTTTGCCTGCGTCAGCAAAGTGCGCTGATAAAAGAGATCATGGCAGGAATATCCTGTAATGCAAAGTTCCGGGAATACCACGATCATAGCCCCCGCCTTAGCACTTGCTTCCATCGCCTCTTGTATCTGTTTTACATTATAAGTGACATCTGCGACACGCACCTTTGGTGTGATACAAGCCACCTTGATAAATCCGTCTTTCATACTCTTCTCTCTTATCTTATTTGCGCTTACGCATCTCGATCAATTCGTCCACGGTATAATTGTATGCCTTGTTGCAGAACTGACATTTGACCTCGATCGGCTTGCCATCCGCAATGATGTCTGCCACGTCCTCATCCCCAAGACTGCACAGACTTCGCTCCACACGCTCTGCGGAGCAATCGCAGACAAAGCCCGCATCCACTGTCTCATGGAAGGTCACGTCAAAGCCTGCCAGAACGGTCTCTAAGATCTGCTCCGGCGTCTTGCCCTCGGATAACATGGTTGTCACTGATGGCAGATTTTTGATATTTTCCTCTAATTTTTCAATGATCTCATCGGAAGTAAAAGGCATGAGTTGGATGATAAAGCCACCTGCCTGTGCCACGGTATTATCTTTATTCATCAAAACGCCAAGTCCAACTGAAGACGGCACCTGTTCACTGGTCGCGAAATAATAAGTCAGATCTTCGGCGATCTCGCCTGTCTGCAACGGTACCGTGCCCACATAAGGCTCTTTTAAGCCCATATCCTTGATCACACGCATGATGCCCAGATCAATGGCTCCGCCGACATCTAATTTGCCGTCCTTGTTGGGTGGCAGCATGACATCCGGCACATTGGCAAAGCCCTTGACATGTCCCTTGGCATCCGCTGTGACCGTGATCCCTTTCATCGGTCCGTTGCCCTGGATCTGCAGGGTCAGCATGTCGTCGTCCCCCTTCATCATAATGCCCATCATGGCAGCCGCCGAAAGCATACGTCCCAGTGCCGCGGTAACGACCGGACTGGTATTGTGGCTTGCTCTGGCAAATTCCACCAGATTCTTTGACGTAATGGCAAATGCACGAATAGCATCATCTGCCGCGGTTGCTCTTACAATGTAATCTTTATATGCACTCATCTTTTATCCTCTCTTCTTTCCCACTTCTCTTGCAATGACATATATGCGCTCAGTCTCCTCCAATACTGTCGTCATGGTATCTGCGTCTAAGATCTCAAGCAGATCCATCCCTCCCTCACGCAATGCCTTTTTTATCGCTTCTATCTCATAGGCGCGCTGATAATGCACCTCTTCAAATCGCATAAAGTAATCCGGATCTTCCTCATCCTGAATATAGAGCGTCAGGTCATATTCGTTGATCCCGGTCGTCTCGTCAAAGGTATTCTCCCAGATAAAACTGCCCTGCTCGCGGTTCTCGGCAAAAGTATTATCCGCCAGTTGACTGCGATACTTATACGGCGTATTCAGGTCAAAGACAAAGATACCGCCCGGATCCAGATAATTATTGACTAAGCGGATAACCTCGACCAGATCTGCATATTCCACGATATAGTTCATGGAATCACATACACTGACCACTGCCGCGACCGTGCCATACAACTCAAAAGCACGCATATCCTGACACAGATAAAGGATGCCCTCTGCAGGATACTCCATGGCAATGCCAAGCATTTCATAAGAATTATCAATGCCGATCATGTCATAGCCGGATTCTGCCAGCCGTCTTGTCATCTTGCCGGTGCCGCAGCCCAGTTCCGCTACCAGCCCCTCTGTAATTTTATACCGCGCCAAGATACCCAGTAAATTGTCTTTCCACGCATCATAAGGCACATTATCCATAAAAAGGTCATAGACCTCTGCAAAACTTTCGTACGCTGCCATATTACCTCTTTCCTATAAAAAGGCATACTTGTCCAGTAAACCTTTTTAACCATAAGTAATACTAACACATTTATCCATAAATGCAAACGAAAAGTGGTCTTTGCCCGCCTTGAAAAAATCAGGTACAAACCTTATACTGAGAAAAACAAGACATTGGAGTATGCGGAATCATATGAAAGAAAATTTTGAACATTACATCAGCAGGAGCATCCGCTCCTTCTATCAGCATAGAATTGTATCGCCGATCATCTTTGTAGCCATCTTGGCACTGCTTGCCTTTTTCTATCCGGTCAGCAATCTCATGCGTCCGGCGAGTGCCAGTGGTGAGGACGATATCGAAAAACTATACCAAGACAATGACCGCTACATCGAGATCACGCTGAAAGACCTCTACTTTACCGGTTATACCAAGCGCTGGCTGGATAGCACGGTGGGCTATTATTACTATACGGTCATGGGCGATGACTGCATCATGGTTCTCTTGAATCCGGACGACTCCCAGCAGGGACTTCCGACTATTGACAAGATCAAGATCCGCGGCAAGATCCTATATAATTCCCATGCCATGAGCAAATTACTGCTCTATCTGTCGGAAGATCTGGCATGGTCGCAGAACGGCATTACTTCCACGATCTCACCTTATATGATCTCACAGCCGGATGCCACCGATCTTGCAACGACACTTTTTAAACTGGTCTATATTTTAAGCGGGCTTTATGCTTTTATCAGTATCATCCGCTATGCCATCTACATTGTCTTTCCGGTGCTCTCCGTACCTGTGCAGAGGCTCCGTTGTTATGGCAAGCCCCGCGAGATCTTAGCGGAAGCCGAGGAAGAACTGGCAACCCTGCCACAGCTTGCCACGGAAGACATGTTCATCACGGAGCATTATTTTATTGAAACGTCCAATTATGGTGTGGCGATCGTGCCGATCAGTCAGATCATCTGGATCTACAAATACTCTACCCTGCATAAGTTTTTGTGGCACCACTTTTCTATTTCCTATACCTTGCATATTACTGCCGCCAAACGTCAGTACATTCATTGTCCGAAAAATATCAAGTCTGACATTGATGGTATCATGGACTATCTGGCAGAAGCCAACCACGATATTCTGGTAGGATTTAACGAAGCCAACCGTCTTAAGGTCGAGGAGATCCAGGGCGACCTTGCCCCGTTCAAGAAGTTCTGGGCATTTCTCAGTAAGAAAGTGTAGGCGACAGTTCGGGCTGGGGATGTGGACAGATGCTGAGGCGAATTTCCTATCACACAAAAATCCCTGCAAGAAACGCCAGCACGTCTCCCGCAGGGACCTTCTATTTTATCTTTTCAGACGGACTATGCTCCCATCTTCTTTTGCATCCACGCATACAGATCCTCATATACTACCTGACGGTCTGTCTCATTTAAGATCTCATGGCGATCATCCTTGTATAATTTCAAGGAAACATCCTGCATGCCTGCTGCAAGGAACTTGTCTCTGGCAGCCTCAACACCCTTGCCCATATTTCCAACTGGATCACTATTACCGGAAACAAAGAAGATCGGCAGATCCTTCTTCATCTTTGCGATGTTGTTTGGATCATTGTCATACTTGGTAGACTCTACCAGTCCACGGTATGCACCTAAGGAAAATGTGTAGGTACACTTTGGATCCTGATAATATTTCTTTACAATATCAACATCCTTTGTCAGCCAACTCTTCTCCGGCCTAGCACCTGTGCAGTCATACTGCTTGTAAGGTGCACCATAGGTCATATCTCTGACCATAGTACTGCGATACTGATCTGAGCGGAAGAAGGATAAGAAATTAATCAACGCAAGTCCTGCATTGATGGTTCCGTCACTCTCTGTACCGGTTCCCATAATGATGGCTCCGTCCAATTCATCCATTTCCTCTGCCTTAACGCACAGACATTTTCTTGTCATATAAGATCCCATGCTGTGTCCCATGATAAAATATGGAAGTGTCGGATATTCTGCTTTGGTCAGTTTGTAGTTGCTGTAGATATCCTCTACCATGATGTCACTCGGATGCTTTGCATGCATGATGCCCCATTCTTTCGGTGAAGAAACAGACTCTCCATGTCCGATATGATCATGTCCTACTACCACGAACCCCTTACTGTTCAAAAATTCTGCAAACGGACGGTAACGCTCGATGTATTCTACCATGCCGTGTACGATCTGAAGCACGCAACCGGCTCCTGATCCGGCGTCCACTTGACGCCGTGAATCTGTGTTACCCCATCTGCTGATGCAAATTGATATGTCTGCTCTGCCATTTTATAATCCCCCTTATTATTTGTCTCATATATGTAAATGGTATTGCTACCTTTACTTTTGTGTCTCTGAACCGCCGGCATCAGCAAAGGTCTGCTTCATGTGTGCGACCGTCTGCTCTAAATGCGTTGTGCTCTCTTCTTGCTCCATATAACAGGTGCCGATCTTTTCCATCTCTTCCAAAATGCACTCCTGCCTGCTGATATCATCTGTCACACGTCCCTGATAATCCTGCAAAGTCTCGATCAGACCTGCCATAGATGCCTCCGGTGACTCTGTATCAGTCTGTCCCGCGTTATAGCGGCTCACATCCGTTGCCATCTTGCTAAGCGCACGGTTGTTGTCCTTGAGCAAAGAAATAAACTGATGGATCTGTCCACTCATCTCGGTGATCTCCTTCTGGAGATTTTCTGCCTGCTCTAAGGTGTCCGATAACTGTCCGCCAAAGACTTCTGCCAAAGACCGGATCTGCTCTGCGCTACGGATAAAATCCGCACCCTCGTCGCCCAGTCTCCCCGCATCGATTGCTGCCTGTAAGGCGAGTGCACTGATCGTCCCGGTAAACTTTTCCAAGCCTGACATCTGTTCCATCAGACGCTTGATCTCGGATGTCTCTTTATTGGAGCCTTCCGAAACCGACTTGGCAAGTCCGGTATAATGCTTGCTCTGCTCCATCAGGTCGGTCAATGCCGTCTCCTGCTGGTGTAAAAAATCAGTATGCTTGGCACTTTTTTCCAGGATCTGTCCCACTTGCAGACTATCCTGTCGTAAGACCTCGACACATTCCTGTATGCCATCTTCCATGACCTGCTGGTCATCCCGTGTATCCTTGGCATAACCTACAACCTTGGTCAGGCTTCGATCCATCTTTGCCGCGCTCATCTGTAACTGATCCACATCCATCTGTGCTTCTGCCACATCCGATGCCGCCGTCTGAAGCATAGCCTCGTATGTCTCCACCTGTCGCCCAAGCGTCTCAGCCTGCTGTAACTGTTGCTTCACTTCTTTGCTATGAAACATGCCTGCGCATACCTCCATTCATACATTTTCTTACACAAATGTATACTATGTATTCTACATTTTTTTGTAGTATTATGCAACATCTAGCAGACATTTGATATGACGATCTGCAGGCTTCTTCTGCCACGGAAGTCATTGATCTGCGGATAATATGTAATGGTAATGCATCCCCGCTCGCCTTCGATCTCCTCTAATACCGTCCGCTCCCCAAAATAAAGTCCTTCCATGCAACTGCCATCTTCCCCCTGCAAGTCCATACGCAAAAATTGTTTTTGCTTTCCAATTGGGATTTTTCGCATAATGCGTACATTTTTCTGGGCAAAAATAGGCTTTGGATTCCCATTTCCGAAAGGTTCTAAGATTTCTAATTGCGAAATCAAATCTTCACGGATATAGGAAAATGGCATTGGCACATCAATATGAATCACTGTCTGCATTTCTTCTTTTGTCATCTGCGTATTGGCATTGATGGCTGTCCGAAAGGCATCTATATTTTCGACCGGAAGAGACAGACCTGCCGCCATAGGATGTCCACCAAATTTGCTAAAAAGTTCCTTGCACTTGCACATCTCATCATACATGGAAAAACCTTCGACAGACCTGCCGCTGCCTTTTGCCCCATTTCCGTCTGCCGCATCCACCAGAATAAAGGTCGGGCGCTCATAGCGTTCCCGGATGCGCCCGGCTATGATGCCTGCGACACTCTCATGCACCTGTGCAGATAAATGACTAAGACAGGCGCATCCGCGTCTGCAGCCTGCTCGATCTGTGCGATCGCCTGCGCAACGCCCTGTTCGGTCATGACCTTTCTTTCTTCATTCAACTGGCGCAATGTTTCCGCCAATCCGGCTGCGCTTTCTATATCCTCAGCCTCCAAAAGTTCCAAGGCCTTTGTAGCAGAATCCAGCCTGCCGCTGGCATTTAAACAGGGACCTAAGACAAAGCCGACATGATAGGCACTGATGTCCTCTGGCGCAAGATCACAGCGTGCGATCAGAGTCTGCATCCCCAGATTCTTGGTATGGCGCAGCCGGTCTATACCAAGGGCTACGATCGTTCTATTTTCTTCGACCAGTTCCATGACATCCCCGATCGTTGCAAAAGCCGCATTTTCCATAAAACGCATGGCTTCCTGACGCACAATGCCTGCCGCTTCATATAATACCCAGATCACTTTCCATGCCACGACCGCTCCACACAACTTTTTACACGGATACATGCAGTCCTCCCGCTTGGGATCGACCACGGCATCCGCCGGCGGCAGATGATAGACTTTTTTGCCCTCGACCATTTCGTAAGGCACCTCATGATGGTCCGTCACGATCACCTCTATACCCGCCTCCTTGGCATAGGCGATGGCATCCGCCGCCGCGATCCCATTATCGCAGGTGATGACAAGACCGATCCCATCAGCCACGCACTTTTCCATCAGACGGATATTGACACCATAACCGTCCTCGATACGGTCGGGTATGGCATAGTCTACGATCGCCCCCAGACGCAGCAGTCCCTGATGCAGAATATAAGTCGCCTGGATCCCATCAATATCATAATCGCCAATGATACGGATCTTTTTTTTCTCTTTTATCGCCTTTTGCAAAAGAGCGACCGCCACATCCATATCCTTTAAGGCTTTTCCATCCCCAAGGTCTTTTTCGCTGGGATGCAAAAATGCAGTAATGGCTGCATCCTCCGTCAAATCGCGATTGACGAGTATGCGCGCCACTACCGGATCGATCTGATATTTTTTGCCCATTGCGGTAAAATCTGCCCGCTTACTATACATGAGCCATTTTGCCATGTTTTTTCCTCTTTTCTCTATCTGTAACTTGTATCTTTTTTACAATTCCGCTATACCGGTTACTCCCACATAGATCTGGGAGATTTTATACCATGTACGATAGTCTACCACACCTGTCGCCGGCAGTCCAAAAATAGATTGGAAGATACGCACCGCTTCCGCCGTCAAAGGTCCGTAAATACCATCCACAGCCACACGCGGAATCGCCGGATAATCCCCTGCAATCACATTCAGATGTTCCTGCAGCTGGCTCACCTTTTTTCCTTCTGAACCCACGGACAGTTCTCCTGCCCAGGATGTCGGTATGCCACTGATTTCTTCCGCTGTGCTAATATAGATATTACTGCCATAATAATAACGAAGAATTTCTATGGTACGAAGCCCCTGATCTGCCAAATCTTTCGAGCCCCACTGACTGAGCCACTTTGGACATCGTACATTTTTCCCATCACAATATTGCGTCAAAATTGGTTGCTTGACATTTGGTCGTGCCAGATAATTGGTATACATTTCATCGACCACTTGTGAAATCGATTCAAAGATGGTACGTCCATACGACCATTTTTGATCGTATGCCGTTGATGATGTAATGGTAAAATCATACCCTTTGCCACGATACCACTCCGTATAAACACGGTTCAGTGTAAATGACATAATGGCAAGTACATTTGCACGAATTGCAGCATCCGGCCAGGTCGCATAGATTTCACTGGATGCCACATTTTTGATATAATCCGGATATGTCACATAATAGTTCTTCGCTTTTGCATCGGACGGAGTTCCATCATGCACAATAATATACTCTGGGATCACCACGCGGCTTAAAACGATTTCTCCGGTTTCAGTAACTGGTTTTACCTCTGTCTCCGGAATTTTAGGCGTTTGCGGTACATAAAGCGTATTGCCGGGCACCACAATTTCTTCTGTTTTTCCTGTCATACTTCCCGTGGGGATCAAAGGAACCGGCTGCAGTGACAGTTCCTGCGGCAATACCTCCGCATTTATCAGTTCTAATGTTTCATACCCTGCAGCTTCTACCACGATATTATATTGTCCATAAGGCATCCCCATTGCCTGCGATTCTAAGCTGTATTCTAACGGCGGTGTTTCTACACGTATATCCGGAATCTGTCCTGCTCCATCCGAAACATAACTTGCTATTTTCTCACCATCTGACGCCCGGTAAATGCTCACCTGCGCCCCACGCACCGGTCCTCTGTTAGTACTATCATATAATTCAATTTCGAGTTCTCCTGAAGATGCAAATCCTATGTTTCCTGGTGTTGTCACATCCATTTTTTTCTCCTGCAGCCATCGTCTCTTTACTATATGACAGCATTAGGAAATGCGTGATTTTTCATCCACACTTCGATCAATCTGTAAATTCTTATAATACTGCATAGGTGTCACACCATATTCTTTCTTAAATGCCCGGAAGAAATGGTTGTACCCACCAAATCCACCCAGTTCATACACTTCGCGAATGCTTTTCCCCTGCTCAATATAGCGTCTGCAAAGATCAAGTCTTGCCTTTACAATATAAGCATGTGGTGTCTCTCCGGTCATTTTTTTAAATTCTCTTACAATGTGATACCGGCTGACATAGAATTCATCCTCTAAACGTTCCAACGTAATATCCTCCGTCAAATGTTCCTTAATATAAATAAAGATATCATCCATCACCACATGTTTTTTCTTATTCACCTTATGCTGTCTGTCCTCCTGCACAGACGAGCGCAATGCCAAAATAAGCAAAATGGTCAACTGGCTCTTCTCATATAATGCATGTGCAAATTTTTGTTCTTCTTTTGCCATTACATAGAGTTTTTTCGAAATATTTTTAATCAGCATTGCTGCTTCACTCTCTGCATGTACCATTTTTACCTGAAATGGTACGACATCAAACGCCGCATTCAAATCGGTATGTTCATCGGAAAGTGTTTTTAGTAAGTCAGCGCCAACATAAAGAACATACAGTTCCAACGGATATTTGTTTTTACGGTATTCCAATTTGATACGATTGCCGGGTTTGATAAAAATAAGATCTTCCATCGTACAAACCTCATTCCGTTCCTCTGCCTGTAAATAGGAAACACCGCCAACAACAAAAATAATGGTATGGCGATTGCTTTGTCCAAAACTTCTCTGGCCGCTCTCCACAATCTTTACATGCTCCATTTCATATCCTTGTCTCTTCATATGTTCACTTTGCACATTCCTTCCCTATATTTTTTGTTTATTTTGTCAATTTTAACGATATATCAATTTTTCATAGTTTGCAAGCAATTTTTGTATATGTGGTCTCTTTTTTTGTTTCTATAATAATACTGTAGCTACCAAAACATTATAAAACGAGAGGTATTTTATTATGAAAGAAACAAGACCTTTTTCTATGAAGGACAAAATCGGCTACACTCTGGGGGATTTAGGGTGTTGCTGTACGGAACAATTCCGTGCTATGTATCTAGCAATTTTTTACACATTGGTATTAAAAGTAAATCCAGTACACGTTGGTATCTTAATGTTGGTGACCAAATTGTGGGATGCCATCAACGATCCACTCATCGGTGCATTGGTTGATAGCCACAAAAACACCGGAAAAGGTAAATTTATTCCTTGGATTAAATTTTTCGCTTTCCCAACTGCTGTTCTTTGCGTGTTAGGATTTGTTAATGTAAGTAACTTCGCATATGGTGCCCGTCTTGCATATATGTTCATTACTTATGTTGTATATGAAATTATGTACACTTGCGTCAACGTTCCATTCGGAAGTCTTTCCAGTGTTATGACAGACGATGTAAACCAGCGTACAGACCTTTCCCGCTATAGAAGTCTTGGTGGAACCATTTTCATGACGGTTATCGTTATCGCTGGTCCATTATTCCTTTACAAGGATAACCAGCCGGTACCTAGTCATTTCCTGATGATGGCTGCTGTCTGTGCCATCATCGGTTTCATCTGCTTGATGATTACAGCAAACTGGTGTAAAGAACGTGTCATTACAGAACCTATAAAAGAAGAAAAAGAAAAACTCAATTACTTACAAGTATTAAAAGATATCACCAAAAACAAAGCTTTACTCGGTGTTATGTTATCAAGCTTTATCGGTATCGTTGGAGCAGGTATGGTAAACGGATTGAATACTTATTTATTCCGTGACTACTTTGGAAACGTTGCTATCATGGCAATTTCTGGTATGTTAAGTGTCCTTTGGTCACTCATCGCTTTCGTTGGTATCAAGTTTGTTGCAAAGAAATTTGGTAAAAAAGAATGGATTATGTACAGTGCTACTTTCTCTGTCGTTGTATTTGCCATTTTATTCTTCTTCCCAATGAAGAATCCTTTGCTCTTTATCATCATCAACGGTATCTGCTATCTCGGTGTCAGCGGTTTCCAGGTATTGATCTGGGCACTTGTAAATGATGCCATTGATTATCAGGAACTCCAGACTGGAAAGCGTAACGAAGGTATCGTTTACTCTGCTTACACTTTCTTCCGTAAGCTTGCAAATGCAGTATCTGGAAGTATGAGTAGTTTCGCACTTGCGATTGCTGGATTTAACGTAAATCTGGAAGTACAGAGTGACGCTTTCGCTGGACATCTCTGGAAAACCTATACCGGCTTATATGTTGTTGGTTACTTATTAGCTGTACTTGTATTAAAGTTTGTATATCCATTAACCAAAGAAAAAACAGAAGAAATGTTACAGCAGTTAGCAGATAAGAGAAACGCTGCAAACGCTGAATAATTTTTAGAAAAGAGGTAAATCACATTGATCAAACAAGTCGAACTTACCAATCGTTCCGGTCACGTTTTACGCGGAATTGTAGATATCCCAGATGAGGGTTCACGTTTTCCTGCCATTGTAAATGTACATGGCTTTACTGGAAATAAGAGTGGCTACAAAAACAGTTATACGCAAACGGCAAGATTTCTTGCAAAGCATGGTTTTGCCAGCGTACGTTTCGATTTATTCGGAAACGGGGAGAGTGATGGAGAATTTGAAGATATGACATTTACCGGCATTCTTGAAGATATTGAAGATATTATAAATTGGACAAAACAGCAGGATTTTGCTGATCCGGAAAAAGTAATTCTTTCCGGTCAGAGCATGGGCGGCTATGCAGCCGCTACTGCTGCTCCAAGAGTAAACCCTTACGCATTGATTCTCATGTGTCCGGGCGCCGGTATGTGGTTTGGATGTAAGGAACGCGCCGAAGCTATGGAGGCAAAAGGCATCACCAGTGCTGATATTGAAGGACTTTGCTTTGCAACATCTTTTAATCATGATTTATACCAGTACGAGCCGTTTTCTTCCGCTGCTGGTTACGAAGGTCCTGTCCTTATCGTTCGTGGTACCGCTGATGATTTAGTAGACGATGCTACCTGCCACAAATATGAAACACTTTATTCTGGAAAATGCACCTACCAGACCATCGAAGGTGCAAACCATAACTTTGCCAGTGCTTCTGCAAGAAAAGAATTAAATGAATCTATTCTTACCTTCTTGCAGGCATTAGAATAAATGAAACAGACTTGAAAGGAAGTATGACTTATGAAACTATTAGAACCTATCGCAGTTGGAAAAACAACCTTTAAGAACCGCTTGATGTTCCCTCCGCTTACAACCGGATATGAGGAAAAAGACGGTTCTATCGGGGAACAGAGTTTCCGCTTTTACGAACGCCTCGCTAAAGGTGGTGTTGGTTATATTGTAATCGGAGACGTTGCACCTCTTGCAACCTTCTCTCCTACACCAAAGCTTTTTTCTCCTGCACAGGCAGAAGGATTCAAAAGACTCGCAGATGCTTGTCACGAAAATGGTGCAAAGCTTGGAATCCAGTTGTTCCACCCTGATTACAACGTTGCCGCATTAAATGATTTATTCCATCAGGGAAAAATGCAGGAAGCAAGAGCAAAATTGCATCATGATATGCAGCATTTTGTAAACGAAGTAACTGCAGAAGAACTTGAAGAGATCATCAAGCACATGGAAAACTGCGCTATTTTAGCACAGGAAGCTGGTGTTGACTGTATTGAAGTACATGGAGACCGTCTGGTTGGTTCTCTCTGCTCTCCAATCTTAAACCACAGAACAGATGAATACGGTGGAGATCTTGCAAACCGTACACGTTTTGCATTAACACTCGTAAAACGTTTAAAGACCGTTGTTCCGGATATGGTGATTGATTATAAACTTCCTATTGTAACTCCACTCGGTGAAAATGCATTCCGTGGTAAAGGTGGTCTTCCATTTGATGAAGCTTGCATTTTTGCAAAAGAATTGGAAGCAGCCGGCGTAGACACCCTTCACGTAGCGCAGGCAAACCACACAGGAAATATGGGTGATACCATTCCTGCTATGGGAACACAGCCATACGGCTTTATGGTTTCTTACTCTAAGAAGATCAAGGAAATCGTTTCGATTCCAGTATCCGTTGTAGGACGTATTGTGACACCAGAAGCTGCTGAAGCTGTACTTACCAGCGGTTCTGCTGATATTATCGCACTTGGTCGTTCTTTGCTTGCAGATCCTGATTTTGCTAATAAGTGTGCAGATAACCACGCTGGTTGTGTCAGAACATGTATGATGTGTAACAAGGGTTGTACCGACAACATTCAAAACCGTGCGTTCTTAAGCTGCGTTTTAAATGCAGAAAATGGTTATGAAGGAAGCCGTCAGATTACTCCTGCTGCTACTGCAAAACGTGTTGCCATCGTTGGTGCCGGAATTGCAGGCTTAGAAGCTGCCCGTGTTGCTGCTTTACGTGGTCACCAGGTTACTATTTTTGAAAAGTCATTACAGATTGGTGGACAGTTACTGATTGCAAGCGTTCCACCAAGAAAAGAAGAAATGATGCGTAGTATCAACTACTACTGCAACGTATTACCAGAATTAGATGTCACCTTCCGTCTTGGTCAGGAATTTAGTGAAAAAGATTACGCTTCCTTCGATGAAGTCATCGTTGCAACAGGTGCAACGAATGCCATCATCCCAGTTCCTGGAAAAGACCTTCCAACGGTTGTCAGTGCATGGGATGTTCTTGCAAAGAAAGAAATCGTATTTGGCAAGGTATCTGTCATCGGTGGCGGACTTGTCGGTGTCGAAACAGCTGAATATCTGGCTTCTCGCGGATGCAAGGTTACCATCGTTGAAATGATGGATCAGATTGCAAAAGAAGAAAGCAACACCGTTCTTCCTACATTGATGAAAGAATTAAACAGCCATGAAGTAGAAGTTCTCACTTCTGCTAAATTGATGGAAATCACAGAAAATGCGGTTATCGTTGAAAAGACAGTTGACGAAAAGACAGAAAAAGCAGAAGTTGCTTCTGATTTCGTTGTTATGGCTGTTGGTGCAAAGAAGAATGTCGCAGAATTAAACAATTGCACATTGCCAATCCACTATGTTGGTGACTGTGCCGGCGAACGTCCAAGCAACATTGATCATGCAATCAAATCTGCTTACGACGTAGCATGTGAATTATAAAAGCACTTCTTTTCGAAGTTGTTTTATAACAGCATAATGAAACTCCCAAAAAAGGCGCTCTGCATAAGCAGAACGCCTTTTGTATTACTTACAATATGATTTATGCAAGTGCTGCTGTAATGATAGCCATAGAATAAACTTCTGCGGCATTACATCCACGGGACAAGTCATTAACAGGAGCATTTAATCCTAAAAGGATAGGACCGTATGCTTCAAAGTTACCAAGTCTCTGAGCGATCTTGTAACCGATGTTACCAGCGTTGATATCAGGGAAGATAAAGGTATTTGCATGACCTGCTACTTCTGAATCCTTACACTTTGTACGAGCAACACGTGGTGAAACGGCTGCATCAAACTGAATCTCTCCCTCGATTGGAAGGTTCGGGAATTTTGCCTTTGTCTTAGCTGCTGCATTACGCATCTTATCTACATCTTCGCCCTTACCGGAACCAAGTGTTGAATAGCTAAGGAATGCAACCTGTGGGTCAATACCGAAGATTCTAGCACATTCTGCTGTCTCGCCTGCGATTTCCACCAATTCGTCCTCTGTAGGATGAATATTGATTGCGCAGTCTGCCATAGCAAGTACTTCGTTCTCACCTGTAGCAGCTGGACGAACCATGATAAAGCAAGAAGATACGATAGAGTTGCCCGGCTTTGTCTTGATCAACTGCAAAGCAGGTCTTACGGTATCTGCGGTAGAATAAGTTGCACCACCAAGTAAAGAATCAGCAACGCCCATCTTTACAAGCATGGTACCAAAGTAGTTTGCCTGTGAAAGAATGCCTCTTGCCTGCTCCGGGGTAACGCCCTTTTTCTTTCTCAGTTCGCAGAACATCTCGATCATCTCGTCCATTCTGTCGTAATTTGCTGGATCAATGATCTCTGCGCCACGGATATTAAATCCACTCTTTTCTGCTGCTGCTTCTACTTCCTCCGGCTTTCCGATCAAGATCGGTGCTAAGAAATTAGATGCAAGAAGTCTTGAGGATGCCTCAAGAATACGAGGATCGGTTCCTTCTGTGAAAACGATCTTCTTTGGGTTTTCTTTTAAAATGTCAATTAACTGTCCAAATCCAAACATAACTGTTTCCTTTCATACAA
This sequence comes from Roseburia sp. AM51-8, assembly GCF_003478275.1. Classification (NCBI taxonomy): domain Bacteria; kingdom Bacillati; phylum Bacillota; class Clostridia; order Lachnospirales; family Lachnospiraceae; genus Roseburia; species Roseburia sp. AM51-8. The sequence goes on along the minus strand of NZ_QUEY01000001.1, from coordinate 77,552 downwards.
ATTTATTTCTTATTTTCCATCCATCATTCTATCACGCACAGTTTATTTTTCAATCGCTTTCGCGCAAAATCATGTTTTTTCTACAAGACAATAGTTAGTTTATACAAACCTGATAGATTTCTTCCAGAACTTCCGGCAGGTCTTGCGGATCGATTGCCGTATAATTGATGATAAATGTATGCGGGATCACCTGACTGCCGTCATAGGTATAATCGCTCATACCCCGCAGGCGGATGCCCCTTTGTTGCAACTGATCCTTGATAACGCTGTCCTCTTTTTGTGTATCAATATGTAAAAGAAAATGCAAGCCGGCATCCTCCTCATAGATGGATGCCATCTGCCACAGACGGCTTTCCTTTAATTTGGCAATGACCTGATTTCGGTGGTTCTTGTAAAAATTGCGCATACGGTTGATATGCTTTTCAAAGTAGCCCTGCTGCAAAAAAGCAGCCAGGGTGTACTGCTCAAAATTTGACACCGTGCAGGCATAAAAGCCTAAATTCTCTTGGAATCTTCCGACCAGCGTCCGGGGTAGAACCATATAACTGATACGGATAGAGGGGGTCAGGCTCTTGGAAAAGGTATTCAGATAGATCACCCGCCCCGCTCCATCAATACTCTGCAAGGTCGGAATGGGCAGACTGCCAAAACGGAACTCACAGTCATAGTCATCCTCAATGATATAACGTCCCTCTTTTTCGGCTGCCCAGGCAAGCAACTTCTGCCGCCTGCTGATAGGCATAGCAATACCGGTCGGGAAATGGTGGGTCGGCGATGTATGGATGATCTCTACCTTTTGCTTTCTCAGCGACTCCATGGAAAGTCCATGCGCATCCAGATCCACATAGCGGTAGTCCACGCCATTATGCGCATAGATCTTCGCCAGTTTTTGATAGCCCGGATTTTCGATGCCATAGACATGGTCTCTCCCCAAAAGTTGGATGAGCAGATGATACAAATACTCGGTTCCCGCACCGATCACGATCTGTTCCGGCAAAATACGCATACCGCGAAAATGATACAGATGGTCCGCGATCGCCTGCCGCAGTTCATAGACACCTTGCGGTGGCGACGGCAAAAGCACATCCTTCGATTGGCCACTTAATACAGCACGCATCAGGTGTGACCACGTACTCATAGGGAAGCGTTCCCGGTCTACATGGTTGGATGCAAAATCCATCCGCCAGTTTGCCTTTGTTTCCTCGTGGCTGGCATCGTCCCCCTCAATAAAAATTTTCACCGCAGGATCCTCTTGTAAAGGTTCTGTCAGATAGGGCTGCACCGCCGCCACATAATAACCCTTTTTCTCCACGGCATAGATATATCCCTCTACCAACAACTGCTCATAGGCACTGGCAATGGTCATCACGGAAAGTCCCAACTGCTTGGCAAAAGCCCGCTTGGACGGCAGGTGTTCCCCCTCTTTTAATCTTCCTTCCTCAATATCTTCTTTTAATACTTCATATAAATATTGGTAGTAGGGTTTTTCGCCCCTCTCCTCAAAAGTATAGGTAAGCATATACATTCCTCTATTTTTCTTTCTTCGTAAAAATCGACTTTTCCTAGTATTTCTCTAGGTTTTTCAGTATTTTTTAATCTGGTATGGTCGAATTTGTTTAAAATGGTTATTTTCACATGACCAATTATGCATATAATGATACTCAGTTACTCGCACAAAAGCAAGACTTTTGACAAGATAAGAGAAAGAAGAGGGAAAAATATGAAAACGAAAAAATTGATTTTTGCAGCTTTATTTGCAGCACTGACCTGTGTTGCTACCATGATCATCAAGGTACCGACACCTACCATGGGTTATATCCATCCAGGTGATTCTATTGTACTTTTGTCAGGATTTTTACTTGGACCACTTTATGGCGGACTTGCAGCCGGTATTGGTTCTATGTTCTCTGACTTATTTGGCGGATACTTCTCCTATGCACCGGCAACCTTTGTCATCAAGATGCTTACCGCTGTATTTGCCAGCCTAGTTTACCGTGCTTTTACCAAGAAACTTTCCGAAGTTTCCGGTGGCAAGCAGGCAGCCTTTACCGCGATCAGTGGTGTCGTTGGCGAAGCCTTCATGGTATTTGGATACTTTGTATTTGAGATCTTTTTGATGGCACTCGCAGCAGGCGATGGTTTCTCAAGCACAAGCCTTGCCGCAGGTCTGGCATCCTCAGCCAGCGGTGTTCCGTTCAACATCGTGCAGGGACTCTTTGGTGTGATCCTTTCCACCATCCTGTATCCACTCTTAAAGAAACCGCTTGCGCAGTATTCTAAATAATTTTGTAGTAAATTCATTTTCATTTGCAAATTTTTCATTCTTACATATAATATATATGTCTAAGAAACCATATTCGTTTATAAAGGAGTATGAAAATGAATTTACCACTAGATCCCATGATGCTGCTCAGTGTCGTCAACATGAATTTAAGAGACCGATATCCATCCCTTGCAGAGTTTTGTGCAGCAGAGAATGTCGATCAGGCAGATCTTGAAAAACGACTGGCAGCCATTGATTATTATTATGAAGCAGACAGCAACCAGTTCCGCTGATGTTCGCTTACTGTCCAGACATGAAAAAAGGTTTGTGAAGCCTTCCCAGGTTTCACAAACCTTTTTACTTTTGGTTCTTTTTACGCCTCGTCAATCGCCTTGCCGATGTCGTGGCGCATATATTTGTTTTCAAAAGAGATCCAGTCTGTTGCCGCATAAGCCTTGGCTCTGGCGTCCTTTAAATCCTTGCCCTTGGCTGTAACACCAAGTACACGTCCGCCATTTGTCACGATCTGTCCTGCATCATTTAAGGCTGTACCTGCATGGAAGCAGAAATACTCCTCATTGTCGAACTTATCAAAGCCTGTGATTGGAAATCCCTTCTGGTAGGAAACCGGATAACCATCTGATGCAAGTACCACGCAGACGGCTGCATTATCCTCAAATTCCAGCGTCAACTGATCTAAAGTGCCATCCACACATGCTTCCATAACATCTATAATATCATTCTTCATACGCGGCAGTACAACCTGTGCCTCCGGATCTCCAAATCTGGCATTGTATTCCAAAACCTTGGGTCCGTCCTCCGTGAGCATCAAGCCAAAGAAGATAACACCCTTAAACTCTCTGCCCTCGGCTGCCATAGCATCCACTGTCGCCTGATATACATATTTCTTGCAAAATTCATCCACTTCCTTGGTGTAGAAAGGACTTGGAGAAAAGGTTCCCATGCCTCCGGTATTTAAACCTGTATCTCCATCCCCGGCACGCTTGTGATCCTGCGCGCTGCTCATGATCTGGATGGTCTTGCCGTCCACAAAAGAAAGCACAGAGACCTCGCGTCCGGTCATAAACTCCTCGATGACCATGGTATTGCCGGCATCTCCGAACTTCTTGTCCATCATGATGGTATGTACCCCTTCGATGGCTTCTTCCAGGGTATTGCAGATCAATACACCCTTGCCCAGTGCAAGACCATCTGCCTTTAATACGATCGGCATCTTGGCGGTCTTTAAATAAGAGATCGCTGCCTCTGCGTCGTCAAAACGCTCATAGGCTGCCGTAGGAATATTGTATTTTTTCATAAGATCCTTGGAAAATGCCTTGCTTCCTTCCAGAATTGCCGCATTTTTTCTCGGTCCAAAGACCTTTAAGCCCTCTGCTTCAAAAGCATCCACAATACCACCGACCAAAGGGTCATCCATACCAATGATTGTAAAATCAATGGCGTTTTCCTTAGCAAATGCAACTAATTTATCAAAATCCATGGCACCGATCGGTACACATTCAGCGATCTGACCGATTCCGGCATTGCCCGGTGCACAGTAGATCTTGTCTACCCTTTTACTTTTTGCCACGCTCATACAGATCGCATGCTCACGACCGCCACTGCCTACAACTAATACTTTCATGCCATTCTCCTTACTCCGCAATTCTAACTTTTCCATCTACCACGCTAACCTTGCCTCTTGCGATCAGATCGATCGCCTGCGGCATGATCTGCCATTCTGCCTCTTCCATCACACGACGCTGTAAAACTTCCGGTGTATCATCCTGCTGCACAACTACTGCCTTTTGTAAAATGATCGGTCCCGTATCTGTCCCCTCGTCCACAAAATGCACAGTCGCACCTGTCACCTTGACACCTCTGGCAAGCACACCCTCGTGCACTTTCAAGCCATAGTAGCCGGTTCCGCAAAAGGACGGAATGAGCGACGGATGGATATTGATGATACGATTGCGATATTTCTTTATCATGATCTCCGGGATCACGACCAAAAATCCGGCGAGTACGACCAGATCCACCTTGGCTGCATCCAGTTTTTCCAAAAATGCCGCATTAAAGGCATCCCTGTTCTCATAAGATTTCGGCGAAATACAGATACCCTCAATACCAGCCTTTTTCGCACGTTCCAAGGCATAGGCATTTGGATTGTTGCTGATGACCAGGGAGATCTCGGTATCATGGATCCGCCCTGCTTCTATCGCATCAATGATCGCCTGAAGATTGGTACCGCCACCGGACACACAAACTGCTAATTTTAACATAGATCTACACCCTTTTCACCATCAATGATCTTACCAACAACATATGGTCTATCCCCAGCAGAACGCATTGCTTCCATGGTCTTATCGACATCTGCCGGATCCACGGCAACGATCATGCCAAGTCCCATATTGTATGTATTATACATCATGTGTTCATCCACATTTCCTTTTTCTGCCATCAACTTAAAGATTGCCGGCACTTCATAGGAATTCTTCTCTACAACGGCACGCTTGCCTTCCGGCAGCATACGCGGGATATTCTCATAGAAGCCGCCGCCTGTGATATGGCTGCATGCCTTGACTGTCACACCTGCATCCTTAACCGCCTTTAATGCCTTGACATAGATTCTGGTAGGCGCAAGCAATGCCTCTCCCAGTGTTGTGCCAAGTTCGTCATAATAGGTATCCAAAGACTCTTTTGTCATGTCAAAGATCTTGCGCACCAGAGAAAATCCGTTGGAATGTACCCCGGTAGATGCCATACCGATCAGTACATCGCCATCCTTTAAATTCTCACCGGTAATGATGTCCTTCTTGTCTACGACACCAACGGCAAAACCTGCCAGATCATACTCATCTTCCGGCATAAGTCCGGATGCTCTGCCGTCTCGCCGCCGACCAGAGCACAGCCGGACTGCTTACAGCCTTCGGCTACACCGCTGACGATGGTTGCGATCTTTTCCGGATAATTCTTGCCACAAGCAATGTAATCTAAGAAGAAAAGTGGCTCGCCACCTGCACATGCCACATCATTGACACACATGGCAACCGCATCAATACCGATGGTATCATGCTTGTCCATAAGAAATGCCAGTTTTACCTTGGTACCACATCCATCTGTACCGGAAAGAAGAACCGGTTCCTCCATATCCTTGATGGATGAAAGATCAAATGCACCGGAAAATCCGCCAAGACCGCCCAAAACTTCCGGTCTCATGGTCTCCTGCACATATTTTTTCATCAATTTGACAGATTCATAACCTGCCTCAATATCTACACCTGCTTTTTTGTAATCCATACTTTTCACTACTCCTTTTGTGCTGTTATGAGTATCTCTGTTCCCATTATAAAACCTGTGTCTTAGAAATTCTAGTAATAAAAACTACTAGGATATATTAGTCATCCTAATATATCCTAGTCCCATGCATCTTATTATTTTTCCATATAAGCCTTGTAGCCCACTTCCTGTAAGCGCGCGTCTTTCTCTACGACCTGATCTTTCAGATCCTCGCTGTATTTCTTTAACCTCTCTAAGATCTCATCATCGCTGGTCGCTAAGATCTTGGCTGCCAAAATGCCCGCATTTGCCCCACCATTGATAGCGACGGTCGCAACCGGGATACCGCTTGGCATCTGCACGATAGAATACAAAGAATCCACACCGCCAAGATCAGATGTCTTCATTGGGATACCAATGACCGGCATTGGGAAAAGTGCTGCGCACATGCCCGGAAGATGTGCTGCCTTTCCGGCTCCCGCAATGATGACCTTAAAGCCTCTTGCCTCTGCCCCCTTCGCATATTCAAAGAACACATCCGGCTCTCTGTGTGCGGAAATGATCGTCATTTCATAATCGATCCCCAGTTGTTCCAAGACCTCTGCTGCCTTTGCCATGATCGGCATATCAGAGTCGCTGCCCATTACATTCCTACTTTAGCCATTTTCTTTTCCTCCTTAAATTGTAAGTCTCTTCTATTTTATCGTTCCAATTCAACGTTTAATTCCTCGGTTCCCGGCAGGACAAATCTGCCCTGTGAAAGAATGGTGATCTTTCTTCCATCCGCACATTCCACCACGATATCGCCCAACTCATCATAAGGGATGGTAATATCGGTATGACAGTTAAAATATGCCTGGTTCACGGTCTTTGGGTCCTTGCGGAGCAAAGATACGCTATTGTCTCTCGCTACAACTTCCTTACCGTCCGGGTTATACATCGGCACATCTTCCGCATGGGAATAACAGGTATCACCCACAGCAAAATGCGGTCCTGTCTTTTCCGCGATCAGGATCGGCAGTTTGTCCGCAATGTCATAATCTCTTGCCATGCGGTAAGCCGTCGTGTTAGTGCCGATCGCAAACTCGCCCAACGGCAGGGTCTTATGGTGATAAAGGACATTGTCCTGAATGTATTTTTTATTCTCTGCTTCCGTCTCAAAGTTGGCACAGTCATAGGCTGTGATCTTGCCGTCCGTAAATACGACCTCCAGATCTTTGTAACAGAGTTCTCCCAGATAGACCTGTGTCACATGCAGAACACCATTGGTTCCTTCCAGGACCGGAGATGTAAAGACTTCCCCCACCGGAATATTGACATCGGCCACGCAGTTTTCAAAGATCGTCTCTTTTGCAGGATCCGCCAGCGGATGCAGCTGCACCCGGATATCTGTGTGATTGTCTCCACGTCCGGTCACATGTACGCTCTGTCCCTGATCCAGTGCGTCAATGATATGCTGCTGGATGGTCTGGTATTTTTCATAGTCTAAGGTGTTGAGTTCAACGGTCTTGGCAAAGATCTCCTCAAATTGATCGCCGATCGCCGGCAATGGATAGGCAATGATGGTAAAACTGTAGGATTCTCCCGGGATATAGGTGTTGGTGATCTTACCGGATTCCACAGCATTATATACGTTCAGAGAATTCTGCTTGTCGGAATACTTGGCATTTGCCTCCTTGTTGACCGGCGCAAATGGTTCTTCGCCAAAGACTTCCACAACCGCCGGACCGCCAAAGGTCAGTGCCTTGTCTTTTTCCTTTTCAAAGGTGTCACGCATGACTTCCAAGCGGCGTTCTACAAAGGATTTATCAAAATAATATGCCTTATCATCCTTGTGGTCATAATCATACTGACGGTTTGGCGATACACTGTAATAACCACGCTTGCCACCGCCCCTGCCGTAAAGTGAGATCGTCGCCTCACGCAGGATGGTCGTCTTTAAGCCCATGTCTGCAAACTGTGCCATGGCAGCCTTTACCATACGCTCCATGCCAAGCGGTGCCTCGATCTTGACCGTTTTTTTCGCATGGATATCCTTGCCAGCCATCTCAAAGCCCTTGCGATAGCCCTCCGTAAAGGTATGCGCCATAGCATCGATCTGATCTTGCGGCATCTTTCGCAGATAATCTGCCATCAAAAGTTCATTCTTACCGACCGGTGCACCGATGCGGTAAAGATAGGCATTGCCGGATAAGTCTGCTTCCTCGATCCATTTGGTAAAGAAATCATAGGATGGATCGATCATTGGCAGAATCGTATCCGGTACAAAACTTTCCGCATAGTCATGATAGAACCAGTAGATCGCATCCTTTACATTTCCTGCAATCCATTTCAAGGATTCCCCGGAGAATGCTCCTGCCTCTGTTCCCATCTCCTGCATTTCTTCCACAAAACAACCGTGGAGTTCTACAAAGAGTTCGTTCCAGATGCAGAGCAGGTCCAGCCTTTCTTCAAAGGCATCCGGTATGGTCGATAACAGATCTGCATAAAGCATGCTGAGCATACCGCCCAGTTCTGCTCCCAGCGTCTCCTCGGCATATTCCGGATTTAAATAAGAAGCCTCATAGACCGCCGGCTCCAATCTGCCATACAAGTCCGCGTGTATCTTTTGCCGTTCCTCTAAGGAAAGCCTCTCATAGGCACCCTCTGCCACACAGACATATGTCTTTTTTACCAGCCCAAGAAATGCTGCCACTTCTTTAAAATAAGAAGCAAAGGGATCCGGCACCTCCGCATCTTCCTTTAACTGATCTACCCGCTCACTTACCAGAGCAAATCGTTCTTCATATTCTTCCTGTCGCTCTAATTGTCTCATTTTTCTACCCACCTGTCTTTTATCCAATCAGAATACCGATACAATATAAGATCACCCAGCATGCCGTCGCGATCGCCGGAACGACCACGCCAAGGATACGGGATATTTTTTCAAAATTATCATTGCGTGCCATATGCGCTCCTGTCACGCATGTCGCGATCGCCAGGATCATGGCAAGCACCGAGATACCGCCGATGATATTGGCACTGCTGCCATCTGTATTTGCTGCAATAAAAAGTGCCAGTACCAGGATCAAAAGCGATGCCGCCGCTCCCAATGCCGCACCTATGGATGGTGTAGATAAGGGTTTCTTTTGCCCACTATATCTTCTACTTCTACGATTCATGTCTATATTTCCTCCAAACCCGATAACACAGGAAGCCCAGCATACCGCCCAAGGTATTGAGTATCACGTCATCCACATCACAACAGCCCACGCGGCTGAACAACTGGATCACTTCTACCGTGATGGAAAACTCCATGGAAAAAAGTGTTGCCGCCCAGAGATCGATCGGTCGTCTGCTGATACAGGGCAGGAAAAATCCAAAAGGGGCAAAGCCTATGATATTGCCCAGCAGGTTCAAAAGTACCCGCCCGGTTCCAATCGTCTTGTGATATTGGATGTAACGCATGATCTCCCGAAAAGGGATCAGATTGTAGCGATACTCATCCACTGCATTTTCCCGAAATGCCTCTGCAAAAAGCAGAAAATATATCAATAGTCCCATATAGAGGATAAAAGGGATCACATACCGGATCTTATTTGTCTTGTTCATAAAATAACCATCTTTATCGCACGCCATACTGGTCATAGTATGCGTCGATAGCCGCTTTCATAGAATCGTCAATGACTATTTTACCCTGATGCTCATGATTATATAAGTGTTCTACCACTTCTGACATAGACACAATGGCATTGGTCGCAAAGCCGTAAGTCTCTGCCACTTCATCCAGGGCTGACTTGCTGTGGGCGCCGGAGAGTCCGATCTCCTGACGATTTAAACTTACCATAAGACCTACGATCGTAACGTCACCCTGTGCGCGGACGATTGGAACGGTCTCTTCCATAGACTTACCAGAAGTTGTTACATCTTCAATCATCACAACACGGTCGCCATCTTTGATTTTATAGCCCAAAAGAGAACCCATATCTGCACCATGATCTTTTGCTTCTTTACGGTTGGAGCAATATTTTACTTCTTTTCCATATAAACGATAGAAGCTTCTGCCGTGATGACTGCCAGCGGAATACCCTTGTATGCCGGTCCGAATAAGACATCGAAATCTTCGCCGTAAGCATCGTGGATCGCCTTTGCATAATACTCGCCCAGTTTCATCAACTGTGGTCCGCTGACATAAGCACCAGCATTCATAAAAAATGGAGATTTACGACCGCTCTTTAAGGTAAAATCGCCAAATTTTAAAACATCACTCTCTACCATAAACTCAATGAATTCCTTCTTGTAACTTTCCATATAATCAAGACCTCCTCTGATTCTTATTTTTCCTTTAAACCTTCCACAATTTTACTATAAACTCCCCCGCCTTGCAACCACAGGGATTTTCCCGAACATAAAAAAACAGACATCATCACAAGCAAAAAGAATGCCCCCACCATCACTTCTGCCTGGGGGAGCATTCTATCAAATCGTCATGTACTGTTTATTTCGTTTTCTTTTTTACGAGCGTTACTGCCATGCATCCGCAAAGACCGGCACCTAAAAGCAGAAGCCATGCGATAGGTAATGAAGTATCGTTTGTCTTTGGCGATGTCGTTGCTGGGGTTGTTGTAGTTGCAGCCACGTCTTCATATACCAATGCATAGGTGGAAAATCCATCCGTTGCAAATGTAAATTGTTTTGTATTCGCATCAAACGTTCCGTCAATGACCGTTGCTTTTCCATCATGAATACGAACCATGCGATAAACTCTCTTCACACTGGTATCTGTGTTAATAAATTTATCCGGGATTGTGATGGTTATACCGATTGCACTGCTTGGATCTGTGATATTCCGATCCGCTAAGCCTGCAATCTGAAGCAAAAGATTGATGTCATACGTTTCTGCCATCTTATTCTTGCCAATGACACTTTCGATTAATTTTGCTTCTTTCTCTGTCAATGTCTTAACATTTACATTTAATATAACATTTGCATTTGCGCCATCTGCAATCGCTTTCTTTTCTGCCGCGGTAAGACCAATCGCATCTAATAGTTCCTTTGTCGTCTGTGAAAATGTTGTCTGTGGTGCACCTGCGCCGGCATTAGCCTGTGTACTATAAACCGGTGTCTTACTCTTTTCTTTCTTTACAATAACATAGGTAGAGAACTGATTGGTTGCAAAAGAAACCGTTCCGTTGATTGCTGTTGTATCAAGTGCTGTCAGCTTTCCATTGTGGTTTCTCACTACCGTATAATCGTAATTGGCGTCATAATCCTTCAATGCCAAAGATAATGTGATTGGCTTTTCAAATTCCGTAATTCCGGTTTCCCAATTGGTGCCATTTCCTTTGCTGACGACCTGATTCAAAGAAAGATCTACTGCCTCTGCTGCTACAGCATCAGAAACAAGAGCTGTGGCTGCTGCTGTGTTATACTCTGTGTTATCCGAAACCTTCAACTCCAGATTTCCACTGTTTGCAGCATTGGCACCATTTGCAATTGCAGCATTTTTGACTGTATTTCCCGTTGTCACTACGGCATCTTCTGATTTTGTAAAAATGCCTTTGAAGTGAACGCTTGTATCCGGCATGGTAAATGTGAACGTAGATACATCTTTTTGTGCCTCTAACGTAGCGCCGCCATTTAACTGAACTCCCGATAACTGGTAACCATAATCTGGTGTCAGCTTAATGGTAATCTTAGCACCAGGATCTGCTGCAAAGTGTCCGCCATCTTTGTTTCCTGCATTTGCTGCAAAATTGTCCGGATCCTTCGGAAGCTGTGCAACCGGTGTTCCGTTTACTGCAATAATTTCTGCTGTTCCATGCTCCAAATAAGCATCTTTGCCATAACGCACATCGTCATACGCCCATGTGATCGTGTTGACCTTTTTATCAATCTGGATATGCTGTGAGCCAGAGCCATCCAAAACGAGCGGTGCATTTTCGCTAAAGCCTATGCCCGCTACATTTGGCATAAACTGTACCATATAGTTTGCATCGTATTTTACATAGAGAGAAACTTTTTTTACAGAATCCGCAAACTGATAACGACCGTCCTGTGATACGGTAACCATCTTACTCTTTATCAAATCGTTAATCTTCTGATAAGAGGTATCCTCATTCACCTTTACATAAATATTGTTGGCATCATTTCCTGCAGCAATCATTTCACCAAATTTATCTCTTGCATTACCTTCTAAGACAAATTCAATTCCCTTTGATACTGGAGGCTTAGGTGGCTGTGGTGGATTTTCTTCGCCGCCGGAACCACCCGCTGCAGAAGAAAATCCAATATGCTCAAACTGATACTTTCCATCTGCTTGCAGTTTCAATCCCTCATTTGACTTTAATGTTTCCAAATTTGTTTGCAATATGTCCTGTCCATTAATACGTAACGCCATATGCTGCCCCAAATTGGCATTTTTCTTAACAACAATTCGTACATTTGTTGCCGTTACATCCCCTGTTGTCGTTTGTGTATGCCAAGTATCTGCATCCCCATTTTTCCATTGCACCTCACCATGTGATATATCTGTACTTTCAAACGAAGCAAACGTCAGATTTCCCGTGTTTTCCGCCGTACTTCCTGCCGCTTCTCCTTCTGCCAATACTTTTTGTGCCGGAATCATCGTTACCGTCAAAAGCATTGCTAAGACCAGCGATAAAATTCCACGCATCCTTCCTTTTGTTTTTTTCATGTTGTCTTCCTCCTTTTGTCGTTTTTTATCTATGTATTGTTATTTTCTTGCATACCATCCCATTTTAAAGTGAACCGCTGCCACCACAGACAACGCACTTGAAACTGCCACCGCACACAGGACAATCCCGCTTCTCTTTGTGTCGTCCTGACTTCTTCACTCATATCCATCGCTGTCGTAACTGTGATATTCTGTTCTTTTGCCGCTTCCGTTACCATACGATCCATTTTTGTCTGTAATTCGGTAGCATTCAAATCGGTCGTACATTCTGTGATGGTAAGTGCTACCGTCTGGTCTTCTTTCATGTAGCCTTTTTCTGCTGCAATAGAAACCACAGTCTGTAATGTCTCGTCTAGTGTTTTCCCGGCAAACGATTTCTTGCCATATGCATCCTTTGCATCTGCATTCAGGCATTCCAATGCCACGACATTTTCATCTTCATCAAGATAAATATTAAATTCAGGATTAATTTTTACATGAATCACAGCCACATACTTCACATTCTTTAATAGTGCTGCTACGTCATCTCCTGTTTCTTCCGGTTCATTTGTCTTTTCTGTTTTCTGATTTGTCGCACTCTTTTGTTCTTCCTGCTTTGCTTTTCCACATCCAAACATCATGGTAGAACATGCCAATACAAGGCAGAGTAAACAACAAAAAACTCCCACATTACGTCGTTGCATACGCTCACCCTCCAACAAAGTATTTACTACTTAATGATGGGTAAAATTCTAGCATATGCGGTCGTAATATGGGAGTTGACATATGTCTCAAATTGTCAAATTCCTTTACTTTTCCTGCATCCAGGCATAATAAAATTGGAGCAAACCAATTCTTGCCTTGGTATTTGTTTTCTCATTCATATTCGAAATATGGCGGTACAATGCTGCCCGCGAAATAGCAAGCTGCGTTGCCATCTCTGTCACATTATCTTCTGAATGAAGCATGCACGCAAGCACTTCCACTTCACGCGGTGTTAAGGAAAATTCCTGCGCAAAAAGTGCAAGCCATTCCTCTTCGCTTTTCTTATGTGTTTCTAATATCTTTTCTGTTTTTTCTGCTTCCTGCGATAAAATTGCATTTTCCTGTTTCCATCGCATTTGATCCCCATATCTCTGGTATACAAAAATCAAAACACTTGTAATGGCAAATAACACAAGTGCAATTACAATGGTGACATAACTTGGCGAATGTAAAAGTGCCAGTGACATTGAAGCCGTTCCCACCGCACACAGATTGTTGACAGCACGCCCCAGTCCAGCCCATAGTTTTCCCTCTTTCATTGCATACGAAAGACGCATAAAACTGCTGGCAAAATAAATGGAAAAGAAGCCGGCCGACAGATAAAATACAACCAATCCCAATAGAAATGGTCCACCGCACGTGATCACAACCACGCAAATCGTTGAAAGCATCATCACACAATACATGATGATGTTCTGGTAAGCACCTTTTTTGATATCATATAAAAATCCTGCAAGCAAACCACTGCACGCAAGTAAAAGTCTCGGCCATTGTCCAATATCCGCACCTCCACCAGCATGTACCAATGTCACCGCGTTATCTAATGTTGCAAAAATAAATGTCATGAGAGCGACAATAAAAATCAACAGCATGCCAATCTTTCGTGCAACACCATCCGCTTCTATGAGCGGATGCGTTTCTCCTTGCGCATCGACCTGCTGTGCTTTTACCATAAACAAACCTTCCATAACAGCAAAGGCCAGACATAAGAAAATTACCTGCACTGCTACGGATGAAATACAATTGTTATTGATAAACTGTAATAAAATCCCAAAGGCATAGGCACAGCCTACTGTCCGTGCCAAATGCGATTTTTCCGTCTCAATTTCTGTCGCAAAAGTCTGCGCCACCAAATAATGCACACCACTTCCAAAATACCCAAGCAACAAGAATAAAAACAAACCTGCGCGCAATGTATGTCCATAGCCGCTATGAATCTTGATAAAAAAGAACATCAGAATCACAGCAGCACTGCTCATGCTCCAAAACAGTTGCTTTATCTTTGCCGGTAACATTTTTTCCATTGGTGCATACAACAAAAATCCCAGCACACTACTCCCTAAGATATAGCTCTGTGCTAAGACCACACCATCTGCATCTGTCACAAAAGCCATCATATTATCAAAATAATATTCTGCACCAAGAAATACAAAGTAAAAAATTCCTAGCATTAAAATGGATTTCACAGTACCTTTTTTCATATCATTCATCCTACCATTCAATAAGAGCCAGCCACTTGGGCTGACTCTATCCTTATTTATACACCCTATTTATTGAAACAACATGAAATCATTATAACGCAGTTCCAAAGACACTAAAGGAATTTATTCTATATAATTGTTAAATTATGGTTCGAAATCATAGGCTTCGTAGGCTGTTGTATCGGAATAGTCCCACCATTCTCCCGCATAACCTACAAAACCACATTCTGTCATCACACGCTCCATCATTTTAGCGTTTCCTGCCGCTGTTTCCGGCACATCGCTGTAATCACGGTCTGCCTTGAGAGAAAAATCATCGAATGCCGTCGGCATTTCCACCTCATTTCCATCGAATGTAACAAGCGTCATGTCAATTGTCCCTCCAAGGTTATGTGCTTTCATACCATTGGCTGGGTTTGCAACATAACGTGGATTTGGACAGACTTGCCACAACTTTTCCTGTGCCGCAAACGGACGATAGGCATCCCATATTTTTATGTAATATCCCATAGTTTTGAATTTTTCCTGTGCCACTGCGAGTTTTTTTACTGTTCCATAGCGCAAATAGGCATCCTTAAAATCGTAGATGACCGTTCCCGTAAAATTATCAGCTGTGGCATATTTAAGGTCGATGACAATATCCGGAATATAGTCCATGATCCTGACAAAGTCGGTATCCGCTGGTTCTGGTAACTGTTCTGGAAGTTGCTCTGCTTGCCGACTTTCCCTTTCTATTGATGTTTCTTTTTCCTGTTCGACCTTTTTTCCCTCTGTCCTTTGCACAGTTTGATATCTGCCATAGAAGATGACTCCTATCGTAAGACCAATCAGGACTACCTCAAGAAACAGAAACCCTCGTTTCTTTTTTTGCAAATTCATCTAACATCCTTCCACATGATCTGAGCCATTGCAGGCTCTTGTCACGTCATTGCTTGTCACATATTGATTATAATAGACCAATTCCACATCAGCAACCTAACAATAGAAATCGTCCACTTGTATGTGAAAAAACGTTTGCTAAACCCAAAACCGATTGGCTCTTTGTGAACCAATCGGGCTATAATTCCAAAAAAGTACACTCATCCTATACTAAGATGAGTGTACCCTTTGCGGTGTTACAAACTAGTTACAGACTAGAGAAGTGATTCATAAAGTTTTGTGATCTCCTCTACGCTTGTCTCTCTTGGGTTACCCGGTCTGCATGCATCATCATATGCTGACTGTGCCAGGAATGGAATATCTTCCCTCTTTACAATATCCTTTAAGTCTGCCGGGATACCAACATCTGCTGACAACTTCTTGACAGCATCAATAGCAGCCTTTCTGTACTCTTCCTGTGTCATATCGTCAACACCTTCTACCCCCATAGCGCGGGCAATCTCACGATACTTTTCGCCAGATACCGGTGCATTATACTCCATACCTGTTGGCAGGATAATAGCATTTGCCACACCATGTGGTGTATCGTAAAGTGCGCCCAAAGGATGCGCCATAGAGTGAACAATACCAAGACCTACATTAGAAAATCCCATACCAGCAACATACTGTCCCAAAGCCATATCTGCTCTGCCTTCCGGTGTGTTCTCAACAGCAGCACGGAGAGATCTTGAGATAATCTCGATTGCCTTTAAGTGGAACATATCGGACAACTCCCATGCGCCTGCTGTAATATATCCCTCGATCGCATGTGTCAGTGCGTCCATACCGGTTGCAGCGGTAAGTCCCTTTGGCATACTTGCCATCATCTCAGGATCTACAAAGGCAACAACCGGAATATCCTTAGGGTCTACACATACCATCTTACGGTTCTTTTCCGCATCTGTGATAACATAGTTGATGGTAACCTCTGCTGCGGTTCCTGCAGTTGTTGGCACTGCAAAAATAGGAACACATTTATTCTTTGTAGGTGCAACGCCTTCAAGACTTACAACATCTGCGAATTCCGGGTTCTTAATGATGATACCGATTGCCTTCGCTGTATCCATGGAAGATCCGCCACCAATTGCAACGATATAATCAGCGCCGGATGCCTTGAATGCTTCCACACCGGTCTTTACATTCTCAACCGTTGGGTTTGGTTTGATGTTTGAGTAGAGTTCATAAGCGATCTTTGCCTCATCCAGTACGTCAAGCACTTTCTTGGTTACACCGAACTTTACCAGATCAGGATCTGAGCATACAAATGCTTTCTGAAATCCCCTTCCCAATGTTTCTGTTGCAATCTCTGCGATTGCTCCTGCACCATGATAAGATGTCTCGTTCAACACAAATCTGTTTGCCATAATAAAAAACCTCCTAATTTTGTTAAAATACCCAATCTTCCGAACTGTCTTTTTCTACATTTTAACGCAATCCTGAGGTTTTACAAGTGAGTTTGATATTTTTTTGACAATAGACAAAAATGGTTTTCTTTTTTGCAAGAGAGGACACTTTTAGGAAAAGTAATCACCGTCTCCTTCTGCCCCTACTTCCTTCAAGGATTTCTTTTTTGGAGGCGTCCTGTCTCATCTGCTCGTATCTCTCTGCTTTCTTTTCTCTTGTAAACATATTCCCAAAACCGTCCTTTCGATTGCTTCTCGGTTTTCCTCTATTAAATCACGTTCACTTTACCATAAATAGCAGGACAAAAACGGACACAATCATGCGTCGATTGTGTCCCAAAAATTCCTATTCTATTCTCTTTCACTCCACAGTCCGGTAGGGCTTGATCTCTGTCATCCCCTTTTTATGTTCTCCTAAGAACTTTTCCAGTGTTGTCATGTGATACCAGCGGTCAAATTTATATCCGCTGTAATGCTGGGTTCCAGCAATGTGATAACCCATTTTCTGATGGAATTTCAGACTATCAAAGGTCAGGTAGTCATCTTCTGTCTCAGGCTCTGCGACCAGCGCGTAACAATTGACCACTCCCTGCTTTTTCAAAGCCGCTTCCAGTGCTTCATACAAAATACGACCCAATCCACCGCGCCTTGTTTCCTGATGGATATAAATAGACACCTCCACATCCCAGGCAAAAGCAGCTCTTTCATGGTAGCGGTGGGCATAGGCATACCCAAGAATCTGACCATTACACTCAGCGACCAGATAGGGATACCACGCTTGAATACTACAGATCCGGTCAGTAAACTCTGCCACTGAAGGGACTTCTGTTTCAAAGGTGATCGCCGTATTCTTCACATAATAAGCATAAATTTCACACAAGGCCTCTGCATCCGAAACCCTAGCCTCTCGCACGCATATTTTCTTTTCATCCATCACATAATCACCTGATTTCCACCGTTGTATCTGGCAAGTTGTAACTTTTGCTCTGCTCTCTCAAACCAATCCTGCATCTCCATGCTATCTTCATAGACAGCCACGCCTCCGGACACCTGCAGTAAGCACTCCTCGGTCATATCCAACACCTGTATCTGCTGGATTTTTTCAAGCAAGTGGTCCAGTTTTTCTCTGCTTTCTGAAACATTTCTTCCGCCGATGGTAAATTCATTGCTATCCCATCTGGCGCAGGTGCAATCCGGCATCCGTCTCTGCATGCAATTTGCAATTTCGATCAGCGCCTGATCTGCCGCCACATGCCCATAGGTCTGACGGATCCACTCGTAATTATCCAGTTCCAATACAGCGATCCAACATTCTGTGGCATTCTCGCCTTTTATTGCTGCCCGGACGACATCCTGCATGCCATAGCGATCCAAAAGCCCGGTCATTGCATCTGTCTGTGCTAACTGACGCAAATTCTTTTCCATAGAATAAGAGTAGCGCGTCATGACATAGGCTAAAATGATCGGAATGACAAAGGCTAAGATCAAAATAGATAATTTTGTGTAAAAGTTTACCCATTCCGGCAAGACATAAACCGCCTTGTGATACCTGTCTATAAATTCAATGCAGATATAACTTATCATATATATTACACTGTAAAGGATCCCGTGCGCACTGCGTCCACGCAATTTCAGCGAGAAATAATCTGTATAGAAAAAGACGATTGGCATGCCAAGCAAAGTGATCTGTAGTCCACAATCCGTCCCCACAAAATAAGCTGCAAAGATCATGTGTACCATGACTTCGATCCCTACAATGCTGATAAACCAATCTATCTTTTCTTTTTGGATGATCCAGAAACTGATAATATAGATCAATACACTCAAAAAATTCAGGTTTCGCATTTCCACGACGTCTAAGGCATGGAAATAGAAAATAAACCATGTATGAATAATGAGCAGGGAAAAACTAAGGATGCGGGCAGACTGCATTGCTACTTTTTTATTAAAAAAACGATCCATACCCGCTCCTTAATGTACCGCTCCGATCAGATCCTGCACATTTTCCACATGCATACGTTTCATATAATCTTCGATGCCATCTGCGATCTCAAGGGTTGCCATCGGGTTATAGAAATTGGCGGTTCCTACCGATACCGCTGTAGCACCTGCTAAGATCATCTCGATCGCATCCTCGGCATTTTCAATACCACCCATACCAATGATCGGAAGTTTCACTGCCTGTGCCACCTGATAGACCATGCGTACCGCGATCGGATGCACTGCCGGTCCGGACATACCGCCTGTCTTATTTGCCAATGCAAAAGTCTGGCGATTGATATCGATCTTCATACCGGTCAGGGTATTGATCAAAGAAAGGACATCTGCACCGCCTGCTTCTGCCGCGCGTGCCATCTCCGTAATGTCTGTTACATTCGGGCTGAGTTTCATAATAACCGGCTGTTTTGCATGCTTTTTCACTTCTTTGGTGATCGCCTCTACCGCCTTTGGATCCTGTCCAAAAGCAATACCGCCTTCTTTGACGTTCGGGCAGGAAATATTGATTTCCAACATATCCACACGCTTTTCCTGCCCCAGACATTCCACAACCTCCAGATAATCTGCCGTAGTCTTTCCACAGACATTAACGATCACCTTGGTATCATAGCCTTCCAAAAAAGGCAGATCTCTCTGGCAGAAAACATCAATGCCCGGATTTTGCAGTCCGATGGCATTGAGCATACCACTGCGCACTTCCGCCACACGTGGTGTCGCATTGCCCGGCCACGGCACATTTGCCACGCCCTTTGTCACGACCGCACCCAGACGGTTCAGATCTACGAACTCACTATATTCGGCTCCGGATCCAAAGGTTCCTGATGCCACCATGACTGGATTTTTTAAGGTTACCCCTGCTAAATTTACCTGTGTATTCATTAGAGTTCCACCTCCTCAGCCAGAAATACCGGACCATCCTTGCAGACCCTTGCATTATGCACATGAGAATGTGCATCTACTTCCTTGGTCTGGCAGACACATCCCAGACATGCACCAATGCCGCAAGCCATCCGCTCTTCCATAGAAATATAGCACTTGATGCCCTTTTCTTCCGCAAACTTCTTAACGGCAGCAAGCATAGGCTTTGGACCGCAGGCATAGATGACATCCCCGGTCACATTCTTTTGCCGTAAGACATCCACGACCGTACCGTGTAGCCCTACCGAGCCATCATCCGTTGCGATCTCCACCTGTCCGTATGATTCAAATTGCTCTTTTAAAAACAACTGATCATCCCGATAGCCCAGAACGATTGTTGAATCCTGTTTTAATTTTTTTGCTAATTCTAACATCGGAGGTACGCCGATACCGCCACCGATTACGATTGGATGCTGACCTTCGAGTGGAAAGCCATTTCCCAAAGGTCCCAGAATCCTGACCTGTTCGTCTGTCTGCAGTTTGGAAAATTCTTTTGTTCCTTTTCCTGCCAGCCGGTAGACCAGACGAATGGCGTTTCTGTCGGTATCAATCTGACAAATGCTGATCGGTCTCGGTAAGAGGCGGCTTCCTTCCCCACAATAAAGGGATACGAACTGTCCCGCTGCCGCTTCCTTTGCAACATTGGTCGCCAGCCACATACTGTAGACACTTTCTGCCAATATGGTCTGTTCTAATACGGTTGCCATTTCCTGAATCTTTGCCATATCATGTACTCCTTGTTAATTTAATGCTGACTTAATATCCGCAATCATGGCTTCAACTGCCATACGACTCGCATCTGCAAAATTCTCTTCCGTAATGCCCTTTGCCTGATACTGTTCCTGCTTATAGGCTGCGATGATACCACGGGAGGAATTGACGATAGCGCCCAGACCATCCTTGTCAAAGAAATGTACCAGATCTGCACCCTTGCCGCCCTGTGCGCCATATCCCGGAACCAGGATATAAGACTTTGGCATCAATTCACGCAATACCTTTCCCATTTCCGGATAGGTGGCTCCTACAACAGCACCGACATAACTATAGTCATCACCCATGCAGTCGCTACCCCATTTATCAACCATCTGTCCGACAAATTCATATAGAGGTCTCTGCTTGCCCTCATCATCCGTGATCACGCGATCCTGAAATTCTCCACTGGACGGATTGGAGGTCTTGACCAATACAAAGATTCCCTTTTTCTCCTCTTTGCAGACTTTGACAAACGGCTCAATGCCATCACTGCCCAAATATGGATTGACAGTCGCAAAGTCCTCATCAAATGGTGTCAGCACCTTACTTCCTACGGCGACTTGACCCAAATGCGCTGTCGCATAGGCTGCGGATGTGGAACCGATATCTCCACGTTTTACATCACCGATCACGACCAGATCCTTTTCGTGGCAGTAGTCTACAGTCTTTTTAAAAACTGCAAGCCCCGGCAGTCCGAACTGCTCGTACATAGCGATCTGTGGCTTTACCGCAGGGATCAGATCATAGGTTGCATCTACGATTGCCTTGTTGTATGCAAAAATGGCATCTGCCACTGCCTCTAAAGACTCACCCTTTTCTGCCACGGCTGCATCCAGCAGGTGCGTTGGCAGATAAGAAAGCATAGGGTCTAAGCCGACCACGATCGGTGCGCCTGTCTTTTTAATTTTTTCATTTAACTTGTTGATCATATCTCTATCCTCACTCTTTTTATTCTTTTCCTATGATACCCCAGTTACTTCTGATAAACAATACGTCCATCCAAAATCGTACCAACCACACGACCGGTCACTTTTCTTCCCTCAAACGGCATATTCTTTCCCTTGCTGGCAAATTCTGCTGCATTGATTTCGTAAGTATCCTTTGGATCAAAGATCGTGATATCTGCAAGGTGTCCTACGCTGATATCTCCCTTGTTAATGCCAAGGATACGCGCCGGTTGGTACTCATTTTCTCTGCCATACCCATCGGGGTCAGGTAACCTGTTTTTACAAGTTCGGTAAAGGTAAGTGCTGCTGCCGTCTCCATACCTACGATGCCAAACGGTGCGCTCTTTAGATCTTTTGCCTTTTCCTCTGCCGTATGCGGTGCATGGTCGGTAGAGATCACTTCCATAATGTCGTCGCGCAGACCTGCCTTTAAGGCGTCCACATCCGCCTTGGTACGCAGTGGCGGGTTCATCTTATAATTGGCATCCCCTTCCACAATATCATCTTCCGTCAGTGTAAAATGATGCGGACATACTTCACCGCTGACCTTGATACCCTTTTTCTTGGCATCACGCACCAGCTCTACCGATTCCTTGGTAGAGCAGTGACAAAGGTGGAGTCTTGCACCGGTCTCCTCCGCCAGCATGATGTCACGGGCTACGATCACGTTCTCTACGGCATTGGAAATACCGGATACGCCAAGTTCCTTTGACTTATTTCCTTGATTGATGACACCGCCCTGCACCAGATTGATGTCCTCGCAATGTGCCAGTACCGGGATGTCTGCCTTTGCTACGATCTTCATGGCTTCCCGGTAAAGTCCCGAATCCATAACGCTCTTGCCGTCCTCGGAGATTGCCGGGATACCGGCTTTTATCATGCCGGATAGGTCTGACAATTCCTTACCCTCCATGCCTTTTGTCACAGAACCCACCTGCAATACATGGGTCAGACCGACCTCTGCTGCCTTATCATGCACATAGTGGATGACTTCCGGGCAATCGGCGACCGGCTTGGTATTTGGCATGGCAACGATCGTGGTATATCCCCCATGTGCTGCTGCCCGCGATCCGGTCTCAATGTCTTCTTTTGCGGTAAGTCCCGGGTCGCGCAGATGCACATGCAGATCTATAAATCCCGGAAAAACATAGCAGCCGCTGGCGTCGATCACCTGATCGTCCGCTCCTGCCGCCAGATCCTTTTGCATCTTTGTCACGCGATCTCCTTCCACATAAAGATCCATGACCTCATCCGTTCCTGTCGGTGGATTTAAAATGTGTCCGTTTTTGATTAAAATTCCCATCTTTCACTCCTGTTCACAGGGACGTTCCTTTTGCCACAAGGATTGCCCCCTTTGGTCTTTTTCAAAAAGAAGGGACGAAAGGTTATGCCTTCGCCCCTCAAATGCTATTGTTGTACCAGTGTCTCATCCACAAACTTTTGAATGTTAGATGCGTTCACATATTTCTTGGTATGTTCTCCGTCTACCACAACAAGCGTCGGTGCCTGCATAACACCATACTGCTGTGTCAGTTCCACATTTTCCTCTGCGTCGATCACAACGTATTCCTGATCCTTTAAGATCTCCTTTGCCATGGCGCAGTTTGGACAAGTCTTTGTGGTAAAGAGATATTTTACACTATGCAAAGGCTGGATCTTGACATCATCTTCCGTGATTGTCACCAAACTCTTTGCCGGCTTTTTCAAAACAGACTTCTTGATGTCATATAACTTTCTGTTCTTGTATTCCTGGGTCTTACCCTCGTTCCAGTTCTGTACCGGACGATAGTAGCCTGTGATACGGGAATATACTTCTGCCTTTGCTCCACAATGCGGGCAGGTAAAATGCTCGCCTGCGATATAACCATGCTCCTTACATACAGAATAGGTCGGAGACAAGGTGTAATACGGCAACTTGTAATTTTCTGCGATAGTGCGAACCAGTTTTGCCGCGGACTCCCATGTGTCTAACTTTTCACCCAGGAATGCATGGAATACGGTTCCTGAAGTGTAAAGGGTCTGCAAGTCATCCTGAATGTCCAATGCGTCAAAAATGTCGGATGTGTATTCTACCGGCAAGTGTGAACTGTTGGTATAGAAAGGTGTATCTCCTTCCTTGCCTGCCGTCTTGATATCCGGGAACTGTGCAACATCATGCTTTGCCAGACGATAAGTCGTAGACTCAGCCGGTGTTGCCTCCAGATTGTAAAGATCACCGTATTCTTCCTGGTAATCAGACAGGCGCTCGCGCATATGGTTGAGGACGTCTTGGTAAACTGCTGTGTCTCTTCATGTGTCAGATCCATGCCAAGCCACTTTGCATTGAGTCCCACTTCGTTCATACCAATCAGACCGATCGTTGAAAAATGGTTGTCAAAGGTTCCCAGATAACGCTTGGTATATGGATAAAGACCTTCATTTAAAAGTTTGGTGATGACACCACGCTTGATCTTTAAGGATCTTGCGGCAATATCCATCATATGATCCAGTCTTGCATAAAAATCTGCCTCGTCCTTTGCCAGATATGCGATACGCGGCATGTTGATCGTAACAACGCCAACAGATCCGGTACTTTCACCTGAGCCAAAGAAACCACCGGATTTCTTGCGGAGTTCTCTCAAGTCCAGACGCAACCTACAGCACATAGAACGCACATCGCTCGGCTCCATGTCACTGTTGATATAATTTGAAAAATATGGTGTGCCGTATTTTGCGGTCATTTCAAAGAGCAGTCTGTTGTTTTCGGTATCAGACCAGTCAAAATCTCTGGTAATAGAATAAGTAGGGATCGGATACTGGAATCCACGACCATTGGCATCGCCCTCGATCATGATCTCAAGAAATGCACGGTTGACCATATCCATTTCCTTCTTGCAGTCCTTGTACTTAAAGTCCATTTCCTTGCCGCCGACGATAGCAGGTAATTCTGCAAGATCTGCCGGAACGGTCCAGTCCAAAGTAATGTTGGAGAATGGTGCCTGTGTTCCCCAACGGCTCGGTGTATTTACTCCGTAAATAAATGCTTCGATACATTTTTTCACTTCGCGGTAGGTCAGATTGTCTACCTTTACGAATGGTGCCAGATAGGTGTCAAAAGAAGAGAAAGCCTGTGCTCCTGCCCATTCGTTCTGCATAATGCCGAGGAAGTTTACCATCTGATTGCAAAGCACGGATAAATGTGCTGCCGGAGCAGATGTGATCTTGCCGGAAATACCGCCCAGGCCTTCCTGAATCAACTGCTTCAAAGACCAGCCTGCACAATAACCGGTCAACATAGACAGATCATGGATGTGGATGTCCGCATTGCGGTGTGCCTCTGCAATCTCCTCATCATAGATCTCGGAAAGCCAGTAATTTGCCGTCACTGCGCCGGAATTGCTTAAGATCAGACCTCCTACAGAATAAGTAACGGTAGAATTTTCCTTTACACGCCAGTCTTCCACCTTTACATAACTATTGATAACGTCCTTGTAGTCTAAGATCGTAGACTTCATATTACGCATCTTTTCACGCTGCTTACGATACAGGATATATGCCTTAGCGACCTCGGTATAACCCGTCTGCTCCAAAACGGTCTCAACACTGTCCTGGATTGCCTCTACCGATACCTTTCCGTCCTTGATCTTATCCTGAAAATGCGCAGATACGCGCAAAGACAATAAACCAATGATATCATCATTATAAGACATCTGTGTCGCATCAAATGCCTTGGCGATCGCATCATTGATCTTCCCCAAGTTGAACTCTGTTACTTGTCCATCCCTTTTCACAACTTCAAACATTTCCTAATCCACCTTTCAAAATCCCTTGGTTCTCCAACTCCATACATGTAAGCGACATGTTTCTCGTTCAAACGCTATTTATGTACAAATTCTATCAAAATATGGTGCATGGGTCAATATCATTTCACTATATATAGTATTTTCGTCATTTTGACGACAAATACAAAAAATCCCCATGAAAAGCCGATTTCATGGGGTATTCTGTCACTTATTCATTTTGCATTTAATAAATCAATGCAAAAATTTTATCTAGTTTGTAGAAAAGTCTGCTCTCTTAAGGCTGCCTGATCCGTCGGATATTTTGCCAGATATTCTGTCATCTTCTCCTTGGCACTGCTAAAATCGCCTGTGTATTCCAGTGCGACGATCTCCCCCTTGAGCAGATCCTGCATCGCGGTATCATCTTCTTTTTTGATGCCTTCCTGATAATACTCCAATGCCTTGTCATAATTGCCCGCCTTGATCTCCATATTACCAAGAAGTGCCAGTGCCTCTGCCGAGGCTTTTCTTCCTTGACATACTCTGCTAAAAGTTTGGATGCGCTGTCGCTGTCCCCGGATGCCTCATAAGTCTCTGCCAGATAGACCTTAGCGTCTGACGCCTTCTTCTCTACTGCCGTCTGCAAATATTCGATCGCCTGCTTATAGTCTCCCTGTTCCAGATAGATCCGTCCTTTGCCCAGATAGTCCTCACCGCTTTTTCCTTCCAGAGCCAGTGCCTCATCCAAGAAATTATCGCCCTCATCTTCCATCCCGGAGGCTTTCAGATTCTGGCTGATCAAAATATATAATTCGTAATTGCTGCCGGCGCGCTTGACCGCTTCTTCATAGTCTTTGATTGCCTTTTCCCTCTCGCCCTCGTTCAGATAAACGCTGCCCCGTAAAAAGCAGGGACGATAATCGGTCTCATCATAATCAACGATCGAGTCATAGACGGCTATGGCTTCCTTTAGATTGCCCTGGGCATACTCTGCTGCCGCCTTATAAAAACAGATATCCACGACATTCGCATCCACTTTTGCACCGGATAACTGCAATGCCGCATCAAAGGATTCTACCGCTGTCTTGTAATCTGCCGACTGCATGGCAGTAATGCCTGCCTCTTTCTTTTCTTCCATCTGCTGTGTCGTCTTGCTGCCACATGCACTCAAAAGCCCCAGACACAAAGTCAGACCAAGGGTTGCCCCCGCCAGACGTTTTATGACATTTTTGCATTCTTTACGCATTTTAAAAAACTTCCTTTTATCTTGCATTTCATCTTTTTTCACTCCATTTATCATACCAAAACTATAGTTTTTTGTATAGAATAGTTCACATTTTATTTGTATTCGCATAGGCTATTAAAAACATATGCAAAGGTTTTCTCATGTCAAAGACCATCATTATAGATCCGGGCCATGGCGGTTTCGACCCCGGTGCCGTCTATGAAAACAGAAAAGAAAAAGCTGACAACTTGAGATTAGCCCTGGCAGTAGGTCAGGAATTACAAAACGCAGGATATCAGATCATCTACACACGCACAGACGATCGTTACGATTCACCTTACGACAAAGCGCAGATCGCAAACTCTGCGGGTGGGGATCTGTTTTTATCCTTCCATCGTAATTTTGCCGAAACTCCAGATCTCTATCAGGGTGTGCAAGCCCTTGTATATGATAAAAATCCTCTGGCGCTCCGCGTTGCCAAAAATGTCAATGAAAACTTGGAGGAGATCGGATTTAAAAATCTGGGCATTGAATCCCGCAAGGAACTCGTTGTGCTCCGCCGCACTTCCATGCCTGCTGTTCTCTTAGAAGTCGGCTTTATCAATTCCAAAGAGGACAACCGACTTTTCGATGAGAATTTTGATGCTATTGCCCGCGCCATTGCAGATGGTGTGATGGCTGCTCTGCCACTGCGGACGACACATGCCCCGACGGCTTCTACAGAGCAGGTTCCCCCTATACCGCAGACCACTTCTGATGCTTCTCAGACGACTTCCGGTAAAACAAACCAAATGAGTGCAGATGCGCAACATGCTCCTGTGGAGGCAGCCTCTGCACCTGTGGAAAAGGCACGATCCATCGCACCGGAAGCCAGTCCGTCCGATCCGGTGGCTGACATGCGCCGGCAGCTTGCCGATGCGTCCTGTGAACCACTGCCTATGCCGGAAGAAAAACCAATGCCTCGTATGTGGTATTATGTGCAGGTTGGTCTTTTCCGCTATCCGGAGAATGCGGTCTACCTGATGGAGCAATTAAAGGGGCAGGGATATTCCGCAGTCTGGAAACGCATCGGCGGACTGATCGCCATCTGGGTCGGCCCTGTCGATAACTTAGACGAAGCCGTTGTCCTGCAGAGAAAACTGCAAAATGACGGCTATGAGACATTGATCGTCACCGATGACTATATCGGGAAGTAATAAAAATGCCAGAACCTGTTTTGATCCGGTTCTGGCATTTCTTTTCTCATTTTATGTTTTCTATACTTCTTCTGCCTTTTCCTCGTCCGACTTTGGCAGTTTGATATGCACTTTGGTGATACGCTTCTTATCCACGCCCTCTACCCGAAGTATCACACCATCCCCGGTCACATAGACTTCTCCCTTTTGTGGGAAATGATCGAAAAGCCCGGTCAGATAACCACCGATAGTATCATAATCTTCTGAGGTAAAGGCAAGGTGCAGTTCATCACACAGATCTTCCAGATTCATAGAACCAAGGACATCATACTCCCTCTCGCTGATCCGGATGAGATCGTCTTCCTCATTTCCGTCAAATTCATCACGGATTTCGCCCACCAATTCTTCCAGGAGGTCTTCTAGGGTCACAAGTCCTGCCACTGCACCGTATTCATCCAGCACGATTGCAAGGCTTAAGCGCTCCTTTCGCATCTCCTCAAACAATTCCGAGGTATTCTTCTGTTCATAGGTAAAATATACTTTTCGCAGATAATCACGGATGGAAAAATCCTCTCCGCGCGGTGCTAGGATCATATCCTTCATATTGATCAGACCGATGATATTGTCCGTGTCTCCCTCATAGACCGGCAGTCGCGTGAACATATCCTCTTTAAAAGTTTCCACTAATTTGTCATAGGACCAGTTCACATTGACCATGGTCATATCAATACGGGGTATCATGATCTCCTTGGCGGTCGCATCCGTAAAATCAAAGATGTTATGGATATACTCTCGTTCTTCTCCCTCAATCTCGCCACTCTCATGGCTGGCATCTACCATGATGCGCAATTCTTCCTCGGTAATGGCTCCCTCATTCTGGTTGGGATCTACGCGAAGCAGACGTAAAAATGCCAAAGATAACTTGTTGATTAAAAAGATCACCGGTGTCAAAATCACCATTAAGCCCCAAATGATCTTTGCATAAGACAAAGATATCTTGGTCGCATTGAGTGTTGCCAGTGTCTTCGGCGAGATCTCACCAAAGATCAGGATCAGCAGGGTCAAAAGTCCTGTTGCTACCCCTGCGCCCACACTGCCCAACAGGCGTATGGCAAGTGTCGTTGCCAGTGATGATGCTGACAGGTTGACTACATTATTGCCGATCAGTATCGCCGACAGCATCTTTGCCGAATCATCTGTTACCTTGAGCACACACTGTGCCCGCTTATCGCCATCTTCTGCCATAGATTTCATTTTGATCTTGTTGACGGTTGTCAGCGCTGTTTCCGCAGAAGAAAAGAACGCAGATAAAAGTAAAAGAACAACCAAGATCACTAACTGAAGTATCGAGACGGTATCCAAAAAACATCACTCCTTTTTCTTTCTTATAATAATATCTCGTTATTTCATTTTATTATATATTTTTTCTTTTAGAAATCAAGCAATACCAAGGATATTCCTCGTATTTTCACTCGGATAAAGACAGTTCATAAGAAAAAACCGGCTCTTCCTCCTCCTGTGCCGTGAAAGTCTGTAAGATTTTCTCTTTACAGGCAGGATCGACATACCAAAGCGACTCCTCCATCAGCCCGCCTGCTTCTTCTGTCTTCTTATTATAATAGGTCTGGTCGATCTTTCGCAGTACAATGGCATTGCCATCCCGATACTGTCCCTGATAAATACCGCTTTCTGTGATGCCCATCTTGACCAGACGCTCTGTCATGTTTCCTGCACCATCCACTGCCTTATAGCGTGCCGTCACATAGCCTTTCTCCCCCAGAGAAAGCAGCGTTTTTTCATCCGGCAGTTCCACATCCAGTACCAGATTTTCCCTATCCTCGGCATCACTTACTCCGGCTGTTCTTAGGACTTCCTGTTTTGTCACCGCACCTGCCTTGACTTGATTTTTTGACCAGTAGCGGTTTTTTGCAGAGATCTCCGGCGGTCTGTCCCAGACACTGTAAAAGGTCAAGGGCTCTAATCTGCCGTCGACATCTACTTTTTCTGTTCCACTTTCCAAAGCCTGCATGCCCCAGGCATTCAAGTCTGCCGGGCTGCCGACAGCAAGCACATCCGCATCCTTATAAATGGCATCCTCCCGCATTGCCCAGCCCATATGGCATAGGTCTTTCTTTCCAATACTTTCTCGGCAAAATTTTCATCCCATACCAGACTTTCTTCTATGCGCGCAAAGGTATTCTCCGGTAAAGAAACCGTCTTTTTACAATCACGGATCCTATAATCTTCCCCGGCAGTCTGACCGTTTCCACATATGAGAACATCCGCTATCACGTCATAGTTCGCATAAAAACAATAGTCCTTTGTGCATGCTTCTGCGGAAAACACCTTATCCTGTCCGATCTGCCAGAATTCCTCTGTCGTTTTGGCAGTCTGCCTCCACCCGGTCTGCTCCAGAGAAGTAAAGACTCTTCCATCATAAAAGACCGCTAAGGCAGGTGCACTTATGGTCTGCGCCTCTTTCCAGTACAGGGGCTTTTGCTCCGGCAGGGAAAATGTTACATGGGGATTGTCCAGATTTCCCTCAAAAGCAATCGTATATGTCTCAGATACAATGACCTGTCCGACAGACGCATTAGATCCTGTGCCCGCCCGAAGGATGGCAGACCGGTATTTCCCCTGCCCCGCATTCCAAGTCTTTGTATGCGTATTGGTCAGAGTAAATTTTTCTTTCATCCGGTCTGCCGTATTCTGGGTCTTATCATAATCGCAGGAAAGGACAAGCCTCCCCGGCTCCGGGCATTCTTCTTCCAACGTCAGGGAGATCTTTGAAAGATTTTGGGATAGCGCACCGGACAGTCTTAGGCTCCTGTCTTTTGCCAGCCATATCCCCTTGCCGCAGATGGCGGTTTCCCCGGATAGATGATATTCTCCTTTTTGCAAAACATCATACGAGTTGTTTCTCTCCATCCTGCCATCTTTTTGCGCGCAGTATGCCCCTTCTACATTGTCGATCCCCGTCCCATTATCATAGATGGCACAGGCGGTCACAGAGAGATTTCCGCTGTTGCAGATGGCAGTCGTATTATTGTGCAGACTGCTTTTTTCTATCTCTCCGGTCGGACGATTGAAAAAGCCATGTATCAGCCCATGTGTATTGCCATAGATCTCGCAGGCATCCAAAAGATAGGTGGACCATGGCTCATTTGCCGTAGCCAGAATGCCGGACTGGCTGTTTTTGATCTGACACTGGCGGATCTCAATGCGATTGGCAGCATTAAGCCACAGCCCGCAATTTGCCCCCTGCATACTGCATCCTTTGGCACTGCCGCTCGCCTGCCCCATATAGGCAATGCCCGCACCGCCATAGAGCCATTTACTGCCGTCATAGCGTGGTGCTTGCGCCGAACAGTCTGTCAGATACATTCCGCCATCCGTGACCATAAATCCCCAGGATGAGTCATAAGCCACGCAGTTATTGCAGATCAGCGTTGCTCCCCTGCCATCCGTATTCCTTGCAAAAAATGCTGCACCATCACAGTTATATGCCCGACAGTTGTTAAAGACGCCGACTGCCGGGAAGCCCGAGCCATTTTCCGATACGATATTAAACCCGGTGCCGCCGCCCAGATGGTCTACCCCGATATAGCCATAATTCCAGTTATTGCAGATAGTCGTATCACTGCCATACCATGATGCATTGATACAATCCACGGCAGAAGAACCACCCTCCGCTGCTGCACCATTATTTCTGTGGTTGTTTCCATTGAGTGTCAGATTGCCCTCTGTGATCAGGTTGCACCATTCTGCACCGTGATCATGGGTCCCGGCTGTGACAGATAATTGACCATCTGATGTCCGTTGCCGTTGATGGTAAAACAGGCACCGTCTGTGATCAGCCAGCGTTCTGTTATAGGAATATCCTCCAAGAGGACAAATTTTTTCGCCCCATTTAACCATGCGCCCACGACAAAATCCGTCCAGGAAGAACACATCCAATAGTCGTAGAACCAGCCACCGCCATAACTTGTGACCGACATGCTCTGTTCCGGCATACTTATCCCGTCTTGCAACTCCGCGCCTGTGCCTTCCTCTACTGTCGCGGCTTGCGAATCTATGTCCGCGCGCGATTTCTCGTTTTCTGCGGTTTGCATCGCTTCTTCCGTGTATGCCACCTCGCTTTCTGTGTCTTCCATCTCTAGGTCATATCCTATCTGTCGGTCGTCTGCTTCTGCCACCATTCCTTCCATGTTTGTCTTAGACATCGCCCCTTCTTCCCGATCGAAAGCCAACTTTTCTGTATCCTGGTGCTCCACCAATTCCACCTCTGTGCTCTCTGCCCGAACCGGCAATACATTTCCACCGCCAGATATGACCGTAAGCACCAGCAAAAACATAGCACAAATCCTTTTCCCCTGTTTTCGTTTTTCCTGTTTTTCTCGCAATCTTCTTCTCATGGTTCCTCCCCATTTTTCTATGATCTCATTTACTCAAAACACGCATAATAGGTCTGTGTTTCCTTTACCTGCGCAGGAAATGCTTCCCCGCTCCACTGATCTGCCTGTCTTGACCAGCCTAAAAACTTTCGCCCCTCGACCGCCGGGGTCTGCGGTAAGATAAAGTCTGCTCCATCCTCTACCCGGTATGCCTGCCACAGTCTGTCATCCACATAAAAACGCACCTCATGATCTTCTTTTTCCATCTTCTGATCCCACAGGGCAGTTTTATCACTTGACAGGTTCCCTCTGTTCCATTGGGATGCCGGTAGGTCTCGGTCACCCCCACGGACAGCAGACCATTTTTGCTATCCACGCCGTAGATCTCCACCTTACACTCCCCTTTGATTCCAAGCCCCTGCATTTTCTCTTTTAAGATCCGGCAAAAAGCATCCGCCCATGCCTCGTCATCCTTTATACTTTCTGCCTGCATCCATTGTTCCTGCATGGTCTGATCCAAAGCCAGACTGACCGCCTCCTCCAAGGTCTTTTCATGGTCTGTCCTTCCTTCGACGGTCAGAAACATGAGCACGGAAAGAAACAAGATCGCCGCAGAAACGATACCATACACGATATATTTCATCCTTGTTCTCCTTCTTCCACACGCAGATAGATCCAACCATTCTGACTTGCCCCCTGCGCATCCCAAAGCATGACTTTTGCCCGATAGATGCCGCTACGCTCAAAGCAATAGTTTTCTTCTCCCGCCGCATCTTCCTGCGCTTTTACCACTTCCCTGCTGTCGGTATCCTCGATCCAAAGGATGGAAAAAGACGCCTCCTCTCCCCTGGCATCCCTTGCTAAGATCATATCCTTTGCCTGATAGAACTTCCCGACCAAAAGTGTCTGCGTGGTTGCTGTCGGGACCGGATCTTCTTTTGCCCTTCGGATGGCTTGATCGGAAGTTGTCATCCCATATGTCTCCTGTCCCATCTTCTCTTTCATCTGCTTTCCCAGTGTCCGAGGCAGCCCCTTTTCTCCTGCAAAAGACAGGAAAAAGAATAAGGTCAGCAAAGCCCCTGCTACCACCATGGCAAGCATAGTCCTACCATAGTTTCTTATAATTTCTGTCATATTCTCCCCTTATCCAAACATCTGCTCTAATGCCAGCGCCAACCCCATGCCAAAAGGACTTTTTATCTCTTGCCAGAACAAGATCCCCAACATGACGGTCGTAACGACCGCTAGCAACATTTCCCCATAAGTATCCATAATCTCTTTCATCCCACTTCTCCTCTCCTTACATACAAAATGCCTGTATTGCCAAAAGAAAGACGCCACAAATACTGCCGCCGATGACACTGTAAAAAAACGCCATCCCATAATCCCGCATAATTTCCTGCATATATTTCCCCCTTTACCATAAATCCACCGCAATCCTTCTGGTATTTTCCAGATCAAAAAAGGAAATCCCATAGTCATAGGTCAGCGTCATACTTCCATAGGCTGCCTGCTTACTTCCCCCCGGTCGATAAACTTCTACACTAAGGTCATAGTCCATTTCTCTTGCATCTGCCTGACAGGCTTCGATCACATCCTCTGCAAAATGTGCTGCCTCGATCCTTTCGGCACTGGCAGTCAGAAAGGCATTTGCATTTCGCGCTGATACCGATGTCGCCGTAATGCCGATTCCCGTAACCGTCAAAAGCATGAGACAGAAAACCCCGATAAATGATTTTATAATGACTTCCATAAACTTTCCCCTTTCCTACATCTGCAAGATACTGCTTGCCATCATGACATAAAAGAGCATGACCATATCCACTAACATCTTGGCTCCCCCGGTCAACTGCGGTGCTAAAAATAAGGCGTAGAGCCCACCTAAGGCATCCTCGTTTTTCATCTTCTGTGCCTGATCGAAAAGCAGTTGATTTCTACGGATAATATCACTGATCTGGCTGGACGCATTGCCCCCGGTGCCCTCCGACAAAGAATAAAGCATCTTCATGGAGGACTGTACTTCCGGCAGGGCATAGGTCTGCAAAAATGCCAGATAGGGCTCCATGTCTGTCGGTTTCTGCTGCAGATCCTGTATCAGTTGGCGCAGTTCCGGCTTTAAGAGCAGGGGTGCTTCCTCATAGGATTCCATGATCGCCACCTGCACATTTTCACTCTGCAGGAGCAAAGACACTTCTAAGAGCCACTGCGGAAAGACCTTTTGCAGGGCACGGGTCACCTTTCTTTTTGCAATGCCATAGCCCAATTCTCTTTTGCCTGCCGCATCACACCGCTTTACTTTTTCATACTGGCGGAGTAAGTCTTTCTCATCGCAGGTCTTTTCCATACTGCCACTTGCCAGTTTCTTATCCGCCACATAAAAGATCCACAGATCGATCAAAAGCGTGGCAAGGGTTGTGACCTTAACCAGGGCATAATCGGAGATTGTCATAGAAATGCCGTTTGCCACATAGACAAAGGCAGAACACAAAAGCAAAGATACGACGACCGAGACCAAGATCTGCGTCCGCTTTCTCTTTTTCTCCTTTAAAAGTTCATATTCCCGGTCTGCCCACATGCGCCTGGCATCCAGCATCAGTAAGATAGCATCCCCATATTCTCCCCCATTTTGTTCTACCTGCAAGGCAAAACGGTGCATGGTTGCCATCTGCTGCAGGGGATATTCCTGCTCGATACGCGACAGCGCCTTCGCCTCCACCTGATTTTCCCCATAGGTCTTTTCAATATAGGTGATCGCATCCCTGATACAGGTATGCATCCTGCCCTTTGCCAAAAGTTTTTCTACATCCTTTAAGGTCACCAGCACCTTGCCCGATTTTTGAAAAGAGTACAAAAACTGCTCCATATAGGTGTTTGCTTCCACAAACTGCAACTGCCCATAGCGGTTGCGATAGAGATTGCGCAGAAAAAAGGGAAACAGAAAGGCACACCAGCCACACAAAAGGACAAGATAGATCCCATCCAGATGAAAATACCGCCCCAGCAAAAGGGCAAATGCCACCACAACACCATACATCCCCAGACTTTTCTTCCAGGAAAAAACATAGCCATATTGATACAATTCATCCCATAGCAACTTTCGCTTCATAATACGTTCCCTTCCTCTCTCCCCATGCATCGGAAATCACTTTTCCATCTTCTACCACGATCTGCACCTGATTTTTTCCATCTTCTCTGGAAAAAAAGCAGACCTGATCGATATATCTGCTGATCTGATAACGCTCCATGCTATCTTCCCAGCCGCGCCTGCGCACCAGAATTCCAACATCAATAAAGGAATAAATATCATTTTCCATGCGTCCGGCATCCCGCTCATTTCCCGCCATATTTAACATACGATCCGGTATCTTTCTCACATCCGACGTGTGCAGAGTCGTCATGCCGTGTACCCCCGTACTCAGACACTCCATCAGATAGACCACTTCCTTAGACCTAGTCTCCGAGAGCATGATCCACTTAGGATTCAGGCGCAGACAGGTCTTAATCGCCTGCGTGTAGTCCATCTGCCGGTTGATCCGCAGTTCCAGACAATCATGGTCTGGATGCATACTGGGATAATGCCATTCCGTCGTATCCTCGATCGTGATCACACGCTCATCCTCCGGGATATAACCGGATAAAAATTTACAGAGTTCCGTTTTGCCCGCTCCCGGTTCGCCTACCACTACAATATTTTTATGGTCTGCCACACAGGACAAAAGCAGGTCTAAAACCTCCTCTTTGCAATAGCCTTCTGCGATCATCTGTCTGGCATGCAGCCGCACATAGGGCAGGGACTTGCGGATGCAGATGCTGCGCCCGGTCAGACACACAGACTCATGCACAATGGTAATGCGCAGACTTGCCGTCTCTGCCTCCAAGACCGGATTTTGCCGGTTGAATGCCTTGCTCACACCATTTGCCACGCGCCCGGTAAACTGGTCCACGAAATCCTGACTTAAGATCAGATCTTTGCATACATGACGACAATTATCGCTGTCCGTGATCCAGACCTCTCTGCCGTTGTAATCCACATCCGTCACATCATCATCGATAATATAGGGATAAAGCGGTCCGAAAAAATCACCACTTTTACCCAATGCGATCATCCGTTCACTCATGTCGTCCCCCTTACAGCGCATTCTTCGTGAAGAAATACGTCAGTAACTGGGAAAAAGCCCCACCGACAATACTGTTTTGATCCTTACCGATCAGTGTCGAAACCAAGATCAACATTGCTCCGATCACAACCACGGTGATCATAGCTGGTCCATATTCTTTAATAATATCCTGCATATTCTCTCATCCTTTCATTTTTGCATAAAAGGACATAAAGCATACCCAAATCGGAATAAGCCGGCGATACGCCGTCGAAAAAAGATGCCATCTCATAAGATGGTGAGATTGATATTAACAAGTCTTTTTCCTTTTGGCAAGACCTTTTTGAATTATTTCAAAAGTCTGACAAAAACCAATATTATTTTTTCTTTACTCCATCCCTCATATGACCTATAATATATTGCATATTTCGTTGTTGCTATCGGCAGCGACAATTTTTTAGAAAGAAGAGGTATTTCATATGGCACAGAATCCTATCGTAACCATAGAAATGGAAAATGGCGACATCATGAAAGCAGAATTATATCCTGATGTTGCACCAAACACAGTCAACAACTTTATCTCCTTGGTAAACAAGGGCTACTATGATGGTATTATCTTCCATCGTGTGATCCGCGGCTTTATGCTGCAGGGCGGCGATCCAACCGGCACAGGTACCGGCGGTCCTGGCTATTCCATTGCCGGAGAATTTTCTCACAATGGTTTCCAGAATGACCTCAAGCATACACCGGGTGTCCTTTCCATGGCACGCACCATGGTCCCAGATTCCGCTGGCAGCCAGTTCTTTATCATGCACCAGACCAGCCCACACTTGGACGGCGAGTACGCGGCCTTTGGTCAGATCATCGAGGGCATGGATGTAGTCAACAAGATTGCTGAGACCGCAACCGATTACTCTGATCGTCCTTTAGAGGAACAGAAAATGAAAAAAGTGACCGTCGAGACTTTCGGCGTAGATTATCCGGAACCGGAAAAATGCTAATAGGCTAATAAAAAGACAGATGCCTGGGCGCTTATCTTGCACCAGAGCATCTGTCTTTTTTATTGTCATTTTTTATTTGTCATCATCCATAAATACCGAGAAAGATGTTTTGCCTAATACATCATTGACAAAGCCTTCGGTATCGTCTCGTACCTCTTTCCAGTCAAGGGCTTCCAGATTATGAATGTAGTCCGCCTGATCGTCGAAAAGATCCGGCAGTCCTTCGGTCACCTTCCTCATCTGCCCTTTAAAATATCCTTTTGCCATCGTATCTCCGTCACAGGTCATGACCATATCCGTAGCCTTCAGGCTAAATCCATCCTCTGCCTCCTGCCATGTGATATGGGATGTCATCTTGTACTGTTTGCCGGTATTGGCATAGTAGGTCATTTCCGCATCGATCCAATGAGAATAGTCGGGATTGCGCACCATCTTCATTTCTACGCGCTCATCGTCCGGCAGTTCATAATACATATAGGCAGTGCCGACATCCTCGCCATCAACGACCATGGATGCACCATCTAAGACATCCGACATATCCACAGAAAGCCTGCGCAAATGGTTGTGCTTGGTCAGATACATGGAGCAGACCACATCATAATCCGGGGCATCAATTCCTAAAAGATCCCAGATAAACTGTCCACATCCCTGCGGAATGGTGATCACAAACTCCTCACTGACCGTGCCATCTTCATCTTCGATGGTCTTACCCGTCTGATCGATGGAGATCTGCTTGGTCAGGTCTGCAATATCCTGCATATGATCCTTGAACCATGTTTTATCGATATCAGAAGTCAGATCCGGCATTTTCAAAAAGAGATCCTGCCCCGTCGGGAAGGCATAGCCAATATCATCCCCCAAAAGCGGGGCTTCCATGTAGACCGTCTGATCCTCTGCATAAAAATCCAACTCGCCCATATCGACCCACAAAAGATCCATATCCATCTTGGAAGAAATGCGCTTTTGTGCAAAAGACCGCTTGGCATCCACATCAAAATAGATGGAAGATTTTACCTGCTGCATACCGGAAAGTCCTACTTTACCGGTCAGTTCGGTATCTCCATTGCCATAGTCACGGCACATCTCCATAATATCAATATCATGCAAAAGATAGCCCGGATTTTTCAGTGTGACCTCCATAAAATAAATGGAGGATAAAAGTAAGCGGGAACTTGGTTGCTGCGCCCAAGTATAAAATGCCCCACCGGCGACCACGATAAGTGCTGCCAAAATCCCTAATATGATCTTGCCTCTTTTTTTCATAGGCCTTCCCTACCTTGTCTTAAATAAATGGATTATAAAATCTGCTTCCATCATGATATGTAACCACAAGTGCTATGACCATAACGACTAGAGTTACGATCATGACCGCATAGTCTGCTTTTGCAAGTTTGCGCCCCATATACCAGGTACGCTTTTTATTTTTTCCATAACCACGCAACTCCATGGCATTGCTGACCGTGTCGATCCGATCCATACTGGTAAAGATCAATGGGAAAATGATGGCTGACACATTTTTGATTCGATCCATCAGTTTTGCCTTGCCGGACATCTCGATTCCGCGCGCTTCCTGTGCATTTTTGATTTTGTGGAAATCATCCTGCACATCCGGGATATAGCGGAGCGCGATCGCCATCGCATAACCGATATTATAACTTACGCCAAGTTTATTCAATGATGCCGCAAGTTCGGATGGATTGGTCGTGATGATGAACATAAATACCGCCGGCACGATCGTAAAATACTTGAGCACAACATTGAGTTCATAGAACAACTGCTCCTGGGTTACCACCCAGCGGCCGCCCAGACTGTAAAGGATGTGCTCTGTGCCATAGATCTTTGTTCCCTGTCCCGGTGCAAAGATAAAAATAGCCAGAATGTTGATGATCATAAATACCAATATCACCTTAAAAACGGAACCAACCTGTTCCCAACTGGTCTTGGATAGTTTAAACAAGATTAAACTGGTCGCAAGCATAATGGCAAGTACCCTGGTATCATAGGTCAACATACAGGTGATGGTCCATGCCAGAAAGAAGATCAGTTTGGTAACGCCACACAGATCTTCCATCCATGTTCCTTTTTCTTCATAAGAAAATAATTTTGCCATTATCTCACCGTCCTTTCGTAGTTGATAAAGCATTCAACAAACGCAGACGGTGACGGGATACCGCATTTTTCTGCCATCTCATAAAGTGAAGTCTGCTTTAAGTATGCCCGATCTGCGATCTGCCCATTCGTCAGGATATTTGCCGGTGTGTCGTCCGCGATCATCTGTCCGTCCGCGATCACAATGGCACGATCCGTATATTCCAGCATCAAATGCATATCATGCGTGATCATAATGATGGTGGTACCAAATTCTTCGTTTACCCGTTTTAAGAATTCCATGATCTCCGTATAGTGACGGTAATCCTGTCCGGCTGTCGGCTCATCTAAGATCATGATCTGTGGGTTCATGACTAAAATAGAAGCAATAGTCACACGCTTCTTTTGTCCGAAACTCAGGGCTGAGATCGGCCAGTTTCGGAAAGGATAAAGACCGCAGATCTTGAGTGTTTCATAGACTCTTTCCTTGATCTCATCTTCCGAGACACCGCGCACGGCAAGACCCAAAGCCACCTCATCATAGATCATTGCCTTGGAGATCATCTGATTTGGATTTTGCATGACAATACCGATCTTTTCGCCACGCTCCTTGATGGAAAGCGGTGCGATATCCTGACCATCCAAGAGGATCCTGCCCTTATCCGGCTGCAAAAAGCCACAGATCAGGCTGGAAAGAGTCGTCTTTCCGGCACCATTTTTTCCAACAATGCTGATCATTTCGCCTTTATTTACCGAAAAATCAATATCCTGTAAGATCGGGTGCTTGGCATCATAGGAAAAATCCAAATGCTCTACGGCAAGAGCCACCTGGCTATTTTTTCCCTTTGCCGGTGTCTGGGCACTGGCAAACCATTCCTGTACCTGTCCTTTGTAGGCAGAAAAATCCATGGTCTCCACATGTGCCGGACGATCTTTTTCGGAAATCGTGCAGCCTGCATGCTTCAATGCCGTCACATAAAGCGGTTCACGGATGCCCTCTTTCATCAGTATATCACAAGATAAAAGTTGATCCGGTGTCATATTCGCAACAATCCTGCCATCACCCACGACCACAATACGGTCTACATCCTTATATAAAGCATCTTCCAAACGGTGCTCAATGATAAGGATGGTCTTATTCTGTTCTTTTTGGATGGAATCGATCAATGCGATCGCGCGTTTTCCTGTTGCCGGATCCAAATTGGCAAGTGGCTCATCAAAAAGCAGAATATCCACGTCATCGATCATGACGCCTGCCATAGACACACGTTGCTTCTGTCCACCTGACAATGCTCCCGGTGCATGGTGCAAAAGATTTTTCACATCCACCATATCGGCAATCGCATCCACACGTCTGTGCATCTTTTCTTCTTCCATACAGTCGTTTTCCAATACAAAGGCGATATCTTCCGCTACCGTCAATCCGATAAACTGTCCATCTGTGTCCTGTAAAACAGTGCCGACCATCTTGGATAGTCCAAAAATGCCCAGGTCTTTCGGTTCCTTTCCTCCAATATATAACTCACCGGTACTCTCTCCTGCATATGAAAAAGGAACCAATCCGTTGATGCAGTTGGCAAGTGTTGATTTGCCTGACCCGGATGGCCCTATAATAAGAATTTTTTCTCCGGGATAGACGCTAAGGTCAATATCCCGGAGAGTTGGTTCTACCTGTGAATTGTACTTAAACGAATAATTTTTAAACTCGATAATAGGTTCCACAATCACATTTCCTTTTAATAATTAGTCTTCTTTTGTAAGGCTTGATGACTTTGCACCAATCTTAGTATAACCCATGCCAAGCAGAGTTCCAAGAATTGCTGTAATAATAATATTTGCTACAAATGCACATGCACCCTGTGCAAATACCTTATTGGTAGGCTCTGAATAGATGACAATGTCTAGTACCGGAGCAACGAGAATCCATGCAACCGCATTTGTTACAATCTGTACTATATTAAAAAGTACAATTGCTTTACGATCAAATCCGCCTTCTTTGATCTGATACTTCTTAGCGAAAAGGCCTACGCCGATACCAATCACAGCTTCTGGAATAACCCAGCTCCACCAGATACTACCATAAAACATAGCATCGCCAAGTGCATGACCAAGAATACCTACAATGCCACCAACAACTGGTCCAAATACTGCTGCTAAAAATGCAAGGACTGCTGCTCTTGGCTGTAATGAAGTGTTAGGAATAATTCCCAATGGAATCTGCACCTCTGTAAGCACGATAAAGAGTGCTGTTCCGATACCGGTCGCAACGACTTCTTTAATACCAAACTTTTTCATTGAATTTTCCTCCTTGTTTGTATAATACTGCCTTATTATATGTTATCTTGACATTTTTCTCAATGTCCTTTTACACAAAAAATGCCGCAAATCCGTAGGATTTTTGGCATTTTGCAAGATTTTGCTGTGTTTCCATAGTATTTTGATAGGATTTTGGCAGTTTGGATTTTCTGCGAAAGAATCGAGCGGAGGTGTTACGCGTGTGCTTATTTGAATACGATCAGGAAAAACATATCAAAATGGAAAAAGCAGAGTCCTATCAGGACGGAATCGCCTTAGGGGAAGAACGCGGTAAGCGACTTGGACAGGAAATGGGGCAGGATATCATCAATCGTCTGAACCAGTCTTTGATAGCCGATAATCGTCTGGAAGATTTGACGCGCAGTGTTCAAGATCCAATATATCAGGAAGAATTGTTAAAAGAATATGATATCTTGATGTAAGGTATTTCAAAAAGAGCGTAGGGAGATTTCAATCCCCACGCTCTCTTCTTTTGCTCAATTAATACGACAAGATGTAGATTGCGTTATGTGACTAACGCGCTCCGAATGATCGGATACAACCGACTTCAAAACATCTGTATCTGTTTTCATCTGCTCATGACTCTCGATGGATATTTCATACCTTCTGTACTCCGTATTGACAACCTTGCACAGATCTTTCAGACTCGGCACAACATAATTTTCAAGAAGTATCTCGACATTTGTCATACGCTCCTTTAAGCCTTGTGTTTCCGTCTTGAGTCCTTGCATCTCTGATTTCAAACTTTGTGTCTCTGTCTTGAGTCCTTGCATCTCTGACTTCAAACTTTGTGTCTCTGCCTTTTGCTCTGCCATATCTGACTTTAAGTTAGATACATCCCGCTTTAGCCCTGATACATCCTGCTTTAGTTCTGATACATCCCGCTTTAGCCCTGATACATCCTGCTTTAGCCCTGATACATCCTGCTTTAGCCCTGATACATCCTGCTTTAATCCTGAGATATCAGCCTTGATCGGATTCAACTTTTCATCTAGTTTCTGATCCAGTTTTTCATCCAACTTTTTGTCTAACTTCTCATCCAGCATATCTGACATGACCCTAGTCATGGCTACCAGCAATTCTTCATTTGTCATAACTCTGCCCCCTTTCCTACAAATTCCCCTTGGTAAATAATATCCGTTGATATGCTACTGATTGTACTATCCCCTATCAGAAATTGCAAGAAACTTTTTCATAAATGACACAATGCGTGTATCTTCTTATAAATCCCATTCCGCCTGTCTGGTGTGCAAAAGTTCATGCGACTTATGCGACAGTGGCCGATCTAAGAATTTATCATAAGCCTGGACGATCGCCGGATTTTCATGTGAAAAGCGCAACTGGCTTCCCTTATCCAGCGCATACAACTTCTGTCCACGCTGACATGCCAATTCCAAGCCATCATGGATCGGTTGTCCACCGCCTCCGGCACATCCGCCCGGACAGGCCATCACTTCTACGAAATCATAAGAGACCTCGCCTCTGCTGACGCGCTCCATCAGATTTCTGGCATTTCCCAGTCCACTGACTACGGCTGCATGCACCGGCGTACCGGCAATATCCACGGTCACTTCCCGAATGCCATCTTCTCCACGTACAATAGAAAAATCATCTGCCCCCGGATTCTTTCCGGTCACAAAATAGTATGCACTACGAAGTGCTGCCTCCATGACTCCACCGGTCGCACCAAAAATCACACCCGCTCCGGTACCAATACCAAGCGGTTCGTCAAAAGCATCTTCTTCCAAGGTATCGATATTGACCTGGGCTGCACGAAGCATACGGATAAACTCTCGCGTTGTAAGCGAAACATCGACATCCCGATCTGCTCCACTGTCATTGACCTGTGGCACTGCACATTCATACTTTTTGGCAGTACAAGGCATGATGGAAACACAGGTGATCTTGTCCGGTGTCACACCCAAGATATCTGCATAATAAGTCTTTGCAATGGCTCCAAACATCTGCTGTGGCGATTTTGCTGTAGATAAATTGTCTACATAATCCGGGAACTGCGATTTCATAAAGCGTACCCAGCCCGGACAGCAGGACGTAAACATTGGCATTTTTGCATCTTTTTCATGTGAAAGACGCTCCAACAACTCATGTCCTTCTTCCATAATTGTCAGATCCGCAGAAAAATCCGTATCAAAAATATAATCAAATCCAATCTGTCTTGCGGCAGACACCATTTTCCCTACTGTCGCCTGCTCTGTAGAAAGTCCAAAGCCCTCGCCCCATGCGGCACGAACTGCCGGAGCGATCTGGGCGATCACGATCTGATCCGGATCCATAATGGCATCCATGACCTTAACCGTATCATTTCGTTCACGAAGTGCACCGGTCGGGCAATGTGTGATGCATTGTCCACAAAGGGCGCAATCCATATCTTCGATATTTTGCATATCTACCGTGCTTACACTGGTACGTTTGCCTGTATTGATAATGTCCCACACGCCCATGGTCTGGATCTTGTCGCAGACCTGCACACAGCGCATACATTTGATACATTTCGCAGAATCACGGATGATCGGGAAAGAATGATCCCATGGCTGGTTCTCGATCTCGATCTTGTATGGGATTTCAATAATATTCAACTCTCTGGCA
The DNA here is from genome assembly GCF_003478275.1 of Roseburia sp. AM51-8. Classification (NCBI taxonomy): domain Bacteria; kingdom Bacillati; phylum Bacillota; class Clostridia; order Lachnospirales; family Lachnospiraceae; genus Roseburia; species Roseburia sp. AM51-8. The sequence continues at coordinate 33,508 of NZ_QUEY01000001.1, read as the reverse complement.
AGTCTCTGCAGATTACAATCATTGCCTCTTACACAGGTGGCACAGCGAAAATCATGCTGTGATAAGATCAATTCCACGTTGGTACGTCTTGCAGACTGCACCTTGGGACTGTTGGTAAAGATTTCCATACCCTCTTCCACCACATTATTACATGCAGCAACAAGATTCTTTTTCCCACCGATCTCCACTAAGCAAACACGGCATGCGCCGATCTCATTGATCTCTTTTAAATAGCAGAGCGTAGGGATGCGAATGCCTTTTTCTCTGGCGGCATCCAAAATCGTCGTGCCTTTTTCTACCTGAATTTCTATTCCGTTAATCTTGGCATTTACCATCTTAATTCCCTACCTCCTCTCAGTACTCCACATCCATAGTGATCGCAGCGCAGACATCTGGCTGCTTCCTGAATCGTTTCTTCACGGCTCATAGCATTCTCAATGCCGTCAAAATCGTTCTTGCGTTCACACGCTTCTCTTTCTGTCAAATGGATACGTCCACTTGGCAACTTGTCATTCATAAGAGGAGATGGGATATCCACATCTACGGTGATCTCGTGATGATATCCCAGATATTCATCAATATTGGCAGCCACGACCTTGCCTGCTGCAATCGCCTTGATCACGGTTGCCGGTCCGGATACGCAGTCTCCACCGGAAAATACGCCAGGATTTCCTGTTGTCTTACCGCCCTCATCCGTGATGATACGGTTCCATTTGGTCGAAATGCCCTGTTCTTCAAACTGCTCACTCTCGATATCCTGTCCGATGGCAACCAGAATGATATCTGCCGGCATGCGGATTGGATCCTTGTCCGCCTTATTGGACTTTGGTCTTCCATTGCGGTCATAAAGTCCACTGATCTGCGGCTGCGTCCAGAGTGCCACTGCCTTGCCTTCTTCATCTGCTTCCACGCGAAGCGGTGCCTGCAGGGTAAATAATTCCACCCCTTCCTCAATGGCTCCACGCACCTCTACCGGTGATGCTGTCATGTCTTTTTCCTGACGTCTGTAAATGATGCTTACCTTTTCCGCATTGGCACGAATAGCTGTTCTCGCACAGTCCATGGCAACATTTCCACCACCGATAACGGCTACCTTTAGTCCGCTAAAGTCTAAGCGCTTTTCCAGTCCCACGTCGCGCAGCAGATTGACTGCTGAGATAACGTTCAGGCTGTCTGCTCCTTCAATGTCAAAATTCTTGTCAGTCTGTGCACCGATGGAAATATAAACGGCATCGTATTCCTTTTCCAGATCTTCCATTGAAATATCACGTCCGATCTGTGTATTTAGGCGCACTTCCACACCGGTCTTTAATATGTAATCAATATCCTGCGCCAGACGTTTTCTCGGGAAACGATAATTTGGAATACCATAGCGAAGCATTCCTCCAAGTGCCGGTTTCTCCTCAAATACCACAGTCTGATGTCCCATCAGTTGCAGGAAATAAGCTGTCGTAAGTCCACTTGGTCCGCCACCGATGATGGCGATGCGCTTCCCTGTAGGCTCTGCCTTTGGCGGTACCGGAATGGAATCCTGATCTGCAAAATCTACGGCAGACCGTTTGAGTCCGCGAATATTGACAGAAGAATCCAGCATGTTTCTACGGCATCTCTGCTCGCAAGGATGCTCACAGATCAATGCACACGCCACCGGAAACGGATTATCCTTTCGGATCAGACGCACAGCATCCTCATATCTGCCCGCTCCGGTAAGAGCGATATAGCCCGGAATGTCTACATGTGCCGGGCACTGGTCGATACATGGGATCGGCTGTTCAAAACTACCGCTGCATCTGTGATGCTTTACATGCGAAATGTAGTCCTCCTGCAAGCCGTCCAAGCCCACAAGCACCATACGTGCCGCCTCAAATCCGATTGCACAGTCTGCTGACAACTCGATATTCTTTGCTGTCTTTTCGATCAGAGCCAGTGTATTCTCTGTCGCCCGATTGTTCAGGACATCCTCCAACAGATCCTCCAATTTTCCCAAGCCGTCCCGGCATGGCACACACTTTCCGCAACTCTGCGCATGGCATACTTTTAACATGGCAAGCTGCATCTCCACCAGACAAACTCCCGGTGGGCTGGCGATGATTCGCTGCTTAAATTCCTTGGCAAGTGTCAAGGTCGTAGACGATGCACGATCATCTGTCATAACCGTTAATCTACTCAATGTAAAATCCCCCTTTACTTTTTCTTCGCCTTTTCAGAACTACCCCTTTATTCTAAAAAGACCTTTCATACTTATGTAATTTTTATTATACAGGTGGGGAAAAACGATAGCAAGAATTGATAATTTTTTCACGTTGTTTTTGAGAAAAAGAATATGACAAAAAACCGCTGCAAGCCTTGATTTTACAAGGTTTTGCAACGGTTTTTTAATGTTTTCAAGAAATGAGACACGGGGGATTCGAACCCCCGACAACCTGATTAAAAGTCAGGTGCTCTACCAACTGAGCTAGTATCCCATGTTATAAAAGATAGCTGGGCTAGCAGGATTCGAACCTGCGAATGCTGGAATCAAAATCCAGTGCCTTACCGCTTGGCGATAGCCAACAACTTCATAATGTTGCTCTATCGCAACAAAGGTGGATAAAGGGATTCGAACCCTTGGCCTCCAGAGCCACAATCTGGCGCGCTAACCAACTGCGCTATACCCACCATATTGAGATGAGTAAGACAAGGTCTTACTTAAAAATATTACTACCTCCTGCATAATGACAAGAAATAGTAACATCAAATGTGCTCGAAGGGATTCGAACCCCCGACCCACGGCTTAGAAGGCCGTTGCTCTATCCAACTGAGCTACGAACACATAAATAAAAGAGCGGGTGATGGGAATCGAACCCACGTATTCAGCTTGGAAGGCTGATGTTCTACCATTGAACTACACCCGCATACAAGTCGGGGTGACAGGATTCGAACCTGCGACCCCCTGGTCCCAAACCAGGTGCTCTAGCCAAACTGAGCCACACCCCGATGTATTACCGCGTCGTCTCTCCGTGACGCAAGTAATATTATATGGCAGAGTCAGATAAATGTCAACAACTTTTTTCACTTTTTTTATTTTCTTTTTCCAAGCCCTGCCAGCCCTTGCCACAGGCGGATTTCCCATCTTTCGTCATCTTATTTTTTGCAAAGATCACATATAGATCAGATTAAAATGCAGGTCTCCCTGTGGGTCTACATCCACGACCACATAGGAGGGTCTTCTGCCGTCCTGTCTCGGATAAGAGATACTTCCCGGATTGATGATGGTCATATCCTCCTCATACGTCACTTCCGGCACATGCGTATGCCCGTAGAATACAATGTCCGCACCTTTTTCCTTGGCAGCCTCCACAAGCATCTGCGTTCCATAATTTACATTATAATAATGTCCGTGTGTCAGCATGACTACATGACGTCCTACCTGCATCACCACTTCTGCCGGCAGATCACTTCCAAAGTCGCAGTTGCCGCGCACGATCTCCAGCGGACATTCCGCTACCGCCTCGATATAGTCCTCGCATCCTTCGCCATCGCCCAGATGATAAATGCGGTCCGGCATGACCCTTTCTATGGCGATATCCAGATTATCATGTTTTCTGTGTGTATCACTAACAACCAGTATTCTCATATTTAATCAATTCTTCCTTCATCTTACGCAATGCATTTCCACGATGGGAGATCGCGTTCTTTTCTTCGCGGGACATAGCCGCCGTACTGCATCCATAGGCATCTACATAAAAGATCGGATCATAGCCAAATCCATTCTCCCCCTCCGGCTCCCAACCGATATATCCCTCAATCGTGCCTCTTACCACCTTTTCGCTGCCATCCGGGAATACCGCTGCCACAGCACAGACAAACCGTGCCGTACGTTTCTCCTTCGGCACACCGTCCAGTCGCTCGATCAGATTGGCATTCTTGATGTCGTATGAGGTATCCTCGCCCATGTATCTGGCAGAATAAATGCCCGGTTCCTTGTTCAGATAATCGATCTCCAGCCCGGAATCGTCTGCAAGAACGATGGCATCCACCTGATCTGCGATGGCTCTGGCTTTGATCAGGGCATTTTCCTCAAAGGTCTTTCCATCTTCCACGATATCCACAGAAATCCCTGCCTCTTTCATAGAAAGGATCTCATAGCCCAGATCTTCGTAGATTTCATGGATCTCCCGCATTTTGTTTTGATTGCCTGTAGCAAAAATAATTTTTTTCATGGTCTTACTCCTCCAATGTCTGGAGCACAGCCTGTGCAAGTGCTTTTGCGGCTGCCTCCTGATATTCATCACTCTTTAATTTATCCAGTTCTTCCTGATTTGTCATAAATCCGATCTCCACCAAGGCTACCGGCATCTGCGCCGTCCGAATGATATAAATATCATCCCCCACGACAACGCCCTTGCTCCCGGAACCAAGTGTCTGTAAAAGTTGATCCAGACAGGTCTGGGCAAAGGCTTTGGACGCCCCGCTTTCATCTGCTGCATGATACATGACCTCGGTACCATTGATCCCGGACATCCTGCCGCTCGCCGTCGTATTGTTGTGGATGCTCAGGAAAAGATCTGCCTGCAAAGTATTAGCAAGCCCTACTCTTTTTTCCAGTGACAGGCTGCTGTCATCGGTTCGCGTATAGAAAATACCTATCTTGTCCTGATCTTTAAAATACGGCAGGATCTTTTTTGCGATCGCCAGATCAATGTCTTTTTCATCGGTTCCCAGAACTTCTGCTCCCGGATCACTGCCACCATGCCCGGCATCAATGACCACGATCTTATCATAGCGATCTCTGGGTGCCACAAAATCCATATAAAGATAATGGTCCTGCCAGGTCACATCCGTAATATAGACATTATCCAAAAGGATATCGATCAGCCCCTTTTTATTTTCCACATCATATTTGATGTCGTCAATATGGTCGCTGCTGCCAATCATGGGATAATCATAAAAATAGGACTGGCTGATCTCCGGTATATAGATCCGCACCTCTTGATCCACATAATTCTGCTCGATACTAACATCTGCGGTCTTTACTTCCTCCGGGATCTCCAGACGCAACTGTCCCTGCATCTCGATGTCCTGCTGCCCCTCTTTTAAAACGGCGGTCTCCGCCTGCATCAGGGATAAGACCGACTCGCCTTTTTCCACCTGTGTGGCATATTGCAACTGCTTCTGCTGCGCCCACACATGCAGATCCGGGATGCCCAGGAAAATACCACAGACTGCTACGCTTAATACAAGCAATATGGTCGCGACCAGACCCACGACTTTTTTTTCTAACTTCATCCTATCATCTTTCCCATCGTCTAGTCTTCTTCCACTTTCTTTCCATAGGCTTTGAGACAAAGATTGCCGCCGGCGGTCTCCTCGACACTTTCCCAATCCAGCCCGTTGTTACTGATGTAGCCCTCGCCATCCGAAATATCTGCATGCTGGCTCAGAGCATCTGCCGGATATTCGATCGCCATAGGATGATCCATACCGGGTGTGGATAATACCACAACAATGGCAAATTTATCTCCCTCTTTTACGCTATAAGGTCTGTCAAAAGGAATGGTGTAATACCCCGCATCTTCCAATTCGCCCCGCGCCACTTCCACGCGGCTGGCAAGGGATGCCGTGTTGCGATAATCTGTAACCATATATAACTGATATGACGTATTCTTGCCCAGTGCATAAAAGCCTGCACTTTCGATCTGTTCATCTTCTTTTGCCTCATAAATGTTGGCAGCATGGATCTTGGCCTTATTGTAACCGACCTGTCCGACCCAGCCACACAGATCTGACTGATAAATGGTATCGTAATTGTCCGCATCCTCTATACCAGCATATGAGACCGCCTGATCGCCGATATTGGTATCATAATAGGAAACATAAAACACACCATTTTCGCCAAAGGTCGCGCCCCAACTGTTCTGACAGATAAAGGCTCCGTCCCCCGCCACTTTTCCCGGGAAATTGGACGCACTGTAATGGTCGTCCCAGCCAATGATCACAACATCATGATTTGGCTTTTCCGCCCCGGTATAGCAGTAGGCATTCTTTTTTCTATTATAATAGGAAGACTTACTTAAATTTGTCGTGGATAGGCTGGCATAAATGGATGTCGATACACCGCCATGCTGATAGACCGCCCATTTGATATCGTCGATGTCATCACTATCGTAAAAATGGACTTCCTGCACATGTTTATCCACGGTCTTTTCCCCTGTCTGCTCCGGTCCCATCCAGGATACCAGATAAGATACCGCCATGGTATAGTTGCCGCCCAGAGACGTATCTACCTGATAAGCATTGTCCGAGGTCATAGAGTCTGCATCAAAGGAAAACTTTTCTTCCGGCAAAAGAGAGGATTCCAAGGCAGAAAGTGCTGCCTGCGCCCAGCAGGTCGAAGTGTCGCCCTGGTTGCGCACAGCGGACACACGATCTTTCTCCCGCAGATCATAGGATGCCGGAAGGCTTCCTTTTTGCAGATCACCCGAGATCGTCGCCTGATAATTGGTCTCATCATAACTATAGGTACAGCCAAACTCACGGCACAGATCCTGCAAAGAAAGATATGCCTGCTTCTCATGCAACTCCGGCATGACATCCAAAGTGATCGCCTTGTCATCCCGCTTGGCATCCAGACTGTTGATATAAAAGGTATAAGAGCGGTCACCATAATCTAAGAGGATCTTTTTGTCCTCATAAAGAGAGGCACTGCATCCAAAAAAGTCCTCCACAAAGGAAAGCGATGCCATGACCTGCATATGGTCACCCATGATGATACCGTCAGCCACACCGTAAGTGTCCTCGCCCACCGTCAAGTGCAGATTGCCCTCCTCATTGATGCTGCGCGCCTTGAGCGGATAAAAGACCTCGTCCTGCAACTTGGCGCCACGAAAGGCTGTCACATCCGCATATTCATCATTCCAAGTATTGAGTTTTGCCAGAAAGGTCACTAGAAGTATGACCGTAAGTACTATATATCTCTTGGAATATCTCATACCCTATCCTTCTTCTTCAGTGGTTTCGGACCCATAAACTGATAGAAATAGGTCCGGATCATTCCATTGTATAACTTGCGGTTTTTGTCCGCCTTGCGTCCGATATAACGCTCTGCCTCCTCATAGGATGTAATCAGATACATTGACCATGCATCCAAATCACGATAGACCTGTCCGATCGTCGTATAGAGTGCCGGAAGATCCTTCTTGTCCTCCAGGCGTTCTCCATACGGCGGATTGGTAATGATAAAGCCGTATTTTTTGCTGTGCTTTAAGTCTGCCACATCACGTTGCTGAAAATGGATCAGATGATCTACGCCTGCCTGCTTGGCATTGGCTCTCGCAATACGGATCATATCCGGGTCAATATCGTAGCCCTGCAAATCACAGGAAATATCCGTATCTACCATCTCCTCGGCTTCTTCTACCACATCATACCACATCTGCTTTGGTATCAAATGTGTCCATGCTTCTGCCGTAAAGGACCGGTTCATGCCCGGTGCTATATTTGCCGCCATCATGGCTGCCTCGATCAAAAAAGTGCCACTGCCGCAAAAAGGATCTACCAGGATGCGGTCTGCCCGCCACGGGGTCAGCATGATAAGAGCCGCGGCCAGTGTCTCAGAGATCGGTGCCTTGCTTGTCCATGTCCGGTAGCCCCTCTTGTGCAAAGGATCGCCGGTCGTATCCAGTGCCACCGTTACTTCATCTTTTAATAAGAAGATTCGCACCGGAAAAGAAGCGCCGTCCTCTTTGAACCAATCCGTATGATAGGTCATCTTCAAACGGTCTACCATTGCCTTTTTGCAAATGGACTGGATATCCGATGCACTGAAAAGTTTGCTTTTTACAGAAGAAGCCTTTTTGACCCAGAACTTTCCATCCTGTGGAATCCAGTCTTCCCATGGCAAAGCCTTCATGTTTTCATATAATTCATCAAAGGTCGTGGCACGAAATCTGCCGATCTGTACCATGACGCGCTCTGCGGTGCGCAGAAAGATATTACTCCTGCAAATGGTCTCCAGATCCCCTTCAAAGGTCACTCTGCCATCCTCCACCTTTGTAATATCATATCCGAGATCGTAGATCTCTCTTTTTAAAACTGCCTCCATGCCAAAATGACAAGGTGCCACCAGTTGTATTGTCTCCATAAAACAAACCTTTCTCTAGCCATAATCATAGATAATTACATATTATCTTTTGTAAAAAAATGTGTCAATGAATATCCCTATAGAAAAGTTTATAAAAATTTTATTATTTTTTTATTGCAATCCGAAAAAGGACGTTATATAATTAGCCATGTAAGAGGAAGTTTCCTTTTACACCCCTTATTAATTATTTATACTCCCCTCAAAAAAGACCGATTTATCGGTCTTTTTTATTTTTTATCATCTTTTGTCGACAGCGTCAAGGAAACCGTTTTGTAATCATCAGTTTCCGTAAAAAAGACGATCCACGCATAGCGGATCGTCCTATCCCTGTCTCTATTCTATTTGCTCATCTATGCATAAACATCAATCTGTGATCCCAGCATACCATAAGAAGATCCCACGCTATCCTGTCCATAAAAAGTCGTCACACCCTCAAAGGCGGATGCGATCGCATTGTAAGCCTGCTCTACCTCCTGCGCAGAAGATATGCCTGCCAGGCTCTTTCCGCCGGTCTGTGCATTCGGATACTGTACCGGATCAACGGCTCCGATCCCCTGCAGACTCTGTGTCTTGGATGCTTCATATGCCGCCGAAGTCTGTGACTCATTGGAAAGTGCATAAGACTGCGGACGGATCTGTGAATATGATGTTGTCGCTCCCATGCGACCAATGGATAATGCCATAATGCTCTCCTATTTATAGTGGTAATGCGGTTCAACAAACAAATCCATCTATAATTATAACAAAATTTTTCCATAAAGCAAGTATTCGTTTGCTTTTCTTTTTGTTCTTCCTGTACTATAGTAGTCTTTAGTAAAGTTTCATTTTTAAAGAGGTAGTTTTTGATGAAGATCCAAATTTTTGCCATGACCCACAAGATCTTTGATACCCCGCCGGACCCGCTCTATGTTCCCCTGCAGGTCGGACATGCCACGCATGAAGATCTGGGTTATCTTGCCGATGATACCGGGGATAATATTTCTGCTAAGAACTGCTATTATAGCGAACTGACCGGTCTTTACTGGGTCTGGAAAAATGTAAAAGATCTGGATTATGTCGGTGTCTGCCATTATCGGCGTTATCTTTTAAATGATGCCGGCAGTATTTTTACCCGGGCACAACTGGCTCCACTCCTCAAAGATTATGACATGATAACCTCCAAATGCCTGACCCTGAATTTTTCTTATGCTTATGGTTTTGGAGAAAATCACACACCGGAGGATCTTGCGGTAGCCGGTCAGGTCATTGCCAAACTCTACCCTGACTTTTATCCTCTCTATGCCAAACGCTTGCAGGAAAACCATACTTATTTTGGCAATATGATGATCTGCTCCAAGCCTCTCTTTGATGAATACTGTGCCTTTCTCTTTCCGATTTTTGAAGCCATGCATCCACTGCTTGCCCTGGATACCTATGATGATTACCACAAGAGACTCTATGGTTTTATCTCCGAGTTTCTCCTTATGGTCTGGTGCGAGTATCGTCACCTACGCGTCAAAGAATGTAAAGTCGGTCTGATCGGCGAAAAAAAAGAAACCAAAGAGACTGCCCAGAAACTCTTTACCTATTTTAGGAAAGAGGACATTGCCGGTGCCAAAGCCTATTTCTTATCCGTAAAAGAAAAGCGACCGGATATCCTCATGGAAGCCTCGGATATCGACGGTCGCCTGCATCTTTGCCTGCAGATCATTTCTACCTGTGAATTTGAACTGGCATCCTGCCAAAAGATCCAATTAGACCTGCATCAGCCGGAGGATGCTCTTTTGACTGCGTTTACAAAGTTGAATCATATTTCCACTGAATTATCTTTTAGCAAAGGACAGTTTCCAACCATGACAAAAACTGATAGGGACTTCTTAAAGACCTTTAGCCCGAATGCCATCGCCATCAGCCTCCGCCTCTACTGCCCGGATGATGCCCACCGTAAAGACTGCTGCAAATATCTGAGTCAAAAACTCGACTGCACCATTCCCTGCCTATAGATCCCTTGTCATTTCCTCATCCAGATCATGAAAGACAATATCTAAAATACTGATGTATTCCTGATAGCAGGGCGTGTCTGCCAGATCTTTTACCACATCTGCGACCGCGTGATAATACCAGTACTGTTCTTTTTCGTCTTTCATATTAAACTTCTGCCAGATAGCGCGCCCATCCCGTTTAAAATCACGCAGACTCGCCCGCATATTGGATAACTTGTCCGCCAGCATGATACATTTGACCGATCGGCTGGCATCCTTTGTCTTTTCCAACTGCTCCTGCTTGCGGATCTTCCAGGTCTCACTCTTGGGTCTGTCCTCGCGCTTATTCTCCGATTCATGTGCCACATAAAAAGCGATCTTCTGTCCAAATTCTGCCTCGATCTCCTCGATCGTGATCGGTGTATCCTCCACGACATCGTGCAGTGCCGCCGCCGCGATCACTTCATTGTCATTTGTCATGGATGCCACCAGCATCATGGTCTCCATAGGATGTGCGATGTAGGGCACCAGACTGCCCTTACGCACGGCGCCCTTATGTGCCTCGGCTGCATACTGGATTGCCCGCTCTATAACAGAAAAGGGTCTGGCTGTCTCATCCTGGGGCAGATAGTCCGGGAACTCCCCCGTGATCCCCGCTAAGATCAAGCCCGCCGTCCGCATCTCCTGTTCTTCCGGCAGACGTTTTTCCTCTTGCATCTCCTCCATGTCATAGTACCAGCACTCCGGTTCCTCCTCCATATTGCCGAACTGAGAAAATCCGCCAAAAAGCGGACAGGAAGTACAATAACAATACGCCCCCACCATGACAGTCTGCAAGGCACGGCAATAATACTGTCCGTCACTCCCCCGATCTGCCACATGGCTCGTCAAAACATAATGCAGATTTGAATTTTTTTCCATGGTATCGCCTTTCTTTTTTCGCATCCTCTACCACACATACATCTATACTAAAATTTGCCCATCCATCATTTCTTCCATACATTCCAGATTTTCTTCGGAGTGTTCCAATTCCCTGGAATAGCGATAAGCGATCTCTGCCATATCCTTTATCGTTATGGTCTTGTCCTGTTCAAGCCATTTTGCCAGCCACAATTCACGGATCAGATAGGCATTTACGACTGCCTCCTGCGCCAGCGCATAGACATACTCATCATAAACGGCTCCGCAAAAATAGGCAAAAATGAAATAAACGACGATCTGCTCCATCTTGACAAAAAGATCCGGCTGGCTGGTCTCAAATTCCTGCTGCAGATGCGTATAGGTCTCTTGATCGGTCTCATATAAAAGATGCTCTGCCGCCAGCAAACGTTCCCGCCACATATAAGAAAGCGGCTCCAGGGCATAGAGATTGCGGAACAGAACATGCATATCTTCTAAGGAAGCAAAGGCTCTCACACCCTCTTTAGCATCCTCTGCCGCCTTGGCGTCCAAAAGACAGGCTTCCCATCTGCCCTCATCCAAGGCTTCCTGCATGGCATTTACCTTTCTAAGCATGGTGTGACAACGAATGGCAAAAGGAATCCGACGATCCTGCATAATGGCGATCATAGACTCGCGCATTACAACTAATTTTTCATATAAAATTCCATGAAATTCTTCATAAGGCTCCTCTATCTCATCATCTTCCCAAGTCTCCCAGGAAAGCGGCTGAGTGGTCGCTAAAAGCTGCTCCGCCACTGCCGGACAGGAAATAGCAAGCGAATATTCCCTGACATTTTCAAATTCCTCGGTATGTCTGGGATAGGATGTGCAGGTCAAACAAAGGCTGTCCTCGCCCAAGTGACAATACATATCACACAGACCGTCCTGGCGCAAGAAGGCACAGCGTGCGTCCGCATCCTGTCTGAATACTTTTTCCTCCCAATCGATCCGTGCGCGCAAGGTCTCCCCATAAGCACTTGTCTCCTTTTGATAGCCCTCTAAAGCCTCATCATCGATCTCGATCAACCAGCCTGCACAACAGGTTTGGGGGCAATCTCCGGCAATACATCGAAAACTGTCGTACCCTCTGACTTTTCGTCTCAGCATTTTCTTTTCCGTCCTTTTTTGATATAGATTTATTCTACAATTCTTTTTCCCTATTGACAATCCCAAGGAAATGTCATATATTGTTACTACGACAGACGTAGCAATGTCAGTCGTAGCATTGGCTGTCGTAGTAACAGACATTTGACAGATAAATGGAAGGAGCGATCTATGATATGACAAGAATCAGCAGCGATGTCATTCGAGGCTACAACGATACCATGATCCTGTATCTGCTCTGGGATCAGCCATCCTATGGCTATGAGATCTCCAAACAGATCAAGGCGATGAGCGATGAGAAATACTGCATCAAGGAAACGACGCTCTACTCCGCATTTACCCGTATGGAGAAGAACGGTTACATCACTTCCTTTGACGGCAACAACCCGGACACCGGGAAACGCCGCACCTACTATCGCATCACCGATGCCGGCAGGGCATACTATCATGAAAAATGTGCCGAATGGCAATTAACCAAAGAAGTCGTAGAAAAATTTATCAAAAAACAAGGAGAATAGTTATGGACGCTATTAAAAATTATTTAGAGACAATGTTTTTAAATCTTCCAAACACCCCCGAAGTGCAAAAAGCCAAATACGAACTCGGACAGATGATGGAAGACAAATACCGGGAACTCATTGCCGATGGCAAGACAGAGAACGAAGCCATCGGAACCGTGATCGCCGAGTTTGGCAATCTGGATGAACTGGCAGAGGATCTTGGCATTGACAGTGTATTACACCACAGCCAGACCTTTGAAGCAGGGCGCATGGTATCTCTTACTGAAGTAAAAGAATACCTGAAAGCATCTTCCCGCCATGCCTTTCTGATTGCACTTGGCGTACTCTTGTGCATCCTGAGCCCGGTCTCTACGATCGTTATGAGCAACATCGGAGAACTCACCGAAAAAGAAACGTTCATGGAGGCTCTTGGTGTGATCGGCATGTTTCTTTTCATAGCCATTGCAGTAGCACTTTTTGTTACTTCCGGCATTACCATGAACCGTTGGGAATTTATGAAACATCAGCACTGTTCTTTAGATTTTGCTACCACGGAATATGTGCATGACAGACGCAATATGTATCGCACCACACATGCCGTTCTCTTAAGTGTCGGCATCATCTTCTGCGTTTTGTGCGCTGTACCTGCCATTATCATGGATGCTTTGCCACTGCCTGACTTTATCGATAATATTTCCGGTGCTGCGGTACTCATCATCATAGCCATCGGTGTATTTATGATCGTTTTGACATCCATCAAGATGGATGGTTTTAACACCCTTTTAAAACTCAACGATAGTCGTTCCATGGGCGGACAGTATGTAGATTATCAAAAGCAGGAAAATTACAGCAATAAAACGGTTGCCGCCATCATGTCTGTTTACTGGCCTACCATTTCCGCAGCCTATCTGATCTGGTCTTTTTTAAGTTTTGACTGGTATATGACCTGGATCATCTGGCCGCTGGCAGCCATCGTTCACAAATGTATAAAGAATATCTGGGCTGACTAAGGAGGTTACTTATGAAAAAAAGAACATGGTATTTAACCCTATTAACCATTATCACTGTTATCTGTATTGCAATCGGACTACTCGTTCATGTAGTGCTTCCGGCTGGCAACTGGCTGTCTGACATGAGTGATGATCTGGATGATGTGAATGACTCCGAGTCTTTTCTATCCGGAAGTACAGTATACGAAGAAGTGGCGGCTTTTTCAAACATCCATCTGGAAATGGAAGTATCTGATATTAGCATCGCTTATGGCGACACCTATGCGATTTCTTATAAGACCAACAAAGAAAATCTGCTGCCACAGTATGAGGTAAAAAATGAAACACTTTATATCAGCCAAAAGACAAAGAAAGTACATGGGCTGACCAACAATGCCGATTGTACTTGTAAGATCACGGTTCCTAAGGATGCCGTTCTAAAACTGATCGACGGAACGATTGATGTCGGTGACTTTACTATGGAAAGATTAGGCACCGATACCCTGAATATTTCCTCCAGCGTTGGAGATATTGATATTTCAGACAATCTTTTTACCACCATCACTCTCCAGTCCGATGTTGGCGATATTTCACTGGAAAATGTCACTTTCCAGACAGCAGCACTTAGTTCCGATGTCGGCGATATTGATGTTGAGACTCCGTCACCGCTGGATTCCTACAAGATGGATCTGTCTTGTGATATAGGCGAGATTGAGATCAATGATCGTTCTTTCCGGAGCCACTACAAGCAGGATGCTGCAGCAGCAAACACACAGACCCTGACCGTCACAAGTGACACGGGCGATATCTCGATCGAATACTAAGACTTAGAGCGTTCCTTTGTGGGGCGCTCTTTTTTGTTGGGGCGCAAGTGAGAAAGCACTGGGGGCGGGCAGGCGCAGGCACTAAGAAAAAAGTCGCGCAATTCTACGTCTCTATAAAGAGGCATTTGTTTTATTTTATGAAAACTGTCTTTGCAAGGTTAGACAGTCTCCCAGGATGCTGTTCGTCTGTGGCAGATATGAATGCAAAACGCATTAGAGGTGCTTAGGACTTGCAAATAACTAGGCAACTCGGGTACACGGATGTACCCGAGAGGCGCAACCTCACATGGATGTTCGTTTGCGCCGGTTGCCACAAACTAGTTGTTTCTAATAGAACAAGTCCTTAGCACCTCTTATAAGTGACGCCCCTGAATATCTGCCACAGACGGACACATCCGCTCGACTGTCGAAGCCGTGCAAGAGACAGTTTCGTTACAAACAAATTGTCTCTTTAAGAGACGTAACGAATTGGCTCCTAATATTTTTCTTAGTGCCTGCGCCTGCCCGCCCCCAGTGCTTTCTCACTTACGCCCATAAAAAAATCCGCAGACACAAAATGTATCTGCGGATTTTATCTCTAGGATTCTTCCCAAAAGTTCACCGGTTCATATTCCTGCAATTTCGCCAAAAATCCTTTTTCTCCCAAGAGTTCCTGAATCCGGTCTAGGACCGCCTCATCCCGCGCATAAACTGTATGATAATGATAGCCCGATGTCACATTCATCAACTGGCTGGATTTGCCACTTTTGAGTTCTGCAATATACTGCTCGATATCATAGCGGGAATGGATATTCAGTTCTCCACGGATCACACCATAGGTCTTGTGATAGACAAAGACATCCTTGACCCAGCCTCCCAGATCAATGATGGTCTGTAGTTCCTCTGCCGTCTCCTCCTCTGTATGGATGACCTTGAAGACACGCAGGGTCTCCTGATTCTTGTCGATGACATAGCCCCTGTTGGTCGAATGAATACAGATGTCCTTAGCACGGAGCAATGCCACATCCTGCACAATGACCTGCCGGCTCACATCAAGCATCTTTGCCAGTTTGACACCGGAGATAGGCGTATCGCTCGATTGCAAAATATGAATGATCTGATTTCTACGTTCTTCTCCACTCAACTTTTCTTACCTCACGCTCCGATCGGATGCAGATTTTTCAAGGAAATATCCATGATCGGTGCCGAATGTGTCAGCGCACCGCTGGAAACATAATCCACACCCAGACCGGATAATTTTGCCAGATTTTCCTCGGTCATATTGCCGCTGACTTCGACCTCTGCCTTTCCGTCAATGATCGCCATTGCCTGTGCCATGGTATCATGATCCATATTATCTAACATGATAATGTCCGCACCAGCCTCAACTGCCTCTTTTACCATGGAAAGATCTTCGACTTCCACCTCGATCTTGCGGACAAACGGCGCATATTCCTTGGCGCGCGCAATGGCTTCCTTCACGCCGCCTGCTGCACCAATATGATTATCCTTTAAAAGAACCCCATCTGTCAAATTATAACGGTGGTTATTTCCTCCACCCACACGAACCGCATATTTTTCAAAAATACGGTTGTTTGGCGTTGTCTTTCTGGTATCCAAAAGTTTGATGCCGGTACCTTCCAGCATGCCTGTGATCTGATGGGTATAAGTCGCGATACCGCTCATGCGCTGCAAATAATTGAGTGCCGTACGTTCTCCGCACAAAAGCACACGGATATCCCCAGTCACCTTTGCCATATGATCCCCGGCTTTTACCGCGTCCCCGTCTTTTGCAAAAAGTTCGATTTTTGTCTTTGGATCCAGCATCTCAAACACACGGCTGAAGATCTGTAAACCACAGATGATTCCATCCTGTTTGCAGATCAGATCCACCTCTCCAAGTTTTGCCTCCGGCATCACACTGTTGGTGCTGACATCCTCACTCGTGATGTCCTCCTGTAATGCGCTTCTGATATATGGGTCTACATTTAATGTCATTGTTACCTGATCAAACATAATCTCTCTCCTCTAAAAAATATCTCTTATGAACTTGCCTTGACTGCCTGCTGCACCATTGACTGATATTCTTCTTCCAAAGCCTCCCGATCCTCATAGGTCGAAAGGTCAATCGCATCCATGATCCTGCGCCCGGCATCTTCATCCCTTTTGCCCGGGTTTTCCGTCATATCCAATGCTGCCCTTTTTGCAAAGACCAGACTCTCCAAAAGGGAATTGCTGGCAAGACGGTTTTTGCCATGCACACCATTGCAGGCAGTCTCACCTACGGCATACAGATGTTCCATACTTGTCTTGCTTTCATGGTTGACCTTGATGCCCCCCATAAAATAATGCTGTGCCGGCACGACCGGAATACATTCCTTATGCACATCATAGCCCATCTGCCGACAATGCTCAATAATATTTGGAAAATGGGAATCCAGTTCCTCTGCCGGGATCTCCCGCAGGTCTTCCCAGACATAGTCCGTACCATCTTTTTCCATCTGCTTGCGGATCTCCTGGGTCAAAAGATCCCGCGGCAAAAGTTCATTGACAAAACGGTTGCCATATTTGTCATATAATTTGGCACCTTCCCCACGCACAGACTCAGAGATCAAAAAACTCCTCTGTTCCTTTTCTGTGGAATAAAAAGTCGTCGGATGGATTTGCACATAGGTGATGTCCTTGAGTTCCACCCCATGCTTGATCGCCATGGCTATGCCGTCACCTGTCAGGTGTCTGAAATTGGTCGAATGGCGATAGACACCGCCGACACCGCCGGTCGCGAGCACGACTTCTTCTGCACTGACTTTTTCAAGAGTTCCGTCTGCCATACAAAGGATGCCGCCATAGCAAACATTATCTGCGCTGACAATATCTACAAGTGTGGTATATTCCATGATCTTGATATTCTCACGTTTTCTCGCCTCTGCCAAAAGGTGACTCGTGATCTCTTTTCCGGTCATATCCTCATGGAAGACGATACGTTTGGCACTGTGCGCGCCCTCTCTGGTATAAAGCAGGTTGCCATCCGCATCCTTTTTAAAATCTGCGCCCCAGCCGATCAGATCCTTTAAAACATCCTGCGATGACCGAATCATGATCTCTACGGATTTGCGGTCGTTTTCATAATGTCCGGCAGCCAGCGTATCTTCAAAGTAAGCATCATAATCATCTTCCCTTGTAAGCACGCACATGCCGCCCTGGGCCAGATAGGAATCATTACTCTGGGCATCGGACTTGGTCACGATCAGTATTTCCTTATCTTTGGACAAATTAAGTGCAAGATAAAGACCGGAACAGCCGCATCCTGCAACTAAAATATCTGTTTTCATTTTCTTACATCTCCAAACATTACTGGCCTAATTCCAGCATTTTTTGTAAAGGCTTCATGGATTTTTCTGCCAGATTCTTTTCTACAAAGACCTCGTTGGTATCATGTGCCAAAACATCTAAAACCTTTTCCAAAGTCACCTTTTTCATATTGACGCAGACCTGCTGATCCTTGACCGTGTAAAGTTTCTTGCCCGGTGCCTGCTTTTTGATCTCAGCAAAAACGCCATCCACGGTACCGATGATGAACTCGTCGTGGTTAGTATTTACAACGTAGTCAATGATACCCGAGGTACTTCCTATATAATCTGCCTGCACCAAAACGTCCTTGGTACACTCCGGGTGGGCTGCAAAAAGGGCATTTGGATGTGCCGCTTTCGCCTCCTTTACCTTGTCCGCTGTAATAGCGACATGGCGTGGACAGCAACCCGCATTTAAAATAATATTCTTTTCCGGCACCTGTTCTGCCACATACGATCCCAGATTACGGTCCGGGATAAAGAAAATGTTTTCATTTGGCAGTTTGCGCACAATCTTCACTGCATTGGATGAAGTCACGCAGACATCTGCCATGGTCTTTAATTCCGCAGTCGAATTGATGTAGCATACAACAGCCACATCTTCATACTGGTCTTTGACCTTTTCGATTTCCTCCCCGGTCGCCATATGTGCCATCGGACAGTCTGCTGTCGCATCCGGCATAAAAACACGCTTGTCCGGATTTAAGATCTTGGCACTCTCTCCCATAAATTCAACGCCACAAAAGATGATGCGGTCAGCATCCGTCTTTGTCGCTACCTTGCTCAAATAAAAAGAATCGCCGATGTAATCTGCAATATCCTGCACTTCCTCGTCCACATAATAATGCGCTAAGATAACCGCATTCTTTTCTTCCTTTAATCTGATGATATCCTCTACGATTGACATAAATTGCTCCTTTGTACTTCTTAATACTTTTAGGAGTATACCACAGTGCTTGTCAGGTGACAAGACACATGTTTTTACATGTGTGGCATAAAAAGACCGAGCCACTACTCCGCGGTCCGGTCAAATAAAATCGCTGCCAAAAACGGCAGGCATCCATATAATATGTAAACATAGCGTACTTCCCCATTCAGCGGTACCGCGACAAAAAGTGTCCAGACCACCGTCAGTGGCAGTACATAAAGATTTCCCCTCTCACGCTTTTTTCGTAACTGCATCAGCAAAAAGGCAACACAGCACCACCATGCACTTGACGGATGCAAGAAATATTTCATGATCGTATTCTCCTGCATAAAAAGCAGATAGGCATTGACTGCCTGATTGACCTTCGGCAGCAGGATCACATTTTTTACCCCGAGATCATTTTTATAAACAAAATGATGATAATCGGAATGCCCCCGCCAGCCCCAATAGCCGTTTGTCATACGAACCCATGCCTCAAAATAGGTATTCGGATACCGAAGCCCGAGCGACAACCAGAGTTTCAGATATGCCAGTTTGTGCTTTTTTAGATAAGCATCCCTGCCCCAAAATTGGATCTGTCCCTTGATCTCATCTGCACGCCATGGATTGTAATTGTCATGGATAAACTGTGAAAAGGTCTGCCCCGTCATATGGGAGACCTCCGGGCACAATGCATCCACCGCTTGCCTTTCCTCTTTTGATAACTCCTTATCTTCTGCGATCACGCGCGAAATCTGCTGGATGGGAATGGATAATTTTTCAGATTCATACCCCTGCCCAATCTCCGGGAATAGTCTTAGTCCAGCCACTAAGACCACAGAGATTGCCACCACACATCCCATGACCGCCAGCCGGATGCTCTCGCCATCCTTTTTGTGCCCCAGCCAAAAGATAAAGAACAAAATTCCAATGGCAATCAGCCATTGCTCCGCAAGAGAGATACGCCCAGCCCACCTATCAGCATATGGCAGACATCTGCTCGTTTTGATCCTGCAAAATGCGCACAGGACAAACGATAAAATGACACAACAAAAATGACACCGCAGCAGGTAAAAAGTGTATCTTTATTGACATAAGCAGCAAAGAAAAGATGATAAGGAAAAAACAGGAAATATCCCAGAATAATCCCCAGATATCTTTGCCTGATCCCGATCTGCTGCAAGGTCTTTAAAAGATAGGACACCATATAGGAAAAAACAAGAACTTGCATGACGGTAAAGAAGAATACCCCCAACGTCAGGTCTCCGCCCAATATTTCTGCCAGTTTTACGCCCAGTGTCAGCCAGAGTGTGTGATAGATCGGATGGTGGTTGCTGTACTGTCCGGTCACAACCTGGGTCAGTTGATTGATGGAATCATACTGCAAGCCTCCCGGGAAACGGCAAAAGAGCAGATAGTTCATCTGTAGCAGAAAGACCGCTAAAAATCCCATACGGCTCCACCAGACCTCCTGCTGTATCTCCTTCTTTTTCTTCCATAGTATAAGGAAAAAACTAAAACAAACCTCCAGTACAAGGCGAAACAGGCACCGGACTACTCCCATAGGAAAAAGAGATCCATAATACAGATAAGGCAGATAGCCAGATAATGTATGGACAAAAGCAGCATGCTGTATCTGCCACAAGTCGCCAGAAAACCATCCGCGCGCACATACTTTTCTAACTTTCGGCACAAAAGTATAAGGCTAAGACTGCCACAGGCAGCCATGGCAAGCCCAAGAAAAGTAATGCCATAGTCTCTTTTTGCCATGTCAAAGGCGGGCACGGCGGATTTTTCCTGTAAAAGAAATGCCAAAAACCAGAAGATACCTGCACCGATTAGAACTTTATCCCCTGTCGCAATCTTCTTTTTTTCTTCCTGCTCCCACTGTGGCAATCTTTCTCTTAGCCAGATACCGATGTCCACAAAACCTATCCCGGCAAGTCCCAGATCCAAAGCCAGCGGCAGTGACAGGCGCAGGGTAAGAACCAGTGCCCAAGCAAGGATAACCAGGCTTTCCCATTTCTTCGGCATCAGCACATGGAGGGCATCCAAAAGCAGCCGAGCAAAGAAAAGAGCCGGCAAAAACCAGAGCAGACCGATCGCTGCAACCTCTTTTCCAAAGACCATGACATCCGATCCACTCGCCAGCAAAAGACTTGCCAGCCGATTCAGGGCAAAGTCTTTTGTGTATGCCGCGTCAAACTGCCCTTCCACAAGATAAGTCCATAAAGTCATGACCATAAACAGAACAAGTGCCGGTAAGAGCAGGCGTTTTGTCGATTTTTTGGCAGCCTCTCTCCACTCCAGCCAATGGTTTGACCATGTCATCGTCATGCCGCTGCACACAAAAAAAAGAGGCATGTGAAAGGAATATATCAGATCCTTTTGCCAGCCCAAAGATATAGTATGCCCCACGATCATAAGCAGGATACCGATCCCCTTTGCCATATCCAGATAGGTCATGCGATTTTTCTTCATCCCGTCCCCCTGCATGTCTTACTTATGATATAATGATAGCATATTTTCGTTAAGTTTTTGTTGTTTGGAGAATATTATGCAAAAATATAAGTTTTTCGATATGGTCTTTTTTATCATGATGGCATTTATCTTTACTGCCCTCATTTTTTTCCAGAGAACCGTGGAGCTTCCTTACTTAAAGGAAATCGCCCCGATCGCCTGCTACCTCTTGCCCTGTCTCCTGCTCCTGTATCTGTGGCAGCGTTTTATGGGAAAAAGGTGCACAAGCGCCAACTTAGGGCATCTGCGCCTTGCCTGTCTGCTCGCCCTCCTTTTACAGGTCTTTATCGCCTATCATATCTGGTTTTATGTAGGCTTTGATGTCGGGATCGTACGTATCAGCGCCCAGTATTTTGTGCAGGGACAAGTCTACCCTTATGCTCCGACTTACTTTGCCACCAATCCCAACAATACCTGCATTTATTTTATTACGGTGCTTTTCCTGCAAATAGGAAAGTTTTTCTCTGTAGACGGCTATTATCTTTTGATCCCCTTTGGCATCCTCTGCAGTAATATCGCCCTCTATCTGACCTGCCGCTGCGTCCTGCTTCTGACAGACTCCCGCGCGGTCGTCAGTGGTACTTTTCTTCTGGGTTTGCTGCTCTTTGGGCTGACCCCTTGGATCTTTGTCCCTTACAGCGATATTTTATCCCTGCCTTTGCCGATCCTGACCTTTTACCTCTACCTGCAAATGAAGCGAAAAGATACTATGCCACTTTGGATAAAAACCTCTCTGATCTGCCTGCCTGCGATCTTTGGACGCCTGCTCAAACCGACCAATCTCATCATCCTGATCGCACTGGCTATCCTTTTTGCCTTGGACCTTGTACGCGGGCAATTTCAGTATGGTCTGAAAAAAGCAATCGTGATGCTTTGCACCTTTGCCGCTCTTTTTGCCCTTTCAGCGCTTGCTTCCAAAGGCATGACATCCTATCTGGCTATAGCACCGGATAAGAGCGTGGAAAAATCTTTCGCTCACTATGCCATGATGGGACTGAACGAAAAGACCATCGGCAATTACAGCCAAACCGACGATGAACTCTCGACATCCATCTACGATTACGATGCAAAAAAAGATGCCAATCTGACCCTGCTCAAGAAACGTTTGCAGGATATGGCTTCTCCGGTTATCTCTATCATGTCCTGCGAAAGACTGTCTGTAATTTTTCCAACGGAACCTTTGGCTGGGGCAAAGAGGGCGCAGATTTTGATGAATATATCCCACAAAGATCGGACGGGATTTCCCGGTTGTTAGAAAATTTCTACTATATGAAAAATACCGATGCCGACTATGTCATCGGCACCGGTGGAAAATATTTCACTTATTATGTGCAGTTGGCGCAGATCGTCTGGATCTGCACCTTACTGCTTTGTTTCTATCATGCTTTTCTCTTGTTGAAGCGTCCTTCCACATCAGAGGAATGTCTGATCCATCTGGCACTTCTCGGCATCTTTGCCATGGTTACACTTTTTGAGACAAATGCCAGATATCTGATCTCCTATCT
This sequence comes from Roseburia sp. AM51-8, assembly GCF_003478275.1. Lineage (NCBI taxonomy): Bacteria > Bacillati > Bacillota > Clostridia > Lachnospirales > Lachnospiraceae > Roseburia > Roseburia sp. AM51-8. Next base: position 10,805 of record NZ_QUEY01000001.1, on the reverse strand, counting down.
GCCATTCTTCGTCCTGTGTGCCACTACTTCAAAATATCAGAAACCACTTTGTGTGGGATCTCAAAACTAGGACAGCCCATAGACATCGGTCCGACATCGCCTTCGTTAAAGCAGATCACAATGTTGCCCTTGTCATTTAGATAAAAGGATTGGTCAGCAGCGATCGCATCAAAGTTCCACTCTGCACTTCCGGGTCGTCGATCCAATACATCACATTCTCATCCGCTTTCATCTGTGCCCGCATCTGCTTTTTGATATTCTTGCTGATCGGTGTCACATAGTCTGCACCATCCTTGAAAAGGTCTGCTAAAGCAAGACGCTGTCCGGTCGCAAGATCGATCGTATAGTAATAATCTTCTTCCGAGCCGCTGCCTGCCGCCTGATAACACATGAGTTTCAAGGTAAAGTAATCATCAGTCGTGCTGATCACTTCATGTTTGATCGTAATATCCTGATAGCCCTGATTTCTCATATTGTTCTCAAACTCTGTGATATAGCGTTCGCTGATCGCTGCGATCTCCGCATTGACTTCTGTTACAGACTGCGCCAGATTGGCATTGTCCGTATCCCCTGCCACGAGTTTTGGCTCATCGACATCCGCCACGTTCTTGCCATCATCATACTGATAATCGCGGAAAGTAACGGCGCTCACCAGATTTCCCAAGACCGGCACCTGCTCCATTGCCTGCGCCACGCTTGCCGATGTATTTGGCAAAGCCACAAATACCAGGGCTACTGCCGCTGCCGTCGCCCCTATTTTTAAGATGCGGTTTCCTCTTTTTCCCATCTCTATGATCTTTTTCTCTGGCGTTTCCTGTTTTGCCTGCTGCATCCTTTTTTTCATCTGCTCCACCTGATCTTCGCTCATATGAACGGATTCATAATCTTCTTTATATGCTTTCAAATCTTTTTGTCCCATGCTTATTCCTCCCATATCCAGTCATTCTCCATCTGTATACGCATCTTCTTGATGCCCCGATACAGACGGCTCTTGATCGTACTCACTTTTTCATCCATAATGTCTGCTATCTCACTGATCTTATACTCCTCAAAATAGCGCAGCAGGATCACGGTTCTATCCTTGTCCTCCAAGGCATCCAGCGCCTTCCAGAGATCCATGTCCTGATAACGATCCTCCGTCCATGGCTCCGTCACGACTTCCTCCGTACTCACCGTCTTTTGCTTTTTCCGGCAAAAACTAAATACCTCATTGAGCATCAGGCGATAAAGCCAGGTCTTAACGTATTCCGGCTTTTCTAAGGTCCTGCACTTTTTGATCGCCTGATAGGCTCCCTCCTGCACAATATCTCCCGCATCTTCGGGATTTTTTACATAAGCGTAAGCCAGCCGATAGTAAGAATCATAGTTTGCAAGCAGTGCTTCTTCGACAATTTCCTGTTTGTCATCTTCTGTTTTCTTTGTGCGAAAAAAGGACTGCATATTTTCACCTCCATCATCTGTTTTTGTTTCGAAACTATATATTAGACGCCACAGAAGCAAAAAAAGTTTCAACTCCAAAAAATTTTCTATCAAAGCCGAAACTTTTATCCTCCTGCTTATCTTAGTAGGTCTCGCGCACAACTGTCTCAATCGCCCGCTCACTGTTCTTTTGACATTCTTCGCGGTTTCTCTCATAAAACCTCTGATATAAAAGGTCGATCAGATATAGTTGCGCCGTTTTTGCCGCCATAGAGCCTCTCTCTAAAGGTGCCTCACGCATACCGGTCAAAAGGATGGCATCCGCATAAGCCGTCAGCGGCGACTTGGTGTAATGCGTAACTGCTGCCACTTTTGCTCCCGCCTCATGGGCTAATCTCGCCACCTGTACCGCATCCTTGCTGGCACCGGAATAAGAAAAAATAAACATGACGTCGCGCTCTGTCATCATGGTTGCCGCGATCGCCTGCAAGTGGGGATCCTCCACACAGACAACCTTTGGCATGACACGGGCGAACCTGCTGTGCGCCTCCCGGGCCATCAAAAGACTGTCGCTGACGCCAAAAAAGTGGATCCTGTCCGCCTGCTCAAACATCTGCACGATGGAAAGCAGAGTTTTCTCATCCACCAGCAGCATGGTCTCATGCAGAGCCTTCCGGTGAGCAAGGAAAACCTTCTGTGCCCAGTCCGTCTGTCCGGCTGCCGCCTCCGGCTCCGGCCTATGTTCTACCCCCGTCCTATCGTCTGCATGGGCTTCTAAGATCGCTCCGACCCGCGCCTGACTGATCGAAACCTGCACCTTAAAATCCTGATAGCCCTGCGCGCCCAATTTGCGGCAAAAACGTGTCACACTGGCTTCCCCCACCCCACAGGCAAGCGCCAGATCCGTGATCGACATATATATGATCTCGTCCTGATGGGACAGGCAATAATCTGCCAGTTGTCTTTCTTTCTTGGTAAATTGATTTCCCATGGACTGTATTTTTAATAGGATATTCTGCTGTTCCATCCGCCGTCTTTCCTTTTTATTTTTTGAAAATGATTTTCAAAAATAATTGTATTATGAAAATAATTGTGATATTATACCTTCGAAATGAAAATAATTTTCATTTACATGATAACAAAGAAGAAATCAAAAGGCAAGGAGTGGATATTATGCTATTATACAAAGTAAAGGATTTTAAGGAACTGAGCCGTAAGGCTGCCAACATCATTTCCGCACAGGTCATTTTAAAGCCGACCTCCGTGCTGGGACTTGCAACCGGATCTACCCCGGTAGGCACTTACAAGCAGTTGATCGAGTGGTACGAAAAGGGAGATATTGATTTTTCACAGGTCACCACCATCAACCTGGATGAATACAAGGGGCTCGGTGCCGCTGATGTCCAGAGTTATCGCTATTTTATGAATGATAATCTCTTTAACCATGTCAACGTCAACAAAGACCGCACCTTTGTACCAAACGGTCTTACCGAGGATCCAGAGGAAGCCTGCAAGGTATATGATGATCTGATCGCTGCCTGCGGCGGCATCGACCTGCAACTGCTCGGTATCGGTGGCAATGGTCATATCGGTTTCAACGAGCCGACTGACTCTTATATCAAGGCAACCCATGTGGTAACCCTTTCCGAAAATACCAGAAGTGCCAATGCCCGCTTCTTTGCCTCTATGGATGAAGTTCCGACACATGCCATTACCATGGGGATCGGCGGTATCATGGAAGCCAAAAAGATCCTCCTGCTTGCCAGTGGTAAGGCAAAGGCACAGGCGATCTACGATGCCCTCTACGGACCGATCACGCCACAGGTTCCGGCTTCCATCCTGCAACTCCACCCGGATGTGATCGTAGTTGCCGACGAAGAAGCCCTGTCCCTCCTTTAGGGACGTTCCTTTTGCCACAAGGAGTGTCCCTTTTGGCACAAGACTTTAAGAAAGAAGATGCACATTATGATCATTAAAAATGGACTGGTCTTTACCCAAGACAAAAGATTTGAAAAAAAAGATATTTATATAGAGGACGGCAAATTTGTCTCGCCGAATGCCTACACGGAAGATAAGGCAGATGTCATCGATGCTGAAGGGCAATTTGTTCTTCCCGGACTGATCGACATCCATAGCCACGGCGCAGTCGGCTGTGATTTTTCGGATGGCGATAAGGGTGGTGTCAAAAAGATTTTAGCCTATGAGAGAGCACACGGCATCACGACCTACTGCCCAACCTCCATGACACTGCCGCAGGAGACTCTGGAAACCGCTTACGCCAGTCTGGATGATCCATCCTTTTTCCATCTGGCAAACGTCAGAACAGATCAACCTGCTTCCGGTCAGAATCCGGTGGAATCCGGTTATGCCCGTATCGCCGGTATCAATATGGAAGGACCATTTTTGGATGAGGCAAAAAAAGGTGCTCATCAGGCATGCTATCTGCGTCCGGCAAGTGCAGCATTTTTTGATGCCTGTCAAAAGGCTGCATCGGGTGCCATCCGTCTGGTAACGGTCGCCCCAAACATCGCCGACAATATCGACTTTATCCGAGACTATCACGAGAAAGTAACGATTTCCCTCGGACATACTTCCTGCGACTGTGCTACCGCAGAAAAAGCGATTACTGCCGGGGCTGACCATCTGACACATCTATTCAACGCCATGCCTTCTCTTCTTCACAGAGAACCGGGACTGATCGGTGCCGCCATGGATGCTGAAGATATCTATGCCGAACTCATTGCCGATGGCATCCATGTCCACGGCACCATGATCCGCAATGCCTTTCGCATGTTTCCTGACCATATCTGTCTCATCAGTGATTCCATCCGTGGCACGGGACTTTCGGATGGTTCTTATGAACTGGGCGGTCAGATCTTCCATGTCAAAGGCAAACTTGCCACATTGGATGACGGTACCATCGCCGGCTCCGTGACCAACCTCTATGACAGTATGTGTCATGCCATCGAGATCGGCGTTCCTATGGAAGAAGCCATTGCTGCTGCCACCATACATCCGGCAAAAAGCCTTGACATCTACGACCAAGTCGGCTCCATTACGCCGGGCAAATATGCTGACATCTTACTCGTAAATAAAAAAATGGAACTACAGCGCGTACTGTAGTTCCTCTTTCGGGACACTCCTTTTGCCATAAGGAGCGTCCCTTTTTGCTTTATACCTTCTTAGTGCAGATCCTCATCATCGTCATCAGAATCGCCGTCATTGTCAAACATAGACTCACGGTTGATCACACGCTTTTCTACACGATTTTTCTCCACTAATTCTGACAGACGTTCTTTGACCTCTGCCGCATTTTTTACACTGACGATCTCAAAATCCGCCATGCTCTTGTCTGCGGAACATACCTGAATGGTTCCCACGCCAAAGATCTTTTGTCCCAGCGTACGGGTCAGTTTCACATCCAGAATACGATACAAACGTACCTCATCCTCTACCGTCGTAAAAAAACCGGTCTGGACAAACAGACGATCCTCCGTCAAAGTATATTTTGTAAAACTCAGTGGCAAGCCAAATAAAGTTCTCTTGCGGTCACTCCAAATTACATTTCTCTCAGCCATATCTTCTCCTTTGCGCTCCAATCCCAGCCCCAAAACCTCGGTTTCGTGCATATCTTTACTCCTAGTATACGTTTCCTTGCCTTACTGCGCAAGTAAGAATTTTCTATACCATCTGCACCAGCCAGACATTGCTTTTCACCATAAAGTAACCAATGATGACCTTGATCAGTTCGGTCGCCTGTACGAAAAAGTAAATGCTTACGATGCCAAGCCCCGTAAAATGCGCCAGCACATATGCCACCGGTACCACGACCACCCAGGTAAAGACAGAGTCAAACAAAAAGGTGACAAAGGTCTTTCCCCCGGAACGCAGGGTAAAATAAGAGGCATGCGAAAAGGAGCAAAACGGCATGATCATGGCAGATACCGCAATGAAATTTGCCGCCAACGATTTGATTTCATCCGTAGTGTTATAAATACGCGGGAAAAAGCGTCCCAGTACAAACATGCAAAAAGCCACAATGACACAGCAGAATACACTGAAAGCGATCATCTTGTTATCGGCATCCTTGGCTTCCTCCAAATCTCCCGCTCCCAGATACTGCCCAACGATAATACTGATGCAGGCTCCCAGTTGGATATAGACGATATTAAAGAGATTTGTGATCGTTGCCGCAATATTGACACCTGCCACAACAGCAATGCCGCGGATGGAATAGCACTGGTTGACCGTCGTCATACCTGCTGCCCACAAGACTTCATTGATCATAAGGGGCAGTCCCTTGACAAGGATTGCTTTAAGTTCGGCCTTCGGTATGCCGAATCCCCGGTAGGCTCCCTCCAGATAGCGGTTTTTCGTCTGGTGGGTATGCGCCCATAGGATCACGATCCCCGCCTCAATATAACGCGCCAAGACCGTTGCCAGTGCGGCTCCCACAACGCCCAATTTTGGAAATGGTCCGATTCCAAAGATCAGAAGGTAATCTAAGACTGCATTGGAACCTACCGCCACAAAACTTGCGATCATCGGCACCATGGTCTGTCCTGTTTCCTTGATATTGGTTGCATAAGACTGGTTGACGGCAAACGGTATCAAACCAAACAGCATGACCGCCAGATATTGCAGACCATATTTTAAAGCCACTTCTGTCGCTCCGCTTCCTGTCGTATCTGTCAGATATAAAGAGATCAACTGGCTTCCTCGACTTGCAAACAAAGTCATGGCAATGACCGTGACCAGCAAAGTCGCATACAACTTAAAACGGAAGGAATACATATGCCCCTTGTGGTCGCCCTTACCAAAATACTGAGCGCCAAAAATGCTCGCCGCGGATGCCGCGCCAAAGATCGCCAGATTGTAGACAAAAATCAACTGGTTGACAATGGCAACGCCGGACATCTGCTCCGTGCCCAATTGTCCCACCATGATATTATCCAAAAAACTGACCAGATTGGTAATGGCATTCTGTAGGATCATTGGCAGCGCCAGATATAAATAACGCCGGTAAAATGCCCCGGTCCCTATGTATTTCTTCTTAATCTTTTCCATCAAAACTTACCTCTTTCTCTTTGCTTATCTGTGCCAAACGGGACAGTCCATGTGGCAAAAGGAACGTTCCTACTGTGCTGCGATCTTAGCTGCCAGATCCTCTAAATGTTCCCAGCGCTCCATTTTTTCTTCCAGAGTCTGCTCGACTTTCTTTTTCTCCTCCAGCAACTCACCTAATTTCACGGAGTTGGTCGCATTGGCAGCCATATCCTCATCTAATTTTTCCAATGCTTCTTCCAAGCCTGCAATGTCATCCTCGATACTTTCATATTCCCGCTGCTCATTGTAAGTAAATTTCAGTTTCTTGCTCTGTTCCTTTTGCATTTTATAAGCCTGGGCACCGGACAGATTTGCCGTTTCTTCCCCAGTCTGCTGACCTGTCTTGTCTTTTTCCCCCGGATCCGTCAGACTCTCCCCGCCATAGGTCTCATAATATTCCTGATAAGAGCCGTTAAAAAGGGAGATTTTTCCTGCCCACTCAAATACCAGCATATGATCGACCACGCGGTCTAAGAAATAGCGGTCATGGGAAACCGTGATCAAAATCCCCGGAAATGTGTCAAGATAATCTTCCAAAATACAAAGGGTAGAAATATCCAGATCGTTGGTCGGCTCATCTAAGATCAAAACATTTGGTGCTCCCATCAGTATTTTTGCCAGATAAAGTCGTCTTTTCTCGCCACCGGATAATTTTCCGATCATCTGGTACTGCAAAGAGCCTGCAAATAAAAACTTTTCCAACATCTGTGACGCAGAGATATAGCCGTCTTCCGTGCGGATATATTCGGCGGTATCCTTGATATAATCAATGACACGCTGTCCCGGATCCATATCCTTTGCCTCCTGCGCATAATAACCGATATTGACCGTTTCCCCGATCTCAATACGTCCTTGATCCGGCTGCACTTCTCCCATGATCATTTTTAAGAGGGTGGTCTTGCCGCAGCCATTTGGTCCCAGAATGCCAATACGGTCTTTCTTCAAGAAATGATAGGTAAAATCCCGGATCAGTGGTTTTCCCTCATAGGCGATTGCAATATCATCCACCTCGATCGTTTTATTGCCCAGACGCGTCGACAGACTGCCAATCTCCACCTCCGTATCCACGGCTACCTTTTCCTCATCGCGCAAAGCCTCATAACGCTTAATATGGGCTTTCTGCTTGGTCGAACGCGCTCTTGCCCCACGCTGCATCCAGGCGATCTCCTTGCGCAGGATATTTTGATGTTTTGCCTGCGTAGACAGCGCCATCTCCTCCCGCTCTGCTTTAAGCGCAAGAAATCCTTCATAATTTGTTTTGTATGAATATAATTTTCCTTTATCCAGTTCCACGATACGATTGCAGACCAGATCCAGAAAATACCTGTCATGCGTGATCATGATCAGACTGCCCCGATAAGACTTGAGCCAGCCCTCCAGCCATTCTGTCATATTGTGATCCAAATGGTTGGTCGGCTCATCCATGATCAGAATCTCATTTTTTGATAAAAGGACGGCTGCCAGGGCAACCTTTTTCTTTTGTCCCCCGGATAAATGATCGATCGGCTGATTCAGGTCCGTAAAGCCCAGACGGTTTAAAATACTCTTGGCTTCTCCCTCCACGCCATAGTCTCCGGAAAGGCTGGTATCTCCTGCTATGCCATGCATCTGGTTCTGTCCAATGACATATTCCAAGATCGTCTGTCCCGGTGCAAATTCCGGATTCTGTGGCAGATAATTGATCACCACATGATTACCCTTGGTATATTCCCCGGTATCCCCTTCCTCGATGCCTGCAATAATGCGCAAAAGGGTTGATTTGCCTGTACCGTTAATCCCGATGATGCCGACTTTTTCACCCTCTTCCAGACTAAAATCGATCCCATCAAACAGGACCTTATCGGTATATGCCTTCGTCAGATTTTTTATAGTAAGTAAGTTCATTTTTTCTTCCAATCCTCCGCGAGTAACTGTCGTTTTCTTCCGTTTGGTCTTCCATCTATTGCTATTTACATGGTCACTATAACCATGATATTTCCAATATGCATGCCTACTTAGAATACCACAATTTGAGCAAAGAAACCACCGGCAGGCTAACTTATATAATCTTTTCTTTGAACTTTATGCAAAATAGGGTATGATAATCTCATGAGTCAATATTATAAATTTTTTCAGAATAAAAAATGTGAATATTTTCCCTGTCATAAGGGCATCCCGGAGGCTGACTTTAACTGTCTTTTTTGTTATTGTCCGCTTTATGCTCTGGGCAAGTCCTGTGGCGGGAACTATGAATTTTTAGAAAATGGAGTCAAATCCTGTATGAACTGTGCCTTTCCCCATCATCGCAAGAACTACGATCTGGTAAACGCACGTTTTGGGGAAATTGCAGATCTTATCAAACGCAATGGGGAGGAGGATGGATCTCATGAAGTGTAAACTGCTGCCCAAATTATCCACCGGCGATTGGAAAGATTTTTGCGACCGTTTTCATTTTCCTGCAAAGGAATTAAGGCGGATCCAGGCGATTTATCAGGCGCTCCTGCCCCTGGTCGATTGCTATGCCTATTATTCTTTAAAGCAGGATCTCCCCGAAATTTCCCTTTCTCACTATGCCTATGGCTTTGTGACCTTAGGGAATGGTGTTGATGAATTTTCGGAACTCTATCTCAATCATGAACAGATACAGGAGGCTTATATCGTGGATTGTATCAGCCTCCTGCTCCTCTCTAAGGCATACGAGGACTTTGCCCATATGATCGAAGGTGAAAGCAGCCTCTACCTGGAAAAATTGTCATTTCTGGGCGATGACTATCCTTTGGATCTGCTTCCACAGATCTATGATAACCTTAATCCGGGTGACATAAGCCTGACTGAGAGCAATATGCTAAGTCCCTTAAAGACCGCCACCCTGATCCTGCATTTAGATACCAAGCGCCACGCGGCATTAAATCAATTATGCAACTCCTGCGACACTTGCAAGAACTTTTCCTGCCCATCACGAAAAGTCTCTGCCAAGCAGATTCCCCGCACTTATGGGGCTATGCAGATATTTCATAAGAAATAGGCTATAACAAAAAGGACAAGGCAGTTTGCCTTGTCCTTTTTTGTAAGACGTGCGTGAGAGGATTCGAACCCCCGACACCTTGGTCCGTAGCCAAGTGCTCTATCCAGCTGAGCTACACACACATACTATTTATACGTTGCTCACACAACATATTTAATTATACATCTTTTTCTTGGTTTGTCAAGGAAAAAATGAACTGCCGCAGACCGGAATCGAACCGGTACGATGTCACCACCACAGGATTTTAAGTCCTGCGCGTCTGCCAGTTCCGCCACTGCGGCTTGTTACGAGCACTTAACGAGAACAAGCATAGCGCCGTTCGAGTTTAGTGCGATACATACTTGACCCTTAGTGAGAACGAACGTTAGTGATGTTCGAACTTAGTAGTCAAGTGCTGTTACGAGCACCTAACGAGAACAAACGAAGTGCTGTTACGAGCACTTAAAGTGCTACTACTATATGACATATGATGGTTCAAATCAGATGACATATATAATGGGACCTATAGGGCTCGAACCTATGACCCTCTGCTTGTAAGGCAGATGCTCTCCCAGCTGAGCTAAGATCCCATAACGACCCAAGCGGGACTCGAACCCGCGACCTCCGCCGTGACAGGGCGGCGCTCTAACCAACTGAGCCATTAGGCCAAATAAAAGAAATCGAGTACAAAACCTTTAACTATAGAGTGGACCTTCGGGGACTCGAACCCAGGACCGACCGGTTATGAGCCGGTTGCTCTAACCAACTGAGCTAAAGGTCCAAATTAAAAGCCGATGATCGGACTCGAACCGATAACCTGCTGATTACAAATCAGCTGCTCTGCCAATTGAGCCACATCGGCCTGTTATGAGCACTTAACGAGAACAAGCGTAGCGCCGTCCGAGTTAGTACGATACGTATTTAGTCATAAGTGCTACTTCAATCAGTGACTCCGACGGGAATCGAACCCGTGTTACCGCCGTGAAAGGGCGATGTCTTAACCGCTTGACCACGGAGCCATAAAGATATAGCGCAGAAATATATCTGCGTAATAAAAAACTCCCCCTGTTGGACTCGAACCAACGACACTGCGGTTAACAGCCGCATGCTCTACCGACTGAGCTAAGGAGGAATATAAAAGGTATAACACCTTCAAAATTTCATACAGATTCTTTGAATCAAACCTTCTTGGTTAAGCCTTCGATCTATTAGTAACAGTCAGCTACATGTATTACTACACTTCCACCTCTGTCCTATCTACCTTGTAGTCTTCAAGGGATCTTATCTCCTTATAGGA